>JAQULK010000001.1 GCA_028718635.1 Candidatus Paceibacterota bacterium
CGGTTTCAGGTCTATTTCACCGCCCTAATCGGGCTGCTTTTCACCTTTCCCTCACGGTACTAGTTCACTATCGATCTTTAAGAGTATTTAGCCTTAGCGGTTAGTTCCGCTAGATTCCCCCCGGCCACTCATGTCCTGGGGTACTCAAGAATAACAATAAAAGAGATAAATTATTTTCGCTCATGGGACTATCACCTCCTATGGTGTTGCTTTCCAGCAACTTAAGCTAATAACTTATTTTTTGACTCCTCTTTAAATAAATAAATATTGTCATCTTACAACCCCCCTGTATTGCTACAGAGGTTTGGGCTTCTTCCTTTTCGCTCGCCGCTACTAAGGAAATAAAATTTTTTTCTTTTCCTCCTGGTACTGAGATGTTTCACTTCCCAGGGTATGCTCTTTTATCATAAAGATAAAAATTATCAAGGTTTACTTGATAGGGTTTCCCCATTCGGAAATCTCCGGATCAAAGGTTGCTAAGCACCTCCCCGAAGCTTATCGCAGCAACGCCACGTCCTTCATCGCCTCTTAAAGTCTAGGCATCCACCGTACGCCCTTAAATTTCCTGTTAAGAAATTTGAAAATCACAAACCGCTGATTTTTATCTCAGCGGAAAAACAAAGCCAAAGTTTAACAGAATATTCTTTCACGACCGCTCGCTACTAAAATATTTTTTGGCTTTTTTCTGCCTCCAACAAAAAAGACCCCTCTAACGTTGGGACAGAAATTAAATTTTCAAAGTGTCATTCGTCCTGATTTTTCACCTGCCCCGTACGAAGCCATGCTTTCGTTCGGGGACAAAAAAACCGCCTTTCGGGCGGCCAACAGACAAAAGAAAGTCTGCAATTAGCGCCGCCTTTTTAAACTGTTTCTTGTGTTTATCATACTGATTAAACTAGTCTATACTAAGAGCTTTATTATGTCAAATACTTATATAAAAGGATTATGTTAATAAACATGTGGATAGCATAAAAGACACCCGAGAGGGTGCCTTTTATGCAAAAAATATGTTATTTTCAATCTTAATTAACCGCACAAGACGAACCATCAACACTACTGAAACCAGAGTAGGAAGTACAACCTGATCGGAAATTTGAAGCATTACCACAAGGACCACCATCTACAGAACTATAGCCAGAAACTGAAGTGCATCCACAACGAAAACCAGTGTTTGAGTCAAATCCACCAACTGAACAAGTTGAAACTGGAACAGGTGTTGGTGTGGGAGTTGGGAAACAAGGTAAGCCATCAATTGAATTGAACCCCGTAGCCGAAGTGCATCCGCAACGAAAACCAGTATTTGAATCAAAACCTCCAATTGAGCAAGTTGAAGTAGTAGCCGAGTCTACTGTTAAAGTAAATTGTTTTGTAGCAGAAATCGAACCGTTTGAAGCAGTTAAAGAAAAGTTATAAGTTCCTTTAGTTGTTGGTGTACCCAAGATACTCAACCCCTCAGCCATTATTAAACCAGTGGGTAAATTCCCAGAAGATACTGACCAAACGTAATTATTCCACGCAAGATCTTTTAGTCCACCTACTGCTATTGGAGTAAATACGTACTTGGTTCCGACTTTTGCATTTGGTAATAGAGATAAACTAGTAATAATTATGGGAGAAACTGAACAAGGCTCACCACTTATTGAACTAAATCCTGAAGTTGAAGTGCAACCACATTTAAAAAATGTTGATGAATCATACCCATTTACGCAAGTTGAAGATGTTGAATTTGAAGTTACTGGTGTTGAAATGACGGAATTAGAAACCTCTAAAGCTTTTATTGATCTAGGACCCACTACTCCGTCAGCCTTTAATCCTGCATTAGCTTGAAAAGCCTTAACTATTATTTGAGTTCTAGTTCCAAATTTTCCGTCAGAAATTAAACCTAAATGCAACTGTAAACAAGCGACCTCATCGCCAGTTGAGCCAATTCGCAGAGTACTATTAATTGTGCAATTAGAAGAAACTGTAACAGCACTAACAGATTTTAAACTAAAAGTAAATAATAAAGTAAAAACAAAAACAAACAACGCAAATTTATATTTTTTCATAAAAAATTTTTATATTTTAATTTTAATAATTTAGACTAGTTTATAATTACTTTTTTGCTTTCGGTAAAACTTTTGATTCTAAGGTTATCACGCGGTGCTCGAGTTCTTTATAAGTAATTCTGGAAACTTTATTATCAGCGAAATCATCCATACGGCGACCAAGACCCTCTATTTGGTTTGAGAGTCGGGCATCAATATGGTCAACTTTATTATCTAAAGAAGTAAAACCTTCTTTCATATAACTTTCCATTCTTGATATTCGCAAATCAAGACTCTTTATGCCTGAGCCCAACCCTTGCATCATGCGACCCAAATCTGTGTTTGTAACTTCTTCTTTTTTAGCTATCTTCTTTTTCATTAAATCCATTATAAACCCTGCTTAAAAAATGTCAAAAAACTGTACAGTTAACCATATGAGGTGACAAATATGATAGATTGGGGTGACAAAGGTTAACTATTAATATTTTAAAGGGCGAAAGCTGAAAAGCATCTATGGCCAACAAAAATCAAAAGTGTGCGTATGAAACAAAAGTAAGGCAAAAGTGGTATTTCTTGGTAGAGAAAACAGGCAAGACAGTAGATGAGGTTTGTGATTTGTATTTCATTTCACGGAAGACATATTACAAGTGGAGAGAAAAAGATCTGGGAAGCAGAGCCCATACTTCAAAAAAAGAACATCCGGAAACAAAAATCAAAGGAGAGATTAAAATATTCATTTCAGAACAAAAAATGAAAATTAATTATGGACCACTTAAAATGAAACTTCTAATTAAAAGAAGATTTAACGTAAATATTTCAACTACTGCTATTTACAAATTCTACAAAAAGAAAAATCTCATCTTTCGTCCTCAAAAGAAATTACAATGGTATGCACCAATCAAAGATGCTGTGATTCCAAGGGTTCCGGGAGATGTAGTGCAAATGGATGCCAAATATGTTTGGGAAGACAATATGCGTCAATACCAGCGCACATTCATTGATATTTATACTGGAATGCAATTCGCAGTGGTAACGACTACCATGACTGCCGAAGATACCATTAACGCTTTCCTTTTTGGCTGAACAAAATTTTCCATTTAAGATTCTCGGAATTCAAAGCGACAATGGCAGTGAAAATCGAGGAGATTTTCACAAATATTTGGTGGAAAAAGGCATCGCTCATTATTTCATTCCAAAATCATCTCCTACTTGGGATGGAGCAGTGGAGAGAGCCCATGGAGTGATTGATCAAGAACATTATCTTAATCCTAGAAGAACTTGGAAAACGCTCGAAGAGTATCTGCACTTTTACAATCACGAAAGAATCCATTTAGGAAAATATTTAAATGGCATGGTTCCGGTCGAGAAACTGAATTATTATTTATCCACAGTGTCACCCTTGAAGGTTAACTGAACAACTTTCTATGTTGACATCTTTTTCGGTTAAACTATTTCAACTTGTCGCCTGAGTAGTCGCGGGCAAAATACTAGAAATTACGAATAGCAATGCGTTGCCAATTAATAAACTTTTTATTTTTTTAAATATCTCCTCCATAAAAATTTTTTAATCGTATAGGCAATGGCAAGTCCTAATATGATTATAAGCCAATTCTCGTAATTTTCGTACCATCCAAGTGGATTTCGCGGATTGATTTTCACTATTCTTTCGTTGCCCGCTTTATCAACCGCTTTCACAAAAACATAACTTCTCAATTCTTGATCTTGTAAAATATAAGGAGATTCTCTAGAGATCCATTTTGAAAATATATCCAAAAATCTCTGCTGTGTTTCTTTTATCTCATAGTGGTCAATTCCCAATCTTTTGTCTTGAGTGGCGAATACCAAAAACCATTTTCCGTTGGCTATTGCAGGATTCTGCGCAATCGCTGGCGCAAATGATTCGGGCGGTTCTTTGTCAATAATTGAAGAAACCGATGATACTCTTGCCGCTTGAGAAATAGTAAATTGGTAAGGAGAAATTGAAAGTAATGCTTCGGTGCCTTTGCCGTCATTGAGCAAAGTTTTCGCTTCATGAAGTTCAATCGTGGCTTGACCTTCTTTTTTTGAAACAAATATCAAGGTAAACAGTAATCCCCGCGGGCCCTGATAACCGCCCGGGATTATTCCAGAAAAAGCGATCTGACCATCAGATTCAATTTTCGGTTTATCAACCCAAAAGTTAACTATTGAGTTTGCGTCTCGTACTTCTTCCAATTCCAGAAGATCGATTGGAAATGTTATTTCCCCTTCAATGGCATTGATTGCCTCATTGTCGGTATTTAACAGCATCTCCATCTGGAATTGCTGACCAACCGCCACTTCTTGAACTTTCGTGTTAAAAGAAATTTCGGCGGCAAAAACAAAAGGCCCGGAAAATAGAAAAGAGAAGGTGGAAAGTAAAATAATAATTTTTTTTTGAATTTTGATCATATTTTTATCCTGTCCAATAAAACGCCATAATGCTGAAATCAATTAGGTCAACTTTACCGTCGCCATTAAGATCGACCGAGGCGGGTGGATTAGCTCGTTTGTGCCAATAAGCGGCAATAGAAAAATCAACAAGATTCACGCGTCCGTCGCCACTCATATCGCCTTTTAGCGCTTTTGTCGGTTTCACTAAAACCGTTTTTGTACCAACGGTAAAACCCAATACTTTGCTAAAAGGACTAAAGGTGCCGGAAAGTGCGGCTTTAGATTTCGCGTAATGCTGTCCCATGTCAAGCTGAGATGTGTCAAAATTATACAAATAGGCGCCACTGGCATCGGCAAGTGTTTTTCCGTAATATTCTTCATCTGAATTAATTGTGATAGTAATATCCGCCTGCGGCACTGTTTGGCCAAAAATCGCAACATTTTCACCCCTTTTTACTTCACTTTTATCAACTGCGATGGATGGAGCGATAAAGATACTACTAATATTGGTTGTAACTCTAGAGGTAACACTCACTGGAAATGTTAAAAGAGGGGATCGATTACCTTTATCATCTTCGGAATAAACACTGAAAATATAATTACCAACGGAAAGTTCACTTATGGTAACAGAAAAATTAGCGTTGGCATCAGCAATGGTCATTGCGGCAATCTGAGCATCTTTAAGAATAGTCACTGTGCTTTTAGGATACGCTCTACCACTAAAATTGACGGCGGTTTGTGACACTCTCTCTCTGTACCCGCCACTACCGCCACTGGAAGGAGGCGACGCGCTAGTGCAGGCAGAAGTATTAAAAACACAATCGGCCTTGCAACTTAAAGTGCCACCGGAAAATCCCTTAGTGACACAACTCTGGTTGTTTAGATTGGAACCATCGCACTCTTCGTAATCTTCTCGAATATTATTGCCACAAACTGCGATTTTAACTGTCGCATCAATCGTGGCATCGCCAGCGGCAAAACTAAATTTATGAGAAATAAAAAATATACCTCCAAAAACGAGGATGAAAAATAAAAAATAAATAATTGATTGATTGTTTTTCATTCATCTCTAAAATTTCACTTCCTCGCTATTTGAAATTTAAACTTTTTTGAAACAAACCGAAGTAAGGCCGCGACAAAAATTACCGCCAAAACAATAGTATCCCATGGATGATAGTGCGAATATAAAGTTATAAATCTGTAATAAATTCCTTGAAAGATATTTGATGGAGCTACCGTAAACCAAAGTTTAGTCGCGGCGGCAATATTTACCGCCGTTACACCGGCTTCAGATTTTTTCACCGGATGAGCTTCAAGATAAGCAAAATAATTTACGGGCTTAATATCTTTTGTAGGGAGAGTTAAAGTAATTTTTACCATCTGGACATTGCCAGGCTCAAGATGAAACGACTGCGGCTCAAAATGAAACCACTCTGCAGCCGGTCGTAGTCCCATATCTGACCGCGTTTCTTGATCTTGAAAGTAGTCAACCCCAACCGCATAATCCGATGGTTCATCGCCGGTATTTAAAACCGGAAGCGAAGGCAAATTATAAATCCCGCCGGCTCTGAGCGGCTCGTCTAAATGAATTTTTCCCAATCCAACCCCGACGCCAATTTTTGCAAAAACTGCCATTGGAAGAATCAAGATCAGCGCGAGAAAAATAAAAAACTTTGTTGTAGATTTAATACCCGCCATAAAATTTGTAATTGATAAAAATCACCCAGCCCTGTCTCGTTAGAAGCAAAACACTATACGACTTATTCGTTTTATCATTAGACTTCTAACAGAATTATGAGGCAGTGGCTGTAATGGTCACGTCAACGCTTTGCTGGGTAAATACGGTCGAAGGATTCGGGGTATTAATCTGCAAATTCAAGCTCGCTGTCTCGCTCGACGCTATGCCAGTGGCAAGGCTTTGATTGGAAGTCGTGAGTGCAGTGCCATCCGAAAAAGTAGCGCAAGCGCCATTCTTGAACTTTTGCACATATTGATCGCTGCCCGCTGTGGCTGCCAGTGTCCAATTACTGGAATCCTGCCCCTTGATAGCAAAGTCTTCGTTTACGTTGCCATTATTGGTAACAGTTTGCAGGTCGTTCAACTGTCCGGTACAGGTATCCTGTGTGGTATTCTGCCCAAGTGTCCCATAAGCGACACTACCATCAGAAACAGAAACCGAAATATTCTGCACTGTCACCGTAGCCGCAACTGTCGCCGTTGTGGATGCAAAAGCCACCGAATATGCGACAAGCATACCCGCTAAACTCAAGATGCCGCTTGTAGTAATGAATTTCCTTATGTTAATTTTGGTTGTCATACCCAATGATAAATATTAATTGATTTTAATTAATTCTGGTTCGACCTATTCATAGTATATCACATAATCAAGTGGTATCCACAAATCTATTATTGTGTGGCCTGAATAATTACATCGGCAGATTGCGAGGTGTAACAGTTCGTCGCCGTTGGTACTGTAATACGCAAATCAGTATTTTGTGTGCTATTAGCTACAACACCCGTAACTAAGGTTTGGTAGCTTGTTGTAAGTGCCGTCCAACCTGTGCCGCCATTAGTGGAAAATTCGTGCTTATACTGCTCAGAACCAGTGCTGGTGGCAAGTGTCCACGGGCAAGCGGTGTTTTGTCCTTTTATATTGAAAGTTTCCGTTACATTGCCATCATTTTTGGCAACTGGGGTAGTGCCAAGCTGGATTGTACTTTTGCTGGTGCCAGCCGGCAGAGCGCCATAACTAATCGTTCCGTTGCTAGAGATTGTAACAGAAACAACTGCTGCTAAGGTAGTAAAAGTATTGCAGGTCGATGAATCAGTAAAAGTGCCTAATCCGTCAGGGTCTTTAGCTGACACTTTCCACCAATATTGGGTACTGTAAGACAAGGCATCGGCCGACTGCAAAGCAAAGCTTCCTTGTGTGCCGGAATTATAACAGGAAGTTGGGTTACTGGTGCAATTGGCATCCGTGTCTGTCCAGCCGGTGGAATTCGTAGATTGGTCATGCGCACTCCCAACAATAGAAGTGCAGCCACTGTTAGAATAAATCGTTACTTTATAGCTAAGATGATCTGGATCAGGATCAGTCGCGGTCATTGTAAAAGTCGGAGTGGTTGAGACGCCCGTAGCATTATTGTTCGGTAATTCTTGTGATGGCACATTCGGAGCTATATTTGTGTTTTTCTTGGCATATACCACATTAAAATACTGCGGCATATTGTCTGTTCCGCTATTAAAAGATGCTGTAAGTGTATGTGTATGGGAAGATCCGGCAGCCGAAGTTCCACTTGTGACACTTCCACCAGATGTAGCGCTAGCCGCACCCGAAGATCCACTTGTTTCATTCGCGTGATTATGAGTCGTCGCCCCTTGCGACGTCCCATTATAACTCGTATATCCTCTAATAAATTGCTGATAAAACGGACCGCCGCTAGCCGACTTTACTGTCCAGCTTGAACCCGGATCGCCATCAAACATAGCTATTAAACCATTTGGCAAGGAAGCTGTGTTGGCATCAGCTTTTGCGATTATAACCTGAATATAGGGTGGCAAAGCATTCACACCCGCTGTTGCGGTTTGCGCCGGAGCTGTATGGGTATGATTTACATTAGCATCGGCATTGCTAGCCACGCCGCAACTACTGCTACTACCGCTTGAAGTTATAAGTGAGCTCCAAGTAAGAGAATGTGTGTGGCTATCCGAACCGCCCGCGCCAGCAGTAGAATTAATTCTTATCATTTTATTATTAACCGCGCTTGATTGATCAGTCCAACCAGCCGGAAGAGCCCCGTCAAAAATAGCAATCGCGCCAGCAGGAATAGAAACAGGAATACCCGCATCATATTGAATGAGTTTATAACTATAAAAAGCCGGAAGGTTATCGGCAGAACCAACAGTTACCGAAAGAGACGCGTGGCTATGGCCATAAGTAGAACAAGTACTAAACAAAGCCGTAGCCTGTCCAGTAGAAGGAGTACTATAGGTAACATTAGATACTGTGGGAGTATGAGAGCTATTCCCACCACTCACGCCAAAATTAGCCACCGCTTCTCCACGAGGAAATTTTCCATCAAAAGTAGTTACCACGCTCCATCCGCTAGGAGCGTCTGCTCCATCCCAAAAAAGAAGCATTTTAGCTCCAGCGGCTTCTGCTTGTTCTGTTTGCGGCGGCACTCGGGGATTCTGCCAAATCGGCGACCAACCAGAAAAAACCCATCCCACAATGAGAATAAAAACAAAAAGAAATTGAAATATTTTTTTACTCAGCATTTTTGACATTAAAAATGCGATTAATCTTATTAAAATATTTTCTTTTAAAATAGGCAAAAACTACGAATAATCCAACTACTACAAGCAGAATAAATATAAACATATATACTAACTATAGTATGTAGAATCAAAGTTGGCAATACTCTCAAACAAAGTTTATGTTTAGGAACAACCAAAAAGATGCCCGTTTGTTTAGAGCATCTTTTTGGTTAAACTATTCTTAAAATCTTTATGAATTAACTGCGAACTTCCTCACCAAGCTTGTTGATGAATCGTGCAGCTGCATCCTTGCCACCCAAACCGAAAGCCAAGGCACCACCCAAAGCCAACATTGCGATTATTCCTGAGAAAAGGATACTCATATAGTCTCCGAGTCCTAGTTTGCCAAGCGCGATAATGATAGCAAATACCCAGACAGCATACTTCGCAACAGTAGCGAACATATTAGCTGCTTTCAAACCCATAGCTTTTGCTGTAGCCAACACTGCCTTTGAAAGACCTTCAGAAACAACTGCAGCAATAATCAAAACAAAAGCGGCAATTACAACCTGAGGCAAGAATCCAAGCACAGTACCCCCTAAGAAAGAAGAGACGTCACTCAAGCCAACTAGATTAAGGGAAGGAAGAAGGAAAACGATTATTACAAACCATCTTACTACTTGTCCTATAAAATATCCGGAATTAAGATTTACTCCAGCTTTTTTTAAGAAATTATCTGCTCCAATAGTCTTAAAAAGACTATCTATCTTTAGACTGCTAAATACTTGTTCGATAGCTTTTGCAATCAAAGAACCCAAAAACCAACCTATTACAAAAAACACAATTGCGACCACAAGTCTAGGAGCAAACTGTACGAAACCAAACCATAAACCTTGAAGGGATGCATTAAAAACATCACCCCATGAAAGCCAAATGTTACTCATAAATTTATAATTTCCACTAAAGTGGATCAGCTTTTTATTGCTGAAATTACTAATAATAATGCTTTATTAAGTTTCGACCTTATTAAAGTCCTACTCAATATTATAACAGTTTTAAATTTTTCATTAAGCCTTGCAAATCAACTGTGTGGATAACTCCCACACTTATCTTAAAGATGCTCCGAAGGAGCTTTGTTTACAACGTCTTTAAGATAAGTGTGGGAGATAACTCTTTTGCCTGCAAAACCACCTCGTGAGGGTAGTCTAAAATATCCCGAATCAATTTATCATACATATTCAGCCTATAAATAAACTCTTTTGTGTCAAAGAGAGCATAAACGAGCTCGGTTCCTATTTCTGCTTCAATTTTCTTAATTCCCTCTTCTATTTTGCTTCTTTTCATCTTATCTCCGACGATAAGTATGTCTACCCGGCTGTCGTCATTTTTTATAAAAATCCCGGAAATGATTATAAGTTTGGTTTTACCAACTTTTTTAAAATTATTTAAAATGGTTTGCTTGTTTAAAGTATCTAAATTAAGCAATAAATTTTTAAACTCTTCACCATATTTAAATTGAGTATTGAAATACCACTCCGGAGAAGTAGCGGAACGTTTTTTAATAAAACCAACCGAGGAGAGAAGCCTGAGTTCCTTGCGAGCAACACTTTGGCCTACTCTGCTTCTTTTTGCCACCTCTTTATTGCTGAAACCCTTGCTCCTATTTAGTAAAAAAAGCCGCATTATTTTCACGCGTGCCGAACTGCCTAATATCTTTGCTAGAATTTCCATCTAGATATTTTAATACTTTTTTAATAAAAAACAAGCAAAAAATTGCTAGGCAAGACCTAGCAATTTTTAAAAACTTTCCTTATTTTTACTTATTTTCTAATTTAGTAAGTCACTGTGAAATAAACCACGTTCGAAATTCCATTTGTATTAGTGACAAAAATAGGATAAGTACCAGGAATAATTTGATACTGAGGGATAACACAGGCTGGAGTAGAATAAAGACAAGCTGAATTCGTATACGTGGGAACGGTGAAGGTCATGCTGGTATTATTGGAAGAATACGCATTTGGAATTATGCTCATACCGAAATTAATCGCATTATTGGAAGCATAATTATTATTAAAACCTGTGCCATATATCGTGACTTGAGTTCCGACTCGCCCAGAAGAAGTTGAAATTGAAGAAATAAAAGGAGGAGTAGAACTTGTATATCCACCCACTACAACACTCAAACTAGAACTAGCACTTTGTCCACTGCTGTTTGTTACAGTAAATGTCGGATTATATGTTCCTGCCTGCATATAAGTATGGGTAAATGTCGCACTTTGCTGAGGAGGATAAATATAAGAACTATTTACTCCATATACATAAATCGGCTGATCTCCCCAATTGACTGAGTAAGTAAGATTTCCACTATATAAATTAGAATTAGAAACTCTTACTGTCCAAGTTCCCATTTGATTTACATTTAATGATTGTGGTCCACTAATTCCAGAGATAACCGGAACCTGATTGTAATAAGGATAAGTGTAAGGATATTGAGATGTTGCACCAGAGCAAAGCTGCCCAGTAATAATATTGAATGGACCGTCCGAAGTGCAACCATAACTATAATTAGAATAACCATACTGCGAACCAGAACAAAGCTGTCCGGTAATGATATTGTATGGCCCAGCTGAAGTACAGCCATAACCGTAGTTGGAATAATCATACGAAGATACACTGCAAAGCTGTCCTGTCGTTATACTATATAGAGCATTCCCAATACAGCCAGAATCATAAGCGTCCGCCAATTTAGTATTAAAACTTAAAAGACCTATTAAAATTAGGAATAAAGTAAATATAGATAAATATAATGTATATTTCTTCATATTTCTGATTATAAAGCTTCTGACATTAATTTACTATTAATTTATCCACAAGGTAGTAGAGCACAGCTCACTACCCTGCAGGCACTAAAAAAAGGAAGCCTTGCTTCCTTTTTTAGTGCTAGACCTTGCCTAGATATTATTTTGAGACTATTTAAGCTCGACTTTGGCCACACATAAATTCTTGCTAGAATTTTGTGCAGCCCCCGCCTCAGCGCCGTCGCGCTTCCGGCCGAAAAGTCGAGTATTTTTATTTAAGCTCGACTTTTCCTCCTGCGTCTTCAATCTTTTTCTTTAGATCTTCAGCTTCCGCTTTCTTCATTCCATCTTTCAAGTTTGAAGGAGCAGCATCTACCAAATCTTTAGCGTCTTTAAGTCCGAGACCCAATGCTTCTTTGACGACTTTCATCACAGCAATTTTCTGTTCACCAGCGGAGGCAAGAACAACGCTGAATGAGTCTTTCTCTTCGACTGCTTCTGCGGCAGCAGCAGGACCAGCGACTGCGACAGCTGCAGCTGATACTCCAAACTTTTCCTCGATTGCCTTCACCAAGTCATTGAGTTCCAAGACTGATGCGCTCTCGAGATCTTTCATAAATGAATCAAATTTTGACATATGTTTTAAAAGTTTTAATTAATAAATTAATAATACTATCTTTTCTTCGCTACTTCGTTCACAGCCAGAGCCAAGCGTTGCATAGGAGATTTGAGCAAGAATGCAATCTTGGAAAGTAAGACTTCCCTGCTAGGTATCGTGGCAAGTTCCATCATGTAGGAACTATCGACAAATTTACCTCCAAAAATACCTCCCAAAATACTAACTGCTCCTTTGTGAGTTTTTTGAAAATTATATACTTCACGCGGTGAGGAAATAGCATCCTTGGAGTAAGCGATAGCGACTTCTCCGGCAAGCTCTGGGATCTCTCCTTCCGCTTTGCCTTTGAGTGCGCGAGCGAGCAACGTTTTTCTAGAAACTTTGTAATTTACTCCTTGATCTCGGAGGCTCTTTCGAAGCATCGTTTCATCGCTCACTTTCAAACCATGGAAATTGACAAAGACTAAGGATTCAGAGTTTTTTATTACTCCTTCCAAATCCTTGATCATTTCCTCTTTTTTTGTTTTTTGTAACATTGTTTTTTATAAATTAAAAAAACGGCTTTTGGCCGCAAGATTTATCCTGAAACCCATTTAGGTTGAAGGACTATCGACCCACTAAACAGGACTTATTGTTCGCCTGTTTTCTCTGCGGTTTACCCAAACACTTATATTTAAGTGTGGGGATATCATCAATATACCATATAGCTTTTATTTTGCAACCTGAACTTGATCGTCCGTGTCCGTCGCCTGCACTGCCTGTTCGCCAAAATAATCCGTAGCCAAAAGGACAATAATCCCAAGAATTATCATTGATGCAAAAATCGTCAAAACCTTAAAAAAATGCTTGGTAACCATAGGTCAATTATACCCCTAAGGCGTTTTTTTTCAAAGTCAACTCCAGGCAGTTTCCCCTATCACTGACTAATTAGAGGAGTATTATTTAAAATTCTTAACCACAAGAGGGCTGTAGGTAAATTTTTCTGGTATAGTTGTCGGAATCTCTAAATTTTTAGCTACAGACCTCCAATTAAAAGATAAAGAATTATCTAGTTTACATTTTTTAATATAAGTATTTAGATACTCTTGTTTTGTTTTTTTCTTTTCTTTACATTTAGAAACAATTTCCCAATAAGTAAAAGGATACTGTTTCTTTAATTCGTTAACATCGCTATTGGTAAATTTAACAAGTTTACCTTTTTCGGAAAGTTTAATAAGACCAATTAAATTTGCCGAGGATTGACTTTGATTTTTTACTTCCACATTTACTTCTTGGTTAATACCCAATTCAGAAATTTGTCGCATCCCTTTAAACCATTCTTTGCGTACTTCTGTAAGAGCATTATCAAATGAATTCTTAATATTTAAAGTATTACCAGGTCTACTTTTTGCGCCTCTCCTAAAATATACAGTTCCTTCAGCAAAAACAGATTTAAATTTTTTACCATCATTTATCTGAACACCATTTTTAGAAAAAACATAAGGAATTGAGGTACCGTAAATATATATTCCTGCAACTATTTTATTCCATCTTTTGAGTTCGATTACTTCAAACTCTGTAAAATCAACATCGACATACTTAGAAATTTTCTCACTAATAAAGGCTGGGTCTAGTTTGAGAATTATATCTTTATTAAAACCATTTGAAGATCCTCCATCATCTACACCAAATACAATTATTCCTCCGCCAGTGTTTGCCATTGCAATAACGTCTTTGGTGAGTTCGCACCAATCTCGTGTAGAAGTAACATCCAACCCAGATTTAAAGTCTAGAAATTTATTCTCTTTTTTTGATCTCTTTGCATACTCAATGATTTTCTCCTTAATCATAAAATGATTTATATTAACTCAAATTATCATGGTGTTTAGTAGGTTTTTTGTATTGGTATATTTTATTACAACCACTGAGCAACACCCCCATGGTGTGAACAAGTTCCTCTACGATTTTGGCTAAAACTATATGTGCCGTCACGACATTGAGCAGAAGCCCCCACTGGAACAGAATTGGAATTTGTTGGATATGCTGGCGAGTGAACAGTATTTCCATTTACATTTGTATAGTAGTTATTATTTGAAAGTGGGTTGGAGTCAGTACTGGTTGTGGTTTGAGTTTTTAATTGAGGAACACTTAAATTATTTAACGAATTTGTTGATTGATATGCAGGGGCATCAAACCCATAGGAAGGGATAGTTGTTGATTCGGATTTTGTCTGACTATTAAAATTATTATTTGATCCTATAACTAGAATTAACCCAAAAATAGCAAGCGGTATTAAATATCTTTTTTTCTTATACCAAGATTTTTGGTTGGAATTATTTTGTTCCATTTGTCTTACTATTTTACCACAAAATAATTAATTTTACAATCCCCCATAAGGGGATATTATTACAATTTGGTATAGAAAATTCCTCTTCCTTTTCCATTTTGTTTTATTTTATTTTCTTTTTTTAATGCATTTAAATAATCAAGTGCTACAGATCGTGAAACACTTAAAATCTCTCTAACATCATCATTTGTTATTTTTTTATTTTTTATAAAAAGTGTCATAATTTTCTCCATTTTCTTTTTCTTTTTTGTTTGTATCGCAAATCGTGCCTTGATAAGAAGTTCTTTTGCTTTTAACATGTTGGCTTTAAAAGATTCAATCAATAAAATATCTTTAGGAGTAGGAATATTATCTGCCTTTGGAATTTCTGCCTGTATTGTGGAATTATTTTCTATTTGAGTAGGTTTTTCAGGTTGTATTTTTATTTCATTTTTTGTATTGATAGGAGTTTCTACTTGTATAATTGGCTCATTTTTTATTTCTACAGGAGCTGGAACGACAACGTTTGAGATAGGTTCAGTTTTATTCTCTGTGGGTTCTACTTCTACAGAAAGAGAAGTGATCTCTTGTGGTTTAGTTTCTGGAGATTCTGTTGTTTTAATTTCTTCTACTGGAATAGAAATGGGATCAATAATTTCAGAAGGAATATCTGTTTGTTTAGAATCCGAAACAGTAATATTTTCATCAATAGGCTCCGTTTTATTTTCTATCGAATTTACTTCAGCAACAGAAGGGGCAGCCTCTTGTGGTTTGGCTTCTATAACTTCTGATGATTTTGTTTCTTCTGTCGGAATAGAAACAGGGTTCGGGATAGAAACAGGGTTAAGAATTTCGGGAGGATTATTTGTTTGTTCCAAATTTATTGTAGTGGTCTGCTTTTTTTCGTCTTTTGGTAAATCTTTTGTTTGTACTATTTCATCAGACATATTTTTTTAATGATACCCGTTTATGAGGAGGAAAATAATTAAAATGATTAGGACGATGACACCACCATGCCAAGAATCCCAGTGATGATATATATCTCTTTTTTTTAAAAAACTAGAAAACTTCTTATTGATTTCAAAAAAGATCAGAACTGGTAAAATAGCTATCATCCACCAAATTTTAAAAAGAAGTTCAAACATACTAAAATTTTAAGAAACCTTTAATCAGAAGCTAATTTAAGTCCAACTTTTTCAGCAATTTGTTTTATCCATTCTTCGTGCCTATTTATTTGATGTTTTATAGCAGCATACTCTAATGTTAAATCTCCTATTGATTTTGCAATAGAATCATTAGAAATAATAATACCCTGAACAAGTTCTTTTAAATCTCCTAAATCACTTCTAATTTCCTCAACATCTTTTTTTGATGCAAGGACAGAAGTGAGCTTGTTTATATCTTGATCATTTAACATATTTAGATTATATCAAACAGTATTTTTTACGCAACACACAAAAAACCCGCTTTTAGCGGGTTTTTTGTTAATAAACTTTTTAAATTAAGTTAAATTAGTTAGCCTCAGCGTTCATCTTTGCTTTTGTTTTTGCTCCGATGAGACCATCTGCTACTAGATCATGCTCTTTTTGCCATTGCTTGATCACTTTAATAGTCTTTGGACCTAATTTGCCATCTACTACTAAGCCAAGATTCAATGTAGCATTCAAGAATCTCTGAAGTTCCATAACAGCTTCCCCTCTACTTCCATTCTTCAAGGTTTTATTTCCGAAGTTGTAAGTAACTTTTGCTTCAGCAACAACAGTATTCTGGCAAAGTTCACCTGTAGATGTGTTGTATTTATTTCCACCAGAGCAACCTGGAGACATCGTAGTTTCAGTAATTTCTGGAGTAATTTGAATTGCTACAGGTACAGGACTCTGCGCAACGGTTGAAGTGGTTGATCCTCCAGTTGTCGTAATAGTAGGACCTGTAGAAGAAGAACTATCTGTTACGGTTATGTAATGATTTACTCCAGAAGTAAAATAGGTATCAGATACATAATTTGCTCCTGTGGTTCCAACTGCTCCCCACTTACCGGCACCTTGAAGAGTTGTTCCAAAGTATAGATTGTAGGCAGTAGCGAGGTTGTCAACTAATGTAACCGTAGCTGTACCACCACCATTAATAGTCAAATTGTTATTAATAACAAGACTGGCTGGAAATGTTTTTATACCAGTGCCAGCTACCGCAAGGTTGTAATAAGGTCCTGCATGAATAGTCTGAGCACCTGTGCTGTAATTAATTGTACCAGCAGAGCCTGCTGTCAATGTTGTAATGTTAGCAGCGGCAGCTCCTGTTCCAGCAAGATTTAATGTTCCGGTGTTTGTAAGCGCTGTTAATGTACCACCAAAGGTAGTGATAGTCATCGTACCAGAGTTTACAATTGAACCAGTACTTGTTGCTATACTAGCGATAGCCACAGTTCCAGCATTTGTTAATGCACCTGTACTTGTTACCGCTAAGGATGCAGGAGTTAAAGTATAAGCAGCGGCATTGGTCATAGAAGTTCCTGAACCAATGGTTAAGATAGCAGTTGTAATACTAGAAGTAGTTGTCCAAGTAACAGTTCCACTTAAAATAATTTCATCTGTTACTGTAGTTACAGCACAAGTCACAGCTCCACTGCCAGTAAAACCTAAAGTATCATAAGTTGTAACCTTACAATTTGGCGCAGCTGCTGTGTAATTTACAACGTTTCCTGTTGCTGTCGCAGTCAAAGTTGTGATAGTTGGCGCTGTTGCAAAACCAATATTTAATGTACCAGTAGCACTGTTTGTAAGAGAACCAGCTCCAGAAAGTGCAGTAGAAACAGTCAAGGTTCCGTTATTTGTAGCTGTTCCTATGATAGAAGTTGTCGGAGAAATAAGCGTACCACCACCAGTAGCTATCGTTAACACACCTCCACTTTGAACAGTTACTCCAGTAGTAGTCGTCAAGGTAAATGCTCCTACAGCTAAAGTTCCCGTAACATCTACAGAAGCTGCAGCGGCTGTAGCACCCACAGTAACAGTCATACCAGTTGGGATAGTAACAGTATCCCCTGCAACTGGAACAACGCCTCCTGTCCAGGTAGCAGTATCAGCCCAAGCACCTGTTTGAGCAGCAGTTATGGCTGCGGCATCTGCTTTTCCTGTAAACATTACAAAAGCAAAAACAAAAATTCCGACTGAAAACAAAACATTTTTTAAATTTAATTTCATAATAAATTTTACTCACTTAATAATAATTTCCGCCTGAGGCGGATCAGCCTATGGCTGAAATAATAAAATTCGACGTTAATAATAAAAAACAAAAACAAAAATCCGACTAGAATTAACGTTTATATTATAGCAGATAAAAAAAGATTCTTAAAAAAGAAAAAGTAAAACTGTGGATAACTACCATAAACAAAAAACCACCCAATAAAGGGTGGTTTTTGAATACTTTTTAAGGCGTATTAAACCAGAGAGTTGAACTTCAAATTATGAAGCTGTTACGTATACTGAGGCGGTGTTGAAATTCTGGAGACCCCAAGTCTGAGCAACAGGAGCGGCAGCTGTGTCGCCATCTGTATCCCAGTAAACCTTGTAAAGTTTTGTTCCAGTGTATCCAGCACTTCCACCTACTGGTACGTGTGAGTACACAGTAAAGGTTCTAGATTGGCCAGCAGGAACTATGTAGTAAGAAGTAGCGTCTGTTCCACTAGTTGAAGATGCAACCATGGAACTAGCAACTGTTCCTCCATTTCCTGTAACTGTCTTTTCTACAACCACATTAGCATCTCCTTCGGTAGCTGAAACTGTCTTGTTGACATAAATAGCTTGTCCGGAAGGAGCTGTAACTGTGAATGGTAATGTGAAGTCAGCAGCAATTGAAGCACCATTTGTTGTAGTGGTTGCTGCAGTTGTTCCCATTGTAATCGAAGGAGCGTATTGGAACATGTACTGTGTGTTTCCTGCAACACTTGCTGTTGTGTCTGTAACTGTATTGAAGTTAGCATCATAAGCAAGAGAGTGAGCAAGAGGAACTACAGTAAATGTGATTCCAGCACCACTAGAGGTGTATCCAGCACCTGGAGTACCAATAGGGTTCATTTGTGCCCAGACTGACAATGTTTTTGTTCCGTCTTTTGGAACTTGAACATTCAAGCTAGAGAATGTTGCTGTAGCGCCACCAGTTACTGAAGAAAGAACTGTTGATCCATCACGTAGTTCGAATGAAGCAACTTCGTTTGCAATAGTACCTGTTGATGCAGTAGCTGTACCGTAAAGTGTTGTCACAGTAATTGCTGAATTTTTTCCTTTAAGATCAAAATCCATCAATTTAACTGGGGTCAAAACACTTGCTGTAGTACTAAGACCAGAAACTGACTGAGCTAATGGTGAAGTTGCACTTAATGAAGTTGTCAACGTTCCAGCTGATGCTGCAGCCGCTGAGAAGCTCATAGTGCGGGTTGTGGTAGGGCTTACATTTGTTGTAAAGCCAGTACCATCAGTTGCTCTTATGTAAGTTGAAGTCTGAATAGTTACAGTATTGTTGTTTTGAGTAACAGTTGGACGATCAAATGCGACTGTCAAATCTGTGTCTACTCCGGCTGGAGCTACAACACTAAAGCCACTGAACATAACTCTCCAAAGAGAACCTGCTGTGACTTCGGTTACTGTAGAAGCAGAAAGAGGAACAGTTGCTAGAACTGTTGATCCTTGCATCAAGTAAGCGTTGCTTGCTTCCAACCAAATACGATCATTAACATCCAAAGCTAAACTACTAACAGTCATAGCAGAACCTGTAGCTCTAACTTTGAAAGTAACACCTGCTGTTTTAGATGCTCCGGTGTAAATAGATACACCAGCTGCTGGGATAGGCTCATAGTCAAGAGTTGCTGAACCCTGACCTGTTGCACCTACGACAGCACCAGTTGCACAAGAAACTCCAGTTGTAGGACTATATCCTGCGGTTGAAGTACAACCTGCTGGAAGAGTTGTTCCTGTTGAACATGGAAGACCAGTTGTAGTGCTAAATCCTGTAGCTGAAGTACAACCTGCTGGGAAAGTAGTTCCCCCTGAACATGGCATACCTGTTGTTGCACTATATCCTGAAGTTGAAGTACAGCCTGCTGGAAGACCAGGATGAACAACAGTACCAGCTTCAAATACAGCTCTTGATTTAGGACCGAATACTCCGTCAGCAACTAAACCATTGTCTGCCTGCCAAGACATAACTCTAGCTTTTGTTAAAGGACCGAATACTCCGTCAGCAGCAATACCTGCATCCAAAGATGATTGAAGACAAGTAACTGCAGCACCTCTTGAACCTACTCTTAATGTAGTCGTGCCTGTTGAACAATCTGATGCAGCAGCTTGTGTTCCGTTAGAAACAACACCTACTACAGCTATAACTGCAACAATCATAACTCCAAGAAGAAATTTTGATTTAAATAATTTACTCATAAATTTTTTCTAATTTTTTATCCCGTAGTAGAATTTAAAAAAAATTCACTACAGGATTTTACGCCATTAATTAGTTTCGACAAAACTAAAAGCGTATTTTTCTTATCATTATTTTTTACCCGCCAATAAATTAATAATTGCTAATAATGGGGCGACTAAATAAATAATGAACAGAGAAACTTTAACATTGAAAACAAAACAACTTATTTTATTTTCAATGACCTTTCCATTTATTTTCACTCTATTTTATTTGAGATTTTTTCGACGAAATCGCAAACAAGAAGTGAAAACAAATACAAAAATTTTATGAATATATAAATACGCAAATGCGTACTCACATAAACATAACAACATTATAATATATCTCTAAAAAATATAGCAATATACTATGTGGATAACTTGGTTTTTTGAGCCAATATCCATGCGTTCATCTTATAATATTTTTGGAGAAAAAGCAAGAAGTGTGAAATGGGTTATAGGGAATTCCTCCCCTCCTTAACAAGGAGGGGAATGAGGGGAGGTTCTTAATTAATTCACCTCACCCCGACCCTCTCCTTATTAAGGAGAGGGGGCAACTAAAAAATACCTGCTCCACCTTTTCTCTCCTGTCTTGTTAAGGACACCGTCTTTTACCATAGAAACGAGTTCTCTTTGGAGTGTCTTTTCTCCGCAAGAAAGAAGTGAGTTTGATTTGTTGGGAGAATTTTTGGCTGTGTCCTTGATGTCCTTTATAGTCGCATTTCCGCCGATAGTTTTTATAATATTTAATATATCATCACGTCTTTGATTTTTTAATTTATCAAAATCGTTATTGGACATGAATCGAGTTTTATCGGACCCCGAACGAAAGCCTTCGGCTTCGTACGGGGCAGGCATCTTATTAGACATGTCCTTTATGGCTTTTAATAAAGTGCCACCTCTCTGAACACCGATACTGGTGTGTCCTTTAGGAATTAAATTCCCCCTCTCCTTTACAAGGAGAGGGTTGGGGTGAGGTGAATTTTTTAGAAACCTCTCCTCAAATCCTCCCCTGAAAGGGGAGGAGGAATCCTGAAAGAACTCCGACAAATCTATTTGCTTATTTAAATTTTTAACTTCACCGACAGATTCTTTGATTGATTGATCTAGTTCTAAAAATTCCTTTTTTAAAATATTACAATTCATAGGAGAGATAATATTTACAGCAGAGGCGATATCCAAAAAGGACATTATTTCAGATATTTTTCCGATGATATTTGAAGGTGCAGAATTTATGTCCGATATTATTTCTGTACCTAATGTCCTTAATTTATTTCTTAGTGGTTCATCCGCATCTATGATGTCCGTTACCATATAGAGCGCAGTAACAAGTTTATTCGTTTTTGTATAGGACATCACAGTAACGGACATATTTGAGGAGCCTGCCCCGTACGAAGCTGGAAGCTTTCGTTCGGGGTCCTTGAGATTTTTTTCCTCTCTTAACATTTGTCCATTATATATACCCCCACACCTATTTGCAAGTCCTTTATGTCAATAGGTGTGGGGGTATAAGACATCAAAAAATGCAAGGTGGATTTTATTCCTCCCCTCCTTAACAAGGAGGGGAATGAGGGGAGGTTCTTAATTAATTCACCTCACCCCAACCCTCTCCTTAGTAAGGAGAGGGGGGAGAAAAAAAATTTATAATATTAAATTTTTTTGTGTTAAAATACTTAAATGGCGAAAAATGGAAACGGAAAAAAGAATGGTAAAAATGGAAATGGTATTAAAAAAGTTTCTTCAACAACAGGACTACAAACTCACACCAAGCACGGAATCATAGCAATTATTTTTTTTGTTCTGGCATTATTTTTTTTAATGGCTTATGCCAATATTGCGGGCAAGGCCGGCGTTTTTGTTTTTGATATTTTTAAAATGCTTCTCGGCACTATCGGTTATTTTCTTTTGCCGATTTTATTTGTCCTGCTCGGATACTCATTCATAAAATCAGAAGTGCCGGACATAGGATGGACCCGCACAGTGAGCGGAATTTTGTTTCTACTTTCAGGTCTCGGAATAATAAATATAGCTGGAGGTGTTAACAATAACGCAGGCGGATTATTCGGAGAAATATTATCGACGCCATTCATCTCTCTTTTTGACATATATGCGAGTCTTGTTTTGCTCGGAGCAATTTTAATAATTTCAATTCTGATGATGCTTGATGTAAAACCAAATCTTGCTCCATTGTTTGCAAAAATTTGGTCTTTCTTTTCAAAGAAAAAATCTCTCGAAAATACCGAAGATGCGCTAAATGAAAATGAAATAAAAGAAGTGGAAAAAGTTTCTACTCCCCTCCTTGATGAAGAGGGGGCTGGGGGTGGTAATTCAAAAAAGAACCACCTCGCCCAAAAGGGCACTCCTCCTTCAAAAGGAGGAGAAGATAATGAGGAAGAAATGCCTATTAAAAAAATAAAAAGCGGATTGGGATCTTACGTCCCTCCCCCACTCTCTCTCCTCGAAGAGGATAAAGGAAAACCAAACACCGGCGACATAAAAGCAAACGCGAACATTATCAAACGCACCCTCGCAAACTTCGGCATTGAAGTTGAGATGGATGAAATAACCATCGGACCGACAGTAACGCGTTATGCCTTGAAGCCAGCCGAAGGCGTAAAACTTTCCCGCATCGTGGGCCTCCAAAATGATCTCGCTCTTTCGCTCGCTGCGCACCCGATCCGCATCGAAGCGCCGATCCCAGGCAAATCTCTGGTTGGTATTGAAATTCCAAATAAATCAAAATCAATCGTCGGGCTGGCGACTCTCCTCTCTGATGAAAAATTCCAAAATTCTCCTAAGCCATTGACCACCGCTCTCGGCCGTAATATTTCCGGCAAAGCAGTCTTCGGTAATTTGGCAAAAATGCCACACCTCCTCGTAGCTGGAACAACAGGCTCTGGAAAATCTGTCACGATTCACTCCATGATCACTTCCCTCTTATATAGAAACGGGCCAGATGATTTGAAACTCATCTTGATAGACCCCAAACGCGTAGAGCTCACTCTTTATAATAATATTCCACACTTACTAACACCAGTAATCACTGAAGCCAAGAAAACAATCCTAGCTTTGAAATGGGCTGCCAAAGAAATGGATCGTCGTTACGACATTCTAGAAACAGAGTCTGTGCGAGACATAGGATCTTATCATAAGAATGTTTGGGAGAAGAAACCAAAAGGAACAGAGAGTGGCGATCGCTTGCCTTATATTGTCATTATAATAGACGAGTTAGCAGACATAATGAGTACTTACCCTAGAGAGCTCGAAGCTGCTATCGTGCGTTTAGCGCAAATGTCCAGAGCGGTAGGAATCCACCTGATACTCTCTACTCAGCGTCCTGAGGTAAATGTTATCACTGGATTAATCAAGGCAAACATCCCTGCCCGCGTAGCCTTGAAAGTCTCTTCTCAAATAGATTCACGTACAATCCTCGATGCTGGTGGAGCGGAAAAACTCTTGGGCGCAGGAGATATGCTGTATTCCTCGGGTGAAGCTCAACCAGAGAGATTGCAAAGCGCCTTTATTTCCGAAAGTGAAGTCAAAAAAGTGGTAAAATACCTGGCTGATGCGTATAAAGATGAAATCCCCGAAGAAATAACCCTAACCGCCGCATCTGTTTCAGCTGACAAAAGCATTTTTGAAAGCTCTCTTGAAGATGAGGGCGATGATGATGAAATGTATGAGGAGGCTCGTATTTGTGTAATGGAAGCCGGCAAAGCTTCGACTTCTTATCTTCAAAGAAAATTAAAACTAGGCTATGCGCGAGCGGCACGGCTCATGGATAAATTGGAAGAACGCGGAGTTATCGGTCCCGGAGATGGCGCCAAACCAAGAGAAGTGTTGGAGAAGATTACTCATGATACCGATGGAAATAACGTAATTTAATGGATCATAATACAAAAAAAATAGTGAGAATAGGAGGATTTTCTGTTTTTTTTATTTTAATTATTATTTATGCAATTTGGGGATCTAAAGATTTAATATTTGGTGTAAAGATTAAAAATGTGAATCTAAATGGCCTGCCTGCTCAATCTAGTGCTACAATTGCAGACAATATAGTGAAAATCACTGGTAATGCAAAAAATGCAATAGATTTAACTCTAAATGGACGAAAGATTTCAATAGATGAACAAGGAAACTTTAATGAAACAATTGCGCTTCTTTCAGGATATAATATAATCAATATCAAAGCAGAAGATAAATTTAATTATATTGATGAAAAAAATTATAAATTAATGTATCTTATGAAGTAAAGATTATGCAATCCCGTTAGAAGCCGCGGTCACGGTAAGTACGGGAAACAAAAAAAATATTATTAAATTTAATTTAGTAGGAAGGGTTTTATAAAAATATATAAGACCGCGACCTGCTTCTAACGGGATGCAAAAGAAAAAAGAAAAAAAAGAAGACAAGACTGTAGGAGAAGCAGTATTGGAGGACACTTTAAAAGCTATCCAAACAAAATTCGGAGAAGGTTCGATAATGAAATTTGGCAATTCCCCAAAGGTGGACATCAATGTCATCCCGACCGGCTCCATTGGCCTCGATATGGCGCTCGGGGTTGGCGGAATACCGCGCGGACGAATTATAGAAATTTTTGGTCCAGAATCTTCAGGTAAGACCACCCTTTCCCTTCACATCGTCGCCGAAGCTCAAAAGAAAGGCGGGGTTTGCGCCTACATAGATGCCGAACACGCTATGGATCCTGATTACACCAAGAAGCTCGGGGTAAACATAAATGACTTATTGATTTCCCAACCAGACAATGGTGAACAAGCGCTCGAAATAGTAGAGAGCTTGGTACGCACAGGAAAGATCGATGTCATCGTGGTAGACTCTGTCGCCGCACTTACTCCCAAAGATGAAATCGAAGGAGATATGGGGGCATATCATGTAGGCAAGCAAGCGCGCCTGATGTCGCAAGCGCTTCGTAAATTGACCGCTATTGTTTCTAGGTCCAAGACCGTTGTCATCTTTATAAATCAAATCCGCATGCAAATCGGAGTGATGTTCGGCAACCCAGAAACTACTCCCGGAGGAAAAGCATTGAAATTTTATACTTCCATCCGGCTTGATATTCGAAAAATCGCCCAAATAAAAAAAGGAGAAGAAGTCGTAGGTTCCCGTACTCGAGTCAAAGTGGTTAAAAATAAAGTGGCCGCTCCTTTCAAACAAACTGAATTTGACATCATTTACAATGAAGGAATTTCTAAAGAAGGTGAAATAATGGCGCTCGGAGAGAAATTTAAAATTATAGAAAAAAGTGGAAATTCATATTTCTATTTACCCTCACCCCAACCCTCTCCCGAAGGGAGAGGGAGTCATGAGAAAATAAAGCTTGGCGTGGGTTATGATTCCACTCGAAAATTCTTAAAAGAGGAAAAGAAAATTTCCGAACAAATTTTAAAAGAAATTAAGAAGAAGTTTACTGAAGAGGCGTAAAGATATCTTTTGAAGGGGTTTCGAGCGCGACGGCGCGAGAACTTCAGGATTTTTTATGCTTCAAAAAATCCGTACCGGAAAAAGATATCTTTACGCCTGTAATTTGATTTTATCAATTAATCTGATAGTATATTACCTATGGCTAAATTAGAATATAGCGACATTCGCGAGAAGAAAATAATTATACACGATGATGAGCCTTGTGAAGTGATAGAATCCCACGTCGCCCGCACCCAACAACGCAAACCGCAAAATCAGGTCAAATTGAGAAGCTTGATATCCGGCAAGGTCTTCCCTGCTACTTTTCATGCAGCCGAAACTGCCGATGAGGCGGACATCATCAAAAGAGACATTACTTTTCTTTATCATAACAAAGGAGAGTATTGGTTCTGTGAGCTAAATGATAAAAGTAAAAGATTCAAACTGGATGAAAACCTTATCGGAACTGCTGCTAAATTCTTCAAACAAAACGGAAACGTCACTGCGCTTGTCTGGGACAATGACGAAGAAGAAATAATCATAAAAATAACTTTACCTATCAAGATGGAATTCAAGGTTAAAGAAGCTCCGCCTGCCGTCAGGGGTGACACCTCAAAAGGAGGCAATAAAGTCATCACTCTCGAAAACGGCACGACTCTAAACGCTCCAATGTTTATCAACGAAGGAGACACTGTCAGAATAAATACCGAAACAGGAGAATATGTAGAAAGAGTCTAGGTAAAATAAAAAACAAAGTTTTTAAGGGGTTTTGCGAGCGACGGCGAGCAAATTTCAGGAATTTTTAAGCTTCAAAAATTCCGTACCGACAAAAATTTTGTTTTTTTATTTTACCACAAACGGAAGCAAGCCCATAAATCTAGCGCGCTTGATGGCTGTTGAAAGTTCTCGTTGATTTTTAGCGGTAACTCCAGTGCGTTTATGGCTCATGATTTTACCATTGGGATTCAAAAATTTCTTTAGAATTTCAATATCCTTGTAATCTATGTATTTTATATTGTTAGTTGAAAAATAATCTTGTTTCATCCCGTTAGAAGTAGGTCGTGGTCTTAATTTTTGTAAAACTCTTACCTACTATTTTTATGTTTGATAATAATTTATTTTATTTCCCGTTATTTACTACGACCGCGACTTCTAACGGGATTTCATTTTTAAAACGGTATGTCTTCTGGGTTAATGTCTTCTTCTGGGTATTCTATAGAATCAACTTCTCCTCCTCCTTCGCTCGCTGGAGCTTTTGAGCCTGTGCTTGTGGTACTCATACTTCCGCCCCCATTTCCTCCTTTGGGTCCGAACTGAGTGCGATCAGCGACTACTTCCGTACGATATTTTTTCTCTCCGGTTGTTTTATCTTCCCAACTCCTTGTCTGCATTCTTCCCTCGATCAATATCGAGCTTCCTTTTTTCATATATTGAGAGACCGTCTCTGCTTGGCGGCCAAAAACCACAATGTTGTGATAATCAGCTGACTCTTGGCGTGTGCCATTTTTATCTTTCCAAACACGGTTAGTGGCAATAGAAAATGTACAAACTTTTATGCCGGAAGGCAATGAACGAAGTTCTGGATCGCGTGTAAGATTTCCTATTAATATTGCTTTATTTAAATACATCCCGTACGAAATAGGACGCGTACGCTTACACTACGTAGATCCTTTTTGTTATTAGTAATAATTTTTATCTTTTTCATAATATTTTTTACTTTCTGCGTCCGCGATTTCGTTCGGGATACATATTTTTTTAATTAAGCTGCAACCAGTGCATCTATTTCTTTATCTATTTCTTCTTTGTTTATAGGAACAACCACTTCGTCACTTTTACTCTTGTCTATCTTGGCTCTTCGGTTTATAAATTCTCCGCGGGTAAATCTTTTCGTGTTGAAGGTATTTTCTTTAACCGTTTTTATTATTAAAAATCGGACGAGATTTGGATCGAGGTCGAGCTTCTTTTTCAATTTTAGAACTTCACCCGAATCCATCGTAAACTTAATCCAACCAAAATATCCTGTTTTGAATTTATTACGCACGTTGGCTATGACTTTAGTCATCGGATAAGCAAGCGTCATCATTTTTGGCATTTCATCAGAAATGGAAACACCGCCAAACGACAAAACAAGTTCCTTCAGGTTACCAAAAGTAGCTGGAATTTCTTCTTCAGAAAGTGTAGGCACTAAAAGATAGCCAAGTTCATAAACTCTAGAATTTGCTTCTGTTGATATATCATTTTCCACTTCTTGCATCCCGTTAGAAGTCATACCAATTTTATTAAACCTTAAATATAATTAGAAAACTTTAAGTTAATTTATAATATAATCCCGAAAGGTGACTTCTAACGGGATTGCATAGGTTTCATACTATCAAAAACTCTTTAAAAAGTAAACCCCCACACTTATATATAAGTGTGGGGGTGAAGACTCTTAAATCCCAAAGACTCGCTTGGCATTTGCGACAATAGCCTTCGCCACTTCCGGTTCTGGTAGATTTTTTATTTCAGCAATTTTTTTCACGATTTCTTTCACATAGACAGGCTCATTGCGTTTACCTCTGTGCGGTACCGGCGCTACATAAGGAGAATCAGTCTCCGACATAATCATATCAAGTGGTATGTTTCTAATAACTTCATCATAATCATGAGTAAAAGTAATAACTCCAGTAAAAGACAGAGTAAAACCAAAATCCAGAAATGCATTGGCCTCTTTTAGAGTTCCAGCAAAAAAGTGCACATTGCCTTTTACTCCAGGAAATTCTTTCAAAATCTCTAAAACATCTTGGTACGCATTTACACTAGGATCTTTTGGATTATTCCTAATGTGTAACATAAGTGGCTTCCGAGATTCTTGCGATAAGGAAACATGTTCTCTAAAAGTTTTTTTCTGTTTTTCTATTATCTCCAAACTGCAATGAAAATAATCTAAACCACATTCTCCTATCGCTACCACCTTTGGATCTTTTAAAAATTCTTTGTAAGCATCTCTATCAAATTTTTCGACTTTGGTTTTGAAGCCGAGACCGCCAACCTCTTCATCATCGTGATAGGATTCTTCAAGGTGAATAGGATGCAAACCAACTATTGCAAAAACTCCTTCTTGATATTCATTAGCAATTTCAACAGCCCTTTTTGAAGTGCTAAATTGGCTTCCCACATTTATCACCCATGTGTCATTTTCTAAAGCACGTTTTATAACCTCGTCCTTATCAGACTCAAAAGCCTTAAAATTTATATGTGAATGAATGTCGATGTATTTAGGGGTCATAAAATATAATTGATAAATTCAAGAACCTCACCCTGCCCTCTCCTTATTAAGGAGAGGGTTTAGAATCAAGTTCAGTAATAATTTTTAAAATTACTCCATCAATGTTAACATTTATTTCATTATTCCAAAAACGAATTACTTTTATACCAAACACAGACAAATAATCTGACCTCTCTGCATCATATTCTTTATTTTCAATATGTTGTGATCCATCTATCTCAATCGCCAATTTTTTAAAAGGACAATAAAAATCCAAAACATATGGGCCAACAGAATATTGTCTTTTTACTTTAAAACCTAGTTGATTATTTCTTACTTTATTCCAAAGAATCACTTCTTGGGGAGTTTGGGAACGTCTTAATAAGATGCGCTTAGTTAAATTCTTTGATTTATTATAGAAAACCGTCATAAAATATATTGTGGTATTTGTATCCCCCTCTCCTTAATAAGGAGAGGGCTGGGGTGAGGTTCTTAATCCCTGCGTAGGAATAATGGTTCTTCTGGCATTTTATTTTCTATAATACATTTTTGTATTTTCTTAGATGTCTCAGGTATAAAAGGTTCAAGTAAAAGAGAAATTCTGTATAATTCCTTTATTAAATTTTCACGAATCATATTTTTCCCTTCTTCTGGATTTGATTTAACTAATTTGAATGGTTGTTCTTTTTGTATATATTTATCAAGACCTGAGATTTTCTCCCAGATTAAATCCATTGCTTCTTTAATATTGAAAACTTCTAGGGCAGTAATAATACTTGGATAGATAGTATCATCCTCAATTTTAATATTATTTAAAAAAACAGGAGAACTTTCAAAATTTGTTTCAGCCATTTTCATTATTCTACTCACTAAATTCCCCAATCCATTCGCCAGCCCTGCATTATAAGCTTCTTTGAATCTTTCTATTGTAAAAGGACTATCTTCAAAAGAAGAAATCTCGCGTAAAAGAAAATAACGCAAAGCATCAATGCCATATTCTTTTACAATATCATTCGGATTAATCACATTGCCTAAAGATTTAGACATTTTAATTCCGCCTTCGCCGGTAATAAAGCCATGATAAACAATAGTATCTGTATTAGGCAGTCCTGCCGACATGAGCATCCCTTGCCACATTACTGATTGAAATTTTACCATGTCTTTGCCAGCCATTTGAATATTTATGCCATCGCGCCAAAATCTTTCGAATTTTTCTTTATCATTAGGCCATCCTAGTGTAGAAATATAATTTACTAAAGCATCAAACCACACATACATGACTTGCGTATCGTCTCCTGGTATTTCAATCCCCCAAGAAAAACGCTCTTTATTGCGAGAAATAGAAAAATCCTCCATGCCATTTTTAACAAAATCAATAGCTTCAGCCCTCCGCCACTCTGGAATTATTGATTTTTCATTCGATAAATATTCCAAAAGCTGTTTTTTATAATTCCCCAATCTAAAAAAATAATTTTCTTCTTCAACTATCTCGGGTTCCAAGTTTGGATGAAGTTGACACCTGCCATTTACTAAATCTTTTTCAGTAATAAATTTCTCGCACCCAACACAATAAAGTCCTTTATATTTCTTTTTATAAATATCGCCCTTTGCTTCACAAAGACGCCACATCTCTTGTGCCGCCTTGATGTGTTTTTCGCTCGTGGTTCGAATAAAATTATCGTAGGAAAGATTTAGCACGCCCTTTAAATCTAGGAACTTCTGCGCATAAAAATCAACGTAATCTTGTACATCTTTACCCTGCTTTTGGCTTGCTTCTAAAATTTTTTGACCATGTTCATCCGTGCCAGTACTAAAAAAAACGTCTCTGCCTGCTAGCCGTTGATATCGGGCAAGAGCATCCGCCTGCACGAGCTCAAGTGCAAAACCGATATGCGGATCGGCATTTACGTAAGGTATTGTCGTCGTGATGTAAAAACTATTTTTGCTCATCCCGTTAGAAGCAGGTCGCGGTCACTACATCACCGCTATGCTTAATTATGCTAATAAATTTTTTATATTTCATTTTATATTTTTATTTTAAACTGCGACCGCGGCTTCTAACGGGACTCATTATTTGTTTTTGCTAAGATTTTATCTTTTTCAACGTCATTTAAAAATTCCATCAAAATCACTGCAAGTGGAATAGCCAGAATCGCTCCCCAAATTCCTCCTAATTCAAAACCAACAACCACAGCTAGGATAATAACGATCGGCGAAAGTCCGACGATCTTTTTTATTATAAGCGGAGTAAAGAGAAACACATCAAATTCATGCACAATTACATAAGCTCCTGCCACCATAAAGGCACTGCCTAAGCCGTTTGAAAGATAAGAAAAGGCAAAGACTGGAATCATCGCTACTAGAATACCATAAGGAACCATTTCCATTATTCCAGTAATGATAGCCAAAAGTAAAGCATATTCTATGCCCAAAAGAGAAAGTATCAAATAAACGAGAACCCCGACGACGAAACCTAAAAGCATTTGTCCTCTGACCCAAAGACCTATTTTACGGCTGGAACGTGTCCATAAATCTACAATATATTTGTCGTATTTAGCAGGAACGATAATATAGAGAAAATTTTCTATCCCTTTTTCTTGGACTGAAAGATAAAAAGAAAGAAGAACAATCAATACAAAATTGAAAAGGCCTCCAAAAGCAATGAAAAGAACTTGAACAAACCCTCCGGAGAGATTTAGAACAAAAGCTTTTGATATAGACAAAAGCGTTGTGATCGAAAAATGCCCCGAGAGAGATCCGACAATGTCTTTAGCGCCAGAAAATGCTTCATTCCTGAAGAAATCAAAAAAAGAAACATTGGGCATATAGGTAGAAATAAAAGTGGAGAAATTGTAAATTTCTGTTATCAAAAGCGGAGCAAAAAGGTAAAACAATCCAGCTAAAATTAGAATGGAAATAGTGTAAAAAATAACAATCCCGAAAACTCTGTTTTTAATTCCGATTTTTTTCAAATGCGGAACAGAAGAATCGATAAAAGAAGCAATCACAATTGCTGTCAAAACCACCAAAACCAGATCCCTCAAGATATATAATAAAAATATAAAAAGAGGCACTAAAAAAAATTTCACGATAGTGCTGGTAGATATAGAAATACGCGTAAAATCACCTTTTTCTTGCATAAAAATATAATAACACAGAAAACGCTAAACCAAAAAGTTAGAATTTCAACACTTTAGAAAATTTTGCTTTATCTTTAAAAGGGCCAATGAGCGCTAGGTTGAGTTTATTGTTTTGGAAAATATCCTTGGCTAAGGATTGGATTTGGTCGGCAGTGACTTTGCGGATTTCTTTGGCTCGTTCTTCTGCTGAAATTATTTCACGTTTTAAAAGTTCTTGTCCGCCATGAAAATTCGCAATATCATCGCTCGATTCTAGGGAAAGCTTCATATTCCCTATCAGGCACTCTTTCACTTTATTTAATTCTTCTTCGCTTACTTTTTCTTCTTTGAGTTTCTTGCATTCATCCAAAACTGCCTTGATCACTTCTTCTATTCTTTTATTGTCTACCCCGGCGGAAATTTGGAAAAATCCATGGTCCGTGTAAGAGTCGTTAAAAGCTCGGACATAATAACCCACGCCCATCTCCTCGCGAAGTTTCTGAAAAAGTCTGGAGCTCATTCCCCCGCCGAGCACCCCGCCGAGCACTGAAATAACAGGATTTTTCTTGTTAAATAAATTTAAGCTCCGCACCCCTAAAACAAAATGCGTCTGATCCGTCTTTTTAAAAGAGACCAGCACCTTCGGTTTTGCTTGTTTTTCTTTTACTTTTATTTTATTTATTTTCTTGCCTCGTGGCATCCCTGCAAAAACTTTTTTAACTTCACCCATTACCTGCTTCTCTGTCACTGCTCCGGACACGACTAAAACTGTGGCCTCTGGAAGATAATGCTCTTTTTTGTATTTTACAAAATTATCCCTTTTCATTTCCAAAATATTTTTTTTCTCGCCAGCGATATTCCAACCCGCTGGCTGATCGCCGTAAAGCAATTGCATCACTAGATCTTGCACATGCTTTTGGGGTATATCTTCATACATATTTATTTCTTCTATGATCACGCCCTTCTCCCTCTCCATTTCAACTTCTGGAAAAGTGGAATTTAAGTATATATCCGACACGATATCAAAAATCTGGCTAAAATGTTTCGCATCCGATTTTGCATAATACCCCGTGTATTCCTGCGCGGTAAAAGCATTATACTGGCTGCCGAGGCTGTCGAGTTCTTTGGATATGTCTATGGCTTTAGGTCTTTTGCTTGTGCCTTTAAAACACATATGTTCCAAAAAGTGTGAAATTCCATTCACCTTTTTTGTCTCATACTTGCTTCCTGCCTCCACAAGCACGAGCACGGTCGCCGTCGGGTTGTCTTTCATTGGTACTGTAATAACCCGCAGACCATTCTTTAAAACTTTTTTGGAGAATTGCATTATTAGATTAATTAATTTTCTCTTTAATATAATTTTTTAAATCTACCACTTTTATTCTCTCTTGTTTTGCTGTATCTCGATCGCGGACAGTCACAGTGTCGTCTTCCAAAGTATCAAAATCAACCACAATACAAAATGGCGTGCCGATTTCGTCTTGTCTTCTGTATCGCTTCCCGATGTTGCCATTGTCATCCCAAGCTACTCTTCCAAATTCTTCTTTAAGTAATGCATAAACTTTTGTATTCGCATATTCCACAAGCTCTGGCTTATTTTTTAATAATGGCGAAACAGCACAAATAACTGGCGCAATACTTGGTTTAAGCTTCAAAAATACTCTGACGTCTTTCTCACTTGCCCCGTCGGAAGCTTCTTGCTTTCCTTCGGGGTCTTCTGTGTAAGCCGAGACGAGCAATGCCAAGAGCGCGCGCCCCACTCCGAAAGTCGGCTCTATGACATGAGGAATAATTTTGGCGCCTTTTTCTTCATCCAAATAATCAAGCTTGTGGTTTTTTAAATCAAAATCTGTCCTATATGCAAGCCCGAAAAGCTCGCTTCTCCCGAAAGGAAAATCAAATTCAAAATCAATCGTCCGGCTGGAGTAATGCGCTCTGTCTTTTTTGGACACTTCCAATTCGTGGACTTTGTTCATATCGATCCCCACCTCTTCCATCCAATCAAGCATTTCATCTTTCCAATATTCAAAATATTTTTCCCAATCTTCACTCCTAATAAAATATTCTATCTCCATTTGTTCAAATTCACGGACTCGGAAGATAAAATCGCGGGGATTAATTTCATTTCTGAATGCTTTGCCTATTTGCGCCGTACCAAAAGGAAGTTTGGGATGGAAAGCATCCACGGTATTTTTGAAATTTACAAACATTCCTTGCGCTGTCTCCGGTCGAAGATAGGAAATTGAGGAAGAATCATCAGCCGCGCCGACTTTCGTCTGAAACATCATATTGAATTTTTTTTCTTCTCCTAATTTTCCCTTACATTCGGCACATTTTATTTTGTCTTCAATTTGATCGGCTCGGAATTTTTTTCGGCATTTCTCGCACTCCACCATCGGGTCCGCAAAACCCGCCACGTGGCCAGAGGCTTGCCAGACTTCTTGACGCATCAAGATGGATGCATCAATGCCGTACATATCACGGCGAGAATCCACAAATTTTTTCCACCAATTTTGGGTAATATTATTTTTCAAAGCCACTCCAAAATGCCCGAAGTCCCAAGTGCCTCCTAGACCGCCATAAATTTCTGAACCCTGAAAAATAAACCCTCGTCTTTTACAGAGCGAGACTATTTTTTCCATCAGATTATTCTTTTCTTCCTGCCTGCCGGCAGGCAGGTCTTTTTTGTTTTCTTCTTTCATATATTCGATTTATTACTTTACGACGACCCCCCCGCCTGCGGGAAAGGCCACATCATTATCGAGTCGGGTGTTAAGGCCGGCTTTGCTTACTTTAATATCTACATTAGCAAAATCATCATGACCCGTCAAAACTGCTTCATTTATAATGAGTGGAATTGTATCGACTTGAGAAAGCGAGGGTTTAAAAGAAACTTGGAAAGAGACGCTGCGGGCAGGTTCTGTAATTCCAGAACCTTTAGGTATTCTATCTACGTTCCAAGTAATTTCTCTTGTAGAATCATTGTATGTCAGATCCTCTCCAGTTGGAGAAATTGGTCCAACAAAAGTCGTCCATGAAGGCAGGGTGGCTTTTACCTGCGCTTTTGAAATACTATTAGCGGTATTGGAAAGCGTCCAAACGACAGTGTAAGTAGTAGACTGTTCGGCTTTCGGAGGTATCGGACCAGTGTTGGTAAAAGGTCCCGAATAATAAAGCGCTTTTCCGGAAAAACCTACATCCGAAATAATGTGCACAACCGCTCCGCTCGAATTATCAAGTTCATTTACGGCAGAACCTTCGGTGGCTTGATTGCCGGAGATGCTTATATCTATGTTAATAGTTGGATTTGCTAATATTCCATTAGATGCAGAAAACAAAGAAAGCGGAGAAATAGAAAAGGAGACAGAACCAGAATCTCCCGGGTTCAATTCCTTTAATTGACTTTGAGAATTTTTATCCCAAGTAATAGTATCTTTAGATGAATCATAAAAACCTCGCTGCGTATTTACAGTGCTGCGATTAAAAGCATTTCCAGAAATCTTTGCTTTTATTTGCAAGTCATTCACTTTTGTATCTAAATTATTTAAATAACGAATTTCTGCCTTGATTGGCGTCTTTGTATCTACCGCATATTCTGTCTGGGATACGCCATTAATAAAAATATTCGCTTCAATAAAGGGTTTCTTAATCATCACAATATTCTTTATAGAATTTAAAACAACATCAATGACAGATTTGTCTGTACTGGATTGCGAACCGCTTGAAATATTAAAAGTTTTCTCTTCCCCGTCGAAAACGCCGACCATTTTCCCAGTGATAGTAATATCGTGCTCTGCTCCGGGCGCAAGATCACCCAAGTCCCAAACATTGTTGCCAAAAGAGGGTGCGGGCGTAGAATTTCCAAAAACAAATCCGAAAGGATAATCAGCTTTAACGAGTATATTAGAAATTGTTTTAGTAGCGTTTAGCGTAGCTTTGACATTCAGTGTAATGTCTTGATTGGGGCTGATCGAAAGAGGAGCATCTACTCCCAGATTTATCGGAGTGGAAGTTATATTCACTTTGAAATCTTTTTCTTTTACAAAAATGGCATTGGAGCCCGCTACTCTATACTCAAGACTTATTTTTATCGGGCGAATGCTTCCCTGTTCTCCAAAAAGAACTAATTTTACATTTTCATTGCGAGCCGCTCCAGCTGGAATCTCTCCGAGCGAAGTGCGAAAATGCTCGGCATCAGAAGACAGATCAATGTCTCCTCCTTTGGGATATTCCATAACAAGATCTGCTAATTCTAGTGCAGTAGTGTTTCTGTTTACAATTCCTACAACTAGAGAAAGTTCTTCACCCCCGGCTGTAAAATTATTTCCTAGAATGGAAATATCTATATTGTTGTTGGAAACGGTGTTCCCCCCAACAAAAAATACATAACCGGCATAACCCAAGGTTAAAACAAAAAAAACTATTGAAAAAATAAAAAATTTCTTAAATCTGGATGTTTTCATAAAAAACTTATTTTCGTCTTCAGATTCAATTTCTTCTTTTGTTTCCCAAGAATCTGACGCTTCATTTTTATATAAGTTGGAAAACACATCTCGATGCTCTATTTTAGTCTGATAATTCTTGCTAAAAAGCTTGCTTTTTAAGTCTTCAATCTTATTGAGCTTTTTCATGTCATCTAATGGCATATATTGGATTGTAACATTTTTTTACAAATGAGTCTCCTTGAGAGCTTTGTTTATTTGATGCAATACCTCAGGTCTTGATTTGGAAATTTCAAACACTAAATTTTCTTCAAATGGAGATTTGATAAGGTTTTGCAACACTTCATTTTCTCCGATGTATCCCAAATTGTTGAGGATGCGCAAAACAATAATAGCTTCGAGGTTTCTTAGGTCATTAGTTCCTGCTTTTTCTAAAACAGAAAGTCCATTTATCAAATCGGCAAACAAAGCTTCATTGGGCTCGATGCCGGCAAGCAATCTTCTTAATAAGGAAGCAATATTGGAAAAAACTTCAAAAGTTTTAGGATTTTTGGTAAGGTGTTCTAAGGCATTTGTTTTTGAAGCGCTGGTGACTCTCCAGAAATTCAACCCTTGCACAAGGTCAATTTTTACATAAGCAAAATCTTGCAAAACGAAACGTAGTTTGGAAGATATTTTCCTCACGCCTTGAGCCGTGGCATATATCATGCCTAGATCGCGAGTAAAAATATAATAATACCTCCCCGCTTCGCCAGAATTTTTGCTACCTAATATTATCCCCTCCGTGTGATAAATGTGATGCATTAAAATTCCTCTTCGTTATTTTTTTCAAAATTTTTGAATGCTATATTGGCTACGCTTATTAAATATATTTCTGGAACTCTGTGTGAACTGCCAAAATGGTTTAGCATCCCGTCGTGCACAGGAAAACATACTTTTGGATTTATGCTTAAAGCATAATTAACGGCATTCTTGATATTAGCCCAAGGGCCCGCCACAGGCAATGCCAAAATCTCAACCGGTTTGCCAGGATTGCAAAAAGAATCTCCGGGATAAAAGAATCTTTTATCAATAAAATATCCCGTATTTAATACCTGCCCAAAATCCTGATAAATCTCTTCGTGTTTGCAATCGCAAGCTTCTATTTCTACCCCGGAAAAATCTTTTAAGGTTTTATCTTTCAAGACTTCATATTTAATTCCCGCTTTTTTCAATAATTTTCCAACTCCGTCATTTGTAATAATAATAACATTTGGATTATTTTTTATAATTTCTTTCAATGATTCAACATGGATGTGATCTCCATGTTCGTGAGTTATTAAAATTAAATCTACATTTTTCTCTTGCATGTGCTCTTTTTCGGTATAAAAACCCGGATCAGTCATTATCTTTTTGCCATTCGTCTCTACCACCAAGCAACAATGCCCAAGTTTTTTGATTTTCATTTATTTATTTTATCAATTCTTACCTTAAAATACAATTCATCGATTTTTACCTCTTCCCCGTCATTTTCTTTTAACTGAATTTCCTTTGCAATTACAGCTTTTTTCAACTTTTCCTCAAAATTTTGGATGAATTTTTTACCAATATCTGAAGTTTGAACAATAAGCCTGATAAATTCACTAGGAGTTAATCCTTTCTTCTTTCTAAAATCTTGAATTGCTCGCACAAGCTCTCGATAATCCCCCTCTTGTTTCAACTCTGAAGTGATGTTTATATCAAGCTCTACTTCGTTCTCTATATTTTTATTTTCTATAACTTCTTTTACATTTAATTCATCCTTTATAAGTTCAACATATTCTTGGTCTAAATTAAAATCTTTAATTTCTAATTTGCTAAGCGGTTGACGAACTTTTATCCCTGCTTTTTGTCTCGCCTCCAGACCTTGAGTTACAATTCTTCTTGTAATTTGCATATTTTTTACAACTTCGGGTTGAAAACTAAGTTCAGAAACAACAGGCCACTCTGCCAAATGCACGCTTCCTCCATCGCCTTCTGTTTTTAATTTCAACCAAATATCTTCGGCTGTGAATGGCGCAAAAGGTGCTAAAATTTTAACAAGAGTTTCTAATATATAATACAAAGTTTGCCTTGCCTCTTTGTCTCCATTCTTAATTCTTTCTCGTGAACGACGCAAGTACCAAGTAGAAAGATCTCCGATAAAATCTTTAATTGCTCTCACTGGTTCGAGCAATTTGTAATCGTCCATCTTTTTTGTAGATTCACTAATCAATTCATCCAACCGCGCCAAAATCCAAATATCAAGAACGTTAGACCTCACCCCCTCGCCCCTCTCCTTATTAAGGAGAGGGGTTGGGGAGAGGTGAATTGTCTCTAAGTCTTTATCTCTATACAGTTCATAAAACGCCAGCACATTGTAAAGCAACCCAAAAACCTGGCTGTAAAGCAGGGCAACTGTCTTCTCATCAAAGTTTTTTGATTCCCCTGGCTGGTTTACTGAATACATCCAAAGACGCAAGGTGTCCACTCCGTATTTTTCTATCATTTCCCAAGGATCAACAATATTACCGAGGGATTTAGACATTTTTTTACCAACAGCATCCATCAAATGTCCGAGACAAATTACATTTTTGTATGCCTTTCCTCTCCCCATAAGGATACCAACAGCGTGTAAAGTATAAAACCATCCGCGAGTCTGGTCTATCGCTTCTGAAATAAAATCTGCGGGGTATAAAATCTTGGTCTCCTTAAATGGGTAATTATCTTGCGCAAATGGCATACATCCGGAATCAAACCAGACATCCATCACCTCGCGAGTGCGTATCAGTTTGCCACCACATGCTTGCCCTGAGCCCACCCGATGGGCACAAATTAAATTTACTTCATCAATATATGGCTTGTGTAAATCAAGTTCAAAGTCTGCATTGTGAGGAAATGGAACAAATGGCAGCTCGCGAACTTCGGCATTATTAAATTGCCTAAATTCTTTCACAAATGCTTCTGTGTTTGGAAAATGATAAGGCTTGTCATCAGGAGTAAACAATCCGGCGTTTACAAATAAAAGCCATGCGGGTCCACCATGTGTCACAATTATGATATTTTTATTTTTGTATTTATTTTCAAGCTCGCATAATACTGCTCCAGTACGACACGCTACCTCCGCAAAAGATTCCCCATTTGGAATTTTATGATGGAACCATCCATTGCTAATCGAAAGAACATATTTATGATATTCACTCCATAACTTTCCATCAAAATCCCCAGGGTTAAATTCCTGCAATCTATCATCAAAAATTATTTGTTCATCCTTGAGATGAAGTTTTTCGTTCAAAATATTTACTGTTTGTCTTGTGCGAGTAAAAGGAGACGAAATAATTAAATCAATTTTTTCACTAAGAATTTTTTTAGCAACCTCTGTTACTTGTTTCTGACCTTCTGGACTCAAACTGTCATCAATTTGGTTCTTGAAACTTACGAGACCAGCCAAGTTAGCTTCAGTTCCACCATGCCGCATCACAAAATATTTATTCCCAGACTTTTTGGTTTTATTTTTTAAGTCTTCAATGCTTCCGATGACATCCACTCTTTTACAGGATTCGCAAATCCAAACTGGCAGGGGTGTTCCCCAATACCGCTCGCGAGAGATCGCCCAATCTTTAATTTCACGAAGCCATTCTCCAAAACGACCATCCCGAATATGCGCCGGTTCCCAGTTTATTTCTTTATTCTCAGCTATCATTTTTTCTTTTATTTTTGGATCAGAGACTTTTATATACCAAGAATCCCGGGCATAATAAATAAGCGCCGTATGGCAGCGCCAACAATGCGGATAGGAATGTTCATATTTTTCTTTTTTTAATAAAAGCCCACGATGCGCTAAATCTTTTATCACATCCACAGCCACATCTTCGTCGCGTACAAATCTGCCTTCAAATATTCCTGTACCCGGTAAAAATTTTCCGTCTAGACCGACGAGATGGTGCTTCGGCAAACCAACCTTCGTGCCAAGTTCAAAATCATCCTGCCCATACATCACTGCCGTATGCACTACTCCAGTACCGTCTGCGGTCGTCACAAAATCCGCTCCGTAAACCTTAAAGGCTTTTTCTAATTTAGGTTTTTCATTTTCAGAAATTGTGTCCTTTAAATATGGATATAATGACTCATATTCAAGACCAATTAAATCTTTACCTTTTATCTCCTTGAGTATCTTGTATTCTCCATCTATTACGGAAAGTCTTTCTTTGGCCAAAATTAAAAATTCTTTTTCTATTTCTATTTTTACATAATCAATATCTTCCCCCACAGCCAAAGCCACATTCCCCGGCAAAGTCCATGGAGTAGTGGTCCAAGCGAGAATGTAGGTGTTGGCGGAAATGTTACTTTTGCGGGGTGTCTCGCAGGCTGACGAGCCGAGAGGCAGCGCTCCGTCAGCAGACGGAGACAGCGACCCTGCAGAAGTAATGTTTCCGCTTAACACTCTAAACTTCACATACACCGATAAATCTTTTACATCTTCATATCCCTGCGCCAGCTCGTGCGAAGACAAAGCTGTTCCACAACGCGGACACCAAGGCACAACTTTATAATCTTTATAAAGTAAATTCTGTTTATTTATTTCTTTAACAACATTCCAAACAGATTCGATATATTCATTGTGATACGTCACATATGGATGCTCTTGATCCACCCAATATCCGATGCGATGAGTAAATTTATTCCAAACATCCAAATATTCCCAAACGCTTTCTTTGCATTCTTGATTGAATTTGGCAACTCCATATTCTTCAATCGCTTTCTTAGAATTCAACCCAAGTTTTTTTTCTACTTGAAGTTCTACTGGCAACCCGTGGGTGTCCCATCCGCCTTTTCTCCGCACATGAAAACCTTGCATAGTTTTGTATCTGGGAATTGCGTCCTTGAATGCTCTAGCTTCCAGATGATGAATGCCTGGCTTGCCATTGGCCGTCGGCGGACCTTCAAAAAAAACAAATTCTCCTTGAGGCGACTTTTTTGCCAGAGATTTCTCAAAAGTTTTATTTTCTTTCCAAAACTCCAAAATCTTCTCTTCGCGCAAAGCTGATTCGCTTTTTTTATTTTGTATATTTTTTTCTTCCATAATTTTGTATTTTAAAAAATAAAACCCGTCCTCATGCAAATAAAAATAATTGCACAAGGACGGGCTTCGCCGTGGTACCACCTTGCTTTTTACCCGCCTTTGGCGGGGCTTCTCATTTAAAGGGTTCTACTTTATTGCTAGGTCTTGCCTAGCAATATTTCTTCCCAAAGCTCCGAGGCGATACCCTCTTCAACGCTTACTATTACAATATAACATAAAATACAAAAATTTAAAGCAATTCTTCATTTATTTCAAGAAATTCTTTTTTATCTTTTTTTCTTAGAAGTTCCAATCGCTCCGGATTTATTTTCCCTTCCAAAAACCCTAGCTTATGACTTAATTCCTCTGTTTCAAAGGTTATGTTTTTACTTAAAAGATCGATATATCTACACAAAAAATTAAACTCGGTTTTAATAATTTCTTTATCTGAATCCGTCAGTTCCTTTCTCCTCTTCACCCTCTCTACCCGACCTAAAATTGTCACGTCTTGACTAAACAAAATATCTTTTACGCTACTATTTGGTATTATTTTTTTACTTCCTAATTTTTCTGTATACGCCCATATTTTATTAGCAAGACTAACACTAGCTCCATCTTCGCCGACAGCTTCATCTATTATTTTATAATTTTCTGGAAGACTTAATTTTCCAACCATTTCATCTAAAAATCCCATCATTTTAGATTTTTCTGTGCTATTCTCGAGCATTTCTTTATGTAATGATTTTTCAGGAGAACGATCAAGATTTCTTTGTCCGCCAAGATTAAACTCTGGATTTTTTGATTTTCCAATATGTCCGCTACTTTCTATGTTTTGTCCGAAATTTTTCATAAATTTTTACCACGATTTTTATTAAAAAACTTATAAAAAGTGTAGCATAAACCACCTCAACGGCTCAAGTTGCGGGAATTGAGCCGTTCCTGTTTAAATTGCCTTTATCAAAGCCTTGCTTTGGCGAAAACCTAATTACCATAGCAAAGACTTTTTTGGTAAGAATTAGAAATAAGTTTACACCAGCTCGTATCACCTTTATTTGCACCCATATTTCTATTTTTTAAATAAATAACTCCAAGCAATGAAACTGATAATGGCAACAAGGACTATGGGTGTTATGGCTAAGAACAACAAACCGAAGTTGACATTGAAAAAGAATCCACTAGAGTCATCCCAAGTTAGTAACATTAAAAAAATTCCGATGGAAGCAATTATTATTAAGATTTTAATATAAAGATGACGCTTTGCTTTGTCTCTAAATAGTAAAAAAACAGATAAAAGAAATGAAATACTTGAAAAAAATATCGTTAAAACCAAGCCCCATTTTTGGTAAGGGGCAATACAACTACTAAAAGTTGAAAAGAAAAGTTTTTCGCTACATATATACCTATAAAAAAAAAGAATGTTCTAAAAAATATGTAAACAACCCAAGAATTGCAGAAATAATAGAAACTAAAGCTATATTCCTTGGTTTAAAACTTAGAAACTTTTCTTTTATATAAAAAAGAATGTTCATCATTTACTTTCTTTACTAAGAGATTTATAAATAATTAGAATAAGAGAAAATACAAAATATGCAATAGAAATTCCAAAAGCTATAATATCTTTTTCAAAATTAAAAAATTCATCTCCCCAATACCAAGGCATAAATATTATATTTAACAAATAAACAAATAAATAAACAAATAAAGTTTTTTTCCAAGTTTCAAACATATGCTGTCTTTTGACAAAAGACATTATTATGATAGGAATTAAAATTGTAACTCCAACTAAAAATAACAATACAGCATATTGAGCAATATCAATACATAAAAAACAACGAGAGTCATATATGGCATAAAAAACTTTTCTTGGTACTAAAATTGAAAATCCAATAGTTCCAACTAAACTAAAAACCAATAATTTCTTTAATGTAAACCACTCTAAAAATTTATTCATAATTTATTTAAAAATATATTAAAAACCTTAATACGACACATTAAGGTCATCCTCGCTAGTTTTTAATATTACTGCCATTTGCAGTAAATTTTCCACCGCCTGTGATGTTTTTTGCAGTTACATAAATACTGCCGCCGCTACTTGATACATTTCCATTTGCCGTGACAATTCCATTATTGGTAAAATTATCAGAAATTATTAATCTGACAGCTCCTCCGCCATTAGTCGTACCACCACTGCCAAGATCAATGGGTTTGGTAGCCGAACCATAAGTTGAATCAGAATTACCAGAGCTAATTCCGCCGTAACTCGCGCCAGGGTTTGAATAACCATTCACATCTTTTCCAGCTCCAGGCCCTTGATTGGCGCCGTAACCTTTCCCGTCAGCAGAAATAGATGAACCAGCATCAATAGTTATGTTTACAGCATTAATTTTTACTCCTTTGAAATCATTTGATGAAAGAGGATCACCTTCGAGGGTCAATACTGCATTATTAGTGATGGTCAGATTATTAAAAACATATTCGCCGGCAGGCAATGACACATTTGAATTCACAATAACTTCAGCTTCATCCACATCTTGAATTCCATTGCTATTTAAATCAGAAGCAAAAACCCTTGGAGTAAAAATAAAAAAAGCGCTAAGAAAAAATAAAAACGAAAATAAAATAATCGATTTTCGTAAGCGCATTTAATTTAAAATTATTTATATAAATTCATTATCTCACAAGATTAAAAGATATAGTAAAGAAAGTGTGCATAACTATTTTTTCTTCTCTTTCAATTTTCCACCACAAGCAACCACAAAATCATTATGCATCTTTTTTAGATCATTTTCTTTGAGTTTCCCGAAAACTTTGACCGCCTCTCTCGACTTTTTCTTAAAAGAAATATCTTTTTCTAAAACCTCCGGATGCACTTTAAACGCATGCTCATTGATGCCAAGCAGAAAAAGACCTGAGAGCCTGCGCACTCGAGAAAGCGCCACATAGCCTTGCCCAAATTCAAACACTTGCGACAAATCCATCACTGCGGCATCCATGCTCATCCCCTGGCTCTTGTGCACTGTAATAGCCCAAGCCAGCCGAAGCGGAATCTGAGTTATTTGCGCGCGAACTTTTCCATTTTCTTCCACTATCCAATCCGAGGGCGGAATGGTTATTTTCCTTCCATTTTTAGTTTTAATAATCGGGTACCCGCTGAATTCTTCGAAACCTCTCACCACGCCAAGCGTGCCATTTACAAATTTTTCTTTTTGATTATTTTTTGTGCACATTACCACTGCGCCGATTTTAAGCTCCAAATTTTCCGGCGACAGGCACCCTTTCTTAAGAGCCTCTACCACTTTGTCGTTTCCGCTCCCGGACATTTTAAATAATTTTACATCCTCCTCTAATTTTGCAAGCTCTATATTGTTTACCCGATCCACATCTATATTGTGTGAAAAAAGTTTGGTAATATTCAGGGCTTCTTTGGGCATATCATCATGATCAATCTGCCGAGCAGTTATAAATTTTCTACGCATTTGTGAAAAATCATTAGCGCGGATGCCGGAGAGCACCGAAAGAAAGTCTTTATCGTCTTGGCGATGCTGTTCTGTCAAATAACACACGACCAATCCTGCCCTCTCCCAAGCACTAGATTCATAAGCAAAAATCCCCAGCGGTTGAACCGCTGAAATAAGTGAGCTCTGCTTGTTTTTATTCAGATTATTTTCTTTGTCATCTTTTCTTATAATCGGAGGCAATTGAAAAAAATCGCCCACGAAAATTATTTGGATGCCACCGAACGGTTCATCATTTTGTTTTATTTCTCGGCAAACCATATCCACCATATCAAGCATATTGGAGGAGAGCATAGAAACCTCATCAATGATCAAAATCCGCGTTCGCCTTACGCGCTTGCAGACATATTCACTGCTCGCAATTTTATCCAAATCATATTTGTCTAATTTTGTCCTGATGCCGATACCGCTCCAAGAATGAATCGTCATCCCGCCGATATGCGTCGCGGCGATCCCCGTGGAAGCGGTGATCGCAGGAGTTATATCGCGAGTGCGCAAATAATTCACAAAATTATTTATAGTGTGCGTCTTTCCCGCCCCCGGCTCGCCCGTCAAAAAAACATTTACACCGGTTTTTAAAATATTCAAAGCTTCATTTTGAGTCACGCTCTATTCTACTACATTTTCTTCGGAGCCGTAATGCCGAGGAGGTACAGACCGTTTTTCATCACAAAAGAAAACGCGTACGTCAGAGAAATTTTATATCCAGAACTAGAATCTTCTTTATTTACTATTACCGTATTTCCATAAAAGCTATTAAAGGCACGGGCGACTTCTATTAAATAATTCGCAATATAGTGCGGTTCGTATTCTTTCGCGGAACGGAAAACAATTTCCGGAAATTTATATAATAATTTTTCTACTTCAAAAATTTCCTCTCCGAAAGCATGCGGGTCCGGCAAGATATTTTCTTTTTGGGCTTTTTCTAAAATTGAATTTGCCCGGGCATAAGCATATTGCAGATACGGCCCAGAATCCCCTTCAAAAGAAATTGATTTTTCGAAATCGTAAATGATATCCCCGCCGATTCCTTGCTTAAGGATGGAATATTTCAAGGCAGAAACGCTCACATCATTTGCCACTTTTTCTTCTTCCTGCGGAGAAAAATCCCTATTTGTCATTTTTTCCAAAATAGCGTCGCGAGCATCGTTCAAAAGCGATTCGCCAGTTATCACATTCCCCTTCCTAGACCCCATCTTGCCGGTAGGAAGGCGCATCATGCCGTGAGTAATATGTTTCATCTTTTCCGCATGTTCTTTGTTGATCAAGGAAATAGCTTTCATAACAACGCGCATATAATCCTTCTGCTCGTTGGCAGTAACCATAATAGACAAATCCATATCTGGAAAAGTTTTGAATTTTTCTTCCGCCAACCCGAGATCTTTGGTTTCATAAGTGGGCAATCCAGCAGAAGTAATGAAAACTCTGGTGTGCAACTTAGAGTCGTATTTCTCTGCTTTGAAGACAATCGCTCCATCAGATTCTTCAAAAATTCCCATATTTGCATTCACAATTTCTCGCCCAATATCCGCCATCACGCTTTCTAGAAAATAAAAATCGAACTTCGTGCCTAGCATTTTATATAGATCTTCGAAGGTTTCCATCGTCACCCTGAAACCCCATTCATATATTTCCGTTATTTTTTTGTCTTTTTTGTCGTCCTCTTTTATATAAAGTTTTTTATTTATTTCATCTATCTCTTTCTTTATTTCCTCATCAATTTCATAAAGTTCCGCGCCTCTGGCGTAAGCTTTCCCTATGTTTGACGCCTGCAGAGCATTTGACCCCGCTTTGCTTTGCAATTTTTCGTTATCCATAAGCCCATAAATAGCTTTAGCTACATGCAGGCCGAGGTCTCCTTGGAAATTAGCCCGTGCAATCTTGGCTCCGGAGAATTCAACTAAACGCGAGATTGATTCCCCGATAGCATTGCTCATCAAATGTCCAATGTGAAAAGGCTTGAAAGGATTCGGGTCCGTATATTCAACCATTATTTTTTTTCCTTCCAATGAATTATTTTTCCCAAAATCTTCCGGATTATTTAAAATTTCTTCGACTCTATTTGCGAAAAACTTCCTCGATAAATGGAAATTTATAAATCTGCCAACCATTTCTATCTTTTCTATTTCTGGCAATTTATTTTTTTCTAATTTTTCCAAAGATTCTTTTGCATTTTCTAAAGATGAAATAAAAGTGTAATCTCCATTTTTGAGATCTTTGGGATGCGTCAAGACAAAATCGCCTTCAATCTTTAAAATTTCCTTTATCCAGTTTTTTATTTTTTGTTCCATAATGTTTTGTATAAATGTTCTAATAAAAATTTTAAGAAACGTGTGGGTCCCCTGTCCTTATGACTCCGAGGGCGCAGTTTCAAAAATTTTTGATTAGAACATTTTGTTTATTTACGTCCTGTACTCCCTTCCCTCCCTTCGCCTCGCACAGTTTCTGAAAGCTCTTCAGTCTCTACAATATCACAATATTCGAATTTTTGAATTAGCATCTGGGCGATCTTGTGATCTTTTGTCATTAAAACTTCTTTATTTGAAACATTCAAAAAATTCATGGTAATTTCGCCTCTAAAACCAGCATCTATCACTCCGCCCATGACTTTTAACCCTAAGTTAAAAGAGATGCTCGATTTGTCCCAAATAAGACCCACATGACCTTCTGGAATTTCAATAGCCACGCCAGTGCGAACTGTCTCTTGTTTGCCGGGCAGAAAACGGACATCTTCTACGCAATAAAAATCAATCCCCGCATCCCCGGGATGTCCATGGGTCGGCAACTTCGCATCTTCCCTAAGTTTTTTAACTTTAATTTGCATAAAAATTAACGTAAAACTTTTTTAATTTTTTCATAAATTTTTTCATGGATTATTTCACGGCTTTCCAAAATTCCATTTTCTGCGCATTCAATTTTAATCCAACCCTTTTGAGTTTTAGAGAGCCATAAAGCCGTTTTATTAGAATTGGTTAGATATGGGATATTCCCTTCCACGATATCTTTCCTCTTGCCAGTATATTTGCGTGAAGTTTTTTTATTGCGTTCTTTTATTAATTTCAAAATGATGCTCATCGGAACATTCAAATAAAACACCGCATCGGGTTTGGGAATTTTAAAAACTTTGTATTCCATCTCATCGAGCCATTTTATAAAATTATTCCGCCTTTTGGTGTCTTTAATTTTCCCGCCTTGATGAATTTGATTGGCGCTGACATATCTATTTGATAAAACAATATATCCTTTTTTGAGCCAATCCCGTATTTTCTCGGATGATTCCCATCTGTCCGCCGCATAAGCGATGGAAGCAATTTTGGGATGAATATTTATCCAATTATAATACTGCTCAGACAAACAATGCCCGATGAATTTTCCAAAGAAATTTTTATAGTATTCTGGAAAATCTAGAAGTTTCACGGTGTACCCTTCTCTCACCAATCGCGCGCGCAAGAGCTTCACTTGCGTAGCTTTTCCGCTTCCATCCGTGCCGTCCACTACAATGAGTTTGCCTTTTTTTGCCATATTATTTAGCTTCTCTCAATGATTCCATCTCAAATGAGTTTATCAATAAATCATCATCGACATCCACTAAATACGCTAAAGCCTTGGCTGGTTTTTCAACTGGCATCGCCATTCCAAAATTTTTATGAATCCCCACTTTTTCAAAAAGACCAGTATGAATAAATCCAGGATAAAATCCCACCACGCTAATGTTAAAAGGAGCGAGTTCCAGCTGAAGAGATTTCGTAAAGCCGGTCACCGCCCATTTTGAAGCATTATAAACAGAACGTTCTGCTTTTGGATTCAGACCCGCCCTAGAACTAATATTTATAATTCTCCCGTACTTTTGTTTTTTAAGCTGAGGCACTAAAGCATTTACCACGAGCATGGTTCCGACAGTATTTATCAAAACCGCATTTTTTATTTCTTCAGGATTATTTTCTTCAATCGGACCTTCTATCCAAACTCCCGCGCAATTTATCAAGCAGTCAATTTTTTTATATTTTTTTACAACTTGCGAAAATGCATCTTTAATTTGTTCCGCGTTTGTGACATCGCAAATAATGCCGTCGCATTCCAGCTCCTTGGAAGTTTCCTTCACTTCTTTCGCATTTTTCCCTAGAATCACGACCTCATTTTCACGAACTAAAATTTTAGCGGTAGCTTTTCCTAACCCGCTGTTTCCGCCTGTTATCACAATTACTTTTTTACCTGACTTCATAAACTTTATTTCTTCCCCTTTAAAACCTTGTCTATTTTTCTAGCGATAGCAATCATGTCTTTTTCTTTCTTGCCCAAAGTAGTCTCCGCCGGTGTACCGATGCGGATTCCAGAAGGATCAAATGGTGAACGAGTTTCACCCGGAATAGTATTTTTATTGCAAATGATTCCTGCTTTTTCGAGTTTCGCTTCAGCCTCCTTTCCAGAGATACCTTTTCCATTCATCCAAACATCCACCAAAATAAGATGCGATTCTGTACCACCAGAAACTACTCTCCAACCTAAGCGGACGAGTTCATTGGCTAATACTTTTGCATTCTTGATGACTTGTTTCGCATATTTTTTAAAAGCTGGCGAATCGTCTTCCTTTAAAGCAACAGCAATGCCGGCAATCTGACCCATGTGCGGACCTCCTTGTAAACCTGGAAAGATCGCTTTATCAATCAAAGATGATATATCTTTGTCGCCAAGTTTTTTATCTTTTCTAGAGAAAATAATTGCTCCTCTTGGACCACGTAAAGTCTTGTGAGTGGTGGTCGTAACCACATCTGCATATTTAAAAGGTGTTGGATAAGCTTCTCCTGCTACTAGTCCGGCAAAGTGTGACATATCAACCATGAGATATGCACCGCAAGCATCAGCTACTTCGCGACACTTTTTAAAATCAACAATTCTAGGGTAAGCCGTAAATCCTACAATGATTAGATTCGGCTTTTCTCTTATTGCATCCTCTTTCATTTTTTTATAATCAATGAGTTCGGTTTTTAAATCTATGCCGATGGGCACTTGTTCCCACACCTTGCCAGTGATGGAAACTTTCTGACCATGAGTCAAATGCCCGCCGGAAGAAAGAGGCAACCCCATCACCTTCCCGCCTTTTGGCACCAGCGCTAGATACACAGCCAAGTTCGCAGGAGACCCTGAAAGCGGCTGGACATTTACATGCCATAAATCTTTTTTTAATTTAAAAAGTTTTCGAGCTCGGTCTTGGCAAAGAATCTCAAGCTCATCTGTATACCTCTGCCCCCCATAATATCGAGCATGAGGATACCCCTCTGCATATTTATTGTCAAAAATAGAACCAAGCGCCGTCAAAACATCTTTGGAAACATAGTTCTCCGAGGGGATAAGATTGATTACGCTCTTCTGCCTCCTTGTTTCATTCTTAATAAGACTCTCAATTTTTTTATCTTTCATAAAACGATTATATCACATTAATTTTTATCTACCTGTGGAATGAAAAAATCTCATTTTGACCGTCGGATTTCACGATTATCGTACCCAACAAATCAGTCCGGAAAATTTTTGCTCCAAATTTAGTGAGTGTTTCCAAGGTCTCTGGATGAGGATGACCGTAATTATTATCTTTGCCGTCTGAGATGAGCGCATATTCCGGAGAGACGGCTTTTACATAACTTGGAGACGAAGAAGTCCGCGAGCCATGATGCCCAACCTTTAAAATAGTGCTTTTTAACCGCATTTGGGAATTTTCTGAGAGAATTATTTGTTCTGTTTTTGTTCCTGCATCACCAGTTAGCATTATAGAAGTATTTCCATAAGAAAGCCGTGCTACTACTGAGCCATCATTCGTCGCCCACTCGGAAACATCTCTATCGGGAAATAAAATATCGATTACTGCTCCGCTTCCCATGTCTAACTTCATTCCTCTTTTAGCTAAAATATCCGGTACGTTTTGTTTTTTCATTTCTTCTCTCAAGTTTTGATAAGTTTTAGAATCTGTTAAGACGCCAGATTCGAGAACCATACCCACTTTGTAATTCTTTAAAATATCCAAAAGTCCGCCGATGTGATCTGCGTCCGGGTTGGTAATTATTAGGGCATCAATAGTTTTATCAAATGGAGAAATTACTCTTTGAAGTGGACCCAAAACTTTACGCGGTGGACCACCATCAAACATGACTTGGGTACCTGTCGGAGATTCTATAAAAAGAGCGTCTCCCTGCCCGACATCTAGCATTGCAAAAGTAAGACCCTGGTTGGAATTTTGCCAATCTAAATAAAATAGAAAAAATGTTGTAAATAAAAGGAGAAGTACAAGAATCAACATCCAGCACTGTTTGATATTTTTATACATGTTACAATACTAACATATGAAATTTGAGGAAATAAAATTTAACCTAGGAAGTTTTAAAGGCATCTCTAGTAAAAATATTGAGGAACATTTGAAGCTTTATGCTGGGTATGTAAAAAACACAAATTTAATTATTGAAAAACTTGAAGAATACGAAAAAATATCTGAAACCAGAGAGCTAGCCCCGGAAGTTGTTTATTTAGTGGGAGAACTACATAGAAGATTCGGCTTTGAATTCAATGGAATGAGAAACCACGAATATTATTTCAAGTCTCTAGAAGGCGAAGCCAAACCCCTACCTGAAAATTTTCAATTAAAAATTACGATTGAAAAACAAGGACAATCGTTTGATCTATGGCTCAGGGATTTTAAAAATCTGGCGATGACCCGCGGAGTCGGCTGGGCAGTGCTTTACTACGACAAACAAACAAAAAATCTCATATCTGCTTGGGTAGACGAGCACCACTTGGGACAATTAAATGGACTTCAGTGGATTCTTGGTATTGATATGTGGGAACATGCTTTCGTTTATGATTATCCGACCTCCGAAAAGAAAAAATACGTGGAAGCATTCTTTGAAAATTTAAATTGGGAGGTCATAGAAGAAAATTTCAAAAAGGCTCAGTAAAGAATTTATTTATATTTCTGCCAAAAAGTTTATAAATAAAATAGGCATAAATAATCAGCGTAAGTAAAAATGGAAAATCTGGAAAAGTAAAAGCTGAAAATGGCAGGTTTGAAAAAAAATTTATTACTCCAAGCTCGTAATGCAGAAATAAATACGAAAGAAAACCTGCCGGTATTGCCAGCACATAATAAATAAGCCCAAGAAAACCAGTGATGAAACCGAGCATCATTGTAAAAGGAATAAAAGGTAAAATTAAAACATTGGCTGGCAGAGCCACCAGAGAAAAATTGCCCATTTTATAAAGAATAAAAGGAAAAACAAAAACATAAGCAGCACAGGTGACGGACACAATGTCTCGCAATTCGAAAGTTTTTGGTACCCATAAAAAATATTTTTCAATTCTCGGAGCGAGAAAAATCACCGCGACCGTCGCCAAAAATGAAAGCTGAAAAGAAACATCAAAAACTAGAAGAAAAGGATTGAGTAGAATCATCAACACTCCAGCCAACAATAACGCCCGCGCGACATCATAATTGCGGCCGGTCGCGCGGGCTACCAATGCCAGAGTCGCCATTATCCCCGCTCGGACTGCAGTCGAACTCCCGCCAGTCATTATGATAAATAGAATTACTGTTAATATTCCCATTCCAATACCAAAATTTTTGGGAGCATAAGGTACTTTCGCCAAAAATTTCATAATCCATTCAGCCACAATCGTCACATTGTATCCTGACAGCGCCACGATATGGATCGTACCGGTATTCACAAAACTCTGTCTTAAATCTTGACTAAAAGAAGATTTTTCACCCAAAATAAGCCCACCCAAAAGCAGATTCTCAGGAGCATTAATAGCAAAATTTATTTTTTCTAAAAATTTATCTTTAATTTGGAAAAGAGCACTTTGAATTACATTGCCATTTCCGCGGGCCTCGCCCGTCTGGCTACGGCCAAGGGAGACAATTTCAATTCTGGGATAACCCATCACATACAAAATCCCGTCTTTGCGCAAATAATTTACATAGTCAAAAACTTTACCTTGGTCGGTAATAAAATTCTCCGGCTTTTCTAATTTCCCAAAAAAATTTATTTTGTCTCCATATTTATAATCTGTATCTAGACTGGTAGACAATAAAATTTTAGTGGTGGGAAGAGGTTGGACATCAGGGGGACCCGATGTCCAACCTCTAGAAGTTACAAGCACCGTCAATTGCTGGTTATTTTCTTTTATACTAGGTTCATCAGTTATAACTCCATCGAGAGTTACTTTTTGCCCTACTTGCGACTCAAAAATATTTGGTGCTAAAACATCTACCATGTTAAATCTAAAAATTCCAAAACAAAAAGTCAGAAGAAAAATCGAAGCTAATATACCCCACTTGTTTTTTGCCTCGCCCGTAGGGCTATGGCCGAGGGAAATTAAAGTAAAAAACAAAAACAAAGCGAGAGCAATTAAGCCGAATAAAATTACCAAATAAAAATCTACCAAAAAGAAAGAGCGCAACAGCACTCCAAATAAAAACCCAAAACAAGTTGTATAAAAAACTCTATCCCGCATAAAATAATTGGCCAACCTGCCAGGTCAGCCATTGTGTTCTTTGTTAATTAAATCCAATTCCATTATTTGGTATTCAGAAAGATACTTCGGGTCATTTCCAATAATTGGCAACGCCCTCTCTTCATCAAGTTTTTCAAAACCGAATTTTTCATAAAGTTTAATCGCTGCTCCTCTGCTAACTAACACCCAAAGTCTAACTTTTTCAGCGCCTTTCCTTTTTTCCTCGTCTAATATTGTTTTGAGCATTCTTTCTGCAATGTTTTCCCCAATAACACTTTTCCTAAAATTTGGTTTAAGGAAAACAGAATTTATTCTCCATACCCGAAGCTCATCTGAATTCGGACTTTTTACTCCTTTTATAATTCCTATTACCTCTGACCCATTTCTTGCCAAAACTATAATAGATTTTCCTAAATCTTCTTTCCATTCATTATCAGTTTGATTTCTTTCCACCCGAGCTTCATCTTTAAAATATTTACCAGAGCCTTCGGGGTCTGTATCAATAGCTTCACATCTAATTTTTTTATATTCCTCCCAATCTTTTTCTGTAGCTATTTCTATTTTTAAAGCTAATTTTTCTTTATTCTTTAAAGGATTTTCTTCCATAAGTTTATGATATCAAAAAGTATCCGTTAAACATACACCCACTATCAAATTGACCAACCTGCCACGTCAGCCAATGGATTTTCAAGAAAATCTTCTAATTCTTTCATGTACTCTCTCGCGTTAGTATCAAATAAATCATAGAAAAGATCCACATTAGAAACATTTTCAAATTCACTTTTTGTAAAACAATCTCTAAAACTTGACCAACGATATGATTTCAAAAAATTTAGAATTTTCTTTGAATCATTTTTGGGGGTATTTTTCCAATTTGGACATATAAGATCGGAACAATTAAGGTCAATATAAATTGGCATATATAAAAAATGATTATTTTTCAAAATAGGAATTATTTTTGCGCTATTCTGAAAAAGATACCCTCTTCTCCCTTTATTTTTAGTATTAAAATATTTTGTATATGCATTACCTAAACGTTTCGTAAATTCAAGAATTCCTCCTTCTGAAACTTCGTAAAGTAAAAGATGATAATGATTTGGCAACAAACTCCATTTTAAAATCTCCACTAACTTTTTTCTTCCAAACAAAATTTCTTTAATATCATAAAGCGGATCCTTTCTGCGTATTCTAATTTTCCCATCTTGGTTATTTAAAAAAAGTAAGTTTTGCACAAATCTAAGATAATCAGATTCATCAATAAAAATTTTTCTTTTTTCAACTCCCCTATTGCATATATGTGCTAAGTCACCAATCATGTTTAAAGTATAAACCTTTTCCCAGATTGGTCAACCTGCCAGGTTGACCAATCTTATTTTTTCAATTTTATCGGCGCCTCTTCCGCAAAACTAGTCGCTATTTCGTCCGCTCTTTCGTTATGCTTGTCTCCATTGTGTCCTTTCACATAAGTCCATTTTATTTTCTCCCTGTTTGGCAATTTTGCAAACTCTTCAGTAAGTTTATGTAGTTCTTCCCAAAGAGCGCGATTTAAAACTGGCTCTTTTTTGGCATTACGCCATCCATTCTTTTGCCAATTAAAAATCCATTCCGTAATTCCCAAAATCACATATTTAGAATCAGAAACAATTTCCACATCATCCCCAACCAAGCCTTGCTTAAATAAAAACTTCAACGCTTCAATTGGCGCAGTCAATTCCATTTGATTGTTTGTCGCGTGTTCCACTCCTCCCCCGATTTCAAAGACCCCCTCCTCACTCCTCCCCCTTAACAAGGGGGAGGTTGGGTAGGGGTGAATTATAAAAACAGCCCCCCAGCCAGCTTTCCCCGGGTTCCCTTTCGCCGCTCCATCCGTATAAATTTTCATACTATATTCTTTTTGCATTTTTATAATATATTCTCTACCCTTAATCTTAACTCAACTCTCCCTCTAAATCTAGATAAATCAAAAGTGGCTAGAAGATTGACTGTTTTGTTCTCCGCAATAGGTATATCAAAAGAATCATAATCAGAGAAAAATGAAATAGCCGTGGCTTTGCCGGATAAGTCAGAAAAAACAATTTCCAAATGTTCTCCAGATCCATTTTTACCAAATTTTTTTATTTTTTCTATCTTGATGTCAGGAAAAAGGAAAACGGGTTTAGGATTTCCTATTCCAAAAGGTGCGAGCTTTTCCAGTTCTTTCCAATTTTTCATGTTGACGTCAGAAAGAGATAATTTCATATCTTTGATGTTTTTCCCCTCCTTAATTAAGGAGGGGTGCTCCGATTCAGATCGGAGCGGGGTGGTAATTTTTTTAAAAGAAACAGACAGCGCTTCCTCTAAAAAATGAATTTTATCATCACAAACGGTAAATCCTCCTGCGAGTTCGTGTCCGCCAAAGTCCACAAATGATTCGCTGTTCTCGCTCATAAGCTCCACAACAGAGACCGACCCATCGCTCCGACAAGAACCTTTAATGCAATTATTTTCATCTTTCGCCCACACAAAAACAGATTTTTTATATTTATCTGATATTTTCCCTGCCACTAATCCTAAAACTCCCACTTTCCACTCTGGGTTACCTATCACTATCACGTCCGTTTCTATTCCATTCTCGAATTTTTTATCAATATGCTTATTTACATCACGCATAATATTTTTTACTATGTTTTTCCTTTCATCATTTATCTTCGACAAATGATCTGAGAGCAGACCTGCTTTCGCCTCATCTCTTGTGGAAAGAATTTCATAAGCTCGCATAGGGTCATCCATTCTCGAGGCTGCGTTTAATCTGGGCGTTACCATAAAACCAATATCGTCCACTGATAAATATCCTTGCTCGATTTTCATTTTCGCTAAAAGTTTCTGCAAACCCGGTCGGGCAGATTTCTTCAGAACTTTCATTCCGAAATAAGCGATAGCTCTGTTTTCACCGGTAAGGGGAACCATGTCAGAAAGGGTCGCCAAACCTGCCATATCCAACATCCATTTTTCCTGACCATTTTTTATCCCAAAATTCTCATTCTCTTTGCCGTATTTATGAATAAAACCTTGCATAAATTTAAAAACAACGCCTGCTCCGCAAAGCATTTTTTCCGGATACTCATCCACTTTTGGATTCAAAATTGCATAGGCGCGAGGCAGTAAAAATTCAGACTGTAAAAAATTAAGGAGTCGTGGGTCCCCTGTCTTTTCGACTCCGAGGGCGAAGGCGGGAGAATTTTTTATGGGCTGAATTTTTTGTTTTGGCAAGTGGTGATCAATGATTATTACATCGATGCCGTCTGCTTCCGCCTGAGCCACTTCAGCCACCGCAGTGATTCCAAGATCGACCGTAATCAACAATTTCACTCCGTTTTCTGAAAATTGTTTTATGGCAACGAGGTTGAGCCCATACCCTTCAGAATTTCTCAGGGGTATATAAATTTCATAATTTTCATATCCAACCAGTTTAAATAAGTCGTTAAAAATTACCGCCCCTGGAATTCCATCACAATCATAATCTGCATAAATGATTATTTTTTCCTTATTCTCTATGGCCTCATATAGCCTTACGCAAGCCTTCTCCATATCCCGCATTAAAAAAGGATCATAAAAATCGCGCTCATAACTTGGATTTAGAAAAATTTCTGCTTGCTCCGCATCGGCAACTCCTCTTTTTTCCAGAAGCGTCCTCAATAATTCGCTATACTTTTGCATGAATTGAATTTTAACACAGATGGTATAGAATATATAAATATGGAGAACTGCATTTTTGATAAAATAATTAAGGGAGAAATTCCTTGCACAAAAGTTTATGAAGATGAAAACTTCTTAGCATTTTTAGATATTCAGCCGGTCGCGGATGGGCATCTTTTATTAATTCCCAAAAAGCACATGGTCTGGATGCAAGACGCAGATGATGAAACAATCTGCGGAATTTTTAAATTAGCTAAAAAATTAATGCTCGCTATCAAAAAAGGAATCGGGTGCGATTATGTGCAGCTTTCCATAGTCGGTAAAGATGTCCCCCATTTTCATATACATTTAATCCCTAGATTTCTTAATGACAATTTGCCAATGTTTCGAACAAAAATCTACAAAGACAAAGAATCAGCCGAAGCTGCTGAAAAAATTATCGCAGCGCTTTGATTCCCGGCAAGGTTCCATTTGCTAAAAAATCAAGCATGGCACCGCCACCGGTAGATACAAAAGAAAATTTATTTTCCATATTCAGTTCTCTTATTAGGGCTACCGTGTCTCCTCCGCCAATGACACTTTCGGCTTTAGAGCTTGCAACTAATTTAAATACTTTTTTAGTAGCTTCTGCTCCGCCGTCTTCATATCTACCAAGCGGACCATTCCAAAGTATAAGCTTTGATTTCTTTATCAGTGGCGCTAAATTTTTTATTGTTTCTTCTCCTATGTCTACAATAATTCCATCCTTCATGACAAAATCGACGGGTAAAATTAATTTTTTATTTTTTAGCAATTTTTCAATTCCATAATTGTTGTTATCAATTAGAGATCTACCGACTTCACAGCCTTTTGCCTTTAAAAAATTATGAGCCAACGCCCCACCAACGAATACATAATCTGCCAATTTTAAGTATTTTTTAATAAGAGGCATTTTGGTAGAAAACTTAGCCCCGCCTAAAATAAACAAAAATGGATGCTTGGGATTTTTGAAAGCATGAGCTAAGTTTTTTATTTCAGCTTCTAATTGGAAACCGGCATAAGCAGGCAATAGCTTGGGCAATAGAACAATCGAAGAAACTTTTCGATGAGATTCAGGGAATGCCTCATTTACATAAATATCTGAAAATTTTGCCAAGTTTTCGGCGAAATTTTTATTACATAGCTGTTCGCCTTTGTTGTTTCTTAAGTTTTCTAATAAAATAATTTCCCCATTTTTCATTTCGAAACATGCCTTAGAAACTTTTGAGCCAATAATTTCAGGAATAAATTTCACTTTAATAAATTTATTTAAAGCTTTAGCAATAGGCACAAGCGTCTCTCCCCCTTCTCCGAGATGAGTAATTAAAATTATTTTTGCTCCTTTTTTAATTAAAAACTTAATAGTTGGTAAAGCTTTTTTTATGCGAAAATCATCTTCGACTTTGCCATTTTTAATGGGCACATTAAAATCTACTCGCACGAGCGCTGTTTTCCCTTTTAAATTTTTTTTTTCTCTAATGCTTCGCATATTTTTACAATCTCTGAAAACTTTTTTGCATTCAAACTAGCACGGCCGGGAAGCAATCCGTCCACTCCTCCGTTTTTAAGAAAATCTTCTGCATCTTTTTCATTAGCAGAACCGCCATAAATAATCCTGGCACCAGATGCATCTTTACCGAATTTATCAGAAAGTATTTTACGTATAAAAATAGCCATTTCTCTGGAGTCATCTGCTGTCGCATCTCGACGATTAAGCGTGCTAGAGAGTGCCCAGACTGGTTCATAAGCTATAATTATTTTTGAAATTGAATTTTTAGAAACTCCCGCCAGACATTCTTCGATTTGTGTTTTGACTAAATTAAAATAACTATGGCTTTCATCGCGAACATTTTCACCCACGCAAAGTATCGGTACTAGACCAGCCGAAAGGGATGATTTTATTTTTTTATTTATTTCACTATTGTTTTCTCCGAGAGCTCGTCTTTCAGAATGTCCCAAAATTGCATACTTCACGCCGATATTGGAAAACATTTCTCCGGACACTTCTCCCGTAAAAGCTCCGAGGTCGCCATAAAAAGCATTTTGCGCTCCAAGTTTTATTTTATTGGTTCTAATTTTTTTTAATCTTTCTAAATAAATGCTAGGCGGGCAGATCACGATTTCCGTCTTCTTGGCTTCAGAAACTTCTTTTACCACATCAGAAAATAATTTCTCCGCTTCTTTCAGAGTGCGCGGATTCATTTTCCAATTACCGCATATTATTTTCTTTGTGATCTTTTTCAGCATAGAGAAATTGTATCATATTTAAAAAAAATTATTGAACTTCTTTCCAATTTTTAATGTCCCAACCGCCGGTCGGTCCGGAAGTAAAATTTTGATTTGCCAAACCTGAAAGGTACCAAATCTCCGCGCTGTTGTCTATGTCAATAGTTTTTCCTACCACCTCATTCAGCTCTACGCCATTATTAAGATGTACTGTGCCATTTTGAGCATTCACAAGTATCGCCCCCACATTATTTAAAATTTCAATGGCATTCAATCCAGAACATCCTAAAGGACAAGCACTGGTTGTGACTAACAAAACATATGTGTTGGGGCCTCCTGATCCAAAAAACTTTACATTATTTGACAACGTAACTCGACCGTCAGTAACAATAATTCCCCCGGTGGAACCATAAGAGCTGCTCAAGGTAATGTGAGCGCCATTATTAGTAGTTATATTACCCATAACATAAATAGTCCCAGTAACAGTAATATCAGCATTAATCGCCAAATTTCCGGTAATTTTTACCGGTCCCAAATTTTGAGAGGATGTAATAGTTAAATCACCGATAATAATATTATTTTCTGCCTCAGCATCTTGTTTCCATTTACTTATCATCACTTCTGTTATCGGCATATCCACAGCTACTGGATCCGGCTCGGAGATATTGCAAGATTTATTATTATGCGATCCGCTTTGGCAATAGAGATTGCCCAAAACAGTGGAATTGTTCACAGTATGCGCCCTAGCATCTCCCTCACCATTTTCCCCAACATCAATATTATCGATAACCCCAGATGCCCCTGCAGCAAATGCTGAACCAGTAATCCTAGCACCATTTGCTCCGGTTATATTTCCATTTGAATAAACATTTCCATGCACGATTGCATTTCCAATAACAAATCCACCTACTCCGGATTGAATACCATAACTGAAAGAGACTCCATCACCTGCCAATAAAACCATTTCACTGTTTCTTTGCCTAGAAGAAACATCTCCGAGAGAAATAATAGTTTTTTCATTATAACCTGAGTCAGTTATTGTCGTTACCGAAGTATTTCCACCTAAATTTATAGAAATTGGAGAATTAATTGTTGTTGAATTTTTTAATCTAAAATAAGCGTCCTCTATTCCTGACTCAGATAAAAATAAACTTTGCTTAGATTTAACTAGATCACTAGATATTTTAAATTCCTGTACAGTTGGACCCACAAGCCCAGCAATTATCGCCAAAGAAATAAAAAGAAAAAAGATAACCGATATCAGCATCGCTGCTCCGGATTGTGAATTTCTTTTTGTATTTTTTCGCAGTCTTCGCATAATTTTTGTATTTAATAACTCCCTCTTAAAACAATCGTATCATAAAAATCTTGAGTATTGCCTGATGTATCATTGGCAGACTTAAGAGTTAAAACTATTTTAACTGCTTTTCCTTTGGTCGTATTTATTTGAGTAAAAGCGAGAGCGGTCACTGTAGTATTGGGTGAATTTAGGTTTCCAATATTACTACCGGTATCCCAAAGTTGAATATTCGGACTAATAAATTTAAATTCAGTGGTTTTGCCACTTCCAGCATCAAGCACTAAATCATTTGTGCCGATGGAGATGATTCCGTTCGCTTGCCTGATTTCTCTCGACATCCTTTCCATGATACTTCCACTTTGTACTAGTTCTGCCTGTATAGTAGTTTCCTTAAACGATCTTGCCATTGTTATCATGGCATTGATCACCAATGAAGAAAGAACCGAAAAAAAGGCAATATAAAAGAGAAGTTCTAAAACACCATATCCACCAGACAGCGCCTTAGGCGCTGTCTGAGCGCCTAAGGCGCTGTCTGGTTTTGTTTTCGCAGTTTTTCGCAGTGTTCGCATAATTTTTGTATGTTTTATGAAAAAATATCTGTTATATAAAATTGCAATGTCTTAGTAAGAGTGGCGCCTCCCTCCGGCCAAGAAACTGTGACTGTAATTAATTTTGTTCCAGGATCAAGAGTGCCTCCGGAACCGACTATGTTTTTAGTGTCGTTGTCTCGGTTCACATCCGAAGCGACGACTGTTCTGTTGAAAATACCTACTTGCTCCGAAGTACTGAGGGTGGACACATTGCTCCAAGCATTATCTCGGGCGATTCGCGCATTTTCCGCTCCTTCCTCCAACAAGAATGACGCTTGAGTCATATGAAAAGCTTGGCGAGAAACATATATTGATTTTTGAGCGACCGTCATCGCAGCTAAAATAGAAACAGTAATAATGGAAACGGCTACAAGTACTTCAACCACCATGAACCCTCTATTTTGAAATATTTTAGTCATTTTTTAATCCACACTAGCCACTCCCGTAGCAGAAATTGTAATAATTTTTGAATAGACAGGAGTGGAAATAGTTATTGTGCCAGTCTTACTCGGACTTCCAGAAAGACGATTAAAATAAATATCCACGGGTAGGGTAAGTGTACCACTAGATATAATAGCAGGTGTTGCAATACTTATTGTTTCATCTTTTGTTGTATCCCGAGTGGAAAAATCTGTGCCTTTAAAAATTATAACTTTGTCAGATTGGAAATGCACTCCATAAGAAGAAGAATTCAAAGATGCAAGCGTTTCCCCGCGCGCTTTATCTATAGACGATAACGTATCGGAAACTCCGCTTTTCAACACTTGATTCTCTCTCATTTTAGAAAATTGCGGAATAACAACTGAAAAAATAATACCGAGCACTGCTAATACTACCAATAACTCTATAATTGTTATTCCTTTTTTGTATAAATTTTTCATTATTATTCTTTTAGGTTAACCTTCTTGTCTCTTTGTCTGATTGTTTTAAAGCAATAATTAGAATACTGATTACAACATACATAATACTTACCCATTTGAATATCTGTTCAGGGTATGGAGAAAAATAATCACCGGAACTAGGGTTTGGGTAAAAAATAAAAAGCAGGGTGGCAAGAGGAATAAACCAAATGGCAAACTTTTTCCAGGCGGAAAAGGCTTGCTGTGCAAAAATTAGTATAAAGAATACAAGTGCTAGTGCAGACATGCCATAGAAAAGCGCCTTGGATGTATTTATTAAGTTGTAGCAGAAAATACTATACCCGCATTCATAAAACTTCAATAAAAAAAAACCTATCCCCAAACCAAACAAAGAAAGTAATAGTAAACCAAAAGTAATTTTTTTTGTATTCATATTTTTTTATTTTATAAGATTTTCAATCTGACTCAAAAGATTAATAAGTGTCTGCGCATCAGTATCAGATATTTTATCTTTCCCAGCTTCTCTCAATATACTGCTTGCTAAATTAGATGGGACTCTAACTAACGTTCTCTTTTTTTCAAGATTGGATATTTTTCTCAAGAGACTTTGTTTGAACTTGTCGCTAATAACTATCATAGATATTTCTTCTTTAAGAAGCGCAATAAGTCCATTAAGAGAAAGACCTTCGTCTGGGGGAATTATTTTAATTACTCCTTCTCCATTCACATCAAGTTTTATGGTCGTATTTTCTGGTGTAGCACTTTGCACAGTGAAAGTCGCAGCAGTCGAACTTGTTGTTGGAATATCTGTATATGAAACTATTGGCGTTGCCACATCGGCAGTAAAATTTTCAATCGCAACAGTGGTTGGTCCATTGCCATCTCCTTTGTAGATGAAGTTGTAATTACCCACCTTGGGTAGAAATATATTTTGACTTCCACTCGTGTAAAGAAACGTGCTTCCTGGAATATTTTCTTTAATAGAGAGTACATTAGCAGAAAGGTCTTGATTTGGATCAATACCAGTAAAATTTCCAAGTTGATCATATACACCAAGAATGACGGGAGAGTGAGTACTGACAATAAGTTGGTCACTAAGGTTTGCTACTAGTGGTTTCGTGGTTGATAGAAAATCTATATTTGTAATATCTTCTTTTTTAGTTACTGATTGTATTAAGTTCTGTAATGTATTTGTGCTGAGTAAGTCTCGATGTTGAGCATTAGAATTAAACGCTTTGTTGTAATCTATAATGTTGAAAAAATATGTTTCATCAGCAACCAACGAAACTGCACTTGGAAAAACAACCGTTCCATCACCCTCGATAGTAAATTTTGTATCATAGTTTGGATATCCATGATCCATTTTATATTCAATAGATTTTGTTGTCGGACTACCCCAACCTGCAACCTGAACAACGCGAATATGATCTGGAAATTGATAATTGTCGTATGTACTATGAAAATTGGCAGCATTTGTCATAAACTCAGGTCGCAGTACTTCCGGGTCCTGTAGGTTTTGTTCTATTGGTTTGGTGCGTATTATTCCTGTCCCAGTCACAAATGATAGAAAACCAGAGTAGGTATTGATAGCTGTTCCCCAGAAATCTCTCCATACTTGAGTAAATGGAGCATCTGTATTGAATGTGATAACTGGATTCGATATCTTAGTAAAATATTGAGGAGAAGGAAGTAAATTATAGGCACTAGGCATATTTTGAGCTATTCTACGTATACCTATAGGGTTAGTTATTAACCCAGCCACAATTCCTTCATCGTCTCCATGAAGTATCGAAGCTACCGCTTGCGGTGTTCCAAGCTGGGGTGTACCTACCATCACAAAAGAATCAATTATATTATCTTTCCCTTCGTCTTGAAGTTTTTTTATTATTGTCTTTCCTAGAAAACCCCCCATAGAATGAGCAATGATTGTAACTTTTCCTGTTTTTGATTGCGATGCAAGGGTTTCTATTTCTTGCATGACATCAACTGTTCCATTGGCTGTTTTTACACCATTTTGAAGTATTGTTTCCGGCGAGAATCTCCAATCATACGCAAATGGTATCCATTCCTTCATTGTTCCATTGGCAACCAAACCATTCATGAAATTTGAAAAGGGAGCATATATTGGAGTGCCGTAAAATGTATTCAAAACACCATCAGTATGAACATCATTCACACTTTCACCGCTAGTTGTAAGCGCTAGTTGGGATACATCGTTAAAACTAAATATTGTCGGTGGCCAAAGTGTATCTGAACCAGTTTTCAAAACACTTCCTTTAATTCCTGGTAGAAAAAGAACACTTGAACAACACGGATGCTGCACAGGTTCACCAATTGAAATTTTACTGATAATATTAGAATTAGGATTAGTTACCCACACAGAATTTGTGACACCCTCAAAGGCGATATCATATGGTTTTGTCGCAACCGCATAATCAATTTTTGCGCCAGTGTAAATATCTACTTTGCTAATAGTATTAGAACTATAATTTGTTACCCATATTGAATTGGTTGTGTTGTCAAAAGTAGCATTAAATGAATCCGCCCCCACCGCATAATCGGCCATAGCACCAGTAAAGATATTTACTTTAATGATGGTGTCAGCAAGGTAACTTACCGCCCAGACAGAGTTGGTGATATTATCAAATGCAAGGCCATATAATTGCTCATTGCCCAATCCTGTTGAATAATCAGTTCTTACTCCCGTATAAATGTTTACTTTACTAATGAAGGGAGAATAATTTCCTATCCATATAGAGTTTGTAACATTATCGAAAACAATACCTCGAGGATAATACCAGTCAAAATAATCTGTTCTAGCACCAGTAAAGATATTTACTTTGCTAAGTATACCGGTAGTCTCGTCAGTGGTTACCCACACAGAATTTGTGACACCCTCAAAGGCGATATCATATGGTTTTGTCGCAACCGCATAATCAATTTTTGCGCCAGTGTAAATATCTACTTTGCTAATAGTATTAGAACTATAATTTGTTACCCACACAGAATTGGTCACATTGTCGAACGCTACCGCCCGAGGGTTTATTCCAACCGCATAATCAATTTTTGCGCCAGTGTAAATATCTACCTTACTGACAGTGTTAGAATGATAATTTGCAACCCACATTGAATTGGTTATTTTATCAAAAGCAACTCCAATGGGATAATCCCCTACTGGATAATCAACCTTAGTGTCTGTTGGAAGAGTCACGATTTGTGCGGAAGTGACACTAACCAAAGAAAAAAACGAAAAAATAACAAGCGAGACTAGTACAAAATTACACCAGTGTTTTATTTTAATCATTAAGGTAATTATATAACTTTGCTTAAGATACACAAACAAACTGATGTGAATAAGTAACTTAATTTATGCTTCCTAAAATTGAATAAAGCGGGGAAATCATCGAGATTGCAAAAAAACCGACTCCAGCCCCGATAACGATCATTAGTAATGGCTCAATAATTGTGGAGAGATTTTTGGTTTTATTTTCAACCTCTTCTTCATAAAACAAAGCAATCTCGAGCAGCATATCAGATAATTTTCCTGTCTCTTCTCCGACTTGAATCATTTCTGACATCATTACAGGATATAAATTCTGGTGAGCCTCAAAGGCTTTAGAAAAAGGTTCTCCCTTTTCTATCGCTAATTTTGCTTCATTTAAAACTTTTTTATAATAAATATTTTGCACCACGTCTTGCGTGATTTCAATTGCTCTTGTGATAGAAACACCAGAAGACAAAAGAGAAGAAACAGTACGTGCAGTACGCGCAGTGTTTAATTCTCTTGTTAAATTATTAACAATTGGGATCTTTAAAACAATAAAATCAATATATGGAGCCATAAATTTGGCTCGAAAAAGAGAAAAAATGCCAAAAGCTGCCCCAAAAATAATTACAAAGGTCAATATCAAATTATTGGAAAAAAAATTACCAACAAAAACAAGTATTTGAGTGGAAAGAGGCAATTTCACTCCGAGTTCTTTAAAGGTGCCTGCTAAAGTGGGAACCACGAAAGCAAACATTAAAACACCGATAATAACCATCGCCGACATAATAACGCTAGGATAAATGAGCGCACCTTTTATTTTTTTAGTCAAGGAACTTGATTTTTCAAGATTTAATCCAATATCAGAGAGCGCTCCGGCAAGATTCCCAGATTCTTCCCCGGCGCGAACCATTGAAACGAAAAGTTTTGAAAAAACATCAGGAAATTTTGCAAGAGCGGAAGAAAAAGTTTCTCCGGAATCTATATCATTTACCAAAGATGTTAAAATTCTACTAAGTTTAGGATTTTTTGTTTGCTTTTTTAAAACCGATAAAGCTCTGGAAAGCGAAAGGCCCGCTTTTATCATTCCGCTTAAATTTTTAGTAAAGATAATCTGTTCTCCGATTTTTATTTTTGTAAAAACACCGGATAATGCCAAGAATTTATTAACAAAATTTTCTTTTTTTTCTGTAATTGATAACGGAATGTATCCGCGCGAACGCAATTCACGAGCAAGAGCATAGCGATCAGTGGCGTCTAAAATACTTTCCAAAATTTCCCCTGTTTTTGATTTTGCGCTGTAAGAAAAAAGCATCCCGTTAGAAGCAGATCGCGATCAATTCACGCGTCTGACTTTTTTTGTTACAAATATTTCTAATATTTAATTTCATATTTTTATTTAGTTTTAAATTGCGATCGCGGCTTCTAACGGGATTACTCTGGGATTACTCCGAAACCACTCGAAACACTTCTTCTAGAGAAGTAATACCCAAGACCGCCTGAAAGACTCCATCCTCGATCATGGTCATCATTCCCTCTTTTTTGGCTTGCGCTTCAATGTCATCCTGAGAACCTCCCTTGAGGATCATTTCCCTGATGGTAGGAGTTACTTTTAGCACTTCATGCATTCCGATACGATCTGAATATCCATCTTCAAATTCAGCGCTCTTTACTGCTTTATAAAAAGGAATTTCATCCCAAGTATCTTTTTCCTTTATAATATTTTCATTTTTTAAAAAATCTAGCACCCTATCTAAATCAACTATCTTTCCCAGATTTTTTATCTCATCAGGAGACAAAAAATATTTTTCTTTATTCGACGTAAGCCTGCGCACTAGTCTTTGAGCAATGATTGTCTTTACGGTGGCAGTTATTAAAAAAGGCTCCACTCCCATATCTATAAGTCTTGGAATCGCGCCAGAGGCAGAATTGGTATGAATCGTAGAAAGAACCAAGTGTCCAGTAAGGGAAGCATTGACGGCCAATCCTGCCGTCTCTCCATCGCGAATTTCTCCCACCATCACAATGTCCGGATCTTGACGCAACAGCGAACGAAGCCCATTTGCAAAAGTTAAGCCGATCTCCGGTTTGACTTGTGTTTGATTTACTCTCGGCATTTGATATTCGATAGGATCTTCCACTGTAGAAATATTAACTTCCGGTCTATTTAAAAGATCAAGCATGGTATACAGAGTAGTAGTCTTTCCGCTTCCAGTCGGGCCAGTGGCGAGCACCATCCCGGTTTTTTGTTTCAATGAATTATGGATTCGTTCCAATCCCTCGCCGTGGAAACCTAGCACCTCCAAAGAAAAACCGTGCGCATTTTCTTTTAAAATTCTAATCACCGTCTTTTCTCCAAAGAAAGTCGGTAAAGTGGAAACACGGAAAGAAATTTTTTCTCCATTTTGCTCTATTTTAAATCTGCCGTCTTGAGGTAATCTTTTTTCATCCAATTTTAAATTGGACAATACTTTGATGCGCGCAGTTATCCCGGAGCCGGCGTTTTTTTCCAAGACCATCGCGTCATGCAGGATGCCGTCTATTCGATAACGCACGGTAAGCTCGCTCTCTCCGGGCTCAATATGAATATCAGAAGCATTTTGCAAGATTGCGTGAAAAATCAGGGAATCCACTATCTTAACCACTGGTAAGTCCTCCGCCATTTCTTTCAATTCCAATTCAGACTTTTCGCCGGTTTTTTCTGTAAAATTTTCACTATCCTCTCCTACTGAAGCATTCAAGTTAGCAGTTTCTTTTTGGATGATATCTTGAAACTCGGATTTCAAACTCTGCCGATATTGAACCAAGACAGATTTTATAGAAGTCGTGTCAGTGAGTCTAGGCAAGATTTTTAACCCCGAACGTTTTTTAATAAAATCAATAACCGGAAGGTCATCCACATCAAGCATTGCCACCTCCAAGCCATTCTCGCTTTTTTTATAGGCAACAATATTATAATTGCGCGCAATCGGTTCAGGAACAAAAGAAAGTACCGAGAAATCTATTTTTTGATCATTTAAATTAACGAATGGTATTCCTAAAACAAAAGCTTCTATTCGTTTTAAATCTGTTTCGGATATTTTTCCTTCAGAAAGTAAAATGTCGCCTACTTTTTGTTTTTTAGTTTCGGCTTTTTTAAACGCATCGTCAAGATCTGCTTTAGACACCAGTCCCTCATCTAAAATAAATTTCTTCAACTGTTCTTCGTCGATTTGCATGTAGATATAGTATAGCAAAAATTTATACAACCCCCTAAATCCCCCTTGTCAGGGGGACTACCTCACCCCTTGCTTTCCCCCTCTCCTTAATAAGGAGAGGGGCTGGGGAGAGGTGAATTCCTCCCCTGACAAGGGGAGGGCAGGAGGGGTTGGGAGGGGGTCAGGAGGGGTTGAATTTGTTATTCTTCTATATACCCTGGAATTTTCTTTTGTGAACAAGAATCAGATCCACAAGTCCAAGTCCACTTAGTGGGACTACTTATTCTATTTGTACCAGAATCACAAGTATGATCAGCCGAACCAAGAGGACAAACAGCAGGATCACCGTCACATTTGTAATGTTTCATTGGAAGAATATTACAGCCACCAGAAATACAAGATCCACCAGTACATGATTGAGAAGAATTTCCCAAACAATTAGCTCCGCCATTTGCTGGGCTTGGATTTGTACAAGAACGAGATTGGTTACAAGAAGCATCACAAGTACTCCAATCGCTCCACCCACCATCAACAGGAGTAAGTATCACTGCACATTTCGCCCCATCCCAACCGGTTCCTCCTGCGCAAGTTGCAGTAGCTGTAGTAGTGGCAAGTAATTTTGAATTATTATAAAGATAAAAATTTCTGGTGCCTTTTGGAGAGCCACCGGTTACAGAATAAGTTGCTGAACCTGACAATCCAGTTGCCACAATGATATTTGTAGGAGTTGTGACTGAAGAAGAAGTCCACTCAGGATTAGTTGTAGTCCAAGCTAGGTTTGTAATGCAACTACTTGCTCCGGATGCAATAGTACAATTAGAAGCAGTTAAGGTGCCATACATGCCTGTGCTTGCTACTGTGAAGGTAGCAGAGGCAGTCAGACCACTGTATGTAGCTCGAATAGAAGTAGAACCACCACTTACTGCAGTGGCTAAACCAGAAGAGTTAACAGTGGCAATAGCAGTATTGAGTGAAGACCAGGTAGCTGAGCTAGTCACAGTCTGACTAGCTTGAGGACCGGAACCGTCTGGATCGTAAGTAGCTACGAACTGCTGAGTTTCTCCGACATTCTTGGTAGCAGAAGAAGGGGTGACGACAAGGGTAGGGGTAGGAGCCGCTGAAACAGCAACACCACTAAAATCAATCCAACCCACGACTTCACTCCCCCAACCACATTCAGTCGAAGGACAGCTAGATGGTGTAGAACTAGTACTATCCAAAGTTACCCCATATCCTGTACCAGAAAGAGCAATCCAACCATCCCAACCACTACTGCCATCTCCTCCAGAAACTGCTTTTGCCCAACCAGTTAAATTACTACCTGTAATTTTCGCGTTATCAGCGGTGGTTCCACTACCAGTCGGCCAACCAGAAAGTCCGCCGAACTTTATCCATCCGATATTGGGTGACCAAGCGTAACCTGTAAGATAACCGCTCGCATCTTTATTGACGCCATAGCTCGAAGTCGCGCAATTATTACCAGTGTTCGTGCAGTTGAAACTAATCCAACCGATATTTGATGACCAAGCATAACCGGAAATATTGTCCGTAGTGCTTGCTGAGGCTAAAAAAGGTAAAAAACAAAAAACTCCAAACACTAAAACAAAAATAACTTTTAAGAAAGATTCCGAAAAAAAATTCGGAAAAAACTTCGAGGGAAACTTTGGGAAATAAATTTTCATAATTTTATTATTATACTCCCTACGCTATAAAAAATACACAATGAGTTATCCACAGAAACACAGAAATACAACCTTACATCCTAGCAAGAACTGTTCTTGCTAGAAATAGTCTATAATATTCTCAGTATTTACAGACATAAAAATCGATTTTGGATATGTTTCCAACCAGGCCTTTGGCGCGCTTGCTTTTTCTTTCCATTTACATTCAAAAGCTTCAACTTGACCATCTGAAATTTCTATAAAATCCACTTCCGCCCCATTTCTGTTTTTCCAAAAATGAATTTCACTTGTTCTCCCTGAATATTCTCGTTGTTTTATCTTTTCCGCAATAAAAAAATTTTCAAAGATTGCTCCTTTGTCCAATCGAAATTCTATGGGATCGTTGTTGTTGATAATAGCGTTTCTAATACCTATATCATAAAAATAAATTTTGTGGCTTTTGTTTATTTCCTTATTTTTATTTGTATAAAAGGGAGTAAGTCGAAAGACAATAAACGCTTGTTCAAGCAAATTCACATAGTTTAAGACCGTGCTCCTAGTTATGCCGGCTTCCTTGGCCAGTTCTGAATAAGATATCTCGCTTCCAATGCGCAAAGCTAAAAGCTTTATTAGCTTTTCAAAAGCAAAAGAATTTCTAATATCTCCAAACATAAATAAATCCTTGAACAAATAATCTCCAGCCAATTCTTTTACCAGAAGCGCCTTTTCTTCTCTTGATTCGACGGAAACTATCTTTGGGTACATGCCGAATGTCATATACGTCTCAAGTTCTTTTTGTATTTTTATTTTCCCGTGCGCTGAAACCAATTCTTTTATTGATAAAGGATAAAGATAAAATTTTCTATTCCTGCCGGTCAGAGGTTCATTCAGTTTGTTGGCTAACTCGAAAGAGGAAGAACCAGAGGCTATCACTTTTGCGCCTTCAACATTGTCGGCAATCAATTTGAGTGATATACCGATGTCTTTTATTCTCTGGGCTTCATCAATGACCACAAGATCATACCCTGACACTAACTGAGAAAGCTCGTCTGATGACCTATGTTCCAAGAGGAGAGCATCTTTTGGATCATCTCCCTGCAAGTAAAGTGTTTTTGTAAAATTCTTCAATATTACCTTGATAAGAGTGGTTTTCCCAACCTGCCTTGCTCCGTAGAGTATTATTATAGGCTTTTTGCCTAAGTTTTTTATCAAAGTATCATATATTGTTCTAACATAATTCATAGATATAGTATACAATATACATACCTAAAATAGCAAGTATGAAACTATTTTAAGTAATCCCCTAGTAAGAACTGTTCTTACTAGTTCTATGATTTATAACAATAATAAGCAGTTGCCTTGGATCCATCTCCACCAGTACAATCGCCATTAACTGAACATTGAGTCACAACAATTCTTTGTGATGTATATCCATTCGGACAAGAACAAGCACCTGTAGCGGGATTCGTCAGTGCGCAAGCAGCACTACTACTTGGTCCTGTCATTGTATAAATTCCGCCAAAAGACAATGCACCACCATTTAGCTGACTCGCCCATTTGCCAACGCTGTTTATCCAATAGTCATTGGCAGTAATATTACCAGTAGTGCCAAGATCAAGTTTTTGAGTAGGGTTAGGTGTGCCAATACCGACGTTGCCGTTACTGATATATACAGTTTCTTTTCCATTTGCTTTTAATACTAATGATCCACCAACGGCACCTCCAGCGCCCACAACAGCATTATTTCCGTTATATCCTAAAAATCCTTTACCACTCACATCTCCCCAATAAGTAACTCCTAATATATCTAATTTCTGTGTTGGACTTGTTGTTCCGATGCCGACGTTGCCATTTTCAACTATAAGACCATAAGCAGCAGCACCCCCGGAAGTAGTAAGACCCTTTATCCATAAATTACCTTGTTTGATTTGACCGATATTTCCAACGTTGATTGGTGTATCAGTGTTATTATTAGGAGCAGTAGCTGTAGGACCAACCCACGTACTAGAAGCAAAAACATAACTACCCCCAATCACCAATATTAGTGCTAAGACGATGGATTTTATATTTTGTATTATTTTAGTTTTCATTGAATTTAATATTTTTTATTTTTGTAATGGGAGATGCTTCGGATGGTTGACTCAGAATTTTGAGTCGCTCTTCATCAGTCATGTTTGGATTTGCTGGAGGAATATTTGATGGTTTTTGTAATATTTCTAGCCGCTGTTCATCTGTAAGAGACGGGGGAGATTTCGGCCGAGAAATAAAGTAAAAAATAAGAAGACCAAAAAGAATAATAATTAAAATAGCAATCGCTATTTTTTGATATCTAATTAAATGACTTTTAATCATGGATTCAATTATAAAGCAAAAGAAAGATGATGTGAAATAGGGGGTGTGGATAACCCCCACACCTTTCTTGGTATCGCTTTTTTTCTGCTAATAAAAATAGTTAATAATAATATTTATTTTAATATAAATTGTAATCGTAGTGGTACTTCTAATGAAAAAGCAGAATAATACCAAGAAAGGTGTGGGGGATAACCCTTTCACTATACTTTTGCTCAAAAGGTGTGGAGGTCATATAATAATTATTATGTATTATGTTTATATTCTTAAGAGTTTAAAAGATGGAAAACTATATGTTGGATCAACCAATGATCTGAAGCGAAGACTTTCGGAACACAATAACGGACTTAATCGTTCAACAAAAGCTAGACGTCCTTTTGAGCTTCGATATTATGAAGCTTGTGCTAGTGAAAGTGATGCCCGAACTAGAGAATATAATCTAAAGAAAGATGGAAAAGCACTTGGGCAACTTAAAAGAAGAATTTCCGAAAGTCTTAAATAAATCCCCACAACCTATTTGGATAGGTGTGGGGATAAAATGAAAGGTGTGGATAACTATGCGACTCAGCTTGCTATTTCTGTAGAAATGTGGTATGGTACCTAAAGAAAACAATGTCAGTTCTCTGACAACTAAAAAAGTCAACCTGACCTTTTGGGTTGGGTTTAAAATAAAAGTGAAAAAATGCACGCGGACGGCCAGTTAGCGCGTCGGTGCAAAGAAAGAAAGGTAGGTAGAAAGATGAAAAAAGCAATTTCTATTCTCGTAGTACTGTTGTCGTTTATTTTTACGACAACAGTTTATGCGGGAAATGTTCCCGCCGTTTCAGTGCAGGCAATCGACGTACCGTCGATTGCCAAAACGGGAAGTAATTTCACGATCGTTGTTACGATCGTGGGTAGTGGAACAAAGACAAAGATAGTAAAAGCCACCGTCAAATTTTATTTGACGAGTGGCAAGAAAAAGATATCTATTGGGAGCAAGAAAGTGACCATGGACGAAAGTACATGGTCGGGGGGTATTGTTCGCAAGATCCCAAAGAAAACAAAAGAGGGTACATATTACCTCTTGGTATGCGTAGGGAAAGTCTGTGTCGCTTCTACGACACAGATTCAGGTGGTAAAGGTATTACCGCCTCCACCGCCTCCACCACTGTCACCGCCTGTTCAGATGTGCACAGATTACACGTACACCGAATGGTCTGCTTGTGACCCAAGCGGACACCAAAACCGTACGACGATTGGCTACTTGCCAGCTGGTTGTACAGGTGCGCCGTCAACGGCGCCGGTATTAACACAGTCATGCACGCCACCTTCGCCACCATCGCCACTTTTCAAAATGGATGGAGAGACTAAGAGAACTGCTGTTGACGAGACAGGCAACCTGTTCACTATCATCACCACAACGTCAGGCCTAGATTCTTTGGTAAAGTCTGACAAAAATGGAGAAACATTTTGGGAAACGTCAATGGGGTGCAATCGTAGTAACATTGCACTCCTAGGAACGAATGCTTACGTTATCTGTAAAAAGGGAACAGGGGTATTCGTTGAGGTCGTTGACCAAAGTACTGGTCAACCAAAAACTGAACTGGAAACAAAAATCGCCAGCAACGGCGAACCGTTTACAATCATTGCTGATCCATCCGCATCAAGTCTGTATTTAATGTGGGTTGATTATAACAGTGGTTCGACGATGCCCTGGATGGCCAGAGCAAATTCAGACGTCAACCAAACGTCAGGTTTTGTAAACGGTCCCTTTGACGGAAACATCGCCGTCGGGGCAACCGGTGTTTACATATCAAGATACACCGGTGAATGGGATGTCGTGGTAGACAGGCATGCGAAAGACCTGTCTGCAAAAACCAACATTGTGAGTTTGATCAATGTTGGTGAGCTAAGCGGTATAACACTTAGCGGTGATGAAAAAGAACTTTTTATCACCGACAGGGGAAATTTTATGGCAAGAGCTGTAGGAGACCCCCCTACTAGGAACGCGTTGTTTGTGGTTGACATCACTAGTGGTGGTATCAACACGATAGACGCTGGCCTAGCTTATGGCAACGGGCCAAGCGACTTGTCATATGATCCCTTTGGATTATACAGTATAGTCCAGACGGCAGATGGGTATTCTATTATCAAAATAGACCCAGCTACTGGCAAAATTACCCCAATTGTAACTAATATCAGCGGAGGTGGTGGTGACCACCGCCCTTTATTAACAACAGACACTGCCAGCGGGAGATTCTATGTCTCCCATCTGGCAAATCAACCAGACACTGTTTGTGTCTGGGACCTGGGTGGCAATCCACTCTAAGGTCGATCTCAAATGGGCTCCCTTCAGCATGAAGGGAGCCCATTATTACTTTAATTTGAAATAAAAAGGAGTGTTGACTAACTTTTTATAATAAAATACAATGAAACTGTGAGTAATTATCAGTTCGGTCAAACATTATCAATATGGACAGTTTAATAGCAAAATTATATCAATCACCAAAAACAATCCTATCTAACAAGGATTTGGCTTTGATTTGGCAGGAAAATAACGAAGAAAGTTTATACGCCAAAACTGCCTACTATGTAAAACAAAAAGCTCTAATCAGATTGACTCGGGGAGTTTTTGCTAAAAAAAAAGATTACAATCCAAAAGAATTGGCAACCAGTATTTACACTCCGTCTTATATCAGCTTCGAAACAGTTTTGAGAGAGGCCGGTGTCATTTTCCAACACTACGATACAATATTTGTAGCTTCTAAATGGCCTAAAACAATGACTATAGATAAAAATACTTTTACCTTCAGAAAATTGAAAGATGCTATCCTGTTTAATTCCACTGGTGTTGTCAATAAAGATAACTACAGCGTGGCCACCGCAGAAAGGGCATTCTTGGATATGATTTATTTATTTCCGAATTATTACTTTGATAATTTGAAATCGATCGACTGGGGTAAATGCAATGAATTAGTAAAAATTTACAACAACAAAGAATTAATAAAACGATTGAATAAATATCGCAAAAATTATCAAGAAAAAAATGTTGAATAGGCAAAAACATCAATTAATAATGAGTCGGATTTTGAAGGACATCTATACCGATATTACGATCAGTCCGCTCTTGGGATTCAAGGGTGGCACTTGCGCCTATTTTTTCTATAATCTGCCAAGGTTCTCGGTGGACTTGGATTTTGATTTGTTGGTGGTGAATGACGAAAATCAAAAAATAGTATTTGAAAAAATTGTTGCTATCTTAAAAAGATACGGAGAAGTCAAAGATCAATACATCAAGAGATTTACTGTCTTTGCTCTGCTCTCCTACGGTGATGACGACCATAATATCAAGGTTGAAATTAATGTTAGAAAATTGATAGAAAACATTCAAGACCACTATGAGATGAAGGAATATCTTGGCATCTCCATGTTTGTCGCCAAAAAAGATTATTTGTTTGCGAGCAAACTCTCGGCTTTGACCTTGAGAAGCGAAACCGCAATGAGAGACATTTATGATATTCACTTTTTTGCCAAAAATAGTTGGGATATTAATGCTGAAGTTATCAAAGAAAGAACCGGCAAAACCACCAAGGAATACTTGGCTGCTTGCATAGCATTTATAGAAAAAGTAAAGGGCAATCAAATTTTGCAGGGATTGGGGGAACTTGTTGATAGTGAAAAAGAAAAAGCGTGGATTAGAAATCATTTGAAATCCGACTCTATCTTCATGCTGAAAAATTATATGTCGGTAATAAAATAATTTTTAGGTTGCAAAAAAATACCATCTATGATATTATTCTAGTGTGTAAGTCCTGTCGCAACAGGGCTTTTATTTTTAAAAACTTAATAGCCAGACAGCGCCTAAGGTGCTGTCTGGTGCAAAAAAATTTATGTTAGACATAAAAACATTCAGGTCAGCGTTGGAACAATTGGAGGAAGAGAGGAAAATCCCAAAAGAAAAAATACTGGAAGCTATAGAGCAAGCGATGGCCGCTGCTTATAAAAAAGATTATGGCAAGAAAGGACAAATCATCCGAGCAAAGTTCGATATGGAAACTGGTAAAACAGATTTTTTCCAAGTAAAAATCGTGGTAGACGAAAGTATCGCCATTATGGATGACGAAAGACCCCTACCCAACCTCCCCCTTAATAAGGGGGAGGAGCAAGGAGGGGGTGCAGACGAGCGCGTGCATTTTAATTCCGAACATCACATTCTTCTCGAAGACGCAAAAAAAATTACAAAGGGAGCCGAGCTAAATGACGAAATAATTTTTCCACTAGAACAAAAAGACAATTATGGACGCATCGCCGCACAGACCGCCAAGCAAGTCATCATCCAGAAGATCCGCGAGGCAGAACGCACTTCTATTATAGATGAATATGGCACCAAAGAGGGCGAGGTTATTTCCGGCATAGTGCAAAAAGTAGAAAGAGGAAACGTCTATGTCGATTTCAACAGAGCTACCGGAATATTGCCTACCGAAGAACAAATCCCAGGAGAATATTGGACTCGCGGACAAAGAATCCGAGCTTATCTTTATAGCGTGGAAGACACTCATCGAGGCATCAACTTGCGCCTTTCTCGAACTCATCCCAAATTTGTAGAAAAACTTTTTGCCATAGAAGCGCCAGAGATAGAAAACGGCATAGTAGAGATTAAATCTATTGCGCGTGAAGCAGGCGCTCGTTCAAAAATTGCGGTTTATTCAAACGACGAGCACATCGATCCAGTCGGCTCTTGCGTCGGCCAAAAAGGAACCAGAGTAAACACTATCACCACCGAACTTTCCGGAGAAAAAATCGACATCATTCCTTGGTCCTCTGATCCTTCTCAATTCATTTCTAATTCTCTTTCTCCAGCCAAAGTTATTTCGATTGTTATAGACGAGAAAGAACACAAGGCCATCGTGGAAGTGGCCAACGATCAGCTGTCGCTCGCCATCGGCAAAGGCGGACAAAATGTGCGCCTCGCCGCCAAACTGACCGGCTGGAGGATAGACATAAAAGGCGATGATTTGTCTGCGCAAACAGAAAAAGAAGTTGTTAAAAATGAAGAAGACGTTAAGGAAGATGAATCCCGTTAGAAGTCATTTTATTGGGATGAATCCCGTTAGAGATCAGTTGGTTAATATAAAAATTAAAAATGTTTTGTTATAATAAATTTAGTCGACATTAATAAGTTAATTTATGGTACGGGAATGCAAAGCATTCCCTATCTCTAACGGGATGAATCAATTTTTATCGTTTGCGATCATTAGTTCGTTTGTCGCTATTGTTTACGGTTTGTTTTTGGCTAAATCAATATTAAAAAAGAGTCCTGGAAATACTCGCATGCAGGAAATTGCGAAAGCAATTCAAGAAGGGGCTAGCGCATATTTAAATAAACAATATAAAACTATCAGCATTATTGCGGTGATCCTTTTCTTTATCATCGGTTTGGTGCCAAAACTCGGATGGACTATGGCTTTTGGATTTTTAGTCGGAGCTATTTTTTCTGGTCTTGCAGGCTATATAGGTATGAACGTATCTGTCAGAGCAAATGTCCGCACGACCGAAGCTGCTAAGAGTGGCATAAATGAAGCGCTTTCCCTGGCCTTTAAGGGCGGTACAGTTACCGGACTTTTAGTAGTCGGCTTGGCTCTCTTGGGCGTAACAGCTTTTTATGCAATTACAAAAGATGTCCCTGCGCTTGTAGGGCTTGGTTTCGGCGCTTCCCTTATTTCAATCTTTGCAAGATTGGGCGGAGGAATTTTTACAAAAGCAGCCGATGTCGGCGCTGACCTTGTAGGCAAGCTTGAAGCAGGCATTCCAGAAGACGATCCAAGAAACCCCGGAGTTATCGCAGACAATGTCGGGGACAATGTCGGGGATTGCGCTGGCATGGCAGCTGATTTATTTGAAACTTATGCTGTCACCTCAGTCGCTACGATGTTGCTCGGCTCGCTTCTTTTTGTCGGTTTTGAAAATGCAGTCATCTACCCTCTCGTAATAGGCGGTATGGCAATATTCGCATCTATTATCGGTACTTGGTTTGTGCGCTTAGGCAAAAGCAAGGAGGGTCAAGAAAATATAATGGGCGCCTTATACAAAGGCCTCATCGCCTCTGGTGTCATCGCAGCTGTTTTATTTTATCCTGTTACCAATATTCTTATGGCAGGAAATGGAAAATATGCAGTAATAGATTTATTCATTTGCTCTTTGGTTGGTCTCTTTGTTACTGGAGCGCTTGTCGTCATTACAGAATATTTCACTTCTACAAAATACTATCCCGTAAAATCTATCGCGGAAGCATCGGCTTCCGGTCATGGCACAAATGTTATTCAAGGTTTGGCTATTTCCATGAAAGCTACTGCCTTGCCTTTGATCACAATCGTTTTAGGAATATTGATTAGTTATAGTTTTGGCGGACTTTATGGAATCGCCGTAGCTGCGATGTCTATGCTTTCAATGACAGGGATAATTGTGGCGATAGATGCCTATGGTCCTATCACCGACAACGCGGGAGGTATTGCAGAAATGGCAGAACTTCCAGAATCAGTTCGAAACATCACTGATCCTTTAGATGCAGTTGGAAACACTACCAAGGCTGTTACAAAAGGTTATGCTATCGGTTCTGCTGGACTTGCCGCACTGGTTCTTTTTGCCTCTTATACAGAAGAAATTATAAAAGCTGGAAAAAGTATCAATTTTGATCTAAGTAATCCATTTGTAATTATGGGACTCTTTTTAGGAGGACTTCTTCCCTACTATTTCGGAGCGCTTTGCATGGAAGCAGTGGGAAAAACTGCCGGAAAAGTGGTAGAAGAAATCCGAAGACAATTCAGAGAAATAAAAGGAATTATGGAAGGCACTGCAAAACCGGATTACGCAAAAGCTGTTTCAATCATTACGGGTGCCGCTATCAAGCAAATGATCTTGCCCGCCCTTATACCAGTCCTTGCTCCAATTTTAGTGATTGTTCTTTTTGGAAAAGAAAAAGGGTTTGTTGTTTTAGGCGGTCTTCTTGTCGGCTCCATCGTTACAGGACTTTTCGTTGCCATTTCGATGACCTCAGGCGGAGGCGCATGGGACAATGCTAAAAAACACATAGAACAAGGCAATCACGGAGGCAAAGGAAGTGAGGCTCATAAAGCTGCAGTTACTGGTGATACTGTCGGAGATCCTTACAAAGACACAGCCGGCCCTGCCATCAACCCTATGATAAAAATCCTAAACATAGTTGCCTTGCTTTTAGTTATTTTATTGATGTAATCCCGTTAGAGGCCGCGGTCGCATATGGGAAGAAGAATTAGAAAATTATTATTAATTTAATTTAGGCAGTATGTAAGTTCAATGCGAACGCGACCTGCCTCTAACGGGATGAAAATTACTGTAAACAAATTACCAAAAAGCGAAGTAGAAATCGAAGGTGAAATAGACGCTGAGATTTTTGAATCTTATTACGAGAAAGCGCTCAAGAAAATCGGCGAGAATTTTGAGACGGACGGATTCCGCAAGGGCAAAGTGCCGGAAAATATTTTACTTTCCAAAATTCCAGAAATCAGCATCTTGGAAGAAATGGCAGAGATGGCTTTGAGCGAACATTATCCTAAAATAATTGAGAGTGAAAAAATAGATGCCATAAGTCGCCCAGAAATTTCAATTATAAAATTAGCGCGCAAGAATCCTTTAGGATTTAAAATAAAAACCGCCATCTTGCCGGAGATGAAACTTCCTGACTATAAAAATATCTCTAAGAAAATAACTTCTGAAATTACTGATGCTGAAAAAAATATCGTCGTCTCTGATGAAGATTTAGAAGCCACCATTATGGACATCCGTAAATCTCGCGCACCCAAGGTGCATATGGCAACCCCTCCCCAACCCCTCCCCGAAGGGGAGGGGGGAATTTCTTCCTCCCCTTCGGGGAGGACTGAGGAGGGGTCGGAGAAGGCGGGGGATGAGGTGGAACCCGAACTCCCTGCATTTGATGATGAATTTGTAAAAGGTCTTGGTCCTTTCAAAGATGTGGAGGATTTCAAAACAAAACTAAAAGAAAATATAAAACTAGAAAAAGAAAACCAACAAAAAGAAAAGACCAGATTGAAAATTATAGAAAAAATAGTCGAGGATAGCGTTATGGATTTGCCTGAGATTTTGGTTGAAGTTGAACTAGATAAAATTCTATACCGCATGGAATCCGACATTACTCAAATGGGATTGAAATTTGAAGACTATTTGAAACATTTAAATAAAACCAAAGAGGATTTGAGAAAAGAATTCAGAACGGATGCCGAGAAGAAAGCCAAGCTTGCTCTTATCTTAAATGAGATAGCTAAAGTTGAAAAAATAGTCGCCGACCCCGAGCAAGTCGCCAACGAAGTCGCAGCTATTTTGGAACACTATAAAGACGCCGACCCCGAGCGCGCTCGCATGCACGCCGAAAACGTCCTCACCAACGAAAAAATATTTCAGTTTCTAGAAAACCAGTAAAAACTATGCAACAAAAGATATTGTAAAATAATTAATTTTATAAATTTATGGAATCTAGTAATAATTTTAAAAAATCATCGCCAGAAGATCTAAGTATAAAACCTGAGAAGAAAGACCGTAAAGAAATTGAAATGGAAATAAAAAAATTGGAAAAACAATTATCAGAATGTTCATATTTGGAACAACAAAAAATTAAAGAGAAGATAGAAAAATTGATTCAGGAATTAGGAGATGACGATAGACTTAAAAGATTGTTTCAAAATGGATTGGTGGATAATTAATCCGATAATCTGTCTTCAGACTACAAGAAATTGTAAAAAAAAGTTATACGCTTATTATATTCACACCAAAGAATTTCAGTCCTTTCTTCCCAAAATTTTAAATCCATCCATAATCGCATCACAAAGAAAATCCTCCAGCTGGCTTTGATCTTCTTTGGTTTGAGCTTTATAAAGATAAGTATAATACAATCTCTTGTTTTCTTGCTTGATAATAGCAGGCGCAAGATTAGACTTCAGGAGCATGGCAGATATTAAAATCCGTCCGATACGCCCATTTCCATCAGAGAAAGGGTGAATCTGCTCAAAACGGCTATGCACTTCCGTGATTAAGGCAACTATGTCTTTAGTTTTTTTATTCATTTCTTTAATAATACTTGGAATTAAATCGGGTATTTTCATGTAATTGGCAACCGGCAAATTAACCCCCAAAATTCTCACTGCGTGGTTGCGATATGTCCCCGCATCAGAAAGAATGCCATTCATTAAAATACTGTGCAGCCTCAATATTAATTTTTCATCCAACTTCCCGCCCTTTGAAATATATTCAAAAAGATAAATAAGAGCTGTTTGATGGTTCTTGGCCTCCAATTGTTCAGTCAAACTTTTATTTGGCAAAGAAACATTATCAAAAAGGATAGACGCAGTATCTGGTTCGGTTAAGGTGCTCCCTTCTATTTTATTGCTATTGTATGTAAGTTTTAATAGAAATGTATCTCTAATATCCGGATTGTTTAGTATGGTGGCAATAATGTTTTTATGTTCTTGAGACTTTTTATTTAGGATTTGTTTTTTAGCCACCAGCTGATCTATCGGAATTATTTTTTCCCCTGTCACTTCTAAAAATAACTCATCAATCAAAATCTGTATTTTAGGTCGAGGAATTGATTTGCCCGTCCACCAGCTATTAAAGGCCACAAAAGAAACGCCGATCCGTTCAGCTAATTTAGTCTGGGTTAATCCAGTGGCTTGTTTAATAACTTGTAATTTTTTTACTATATCCATGCAGGATATGATATCAAACTTTATAAAGTTTGTCAAAATTAAGAAAGTTTATAAAGTTACAGTAAATCTACAATCCTAAAGCATAACAAAGAAGCGCCATGCGGACATACAGGCCATTTTGGGCTTGGCGAAAATAAACTGCGCGAGAGTCGGCATCAACTTCCGACTCTATTTCATTTACTTTTGGCAAGGCATGCATAATGATCGCATCATTTTTCATTTTTTTGAGATGGTCTTTTCTTAGAATAAATAGATCTTTTACTTTTTCATAATCGGCGACATTGGCAAAGCGCTCTTTTTGCACTCGTGTCATATAAAGTATATCTAATTTTGGCAAAGCTTCTTCTAAACTTCGCAGTTCTTCAAAAACCACACCAGCATCTTTTAATTCTTTAATATATTCTCTCGGCAATTCCAATTCTTTGGGTGAAATAAAATAGAACTTATTTCCGTTATATTGTCGCAAAAACGGTACCAAAGATTTCACCGTCCTGCTATTTAATAAATCTCCTCCAAACCCAATAGTAAGATTATCAATTCTTTTATGTTCCTTTTTAATAGTATACACATCAAGCAATCCTTGTGTTGGATGCAGTATCGCGCCATCCCCAGCATTAATAATTGGCTTAGTGGTAACAAGAGCTGCTTTTTCCAATGTCCCCGCAATAGGATGACGAATAACAATAACATCCGCATAAGAACAAAGTACCTTGGTTGTATCTTCAATTTTTTCCCCTTTATACGCAGAAGAATTTTCCATTGCATTTTCCGAGGAAATAACTTTTGCTCCTAACCTAAGTGCTGCCGTTTCAAAAGACAACCGAGTTCTAGTCGATGGCTCAAAAAAAATACAAGCTACAATTTTGTCTTTTAATATTTGTTCTACAGTTCCCTTGCGCAAATCCTCTTCCATCTTTTCTGCGCGAGCTAAAATTTTCTCAACTTCTTCTTTTTTTAACTGATTGGATGAGATTATATTAATCATAGGATTTTTAATTATTTAAATATTCTTTATAAGATTTTATTTCCAAATCATCAATCGAGTATCGCGCCAAGGCCTTGATAAATGCGCGCGCTAGGTGTAGATCGATAAACAAAGGAATTTGATTGTCGACCGTGGCACGACGCACCTGAAAACCATCGGCGAGCATACGTTTTATTTCTTTTTCTTTCATCACTTCGATTTCCTCAGTCTTGCTTAAATTTACCACAAAAGAAACCTGTTTGTCTTCAATTATGTCGATAATGTTCGGCGACCTCTGATATGCCTTGCGAGCCACAGTGCATTCAATATTTTGGTTTTTAAGAAATTTGGCGGTAGTATCTGTCGCAAAAATTTTGTAGCCTAAGGAGATCAATATCCTCGCTGTCTCAAAAAATTTAACCTTGTTCAAATCTCCACCCAAGGAAAGAAAGACATTTTTATTTTTAAAATCAAATTTATTCGTACTTAAAATCGATTTTAAAAGCGCTTCGTCGTAATCCCTGCCGAAACAAGCAGCTTCTCCAGTAGAAGACATCTCTACCCGTAACACTGGATCCGCGCCGAGCAGTCTCGCAAAAGAGAACTGCGCGGATTTTACAACCACGCTTTTTGGATATACGAAATCATGTATTTTGGCTTTATTGAAAAAACTGTCCACCGCTATTTCTGGGAAATTAGCATCCATCGCTTTAGACAAAAGTGGAAAAGTCCGGCTAGCGCGCAAATTTATCTCTATCACAAACGGTCTGTTGTTCTTCACTAAAAATTGAATATTGAATGGCCCAGTCACAGAGAGAGAGCGCGCAATCTTTTTTGAAATCTCGCGAATTTGAAACTCAGTCGAAGCATATACGCGCTGAGTGGGAAAAACAATGGTGGCATCCCCGGAATGCACTCCGGCATTTTCTACATGTTCGGATATGCCATAAATCATGAGCTCTCCTTTTTGGGCCACTCCGTCAAATTCTAATTCTCTGGCATTTTCCACATATTTAGAAATAGTGACCGGATGTTTTGGAGACAACACTGTTGCTTTCGTAACAAAATCCAATAATTGTTTTTCGTTATAACACACCCTCATCGCCGCCCCAGAGAGCACATAGGATGGGCGAACAAGCACTGGAAAACTTTCTTCATCGGTGAACTTGAGAGCTTCTTTCATGCTGGTAAAGCTGGTCCATTTGGGCTGTAAAATATCGAGACTGTCGAGCAGTTCCGAGAATTTATTGCGATCCTCCGCCCGATCGATGTTTTCCGCGCTCGTACCTAAAATACGAAAATCGGCTTCCTCCAAGCTCTGGGCCAAATTATTTGGTCTTTGTCCCCCGACTGAGATTATTATTCCGAAAGCATTTTCAAATTCAAAAATATCCGCGACCGTCTCAAAAGATAAGTCTTCAAAATACAATCTATCCGACATATCATAATCCGTAGAAACAGTTTCTGGATTGCAATTTACAATAATAGATTTTTTATGATATTTTTTCAAAGCCAAAGAAGCATTCACACAAGACCAATCAAACTCCACAGAAGATCCGATGTGATAGGGTCCGCTGCCTAGCACCACTACCGCGTTTTTATTAAAAGGAGATACATCATAATGGTTTCCGTGATACGTAAGATATAGATAATTTGTTTTTGCAGGCACTTCCCCTGCCAAGGTATCAATGGAAAATATTGCTGGGATAATTTTCATGCTTTTTCGCAAATTTCGGATATGCAATTCATCTTTCCCGCATAAATCACCGATTTTTTTATCTGAAAAACCATTTTGCTTTAAAAGCAACACGCTTTCTTTATCGAGTTTTTTATTTTTTAGAAAATTTTTCTCAGTTTCCACTATATTTTTTATTCGGTGCAAAAACCACAAATCAATTCCGGTTATTTTGTGAATTTTTTCTAAACTAATTCCCTTTTTTATGCCGGCTGCTATAGCAAACATCCGCCTTGGCGTCGAAGTGTTTAAAAATTTTTCCACTTCTTTTCCATTTTTAAAACCATTGTCAGTGACGCTTTCCACACAGCCGGAATTCATGCGTACCGCTTTTTGCAACGCTTCTTCAAAACTGCGGCCGATAGCCATCACTTCCCCTACAGACTTCATAGCACTGCCTATCTGTTCGTGCGCCCCGATAAATTTTTCCAAATCCCAGCGCGGCATTTTTACCACCACATAATCAAGCGCCGGCTCAAAAAAACTTTGAGTGACTTTTGTAATTTTATTTTCTATTTCAAGCAAATTCTTGCCAAGAGATAATTTAGCTGCCACATATGCCAGAGGATACCCAGTGGCCTTGCTCGCGAGCGCGCTGGATCTAGAAAGCCGAGCATTTACCTCTATGACAAAATAGTCTAATGTGCCGTTTTTAGGATTTGGGTTGAGAGCGTACTGCACATTGCACTCGCCGATTATTCCCAAACTTTGAACAATTTTTATGCTGGCTTCTCGCAACCCGTGATATTCGTCGTTGTTCAAGGTCTGGCTAGGAGCAACTACGACAGAGTCTCCAGTATGAATTCCAAGCGGATCAAAATTCTCCATATTGCAGACTGTGATAGTATTGCCGAGGTTGTCGCGCACGACTTCGTATTCAATTTCTTTAAAATGATGCAGATATTTCTCTATTAAAACCTGCGAAGACACTGCCAGCGCCCCTTTTACAATTTCTTCTAGCTCTTCTCCATCATTAGCAATGCCGGATTTCTGCCCGCCTAAAGCAAAAGCTGCTCGCACCATTACTGGAAAACCAATTCTTCCCGCAATGTTTTTTGCCTCCTTGAGATTTACGGCAGTACCAGAAGGCGGAACAGGAATATTCATATTTCTCAAATGTTTCGCGAATTTTTCTCTGTCTTCTGTCAGCTCAATAGATGAAGTCGGCGTACCTAAAACTCTTACTTTGTATTTTTCAAAAACACCCTTTTTCTCCAAAGCTAATCCGCAGTTGAGTGCTGTCTGTCCGCCGAAGGAAAGCATAATTCCATCAGGCCGTTCTTTTTCAATCACTTTCTCCACGAAATAATCATCAACCGGCAAAAAATAAACTTCATCTGCTAAAGTTTTAGAAGTTTGGAAGGTGGCAATATTCGGATTGACTAAAATAACCTTGATTTTTTCTTCTTTCAGAGCCTTAATTGCCTGACTACCAGAATAATCAAATTCACCCGCTTCGCCTATTTTTAGCGCGCCGCTTCCGAGCACCAATACTTTTTTCATTAATTTTACTTTTTTGTTTTTCATTAATTTTACTTTGCTATTTTTTATGATTTTTTATTTTTGATTTTATGACTCCAGCTTTTTCTAAAAAGAAATCAAATATCCAATCAGTATCAAGCGGTCCGGGAGAACTCTCTGGATGAAATTGCACAGACATAAAAGGCAAACTCTCGTGAATAATCCCTTCATTGGTGTTGTCATTAGCATTATAAAACCATTCCTTGAATCCTTTGGGAATTTTTTTAACTGCAAAACCATGATTTTGGGTCGTTAAATAACACTTATTTGTTCCCTGTTCCACCACAGGTTGATTTTGACTACGATGGCCGAATTTCATCTTGTAGGTAGTTCCGCCCAAAGCCAGCGTCAAAATCTGATTTCCTAAACAAATACCAAATGTAGGGATTTTTTGAGCAATAATTTTTTTGACATTGTTTATAGTAGTTTTTACTTTTTTAGGGTCTCCAGGACCGTTAGAAATAATTACCGCATCCAAGGGAAATTTCAGTTTCGTAATATCAGTATCCCAAGGAACAACCACCACTTTAAATTTGCGCGCTATCAGTCTTCTAATAATATTTTGTTTTTGTCCGCAATCTATCAGTACAATAGTTTTTTCTCCGGTGCCAAACGATAAAATTTCTTTTGTACTAACTTCAGAAACTAAATTATTTAAATTGGTATCATTAAAAGAAATATCTTTTCCTGCTAGAACTATCTTTCCCAAGGAAACCCCTTCATCTCGTAATTTTTGCGTCAACTTTCTCGTGTCTTTAATTTCAATTAACGGAACTCCTTCTTTTTTAAACCATTCTCCTAATGTCATTCGCATTGCGTGATGCGATGGAGTATCTATATAATTACAGACAACCAAACCAGAAACTTGAATTTTTTCCGATTCCCAAAATCCTTTTTTAGGAACACCATAATTTCCGATAATTGGATATGTCAAAACCAAAATTTGCCCCTTAAACGAGGGGTCGGTCAGCGCTTCTGGATACCCCACCATACCTGTAGCAAAAACAACCTCTCCAGAAATGGATTCGTCTCCTCCAAAACTTTCACCAATAAATTCGGAGCCGTCTTTAAATATTAATTTTGCAGTTTTACTGTTTTTATTTGGCATAAATTTTACCTTTTATTATTGTCATCGCCACACTGCCTGGAAAAGTAATTCCTTCAAAAGGCGACCACCCGCATTTTGTTTTCAATTTATCTTTAGTAATGGTAATTTGTTTATTTAAATTGAGAATTGTCAGCGACCCCACATACCCCTTTTCTATTTTTCCGTATTTATCTGAAATAAAATTATTTATAAAATTCGCAGGATTATAACTGCAAACTCTTTCAATCTCTTTTGCTGTGAAATTATGTTCTTGCATCAACCAAGCAGTAAACGGGCCATAAGTATCCAAGTGCGTTAGCCCAGAAATTCCTTTTCCTTTTTCCTCTATAGTATGAGGGGCATGATCAGTCGCCAAATAATCTATGTCGCCGTTTTTCAAAAATGCTATGAGCCCTAGGCGATTTTCTTTGCTTTGGCGAATCGGTGGATTAACCTGCAACATATTTGTTTCGTCCCTGTCCGCCAAAGCTTTAGCGTCGGCGGAAAAATACAAATGATGCGGAGTGACTTCTACTGTCACATTTATTCCACGTTTTTTTGCATCTATAATTTTATTTATTCCGAGAACTGTAGAACAGTGGCAAATTTTTCCTACAAGATTATATTTCTCAATGAGTTTTAAAGCAAAATCTACGGCAGAAATCTCAGCTTCAGGCGGACGTTTTGCTTCGTGGGTATTTTTATTTGCATTTTCTTCTAGAATTTTTGGGTCTTCGCAATGAAAACTCACACATTGATTTTCGTATTTTTCCAATGCTTTTTCCAATTCTTCATTTGAAGTAAAAAACAAATCTCCCACTGACGGACCCATAAAAGCTTTGTAAGGAACTTTTTTAGCCTCGCCTGTATGGCTATGGCCGAGGGAAAGAGGTTTTGTATTAGGACCAATACCGGCATAAAGCACCACAGTGATGGAAGATTTTTTCGCTAAATTATTCTTCTTTTCAAAACTATCGTCATCTACTGGTGGCACTGGATTATTTGGCATCTCTCCTATCGCTACTACTCCGCCATTTATGGCGGCCTCTCCCGCAGTAACAAAATCTTCTTTATAATCTTGTTTATGGCTCGCATCTTCCCGTGCATGCACATGCAGATCTATGAAACCAGGGAAAATAATTTCATCTTTTAAAACAACGTCGGCTATTCCCGAAGGTTCTGTGATGTTTGAAATTAATCCAGTTTGAGTGTCTATTTCGATACGTTTTTTTTCTCCAATATTTGCGATAATTCCTTCGACGCTAAGCATAAATTTTGGACAAAAAAATAACCCCTACTGGGGCTTTTATAATAGAAACAGAAATATTATGGACGTCGTTCGGAAAAATATTTGATTTGCTTTCTAGTTGATACATTAGAGGAGATAGTAGCATTTCTGAGAACATATGCAAGCCTAGCCAAAAGTGGAAAACTTTTTAGAAAACTTTGTATTTCCTGATCTCATCTCGGAGTTTTTGCGCTTCAATTTTTGGATTTTTAGAAAACATAATGCCTCGAGAAGAATTTATGATAAGCCCCAAGCCTTTGCTATTTAATCCAGCTTTCAAGGTAGCTTTTAAGTCTCCGCCTTGAGCTCCAATACCAGGTACCAAGAATGTCATATCGCCAGCAATTTCGCGAATCTTTTTCATTTCTTTAGGATAAGTTGCACCAACGACAAGCATGCAATTTTTGTTTTTATTCCATTCATTTGATACTTTCTCTGCCACAACCTGCCAAAGTGGCCGACCTGCCAGGTTGACCATTTTATCTTTAACTTCTAGGTCTTGAAAATCTCTTGCTCCAGGATTTGAAGTGCGACAAAGTAAAATCACTCCTTTATCTTTTCTATCCAAAATTGGTTTTACGGCTTCATATCCTAAATATGGGTACACAGTAAAAGCATCAAAGCCAAGCCAATCGAAAATAGATTGCACATATCCATTATTTGTATTCCCAATATCCCCTCTTTTGGCATCTAATATCGTAAAAATGTCCGGATGATTTTTAATCAAATAATCCATTGTCATTTTTAATTCTCTTATTCCTTTATCTCCCCGAGCTTCATAAAAGGCGCTATTGGGCTTATAAGCAGCCGCATATTCGTGCGTTTCTTCTATAATCCATTTATTAAATTCAAATTGCGGGAATTTATTTTTCAAAAATCTTTTTGGAATTTTTGCAAAATCCGTGTCCAACCCGACACACAAAAGTGAATCTATCTTTTTAGCTCTTTTATTGTATTTATCGATAATCATTATATTGCTTGTTATCACTTTTACACGGTCGTCAATTTTGATAATATTATTTTTTGGATTCTAAAAATTTCTTACCATGCCCGACTTTTGTATTTATTGGAACTCCGGCCTTGCAAAATGGGCAATCTTTCTCGTCATAAGTTTTTGCTGGGATTTCGCACAGCCATAAAAAAGGAATGCCTAAGGTTTTACTATTTATTTTTTCTGGAATTCTGTTTGCGATAACTCCCATCGCAACAATATTTCCTCCAAAGTTTCGAACAACTTCCAACATTTTATTTACAGAAAAACCAGTAGCGACAGTATCATCAATAATTAAAACTTTTTTATTTTTAATTAAATTATCATAACCTCTCTTAAATACCATTGGTCCTTCGTCAGTTTTTTCTGCATATGCGCTCAAAATTTCTTTCCCTTTTAAATTAGATAAATGATAAGCAACCAAATGGCCTAAAATTACTCCGCCTGCCACGGGAGCAGCCACTACCTCCACATCCAAATCTTTGCACATTTCGGCTAGTCTTTTTGTTATCTCAAATGTTTCCTTCGGGTGAGGTAGTAAATTATCTTTATTCACATATATTTCCATATGTCTGCCAGAAGTACCGACAAGATGACTATCTGTAATTACGGCTCCGACGCTTTTTAAAATATCAATTGTATCTTGCATATTTTTTATTCTAACCCTCCTTCGCTAAAAAAGCTACGGGCGGGCAAGCCTTTCTTTTATCTCTTGCGCAAGATATGGGTTCCACATTGCGCCCGTCGCCGACATCACGATATCCGCGCCCGCTTTTTGATATTCAAAAAAATCATCCGGAGTGGTCACCCCGCCGACGCCGATAATAGTAAATTTATATCTCATCTTTTCTCGCAACTTTTTTAACCTTTTAACCATATCCAACCCAGCCCATTTAATGGCGTGACCACAAACTCCGCTTCTTAGCCTTCCTTCTCCAGGAAGCGCTTGCTCCCCTTTTTCATTCACAATTTCTGCTGGAATGGTGTTTATGGCAGAAATACCATCCACCATGCCCCCAACCTCCTGCACTAAATTTCTTAAAGCTTCTTCGTCTTCAAAATAAGCAATTTTAATAATTAAAGGAATTTCTGCGATAACTTCTTTTATAGCCTCGACTACTTTTACGCTTCGCTCTGTATCGTAACAAAGCAAATTGTTCGAGCCTTCATTTGGACAACTTAAATTTACCTCCATCACTTTCACCCCGACATCTTTAAGAAGTTTAGCTGTGATCCGATAATCATTTATATATTCTTCAGCATTCTGCCCTGCCTTTTTTGTTCCTTGAAAACTGCCCACAACAATCTGGCCAGGTTTTATATTATTTAATAAATTTTTCAAATCTTTTTGCCAACATTCTGGATCATATGAAGGTACACCAAAAGAGTTTGTAATAGAGAGAGGCTCATTATAATTTTTATCTGCCACTAATTTATCTTGTGCTTTTTCTAAAGTTAAATCCCCATCTATTTTTATAGACACAACATTCGGCCAAGAATGACAGGGATATTTCTCACTGCGGACCGTTTTATAAGTGACAATGTCAAAACCTTTATCTAAAGCCGCTTGCGCAAACTTTCCATTTAAAAGCGGTCCGGCAGGAATTCCAAAAGGTGAATTTACTTTAAAACCCAGAAAGTCATATTTGGGCTCGCCTTTATTTTCAACAATTTTTCCATCAGCAAAGGCTCCAAAGGGTCCTTTTTCATAGTTTTCTTCGTAAGATTTTTCAGGGTCGTAGAATGGGGTAAGAAGCATATCTTGATTCTAATATAAAACAAGTGTATTATCAAAGGATGTTAATCCCTACCGTTATAGAAAAATCACAATTTGGAGAAAGGGCTTATGATATATATTCTCGTCTTTTACGCGAAAGAATTGTTTTTTTGGCAGGGCCAATTGATGACAATGTGGCAAATATTGTGATTGCTCAGCTCCTATTTCTCGAATCCGAAGACGCCAAAAAAGATATTTTCCTTTACATAAACTCTCCAGGTGGATCAGTCACTTCCACCATGGCTATCGTGGACACGATGAATCATGTACGTCCGGATATTTCCACTTTTTGTGTCGGACTCGCCGCTTCGGGCGCAGCCATAGTTCTATCAGCGGGGAAAAAAGGCAAGCGTTTTATTTTACCGAATGCCGAAGTCATGATTCATCAGCCGATGGGCGGAGTGGAAGGCCAAGCGACAGACATAGCTATCACCGCCAAACACATTTTGAAGACAAGAGACAATCTAAATAAACTTTTGGCAAAAAATACCGGAAAGTCTCTCGCTCAAATAGAAAAAGACGTGGAACGCGATTTCTTTATGGATGCCGATGAAGCCAAAAAATACGGCATCATTGACGAGATAATCACAAAATCAAAAATTCAAGAGAAAAATCCAGAGAAAAGTTCAGAGAAAAAATCTTAAATTATTTTGAGCATTCCTCCAATGTTTCCAGCCATAATATATTCGGCAACTTTGTTTTCCACTATCTCCTCCATGGCGCGCTTGATCGGGCGGGCGCCAAATTCTGGATCAAAACCAGCGCTTGATATTTTCTCTATTAAAGCATCAGTGATTTCTAATCGTATTTTTTTATCTGCAAAAAGCCTCTCAGAAAATTCATTCAAGAGCAAGGTTGTTATTTTTCTAACTTGGCTCTGATCCAATGGTTTGAAAAGCACTACGTCATTAAATCGATTTAAAAACTCAGGGGCAAATATCCCTTTTTGAATTAAGCTATTTATTAACGTCTTTTTTTCAATTTGTGGATTAGCGATGATGTCAACACTCCCAGCATTAGAAGTCGCGATTATTATCGCTTCCTTGAAAGAAGCCTCTCTTCCGGAACTGCGAGTTAAGCGTCCTTCATCCAAAACTTGCAAAAGCAGATTGCGAATCAAGACATTTGATTTCTCCAACTCGTCAAAAAATACCAAGGAAAGCGGAGCTTCTTCTATAGCGCTCGCAAGCCTTTCGGTAAAAGGCGTCACAGAATCAGCTAGAGAAAATTCACTCATATCAAAACGAATCATGGCATTCTTTCTTCCAAAATAACTTTCGGCTAAAATCTTGGCTGTATAAGTTTTTCCTACGCCAGTCGGACCTAAAAACAAAAAACTTCCAGCAGGCTTGGAATGGTCCGCGATACCCGTGCGCAAGCGCTTTAAGGCCTCGGTCACATCTTTCACCGCCTCATCCTGCCCCACTATCTTCGCTCGCATTTGTGTTTGCAAGTTCGACAATATCTCAATCTCGTTCCCACTCATGTCTCCTATCGGAATATTTGTTTTGTCAGACACTATTTGTCTTACGTCGGAAATAGCTATCTTTTTAGGAAGTGCTTGAAGCTCCTCCAGAATAGAAAGGGATTTAGTCGGCTCAGCCTGATTGCCGATCAATCGTTCTGCCAAACGAACTATCTCGAATAATGCGTCTTGTTCTATAGAGATCTTTAATTGCCTCGCGTGACTCATGAGGATGGCGACGGTCTCCTCTTTGTTTGGTTCTAAAACATCCACTTTTTCAAATCTCGAAAGAAATTCCGGATATTTTTTTAATACCTGATCATAATTTGAGAAATCTGTCGTCGTGATGATTCCCAAAGATGAAGATTGCAAATAAGGCATCAACCGTTCAAATAAATTTTCATAGGCGTGAATATTCTCAATAACGATTATGACATTGCCCGCTCTCGCCGCTTCTTCTAAACATTTATCAAAATCTTGCAAACTAATTCCTTCCGCTTGCAATTCCACTACTCGGTGATGAAGAATACCAGGAAAAGAAAGTCCTGATTTTCCTAAATGCCCTAAATATGAAATCAAGGTAGACTTGCCTACCCCGGGATCTCCCACCAACAGAACATTGTGGCTATTGCTTTTAGAAAGTCCGCGTTCAACCATTCGAAGTGTTTTTTCTCTGCCATAAATACCTTGAGAAGGAGACACCGCTACATCTCGGCTGTGCTTGCTGAGAGTATAAGTCTCTCCATAAGAAAGCGAGGAACCAAAACTGTCTAAATTTTGCAAATATTCTTTGCTAATTTTTATTGGTAAAAGAAAAAAAATAGGAAAGGTTAAAATTACAACAAAAGTAAAAATTAATCCGATAATTATTAAAATTACCCGAGCTACAAAACCTAAAATTCTAGAAAAAATATAAAAAACAAATTTCTCAAGTATTCCTGCATGGTCGCCCGCATCTTTATCCATTTTCCATGGAGAAAAGAGTGTGTTAAAAAGAAGCGGAATCGAAAAAGCATTAAAAGCATATATCACAAGATTTTTCCAAGACTGGATTCCAGATTGCATCCTAACATTCTAACACAAATGGATCACGTTAGAGATAGAGGGTCGCTGCGATCCCTCGCGATCTCTAACGTGATGGACAAAATATGGACAGTCTGTTATACTTAATGTGTTGAATTTTAAAAATTTATTTTGTTTAATTTATAGTTGGTTCACAAGAATATCCATATATTATGAAGTTTTTAAAGAAAAAATTCCCACGCTCAAGCGGGGCAAGGCAGATTCTTATTAAGGTTTTTTCCAGTTTTCCAGCAAGAAACTAAAACCAAAAATATAATGGTTTTTTCTTGTAAGCTCGCTCAAAGCTTATGAGTACAACAATAATAATTCTAATAGGAGCCCTGATACTCCTGTTGGGTGTGGGCGTGGGATACTATCTTCGTCTAATCATCGCCTTAGGAAAAAGAAGGTCTATTGAAATAGATATAAAACAGATGATGGTCGGCGCAAAAGAAGAAGCGCAGAAAATCACCGAAGAAGCAAAAAAGAAGTCTGAGGAACAACTGGCATATCTGAAAGAAGAAGAAAAAAAGAAAGAAATTGAATTTAAAGAGACAGAAAAAAGACTCATCAAAAAAGACGAGTTTTTGGATGCGCGACAAGTCGAGGTAAATAAAGAAGTGGAAAATATCAAAGTGAAGGTGGAAGAAATAAAAAAAATTCAAGAAAAAGTATTGAAAATAGAAGCAGAAAAAATAGTAGAACTGGAAAGAGTGGCAAAATTAACCGAAATTGAGGCTAAAGATGAACTTTTAAAAGATGTTGAAAAAAAATATGAAGAAGATATTTTAGTTAGAATCCAAAAACTAGAGAATAGTAATGAGGAAAAGTTGGACCGAAGAGCCAAAGACATCTTGGCAACTTCTATCCAGCGCCTGTCTTCTAGTACTGCCTCTGAATTGATGACAACCGTAGTTACCATTCCAAACAACGAAATCAAGGGTAAAATAATCGGAAAAGAGGGTAGGAATATACGGGCATTTGAAAGAGCCTCCGGAGTTGAGCTTATTGTAGACGATACGCCTGGCTCAATAGTCATTTCTTCATTTGATCCAATCAGAAGACAAGTCGCCCGACTTGCTTTAGAAAATCTGATACTAGATGGACGCATTCAACCGGCTAAAATCGAAGAATTGGTAGAAAAGGCAAAAGAAGAAATAAATAAAATCATAAAAGAAAAAGGAGAACAGGCGGTTTATGAATGCGGTATATTTAATTTTGATCCACGCATCATCGCAATTATTGGCCGACTATATTTCCGTACAAGTTACGGACAAAACGTTCTTCAGCACTCTATCGAAATGGCACATATCGCTGGAATGCTCGCAGAAGAATTGGGAGCAGATGTAGCCATCGCCAAAGCCGGAGCCTTGGTGCACGACATCGGTAAAGCCTTGGATCACGAAGTACAAGGAACGCATGTCGAAATAGGTATGCGTATTTTGCAAAAATTCGGAGCAGATGAACGCATTATTACTGCGATGAAAAGTCATCACGAAGATTATCCTTATGAAACTATTGAATCCATCATTGTGCAAACAGCAGACTCTATCTCTGGCGGACGTCCCGGCGCGCGCCGTGATTCAGTGGAAAATTATCTAAAGAGACTTCAAGAACTAGAAGCATTAGTAAATGCTTTTCCAGCGGTTGAAAAATCATATGCTTTGCAAGCTGGACGAGAAATCCGCATCTTTGTAACACCGGAAAAGATTTCTGATGCTGAAGCAAAACTTATGGCACGAGATATTGCTATAAAAATAGAACAAGAACTCAAATATCCGGGAGAAATCAAAGTCACAATGATTCGCGAAACACGAATTATTGAGTACGCTCGCTAAAAATTCTTAGAAATATAACTTTTGAAGGGGTTTCGAGCGCGACGGCGCGAGAACTTCAGGATTTTTTTCACCAGAAAAAAATCCGTACCGAAAAAAGTTTATATTTTAAGAATTTTGTGAAACAACATAAATACTTGCCTAAAAAAACCCTTGATATATAATGTAGGGGTATTAAAAATATAGGTTAAATGGCCCTCCAAAGGCGGGCAAGGTCGAAATATTACAAATATCATCTTAAAAAATATATGAATAAACAAGCATTAGCTGAATTAGTACATGGAAAGCTTGGCGGTACAAAAGTACAAGCTGAGGAAATAGTTGATTCAATATTTGATGCTATCATCGGAACCTTAAAAAAGGGAGGTGAAGTTTCAATTGCTGGCTTTGGAATCTTTTCCGTAAAGTCACGCGCAGCCCGCATGGCTCGCAATCCAAAAACTGGAGAGCAAGTAAAAGTGGCTGCAAAGAAAGTTCCAAAATTCCGACCCGCAAAAGGTTTGAAAGATACTATTGCCTAAATTCCTGCCCGCCTCCGGCGGGTTCTCTCGAGAGAACTGGAAACAAAAAACACCCAATGGGTGTTTTTTGTTTTAGTAATAACTATTTTGTATACGGAGACGGAACTGAATCATCATTTTCATCTCTATCTCCAAAACCTACTTTACCCACGCCGTCTTTTTCAGCCTCAGCAAAAGCCTTCATTAAACCTTCCATGTCGTTAGCTTCTCCATTTTTCATCGCCCTGCAAACAGCACAATCATCACAATCCTCCCAATCATCTTTTTTGTTATTGTTTTTCATATAATTACTAATATTATAAATTTTTAGTTTCCTTAACTTTGACTTCAGCAACCTCTTTAATTTTTTTAATAATTTTTTCTCTATAATTTTTTCCTACAAGATCAAAAACAGCGAGTAAATCTTTATATGTGTTTTTTCCACCAAGAAAATCCCAATATTCTTCTCCTATAAGAAAATCATTTTGATAATCCATCATATTTTGAACTGTAAAACGTGTATAGGGTTCTGGAGCATACGGATTATAAGGAAAAGCTAAAAATACTTTTACCGGTTTTCTTTTTCTGGCTATCCATTCCAACAATTTTGTCTTTGACTTCGTAAAAACATCAATATTAGGCTTCACTGTCTTTATTTCAAAATAAAACTCTTGTCCACTTCTTAACATATAAAAATCAACTATATTCCCCTCTTTTTGGTATTTACCATTATTAGAAGAAGCTTTTAACACTTCCCTTATTTCTTGCTTAATATTAGCCTTTCTCTCTTTATTCCTAAGCTCTGTAATAATAGTTGAAATAATAGATTTTTGATCTTTTGAAAGTACTCCTCCCATACCATAATTTCTAAAGCATTCCTTGGCTGTATTTTTTGCAATAATCACTGAAACATCTTCATATATAGACATACCTAGAGTCGTGGCTATTGAATGTACGAAGGAATAAGCAGCAACTTTTTCACTATCTTGAATTAGGCGGGATAAAAATGGCATAGATGTACTTTCTCTAGCGTATTTCTTTAATTTATTATCTATCTTTTTTTCTAATAAATGTTGTATTTCTTGTTTTTGTTCTTTAGATAAAGCCATAAATTTAAATTGATTTAAAATGAAAAATAATTTCTGAATACGGATTTCGATCACGTTCCGTACGGTTTAATACTGGTCTCTTAAATTGATTTACTATCTTCATACCTGATTTTTTGGCAATTTCTGGATAAAGATTATATTTATCATTTGCTACAAGAAAAATATCAAAATTATCTTTAAGATATTTTTTACAATTATTTAACACAGCTGAAATTCCTTCTACGTAAGATTTGCGGGCTTCTATCCCTTGCCCCTTAAAAAGCGGACCTATTTCTAAATTATCTTTACGTTTAAATCCAAGTAAATCATATGCGTAAGCATGTTGTTCGTGGTAATCAATTTGACCAACGTAAGGTGGTGAGCAAAATATTCCTGCTATTTTTTGCTTTTTTAGAATTTTTGAAAATTCTGGATTATTTTTTTCTACTTTTTCAAAAATATTTACTGTTCTTGAGTCGTTAGCTAATACAGAATAGTGAACTGGTTTACGTAATTTATTGAATTCCTTAATTCTATTTAAGGTATCAAGGGCATAACGATTAAGCATACTTGCTATTGAAAAAATAGGTTTACAAATTTTTTTATGCTTATAGCAATAATAAGTTGTAAGTTGTGGTTCTTTAAGAGTTGCTAAATCACTATGAGTAGTTGCACGGCATGACCTAATTGTTCTACTTAAAATAAGTGCAAGAATTTTTCTAGTTTTAATATCTTTCTCTTTTTTTATTGTTTCAAAAACATGATCAATCTCACGACGTACATTTTCTACAAACCACATATCAAGAAAAGAAGATTTTTTATCTTGTTTTATTTTTATTGAATACTTTTTAAGTAATTTTTGATAAATAGGTAAAAATTCTTTTTCTTTTTCAATAGCAAATTTACTTTCATTAAAGTTTCCTTGATTAACTTTATATTTAAAATCATATCCAGGGAAATTTATTAGATTAAATTTAGCAAGTTCAACCAGAAGTTCTTTTTCAAAGTTCTGAACTTTATTATCATGCTCAAAAGAATCAAGAGAAGAAATTAATTTCTTTATAACCTTTGATAAATATTCATAGTCATAATTGGTTGCTTTACAACTTGAAATCATACAATTAAACTCTGAAACATCTATCCCGATGGAATGAATACCCATCTCTAATGATTGAATAATTGTTGTCCCAGAACCCAAAAATGGATCAAGAATAATATCATTAGGCTTGAAATATATTTCTTTTTTAAAATCATCAATATGAGAATCTAAAAAATATTCAACTAGTTGAGGAATGTATTTACCTTTATAGGGGTGTAATCGATGAACATGCTTTGTCGTATCTTTCTCACGCAAATTATCAAAAGAAAGTGTCCAATTTAAATCATTACCTAGATTTTTTTTCCAACTTTCTTCACGTTTGCCATTATATGAGTCATAATATTTTTTCAAATCGTTCAAATCAAGCATAGTTGATCCATTCTCTCCATATTTTTTTACTTTTCCATATTGAACAAGATAAGAAATATTTGTTGGTTTAATTTCTTTTTCAAGAAAATCGGATGCCCATTTTGATGCTTCTGGTATAGATACTAATGACATGTATTTATTGTAACAAAAAATTTCATAAAAATCCTTTTTTAATACTTCCTTATTACCGCTTTCACTACCGCATTAATGTTTAGTGAATGTTTCGGATAAATCGGTTTGTAATTTTTATTGGCTGGTTTGAGCCAGACTTTGGCGCCAGCTTTGCGAAAATATTTCATAGTAAACTCTCCATCCACTTCAGCAATTATTATTTGTCCATCACGAGCCGTATTTGCTTTCTCCACGAGCACCATATCCCCCGGCTCTATGTGCGCATCGATCATCGAGTCCCCATCCACTTCGAGCATGTACGTTAGTGGTTTATTTTTTATTAAAAAGTCATCCAAGTTTACTTTATCAGCCAACTCTTCCTCTACCGTCGCCGGAAATCCAGCAGTGACAAAGCCAAGCATCGGTACACTAGAGATATCCTCTGTGAAAGTTTCAGAAGGGATCAATCTGCCTAAATGATCTTTCGCGACTACTCCTGTGTTAATCAACTTTTCCACTACGCGAAACACTGCGTTCTTCGATTTAAAACCGAATAACTTCATCATTTCTGAATACGAAGGCATCCTTTTATTATCTTTATAAAAAGATTCAATCTTTTCCTGATACGAATTACGCATAGATGTTGGTTCTAAAAAATAGAGTAACCAATTTGTTCGTCAAACTTACTCGGGAATTATAGCGAACTTTTTTCAAAAGTAATTTATGATTTCTCGCTTCCTTTTTATAATCTTGCCCTTGGAGAATTTTCAAATCAATTTTTTTGTTGATCTTTTGTATTTCCCTCTCTAACATTTTTAAATATTGTGTTTGTGACATAAAATTTATTTTTTATTTTCTACTAAATTTGCCCCGACTTGGCCATGTAAATAGTATAAGTGAACGAGCGTTCACTTGTCAACAAACCACCTGTGGATAACTCATAAAATAAAAATATCTAGAAAAAATTTAAAGCGTCGTGGGTTCCCTGCCCTTATGACTCCGAGGGCGAAGGCGCAGAAATTTTTTGCTAGATATTTTTATGAATTCACTTTCGGCCTATATTGTATTGCTTCCAAAATATGATGCTCTTCAACCTCGGGAGAATTTTCGAGATCGGCTATGGTGCGAGCGATTTTTATCACTCGATGATAGGCGCGAGCGGACAAGCTCAAGCGTTCGGCGCTGTCGTCGAGCAGATCCCGCACCCTGCCACCCAAAGTCACCATTATGCCTAAATCTTTCACATTCATTTCGCTATTCGTCGTTATTTTTTTCTTTATATCTTTCTGGAATTTTTCAAATCTATTTTTTTGAATTTCTCGCGCTCTGATTATTCTTTCTTTTATCTTTTCACTCTTCTCTCCACTCCCATCTCCTCCCAATTTTTTATAATCAACATTCCCGACTGAAACCCAAAGATCGATGCGGTCTACAATCGGCCCGGACAATTTTCTTTTATATCTGTCTAAATCAGACGGTTTGCAAATGCACGCTTTTTGTTTCGAAGTCGCATTTCCGCAAGGACAAGGATTCATCGCCGCGACTAAAATAAAATTTGAGGGGAAACAAGCATTTCCTTTGGCGCGGGAAATTGACACGATGTTATCTTCGAGCGGTTGACGCAAAGATTCGATAACTCTTTTTTCAAATTCTGGAAATTCATCCAAAAACAAAACTCCCCTATGGGCGAGGGTCACCTCTCCAGGCTTGGGGTAAGTTCCCCCGCCAATGATAGAGACATAAGATGATGTGTGATGCGGAGAACGAAACGGAGGAAAACATACGAGCTCCCCATTTGTATTCCCAGCTACCGAATGGATGCCGGTAATTTCCAAAACTTCATCGAGATCCAAGTCCGGCAAAATTTGAGAAAAAGCTCTGGCGAGCATCGTCTTGCCTGTGCCAGGCGGACCATACATAGCGATATTGTGTCCGCCAGCTGCTGCGATCTCCAAACCTCGCTTGGCGCCTTCTTGTCCTCGGATATCAGAAAAATCAATCCGCGATATTTCTTTTTTATAATTTATTCTGGTCTGAGATTGAAGTGTAATTCTTTTTATTTTTTCTTCAATAGTTTTTTTTCTTTCATCTAGATGTTCCACCACTTCTTGTAAACTATTCGCTCCAAAAATTTTTATACCTTCCACTAACGCTGCCTCCACTGCATTTTCTTTTGGTAAATATATTTCTTCAAAACCAAGCCTTTTGGCCTCTTGCGCGAGAGGCAATGCCCCGCGAATTTTTCGCAAAGCGCCGTCGAGTCCCAGCTCTCCTAGGAAAATCTTTTTCTCCGGATTGAATTTAACATCGTGGGCGGCGAGCATATATGAAAGAGCAATTCCTAAATCAAAAAAAGGGCCTTCCTTTTTTAAATCGGCAGGCGAAAGTGAAACTATTATTTTTTGATTTTTTGCTTTAGGAGATTTAAAACCAGAATTTTTTATGGCTCCGCTTACTCTGTCTTTCGACTCATCTACGGCTTTGTCTGGAAGTCCCACCAGGCTAAAAGAATGAAGCCCTTTTGAAAGGTCAACTTCGATAGTCACGATAGAACCCTTGAGCAAATTAACTTGTGCCGAGTAAACTTTTGCAAAAGACATATTAGTTTTCTAAATGTTTTTTGCAAGTTTGAGCGGCGGGGTTCACTTCCAGCCTTGCCATTTCGATATATTTTCCGCAAATTTTGCACTTACCAAAAGACTCTCTATTTACTCCCTTTAATGATTTTAAAATACTATTTAATCTGGGTTCCAGAGTTCTAATCATGGAACTTCTAGCTTCATAATTCTCAAACCGATCCGCTTTGTCATTCTCATCAGATTCCGGAAATTCCAATTCCTCCGGAGTCGCTTCCCACTCCCCCGTTTCTTTATTCAACTTGCCCAAATCTTTCATTTGCTCAAGCAGAACGTCTCTCTCTTTTTCCAATTTCTCTTTAATTTTTTTCTTGTCTATCATAGGCAAATGATAACATTTTAATATTTCATAGCAAGTGTTATACTCAGATGATGTTTTACAAACACTGCAAAAATTATACAGTCGAGAGCGTGACCTCCGGCCACCCGGATAAAATCTGTGATCAAATATCAGATGCTATTTTAGACGCTTATTTAAAGTTAGACCCGAAAAGCCGAGTGGCTATAGAAACCTTTGGCGGACATGGTCGCCTTGTTATTGGTGGAGAAGTAACATCCCTCGGGCATAGTCCTACGGGCGAGCCAAAAGGAAAAGTAAATTATGTGCAAATAGCGCGAGATGTTTATAAAAAGATTGGCTACACAGACAAGCTTGAAATCTCTGCCAATATAGTCACTCAGTCTCCAGACATTGCTTTAGGAGTAGACACAGGCGGTGCTGGAGACCAAGGCATCATGTATGGATATGCCACTGATGAAACGCCTGAGTTTCTACCAAAAGGAATAGTGTTGGCGCACAAACTTGCAAAACAATTAGAAGAAATGAGAAAAAGTGGAAAAATAAAATGGCTCAGGCCCGATGGAAAAACGCAAGTCACTTATACCAATGGGAAATTAAATACTGTACTAGTTAGCACCCAACATTCTCCAAATATTAAACTGGAAGAAATAAAAAAGGAAATTACAAAAAAAGTGATATTACCCTTACTCTCCAAAGAAGAAAGAAAAAGGGCCTGTCCCGTTAGAGGCCACGAGGGCTCGCAGTGTGTCTCTGCCTCTAATGGGATAAAAATTTTAGTAAATCCAACGGGTAAATTTACTGCTGGCGGTTTCGAAGCGGACACCGGTCTAACTGGAAGAAAAATAATGATAGATACTTATGGCGGGCTCGTTCCGCACGGAGGCGGATGTTTCTCTGGGAAAGATGCCACCAAAGTAGACCGCTCTGGCGCTTATATGGCGCGTTTTGTCGCCAAAAATCTCGTAGCAAACGGATACGGCAAAGAAGCCTTAGTGTCTGTCGCCTACGCTATCGGAATGGCAGAACCCTTGATGATAGAAGCCATAAATGAAAAAGGTGAAGATTTGTCAAAAGTAGTCCGAGAGCATTTTGATTTCAAACCGCTTGCCATAATAAAAAAACTTGGTCTTCAAAATCCTATTTATGAGCAAACCGCTACCTATGGCCATTTCGGTAAAAAAAATCTCCCGTGGGAAAAGATTTGTCCCGTTAGAGGCCGCGAGGGCTCGCAGCGACCCTCTGCCTCTAACGGGATTGAAAAAACAAAATAATTTTACTTTATTAAAAATACTACTGCTTTTTTTGACTAGATGTGAGGCGCAGTATGATTTCGTGCGCGGCACTTTGCGAGTCGGTAATGACAACAGAATTGTCATCTGCAAAAACATACATCAAAGCCGGTTGGCCGTCTTTGCCGAAAAGAATTCGCGCATTTTTATTGTCAACAATGCCATCTTGAAAATCTTTCGTTAAAAGATCGTTTGTATCAGCTGAAAGATTTACTCCAAAAAATCCGTGCAGATCGGAAAACATTTTTCCTTCCCAGGCGCGCATGGCATCAAAAATATCAGCAATGGAACGCATTTTAATCAAGATAAAGAAATCCTTATTCGTCGGAGCAGGAGCGGAACCGCTCTCGCTCGTCTCGCTCCCAGGTTCATTCACAACTCCCATTAAAAAATTATCATCAACTAAAAGTGTATTAGTGCTTGGGGTAAAATTACTCTCAGTCAAGGAAATGAATCTCCTGAGTCCGATAATTTGTTTATTTTCTGTCAGATAAATCCCTTCGATGCCTCCAATTTTTACCTTTGTAGTATTAATTTCATTTTGGACAGCCTGTATTATTTCTTCTTTTTTCAATCCAAAAATTTCTAAAGGAACACTTTGATCGCTAAAAACGATCGGGGTAAACTGCTTTTCGACCACCACCGTGTTGTCTTCTTTCCTAAAGAGAAAAAAAAATAAAATTATTAAGGCAAAGACTATAAGAAAAAAACTGGCAAGCATAAAAAGCTTATTTTCCTTTGATTCTGGAGAAAAATTTTCTTTCTCCTTTTCGTGCTCTTCCTCTCCATGAATCATTTTTTTTACCAAGCCTTCTCTGTCATTCTTAAGCACCTCCGCCATGTCTTCGGCATAAGTCTCTACGATTTTATTTTCTATTTTTTTATTTTTTTCCATTCTTAAGATTTTTTGAAAAAATCTTTATCCGCTTCTTTAATAGACAAACTGATCTTGCCTCTCTCGTTGTCAATTTTTATTATTTTTACCGGCACAATCATACCTTCCTTTATTATATCTGATACTCGCTCTACGCGAAATGGAGCCATTTCAGAAATGTGCACCATTCCGTCAGTAAAAGGATTCAAGGCTACAAAAGCTCCGAAATCAGCAATCTTTACAACTTCGCCTTTCAATATTTCACCAACTTTAAATTCATGCGTCATTTCTTCGACAATCTCTTTAGCCTTTTCTGCCGAACCATTTTTCCCAGTCAAATACACTGTTCCATCATCTTCAATAGTTATTTCCGCGCCGGATTTTTCTTTAATTTCTTTGATCGTTTTTCCTCCCCCGCCAATAACCATTCCTATTTTTTCAGGATTAATTTTGATAATCAAAATTTTTGGCGCATTTGGAGAAATATTTGCGCGCGGTTTTGGAATTTCTTTTTCAATTCTATCAATGATAGCCACTCGCGCTTTTTTAGACTGCCTCATTGCTTCGCCCAATATTTTTATCGGCACTCCTTCCACTTTTACATCGAGCTGAATAGCTGTCACTCCTTCTCTCGATCCCGCAATTTTAAAATCCATATCTCCATGATGATCTTCGGGACCTTGGATGTCAGTCAAAATTTTATATTTTGCATCTGATTCATACATCAATCCCATCGCAATACCGGCGACAGGAGCCAAGATCGGCACTCCGCCATCCATCAATGCGAGAATCGAAGCGCAGATCGAAGCTTGAGAAGTAGAACCATTTGAAGCCATTGATTCAGAAACAATTCTCATTGTGTAGGGAAATTCTGAAACTGGGGGCAATACCATCGCGAGCGCTTTTTCAGCGAGCGCTCCGTGGCCGATTTCTCGGCGATTAGTAAAACCTGTTCTCCCTACTTCTCCCGAAGAATACGGAGGAAAGTTATAATGATGCATAAATCTTTTCTCCACTTTCAATTGCAGGCCGTCAACTAAATTTCTATCTTCCGGTCCGCCTAAAGTCAAAACAGAAAGCACGTGGGTTCCTCCGCGATAAAAAATTCCCGAACCGTGAATGATGCTGGAGAGACCTCCCGCTTGCGCATACAAGTCCCGAAGTTCGTCCATCGCCCGGCCGTCTGCTCGTTTGTTTTCTTCTATGGCTTTTTTGTGCAAAATTTCATTTTCGGTATCGTCGAACAGATTATCTTCCAGGGAAAAATCAGTTCTATCTCCAAATTTTTCTCGTATAAGATTATTCCAAACAGTATGCAGGGCATCTATTTTTTCTTTTCCAGCTCCGGCAAAAAGAGCGCTTTCCATCTTGGGCAAAATATTTTCATTAAATAATGCTACAGACTCGGGAGAAATTTTTTCTTTTTCTATTATTCTTTTTTCCTTGCCGATTTCTTTAACAATATTTTTTTGGAAATCTTCCAGTTTTGCTATTTCTGCACTCGCCACCTTGAGCGCTTCTTCCAATTCTTCTTCTTTACTCTGTCGAGCAGAGGCTTCAATCATATTTATATTTCCATCTTTACCGCAAACGGTCAGGTCAAATTTGTATTGAGTGTCCTCGTCAATACGCCAACTCTGGGGTGGATTAATTTTCAACTGGTTATTTTCTTTATCGCTATCGTACTTGCCAATACGCACACAACCGATAGGACCATTCCAAGGAATATTGGAAACAGCCAGAGCAAGCGAAGCTGCGTTTACCGCCAAAATTGTCGGATCATTATCATCTACTGAAAGCACAGTCACAATGATTTGCACTGCATGACGCATTGATTGATCAAAGAGAGGCCGCAGGGTGCGATCTATCACTCGGCAGGCCAATATCGCTTCTTCAGAAGGCTTCCCTTCTCGGCGAACAAAACGAGAACCTAAAATTTTGCCGGCTGAATAAAATTTCTCTACATAGTCCACAGTCAAATTAAAAAATCCCAAGCCTTGCTGTTTATCATGAGACATACAAGCAGTGGCTAGGACGATAGTCTCTCCGTATTTTAATATTACCGAACCATGCGCTTGTTCTGCTAAATCACTAAAAATAGCAGTTAATGTCCTTCCTCCTATCTCTACGCTATATTCTTTTTTTTGCATCTTAAATTTTAAGTTCGTATCCAGACTACAGTGTTGTTTCACAACTTAAATTGATAAGTGGAAACACTACTTTGTGTCTAAACGCGAACCCGATTAACTAATAAATATTTGTTTATCCTAACACTTTTAAGTAAAAAAGCAAAAACCTGTCCCGTAGTGAGCTTTGCTCTACTACTGGGATTATTTAGCGTTCATCAGATATTTTCTAGGGTTTTCAGACAAGTCCACAAAATCATCCACGACTTCGCGAAGTTTGCTGGAAGTTGATTTACCAAAAGAAACTACCTCCACTTGCACGCCGATAGTTTGCAAATATTCTACAAGCGGAATAAAATCTCCATCGCCAGAGACTATCACAACAGAATCAAGACGCGGAGACATTTTAATTGCATCGACAGCGAGCCCCACATCCCAATCCGCTTTCTTTGCGCCGCCGGCAAATATTTGCAAATCTTTGGTCTTGGTTTCAATACCGAGTTTGGATAATGCTTCAAAAAAATTCTTTTCGTCTCCAGCTTCTGTGGTGATGACATAAGCCACTGCCCGCACAAGCTTTCGCCCCGCCACTGCGTCTTTTAAAACCGCGCCAAAATTAACTCGCGCTTGATATAAGTTTCGAGCGCTGTGATATAAATTTTGGGTATCAATAAAAACTCCTACTCTCTGTTCTTTGTGTTTTATAACTGTCATCCCAGTACTAAAATTTTAAAATTAATAATATTATAAAAAGGACTTATCTCGTACGACGTTATATTTTTCTAAACTTTTATATAATAAAAATTTAGTACGGGACAGGTGTATATAGTATAGCAAATTTTTGAAACTTGTCGCAGGCGTTAGAAGTTTGGAAAATAGTTTTCGCAGGGGTTTCGAGCGCGACGGCGCGAGAACTTCAGGAATTTTTAAGCTTCAAAAATTCCGTACCGGAGAAAACTTATTTTCCAAACTTCTACGCTAGATCCATTTTCTTCATCAAAGCTGTGTAGCGAGGTTTGCTTTTGCGTTCCAAATATTTTAAATGAGTGCGCCTGTCGGCTACCATCTTGATCAACCCTCGACGAGAATGATTGTCCTTTTTGTGTTTCTTTAAATGTTTTGCCAGTTCGGAAATCTGAGTAGATAAAATAGCCACTTGCACTTCTGAAGAGCCTGTATCCTTGTCATGAATTTGATTTTTCTTTATAACTGTTTGCTTTTTCTTTGTATTTAACATATTTCACAATATTAACACAAAACTGTTATAATTGCAACACTAATACACCTCCCCCTGATAACACCTCTCACAATACACAATCTCCTTCCTCTCCGGCGCATAAGAAGTCTCAAACTCTGTGGGGCATTTACCTATATGGGTATGGGTAGTCTTCTCACACATGCAAGCTCTATGCCAGAGCTTTAAGGGATTTCTTTGTTTCAGTCTCTGGTAATGTCTGCAGTTAGGACAGAGATGAGGTAAGGGTAGATTCATTCTTTGGTAGAATTGGAGTTCTGGAGCAATGATTTTGAAGGCTTCGGTGCATTGTTCGTTGCATTTGCCTTGATGTTCGCATTCAATGACTTTTCCTAGAATAGATTCATCTACCTCTTTGATATTATCAGGAATGTCTTTTGTTTTAATGTCTATTGTATAGTTTCTTTCTTCTGCATCTTTCCACTTGTAACCTTGTTTAATAGCTTCTTCTTTAGTTAAAGGAAAGTATTCTTGAGCAATGGTTTCGTTGTAACAGAAAGGACTTAATTCTACCGGAAAGAACTCTCCGTATTGGTAAATTCTGCCTTTACTATCTATGTAGGGCATATCATTCATGTGCTTGATGATTTTGGGGACCAAGGCTTCGTATTGTTCTTTGGTGTATTGGTGGTTTAGGATGCAGTAGGATTTGTTGTGTAAGCCAATGCAGCCAAAAAGATTATTGCAATTATCACAATCAATAGAATATGAAACGTTAATTAAATTTAATCCATGTAAAGCACTTAAAATATTAGAACTAAAATCAACATTTAGAGATTCATAAGCTAATTCTCCTCCACTAACACCATATACATCACTAGTATCTTTCTGCCCTTTCACAGACCTAATGCTGTATCTAACATTATCAACTTCTGAAGTAAAATGTGACTTTTTAACATTTTTTGAGTTGTTAATAAAATTACCGGTAGCATTAACATAATTTTTACCAATCATAAATTTATGAATAGCTGCGCTTTTTACTTTTTTATATTTATCAAATAATTCATTTAATCCGTCAGGTGATTTAAGGGAATTTAATAATGATTCTTTTGTTTTATTAAATTCTTCTTTTGAAACTACCTTATTTACAATACAAAATTGTTGATTGCGAAGATTTGAAGAAAAAAGGCAATTCTGGCAATTTTTACAATCATACACAAACCAACAATCTATACAGTTTGCACAATCTTGAGCGAAAAAGGTTTGATAACAATTATCAGAATTTATTAACTGAGAAGATAGTTCACATTTATTTATCCATGAATTATCAATGCAGTTTTTACTTTCCAATACAGTATCTCCGTACTGGCAATTTTCTGAGTACCAACTGCCAAAAACCAAGTAGCAGTCTTTCATATCTACGCATATATTACAATAATTACTTCTTACTGGATTAATATTATATAAAGCATATTTGGGAACTTTTTTATCAAGAGCATGGAATTGTTCAAAAAAAGATTTATTAAAATCATAATCTACTCCATAGTCTCTCGAATCCCAGTTAGCTTCATTTATCCAATATTCTTTATCATAAATAATATAAGGGGATTCCGAAGAATACATACTTATTATTTTTTCTTTTGACTTTGAAGCACTGTTCTCTTTTTTATATAATGCTCTTTCATTTCTAAACAACATTCTTCTTATCGTTCTGCACTCTGGGCAAAAAGTCGGCGGAGGGACATTAATTTTTTCATAAAACTTGAAATCATCCGGCTCTATCGTGAAATCCTTTTTGCAGTTTTGGCAATTTTTTGTTTCTGGCTCCATAAAAAGATAGTATCACAAATTGCGCATTAAAAAAACTTTTATAATTACTTCTGGCTTAGGTTTAAGCAAAGGCTATCCCTGCTAAGTTTTTTTAAAAAAATTAATTTTTAAAAATTATGCTAAAATAAAAATATGAAAAATAAAAATTTAGCAATTGTTCCGATTGAGATTATTGAAAATAAAATTTATCTTATAAGAAATGCAAAAGTAATGCTTGATAAAGATTTGGCTTTTTTGTATCAAGTGAAACCGATAGCTTTACGCCAACAGGTAAGAAGAAACAAAGAAAGATTTCCTAAAGATTTTATGTTTCAGCTTACAAATAAAGAAGTTGATTTCTTGGTATCACAAAATGTGATACCTTCGAGAAAAGTTTTAGGTGGCGCTCTGCCCTACGCTTTTACAGAACATGGTGTTACGATGCTATCTTCTGTGCTAAAAAGCAAAAAAGCGATTGAAGTAAATATCGCGATCATTAGAGCTTTTATAAAATTGCGAGAAATGTTGCAATCTCACAAAGATGTTTTGATTGAAATTGAAAAGATAAAAAGAAATCAGAAAAAAGATGGTGAAAAAATTTCTGCTATCATAGATGTAATCAATAAACTCATGGAGCCAAAAGCAGACTTAAAAAGGAAATCAATCGGTTTTAAAACAGGAAAATAAATGAAAATAATCAGCTGGAATACAAATGGTTTGAGGGCGACGGCAAAACAGGGATTTCTTGCTCCCCTTTTTGAGAAATATAAGCCTGATATTTTGTGCTTGCAAGAGACAAAAGCCGAACCGGACCAGCTTCCAGAAGAAGTGCGCAACGTAAAAAATTATTATTCTTACTTTTCACATCCAAAAATTAAAAAAGGATATAGCGGTGTGGCTATCTATTCAGCGGTTGAACCGCTGGAGATCTTCTATGGTATGGGAATAGAAAAATTCGACGAAGAAGGCAGATTGATCGGCGTTAAGTATAAAGATTTTACTTTGATAAATGTATATTTCCCAAACGGAGGCCAAGGACCGCACAGATTAAAATATAAATTAGAATTTTATGATGCTTTTTTAAAATTTATTTTGAAACTGCGAAGAGACGGAGAAAATGTAATTTTCTGCGGGGACATAAACACTGCTCACACCGAGATAGACCTCGCTCGCCCGAAAGCAAATGAAGAAAATACGGGTTTCCTGCCCATAGAGCGCGCATGGATAGATAAAGTAATAAAGAATAAATTTATCGATATCTTTAGAAAATTTTATCCAGAAAAAATAGGTGCTTACACGTATTGGGACATCAAAAGTCGCGCCCGAGACCGCAACGTCGGCTGGCGCATAGATTATTTTTTCGTTGATGAAAAGATGGTATCTAAAATAAAGTCTATTGGAATGCTAACTAATTACATGGGTTCAGATCACTGCCCGATTTGGCTAGAAATTAAGGAATGAATCCCGTTAGAAGTCTCCTAGTTAAACAAAGTCACAAAGAGTGATATAATAAGTTTGTATTTTTTATAGTCGTTATTAATAAATTAACTAACGGAAATCTAAAGATTTCCTACTTCTAACGGGATGAAAGCAGCTAGATTAGAAACTCTTGCAGACGGCATTTTTGCCATCGTGATGACAATCTTGGTTTTTCAAATTAGGCCGCCGGTTTTGGTGGATCCTACGAATGCCAAAGAACTTGCCTTCGCGATAAAACACATGCTCCCGATTTTCCTTAGTTATCTTTTAAGTTTTTCTCTGCTTTTTTCTTATTGGCGGGCACATCATTTCTTTGTTTCAGTTTATGCGAAAAATATTGACGTCAATCTGACGAATCTTAATGCGATTTTTTTCTTATTCCTCGCGCTTATTCCTTTTTCCACTTCTCTGCTCGGAGAGTATAGCAACAATCAATTTTCAATAGTTATTTTTGGCATTCATACCGTCATTATGGGTTTTTGTCTTTTTGCCATTCGCAGTTATGTGTTTAACTCCGATCATATAAAAAATATCGATGTCAGCAGACAAGAAATACGCCGTGGTACTGTCCGAACCTTTGTGCCTGTGGTTTTCGGTTTATTGGCAATTGTTCTTTCTTTTTTCAACAATTATCTATCTCTCGTTCTCTTTACCCTCGCTGTGATTTTCAACTTTTCTCAAACAAGTACTGTCTTTATAGATAAATTTATCAAAAATCTATAGTTAAATGCAAAAAGTTTGTAAAACTTGTAAAAAAGATTTTGAGATACAACAGGACGATTTGAATTTTTACGAAAAGATGAAGTCCCCTGCTCCAAGTCACTGTCCGACTTGCCGAATAATGCGCAGGCTTTGTTTTCGTAATGAGAGAACCCTTTACAAAAGAACTTGTAGTAAAAGTGGCAAACCCATTATTTCTTTATACCCAGAAAACACTCCCTTCCCTGTTTATGATCAACATATTTGGTGGGGTGATGAATGGGATGGAATAGATTATGGACAAGATTATGATCCTAGCCGACCTTTTTTTGACCAATTCCTTGAACTTCGAAATAAAGTTCCGCGTATATCTCTTCTAAATATAAATAGTATAAATAGCGAATATGGAAATAATATAGAGGATAGTAAAAATTGCTATTTAACATTTGCAGCGCAAAAAAATGAAGATTCAATGTACGGGAGACTAATATACAGAAGCCGTTTAGTGGTAGATTGTGATTTTACCCAAGATTCAGAACTCTGTTATGAATGCATAGATTGTAGAAAATGTTACCATTGCCTATTCTCAGATAGTTGTGAAACAAGTACAGATTTGCTTTTTTGTTTCAATTTGCGCGACTGCCAAAATTGCATTTTTTCTACGAATTTAAGGCATAAAAATTATCATATTTTCAATCAACCAGTTTCAAAAGAAGAATATGAAAAACAGAAAAAAGAGATTTTTTCTTCGTATTCAAATTTAGAAAAAGCAAAACAAGAATATGAAAAATTTAAGAAAAAAGCCATTGTAAAATACTCGCATCAAGTGAAATGTAAAAACGCTACTGGAGATTATTTATATAATTCCCATGACACTAAATACGGTTTTGATGCTGAAAATACTAAAAACTGTAAATATATAGCAGATGCAGAAGGCACTGTTGATTGTTGGGACATGAATAACACTTACTATAAACCAGAACTCAACTTAGATATGATGGGAGTTCTTCAAACTTACAATGTTAAACATTCTTTTTATATATTGTATTCCAGTAATATAGAATATTCTGAAAGTTTAAACAATTGTGAAAGTTGCTTTGGTTGTACCGGATTAAAAAAGAAAAAATATTGTATTTTAAATAAACAATACGAAAGAGAAGAATATGAAAAATTAAAAGAAAAGATTATTGAAAACATGAAAAAGGAAGGCATTTATGGAGATTTTATTTCGCCTCAAATGAGTGTTTTTGGATACAACGAAACCTTGGCTCAAGAATATTTCCCAATAACAAAACAAGAAGCCGAAGCAGGAGGCTTTAATTGGCAAGATCAGACTACTGGCACTTATGATAAAGAAACAATCAAAGAAGAAAATATGCCGGAAACTATTTCTGAAGTTTCAGATGAAATTTTAAAAGAAATTTTGGTATGCCAAGATTGCAAAAAGAATTTTAGGATTACCAAATCTGAATTGGATTTTTATAAAAGAATGAATATTCCTCTGCCCCACAAAGATTTCGAATGCCGGCACAAAGACCGTATGAAAAAGCGCAATCCGCGGGAGCTTTGGCGCCGTTCTTGCATGTGCGAACTCAAAAACCACACTCATGGCACAGAAAAATGCGCAGTAGAATTTGAAACATCCTATTCTCCCAACAAACCAGAGACAGTTTATTGCGAACAATGTTATCAACAAGAAATATACTAGTGAAACTCCTGCCCCGTAGGAAGCTTTGCTTTCCTTCGGGGTGCTATCAACAAGAAATTTATTAAATAAAAAAGGCCCTCGACATACCGTCGAGGGCAACAATCTCACTGCTAGGCACTTGCTAATATACAACAATATCTAATTCTTTTTTAAGAGATTCATTTATCCATCTGAATTTTGCCCAGCGTTTGTAAACCTTTTTAGTTATATAGACATATTTTCCATTTTTTTTTCTTTTTCTAATTATGGGGGAATCAGTCTCTTCTATTAATTCATGCTTAATTTCCTTTATACTTATCCCCGATTTTATATGTGCATCAAAAACAAACTTTTCAAATATATCTTCAGGGCATCCTCCATCTAAGCGAGTGCGAGCATTAACAAATTTCTTTACATCATATATGTTATGATCCATTCCTCCTTCTTCATTTTTATTGCTTGGGTCTACGAGTTGCATTTCAAACTGCCCGCCGTGAGAAGAAGAATGTAATTTGCCTGTTATAAATATTGCTTCAAATTTTTCATCTTTGGGAGCATTTGATATTTTTATTTTCCCAAATAATTTTTTCATTTGTGATGTTGAAAAAAAAGACTTGTTTTCAATTTTTATATCAGTCGCCTTCATTGTTTTAGTGAGCCACTCATATAATTCAGGCAATAATTTTACTGCTTGGTCTTTTTCTATGGTTATTCTTGAAGCTATGCCATCTTTCAATGCAGCTTTCGCGTCTGAATCTGGCCTTGTGAGAAACTTAAGAATTATTTTTTCAAAATCCTTTGCTCGTGAGTTGATAGAACCTTCTAGATTACTGTCATTAATTGCGCGGAACCCTTGACCCGTTTCATTGTGATATTTACCGGAAAAAACAAGCGGGGTGTTTATTGTGGTCTCTCCCTCCGAAGGGGAAGAAACGAGAGCCCCCTCAAAATCTTCAGTGATTTTTTTTAACAACTGACTGTCATTTCTTAACGCCTCATAGGTCGCTATCGTAGTCTTAACAATACGGCAATATTTTATTGATTGACTCAAACCTTCTTTGTCACCGGTCAACTTTGTTTTTTCTAAAATTTTAAAAATATCTTCTTTGGATTTTATAGAATCTACTCCTAAAAATAATTCTTTTTCAGAATATTTTAATGTGTCTCTTAAAAAATTCTTAGTTTGCTGAAAGGCGTAATTTAAAAGAAAATATTTATCGCGAGATTCTGGGGATTTTCCATTGTCTAAAATAATTTTTGGATCAATCCCTGTTTCTTTTCTAATCCATTCGAGCATGCCTTCTCTTGTCAGACTGGGAGGAATTCCTGGAAAATCAATGGCTGTAGGCACAAATTCCTTGTCGACAGATTCCAGAGACCCATTCATTACGGCTTCCATTAAAGCAAATTTCTTTTCTGGATTTTTGTATATTTCTCTTACTGGAATGCCCTCTAATTTCATATATATTTTATTATAATTTTAATCTCCTAAACTCACAAGTTTTGTTTTTTACTTCACTCCATGTTTCGTGTGTAGTTTTTTTACCTCTTCTTCTTCTAATTCTTCTTTTTTTTCTTTTCCGCGCAGACCGAGAGTTTTGAGTTCCGCATCCCCAAGCATATTTAAAGATTTTACCAATTCAGACAAATGTTCCACGGTATTTTTCTCCGGGGCATCCAGCACTTCTTCGAGCAACGCATGCAAAATCCACCCCATCCGCGGTCCGGAAGTTATTCCGAGTTCTTTTATCATAAATTCTCCGTTGATTTTTAGCTGTCCGACAGAAATCGGATCCCTCAAAGCCTCCTCGATCATGGCAAAATATTTTCGAAGCCGATACGGGGCTTCTTTCTTTTTCATTCCCACCCTGTCGCACTCACGGACATCCATTAAAAGCCAAATATTTTCTTTGCCGACTTTTGTAATAATTCTTCGCACTGCCGAAAGTGTGATCAATTCCGTATCGGAAAAAAACATATGATTGCGCACAAGCTTGGACACCAATTCAATTTCTTTTTTAGGAAATTTTAATCTCTCCATTATTTTTTTTGCCATTCGCGCCCCGACAACTTCATGCCCGTAAAAAGTAAATTTCTTTTTAGCTTTTAAAGACGAAGACGGGGAAATAAATTTGCTTTCGCGGGGTGTCTCGCAGGCTGACGAGCCGAGAGGCAGCGCTGTGCGAGCACGCACAGACAGCGACCCCGAGAAAGCAGAATTTATTTCCCCGTCTTGTTTCCCTGCAAGTCTTCTAGCTCGCGGTTTCCCAATATCATGAAAAAGCGCTGCGAGCCTTATTTCTAAAGACCAATTCTTGTTCGCTGCATGTTGCAATGCAAGTAATGAATGATTCCAAACATCATAAATATGCTCCCCCCCTTGTTCACAATCCACGCCTTCGAGTAATTCAGGAATTATATTTTTTAACAAATTAAATTTCTGAAGCATTAGCACTCCAGAAGAAGCATTGGCACTAGTTGTTATTTTTACAAATTCATCTCGGATTCTTTCCTCAGAAATTTTTTTTATTAATTCCGAATTTTTCAAAATACTTTCCGTTGTTTCTTGCGCAATAAAAAAATTAAGTTGGCAAGAGAAACGCACCGCGCGCAACATCCGAAGAGCATCTTCGGCAAAGCGGTCATCTGGATCCCCTACCGCTTTTAACGTCTTGTCCTTAATGTCCTTTATGCCGTCAAACAAATCTACGAGGTGTCCTTTAGGGCTTAAGGCCATTGCATTGACTGTAAAATCACGTCTCTTGAGGTCATCCTCTAACTTATCACTGAATTTTACCTCATCAGGATGCCGAAAATCGCTGTATTTTGCCTCTGTTCTATATGGAGTAACTTCAATTATGAAATTATGGGATGTTTCACGAATAACGTCTTGTATTTCCCCCTCTCCTTTACAAGGAGAGGGTTGGGGTGAGGTTCCCAATGTTTCACGGGAAACAACCACTGCGACCGTTCCAAACGTATTTTCATATACAGTCTTCTCAAAAAGCCCTATTATTTGTTCCGGTTTTGCATTCGTCGTGACATCCCAGTCGTTTGGTATTTTATCCATTAAAAGATCTCGAACACACCCGCCAACTAAATATGCCTCAAATCCGGCCTTTTCGAGCGTATTTGTTACATGTGAAACTTCTTTGGGGATTTTGGATATTAAGTTTTTAGTTATTGAATCCACTTCTTAAATATATGTGCGGCCAGAGAGAATCGGACTCTCGTCTCATCCTTGGCAAGGATGTGTTCTACCACTGAACCATGACCGCTAATTATTTATGTATAAAGACCACCGAATATGACTGCTAATTATTTTTTAATAATCTAATTATATATTATATACAATTTATTGCAATTTGGAATTTAGGCTTATAAAATAAAATGATTTTGATTATTTTTTAAATGATGTATAATTATAATCACTGCACCCGTAGTGAAATGGATATCACAACAGTCTTCGGAACTGTCGTTGGGGGTTCGAGTCCCTCCGGGTGCACAAGATTCTGCTTGTCCTTTATTTTTTTTCATAAAGGCTTGCTGTATAAAGATTTTATTAAAAATGTGGATAACTATGTGCGTACTGTTCATAAAGGACAGAGTTAGAAGTTGTCTCTTATTGCCATCTTTTTCACAATAATGCTTATAAAATAAGGATATTTTTATAAGAGACATAAATATTTCTCAGATTTTGTCTTTTCGTTTCACGTGAAACCACGTTAATCGTGAAACCTCATATTTTATTGTAAAATAAAGAAGATGCCAAAAGTATTTACATCAATAACTCAAAAAACTGGCGAAATTGGAGAAAACATAGCAGTAAGGTTTCTTGTGAAACATAATTTTTTAATATTAAATAGAAATTACACAAAAAAATGGGGAGAAATAGATATCGTAGCTGAAAAAGCCAATAAATTATACTTTGTTGAAGTGAAATCTGTGTCAAGGTTCGACCTTGACAAGGTTACACATGAAACAATAGATCAATATCATCCTGAGGACAATATGCACCCGTGGAAACTAAAACGTTTATCGCGAACAATTCAAACTTACCTTTTATCCGAAAAAATACCAGATGAAAAAGAATGGCAAGTGGATTTATTAATCGTGTTCCTTGATATAAAAAATAAAAAGGCAAAAATAAAAGTAGTCAATGATATTATTTTGTGATATATTATTAAACGTTGAAGTTGAAACGGGCTTGCCCGCCGAAGCTTTAGCGAAGGCGGGCTGTAGTATACCGGTAGTACAAGTGGTTTGGGACCATTTAGACTGGGTTCGATTCCCAGCAGCCCGAAGGGATGGAGTAAGCAAATTTATTTGCTTACGTTGGGAATTGAAAGGCTTTTCTATGTTGAATGAAATGAAACAGAAAAGCACCTGGCTATGTAATAGCCGATCCCAGCAGCCCGACATTGCGGGATTAGTTTAGTGGTAGAATAAGAGTTTTCCAAACTCTGGGCAGGCGTTCGATTCGCCTATCCCGCACATGATTATTTGGATAAGTATCGCGACATTAATTTCTACTTTTCTAGGTGGAATGTTTGCTTTACGTTTCAAAGATAAATTGCATTTAATTTTAGGCTTCTCAGCCGGAGCTGTTATTGGCGTGGCCTTTTTTGATTTATTGCCTGAAGCTTTAGAATTAGGAAAAGGAATTTACGATATAAGTTTCCTCACTTCCATTTCTGCTCTCGGTTTTATAACTTACATGATTTTAGATAGACTTTTCTTTTTTCATTCACATTGCGATCATGATAGTAAAGAATGTAATCAAAACAAAAGGGGATTGCTCGGGGCAGGAAGTTTGTCTGCACATAGTTTTATAGACGGTGCTGCGATAGGTTTAGCCTTTCAAGTATCAAATGCTGTAGGTATTATCGTGGCTGTCGCCGTATTAGTTCATGATTTTTCTGACGGAATAAATACTGTAAATATGATTTTGAAAAATTCTGGTACACGCAAACAAGCTTTTAAATGGCTTCTGGTTGACGCTATTGCTCCGGTTTTAGGTATAACTTCCACGTTGTTTTTTTCTGTTTCTGAATCAGCTCTAGGAATAATCCTTGCTGTATTTACTGGATTTTTCTTATATATAGGAGCCTCTGATTTATTGCCAGAAAGTCACCATAGCCACCCCACGGCTTGGACTACTTTTTCTACTATTTTAGGTGTTGCAGTTTTATTTGGAGCAATAAAACTCGCTGGAATATAAAAATTATTTTGCCCAAGAATTGTTTATTCCAGGATTAAACGCGCCTTTAACTTCAAAATGAATATGTGGCCCTGTAGAGTGTCCTGTAGAACCAACGTAGCCTATAACTTCACCCTGAGATACTTGATCTCCTGAGTGAGTCGCTATTTTTGACTGGTGAGCATATAAAGTCTGAGTGCCATTAGGATGAGAGATAATAACTAAATTACCAAAACCTCCGTTGTATCCAGTCCTAGCAAAAATAACTCTTCCAGCGGCGGCGGCATGGATAGGAGTACCTGTGGCTATGGCTAAGTCCACAGCATTTCCGTCGTGACGTCCTTGACTTAAACGATAACCAGGGGCAGGGTTGATAAATCCGGCAAGATTTTGAGCAGGGTAGGCTTGATAGGTTTGTTTTTTCTTAGTAGTTGAAGTACTACTTTTAACTGATTTATTATTATCTCCAAGGCTAACATCTCCTCCAGGGATTGTAAGCTCATCTCCCAAGGCAAGGGTAGAGTCCGGTGTAATACCATTACAATAAATAATATCTTTTGCATCAACTTTGTAAAGTTTCGCTATCTGCTGTAAAGTCTGTCCTTTAGTAACGGTGTGTTCTACGCCAGAGACAGAAGGGATGAAAAGAACATCATCTCTTGTAAGAGTTTTCTTCATATCATTGGCTGCTAAGACTGTTTTTTCAGAAACATCAAGTAAGTCGGCTATTTTTGCGATAGTGTCTCCCTCTGCCACCACGTAGACATTCGGCTCTCCGCAGGATGAATCTAAAGCGTTTTGGTCGTCTGATACGCCTGAACCAACATTCGGAGAAAGTGCCTTGTCGTCAGAGATATTGTCAGTATTCGGATCTATGCCGTTAATGGTATCGTTATTTGAGCCATCTTTGCTGTTTTCCTCTTCTAAAATTGAAACCGAGGAAACATTCGCTTGAAGTGCATAAGCTTGATCACCCACAAAGATAGAAGACAAAGAAGAAAACAGATCCGCTTTAACTGACCATATGGGCACAAAAAGAACCCCAAAAAGCAAAGAAAGGGCAAAAAATGATTTTATTTTACTAACTGTTTTTTTTGTAGGTTTTATAAAACAAACTAAATGTCGCAAGATTTCCTTTTCTAGCCTTTTAAAATAAGGGTAGAATCACAGGACGACCAATAGGTTCTGTAAACAAAAGGTTCTCACGATGTTACTATCTTCTCTGGAATTCAGTCAACTTGTACTATACCTCTCTTCAGAACTATGTTTTAAGGATAGTTCAAAAACAGCCAAAAGTCAATTTAATGGAAAATTAATGTGGATAACCCCCACACCTTTTGTTTTATACCTTCAGGTCATATAATGATTATTATGTATTATATATATGTTCTAAAAAGCATAAAAGATGATAAATTATATATCGGTTCGACTAATGACCTGAAGCGAAGACTTTCGGAACACAACAATGGATTTAATCGTTCAACAAAAGCTAGGCGACCATTTGAACTTCGCTATTATGAAGCTTGTGCCAATGAACATGATGCTAGAACTAGAGAATATAATTTAAAAAAAGATGGAAAAGCGCTTGGGCAACTAAAAAGAAGGATTTCCGAAAGTCTTAAATAAATCCCCACAACCTATTTGGATAGGTGTGGGGATAAAACGAAAGGTGTGGGGGATAACCCTTTTTACCTTAATTTGGTATTAAAAGTTAAAAACTATATAATGTAAACACCATGGAACCAAAAGAACCAAAAATACACCGAAAACCAACAAAAAGAATAAATCTAATGCCTATTGAAAAATCAATATCTGAAATTGAAGAAGAAAGAAAAGATCTAGTAATTCCTGAGGAAGAAGCTGGAATCGAAAAAGAAATAGAGAATCTTCCACCAGAAGATAAAGAAAAAATGGGGCGCTGGTATAATAATTTAGGCTTTAAGGCTGAAAAAGCAAAAAATGATATTTTTGCTAGTGTTTTTAATAAAGCACTGAAACTAAAAAATATTGACCCCAAAGGAACTACTGGAAAATTTTGCAAAGAAGCACTAGATGGTTTTGTACGTAATGCAAAAATTGCTGAAAAAAAAGCCAATGACCCATCAGCGTTTAGTGATATTAAGAAAGGAGTATATATTAAAGGTAAAAAAAGAGGCATAACTATTAGCGCTGGAAAACAAAAATTTGCATCAAATGTCGGAGCTTTTTCTGGAAACGCTTTAAAATATCTCAGATTAATAGCTGACGCAACCGGACTCACGGTGGGTGCTGCTCATCGTGTGGTTATGGCAGCTGGTATGGCGACTACTTGGTTGGCTGAAACTAGCAAAGAAACACGTTTTAAAAATGAAAAGTTGATTGCAAAAACTAGAATTGGTAAAGATATAACTCGAGAATCAAGCGCGGAAGAAGTAATGCAATTTTTGAAAGACAATGAAAAAGATATTGAAAAAGCTGAGGAAGAAGCTTGGAATATATACGAAAAAGCTGGAGGAACATTTGAGAATGATAGTAAAGGGAATCGTATTTGGAAGGCAAATGATCTTTCCGCAGAAGATCTTAAAAATAAATATCTGATAGAAATACCAAAAGATTTGCAGAAAAGATTACAAAATCCAAGCTTAGCAAGTAATTTTATTCTGAGATTTGCTCAAAGAGCATTAAGAAGAGAGCTTCTTGGGTATAAGATAGAAGATCACATTCTTTTTGAAGGTTCAATATCAAGATTGAATAAAAAAATAGAAGAATTAGAAAATAGTAAAAGACTTACTCCTGAACAAAAAAAATATGAAATAGAAAAACTCATCACAAAACAAAAGAAAAATCTGGAAGATTATGATCGCATGATTACTCAATATGGCATTATCGATGGAACTGCTATGTTGCTGAAATATGCTCAAACAGCTGGAAAAGCCACAGTGGCAGTGTTGCAGGTAGAAACATTGGCTTTATCTGTAAACAAAATGTTTGAGGGAATCTCGCATCTTTTAACCTCGCATAATATTCATCCAATTGAAGGAACTGGAAAATCTATAAAAGATATACTCCAAAAAGAAAAAACAGCAGAAGAACCAAGAATGCCTGAAGAAACAACTGCACCTGAACATCCCGTTAAGCCAGAAATAAAACCAGAAGTAAAACCAGCTGAGACACCGGATCATAAAATAGAAGATAGTGTGGAAAAAGAAAATATAGTCAAACCGCCAGAATCCGAAACTACTGAAACCTCCAAACCACCAGAGCCCGAAGCTGGAAATAAATCCACCGAAGCTACTTCAGAATCTAAAGTTGGGGCAGAACAAGCACAAGCCGTAGAAAAAGAAGAGACAGAAACCGAAACAAAAACGGAAACAGAATCAAAAACAGCGCCTGCACCCGAAACACCTCCAGCAGAACCAGCACAGAAAACAGAGTTGGAATCATTAGTATTTAAAAAACCGATTACTCCTGAGGAATTAACTAAAACAATACAAGACCAATTAACTGCCAAAGAGCCTCCTGGAACTGTGCATATGGGAACACAATATAATACTGGGACACCATATGAAGTTGGAACATCATATAATACTGGTGAAATAAGAGGGACGGGCGGTGGAGGGTACGCAGAAAATTATTACGGAAACCAGCCAATAGTATTTGGAGGAAATAGATACTATCCTGACTCAGAAGGCCAGTATCATGATTTTCTTGGTAGACCATATTTTCCAAATCTTTCCCCCGAAGATAATTCTATTTTGCAACAACACCCGGAATTTGCAGAAAATCCTTACAACCTGCCTGAAACAAAATTGGTGCAAATCTATGAAAACAGCCAAAAAGATTTGAGTTATATATTTAGAGATGAGCCATCGGGTTGGGATAAATACTTATCAAACTCCTTAAAGGAAGGAGCAAATAAAGTTTTAGAATACCAACAAAACCCAAGCGATGATCCAGCAGGCAACTATTTATCAGGTTATTTGAATATGCTTAAAAATCACGCAAATCTTAAACCAAAAGGAGGTTTCCTCGGGATGGGAGCTGAAAAAAGTGATCATTTTATTGCTCGCTGTTTACAAAAATTAGCATCAACTGGAGAGTTAGAAGTTTTTGAAGCAAATCTAAGAAAATAAATTCATGCTATATTAGATGCGTGGATATAGAAGAAAAACATCTAAAAGGTCTAAATAGTGAGCAAAAAGAAGCGGCGCTTCATATGAAGGGACCGCTTTTGATTATTGCCGGAGCGGGAGCTGGGAAAACAAAAACGATTACGCACAGAATTGTAAATCTTATAAAAAACGGCGTGTCTCCCGATAAAATTTTGGCAGTGACCTTCACTAATAAGGCCGCTAAAGAAATGCGAGAGAGAATTATTTTAGAAATTAATAAAAACGCAAAAGGTCAAGAAAAAATTCCTTTCGTTTCCACTTTTCATTCTCTGGGAGTTTATATAATAAAAGAAAACGCCCGACTGCTCGGACTGACGAGATATTTTACTATTTTAGACGAAGGAGACGCGACCACTCTTATAAAAAATATTTTAAAAGAGCTTAGCATAGACCCGAAGCAATATGATCCAAAAAAAATAAAAAATATAATCTCGCGGGAAAAAGGAAAATTTACAAATCTAACGGATTATATGGAGAAAGCCCTCTCCTTCGGGGAGGGTTGGGAGGGGTCTCTGGGTAAAATTACAGCTCAAGTTTGGAATTTGTATGAAAAACAAAAAATGAAAGAGAATTCTTTAGACTTCGATGATCTGCTCTTAAAAGCGGTAAAACTACTGAAAGAAAACGAGGAAATTAGAAAAATATATCAAGAAAAATGGGAATATATCCACATTGATGAATATCAGGACACGAACGAAGCGCAATATTTGATGTCTAAATTACTTTCCGAAAAAAGTGGAAATATTTGCGTAGTCGGGGATGCCGATCAAAATATATATTCTTGGCGCGGAGCAAATTTGAAAAACATTCTGAATTTTGAAAAAGATTACCCGAATACAAAAATAATTTTGTTGGAACAAAATTACAGGTCTACAAAAAATATTCTAGAGGCGGCAAATGAAGTAATTAAGAAAAATAAATATAGGCCGGATAAAAATTTGTTTACGAAAAACATTGAAGGCGAAAAAATAGGCTTCTATGAAGCCCTAGACGAAACCGATGAAGCTGAATTCGTCGCCACAAAGATTATGGAGATACTAGACAGCGGGGCAGACTTGCTTTTTCGGGGTGTCTCGCAGGCTGACGAGCCGAGAGGCAGCGCTGTGCGAGCACGCACAGACAGCGACCCCGCAAAAGCAGAGTCTGCCCCGCTGTCTGAAATAGCCGTTTTGTATCGCGCAAATTTTCAATCGCGGGCGCTCGAAGAAGCGATGCTTCGGTACAATATTCCTTACCAAGTTTTAGGGGTTAAATTTTTTGAAAGAAAGGAAATAAAAGACACTCTCGTTTATTTGCGTGCAGCTCTCAATCCCGATAGCCTGTCTGATATAAAAAGGATCATTAATTTCCCATCGAGAGGCATTGGAAAAGTAACCTTGATGAAAATCTTTGCCGGCCAAAGAGAAACCCTGCCGGTAAAAATGCAAATAAAAATTAATAGTTTCTATGAAACATTGGAAGAGATAAAGGAGAAAATAAATGATTTAAAAACAAGCGATCTCATAAAATTCGTAATAAAAAAGTCCGGAATTGAAACAGAACTTTCCTCTGGCACTGAAGAAGATATGGAAAGATTAGAAAACATCAAAGAGCTCGCCACCCTTGCGCTCAAATATGACAATCTAAAAAATGGAGCGGGTATAGAAAAACTTTTAGAAGATGCCTCGCTTGCTTCAGATCAAGACTCTTTAATAATAAATCAAGAAAAGAAAGAAATAAAAAATGCGGTAAAATTAATGACAGTACATGCTTCAAAAGGCCTTGAATTTGAATATGTTTTTGTTGTTGGATTAGAAGACGGGCTTTTTCCGCACGAGAGAATGGGAGACAGCCCAGCCTCCGCACAAGGCTTCGGCGAGACGCAGGAGGAAGAAAGAAGGCTTTTTTATGTGGCACTTACCCGCGCAAGGAGAAAATTATTTTTATCATTTGCGAATTTCCGCACTATTTTCGGTTCGCGCAACATCAACGCTCCTTCAGAATTTATTTCTGATATTCCAGCAGATTTATTTGAAAGGGAAGGCGAAGATAGCGGGATAAAAACAATTTATTTATAAATATATGATACACAAAGCAAAAAAATCCCTAGGGCAAAACTTTTTAAAATCTGAAATGGCCTTAAAAAAAATTGTTGAAGCCGGGGAAGTAAAAAAGAGCGATATAGTTTTAGAAATAGGACCAGGCAAAGGAGCGCTCACGTCTAAACTTTTAGAAAAAGCAAAAACTGTAATTGCGGTAGAGAAGGACCGCGAACTTTTTGAATTTTTAAAAGAAAAATTTAAAAAAGAAATAAAATCAAAATCTCTCCTCTTGATACAGGGAGATATTTTGGAGTTCGACCCCCTCTTAATCTCCCCCTTGGCAGGGGGAGAGGGAACAATTAACTACAAAATTATCGCCAACATTCCTTACAATATTACTGGTGCAATTTTGAAAAAGTTTTTGACGGCAAAAAATCAACCGGAGAGGATGATTTTAATGGTCCAGCACGAAGTGGCTAAACGCATAATGGCTCGCGACCCACGCCACGGCGGGGCAGGTGGCAAAGAAAGCATTCTTTCAATTTCGGTCAAAGCTTACGGTGAACCAAAGATGATTATGAAGGTGAATAAAAGATATTTTTCTCCTGCACCAAAAGTTGACTCAGCTATAATTGCGATAAAAAATATTTCTAGGGAAAGATTCACCTTATCCCAAAATTCACCTCACCCCAACCCTCTCCTTATTAAGGAGAGGGAGACATTTGAAGAAAAATTCTGGGAAATAGTAAAGACTGGTTTTGCACATAAAAGGAAAAAACTCTCCAGCAATCTAAAGAATGTTTGCCAAAGTGTTTGCCAAAGCAAGGCTTTGGCAAACTTGGGAAATAAAAGAGCTGAGGATTTAACTCTTAACGACTGGATTATGCTGACTAAAGGGGAGATGAGCCGACCATCGGAGTAATCGTACCTTCGGTAGGGATAATAATAACAGGATCGCCAGGTATCGCACAAACACCAGGCACTACATAAGCTCCGAGTAAATAATTGGTAAAAGGAATATTGTAACTTGCGAATCCTTGAGTCCCAGGATAATAAGAAAGAAGCGTTACATAAGTTGGCGGAAGAGGTGAAATAGTTATCATCCAACTAGAATTAGCCGCGCAAAAAAAAGGAAAAATTAAAGCACCACCAAACGGTATGCCAGTCGCAGCTTGGGCTACAGGAGGAGTAATTCCTAAAAAGGAAAGGGCCTTTGAGACAGCTTTATCAAAGAATCCCAGAAACGGATGCTCGTTCAAATCAAGACTTAATTTGCTTTCATTTATAAGTAATTCCTTAAATTTTTTACTATAGTCAATATTGCTATTTGAGACCTCTTTCCTAAGAGTGTCTGCTATAACGCTGAGTTCTTTTTCACTCTTGCCGTTTTTTCTATTTACTTCTACAACTGTTTTAATAAATTGATCAAGGTTTGTATTGTTGGCGAAGGGGTTAGAGGTAGGAACAGGGTTTGAAGCTTTATTTACAACGTCGTTTGCAGTACCATCGCATTTGACACCAGTGGTTGGGCTATACCCGACAGCAGAAAGACAACCTGCTGGGTAGGTGGCATTCGTCTTAACGCTATTGAGCACCCCGCGAGTGATGGCTCCAACTATTCCATCAGCCACCAATCTATTATTTGACTGAAAAACGGAAACAGCAGCTTTAGTCAAAGGTCCGAAACTCCCATCTGCCGCTACTCCTATTTTTCTTTGTAGACACTGCACTTCAACACCCTTGAAACCCACTCTTAATGTAGAAGTAATTCTACAGTCATCTGGAACTGAAGCAGAAACTGCAAAAACTACCTGAGAAGAAAAGAAAAAAGTTAAAACAAAAAATAAATAAAAATATAACGGTCTCATTGAGCTAATTATATCACAAATTCATTTGCTTGTGCTCCTCACTTATTGTTATAATTATATTGTTATCAAAACATTTTTAGTAAAATACAAAAAGATACTTTTAGTCATCTTGGCGGTGCTCTTTTTGGTTGTACTTTTTCTAATAAAAAATAAAATAATTTTCAAAAATACACTCAACCTCAATCAAAACAGACAGGGAAACGGACTCGTTTATGATGAAAATGCGACCATAGAAGACCTAGTAAACAAAGACACCGACGGCGATGGAATACCGGATTGGCAAGAAGGTTTATATGGACTTGATCCAACAAAAAAAGAAACTACTCCAGGAATACCAGACAGCTCAGCGATAGAGAACTTGAGAGCAGCACAAGGAATCAATACAGAAACAATAAACGGAGGAAGTTCCTCCACAGGGACAGAAAATTTAACTCAAACTGAAAAATTCTCTAGAGAACTTTTTGCGACAGTTGCCGCCTTAAATCAAAATGGTCAAGTTGACCAGGCAACCATAGACGCGCTCAGTAATTCTCTAGCAGAAAAAGTAGAAAATTCTACTCAAAGAAAAGTCTACACGATTTCTGATATTAAAATAATAAACATTGACACAAAACAAGCTATACAAAAATACAGCGATGCTTTAAACGCTATTTATTTAAAACAACATATTAAAAAAAGTGTACCCATGGTCTTGCAAGAATTTATAGCAGATGAAACGAATTTAGATAAATTACTAGAACTTGATCCTATTATTAGTCAAGCAAATCAAACAATCAATGAATCATTAAAAATACAAGTGCCGCAATCTCTCTCAGCCTTGCATTTAGATTTAATAAATAATTTTCAAAGAATTGAAGAAAATGTAAGTGATATAAAACTTTTTGACAGCGACCCAATAGTGGCAATAGGTGCCATAACTCAATATGGAAACAATGCCATTGCTTTAGCAAAATCCGCTAAAAACTTAACAGATGCTATTAAGCAAAATTGAACAACTAGGTAAAAAATTATATAATAAAAACAATAAAATGATAACTAAAAATATGATAGTAAAAAAATTTATCTCCGCTCTTTTAATTATTTTAATAGTTACACCGGCTGTTTTATTTTCTAGACCAAAAAAAGCAGATGCTATTGCTTGTGTTCCCGCAGACATTACTGCAGTTGTAGGGACTGTAACTAGTGTGCCAGTTAATAGTACTATAGCTAATGCATATCTTGGTGATATTTGCGTATCTACAACCACAATGGCTCCATCAACTCTAACTAATACTGCAACTACTGTAAAAGGGTGGTTACAATTAATAGCAGAACAAGCGCTTAGAGCAGTCGAAAGAAAACTCTTAGCACAAATGACTCAAGCCACCATAAATTGGATAAACTCTGATTTTCATGGACAGCCACTTTTCTTAACAAATCCTGGCTCTTTCTTTAACGACATAGCAAAATCAGAATTAAAAAATATAGTAAATAGGTACGGCTATGATCTCCGGATGTTTCCTTTTGGCAAACAGTTTGCTTTAAATGCAATAAATAGTTATAAAAGACAACTCGACGACAATATGGGATACACTTTGAGCAAAGTGATGAATTCTGCGCAACAAGACAACTTTAGAAATAATTTCAATGTCGGCGGATGGAATGGGTTTTTAATAAATACGCAATACCCCCAAAATAATTATTTGGGATTTCAAATGCTTGCAACCGATGAACTCGCTCGCCAACTTCAAGGCACCACCCAAAATGCTGCCCAGAAAGTACAAACTGCTCTACAACAAGGCATGGGTTTTCTTTCTCCACAAACTTGTCCGTCTAACCCTAGTTACAACAATGGTGTAAATGAATTCCAAAAACCAAGTTTTGATTCATCGTCAGTGACATATAATTGCCCTGATGGTTGTGGCGTATCAGGAGCATTCCCGGAAGGAATGGAAATGATATGTAGTTCCTGCAATAGTAACTATGAACAAGCCCTTGCCTCAGCCAAAGCAAAATGGGCAAAGACAAATACTTGTCCAGGCGGTTTAGTAAACACTACCCCGGGTTCTGTAGCGGCCAATCAAATATTTGAAGCGTTGAATGTTCCAATAAAAGAAAAAACACTCACTGCGGCAATAGGGAAAGATGTAATGGATAGTATGGCTGCTATTATTGACGCTCTCTTAGGTCATTTTATAGATAAAGGCTTAAGTGCATTATCTGATACCATCAGCGGTACTCCTCCGCAAGATAACTGGAGCTATAATGGGGTCACTTTGGGAGGTGGAGAAAGTGGAGGAGGTGGCACAGCTGGAACTTTGAATATCCCCCAAAATGTTTCAGTTACTGTCGGACAAACAACCAGTACGACAATATCAGGCGGCTCAGGAACTTATAACGTTCAACCCCAATCAAGCACATCCTTGGCGATAGCGGTCGCTACGATTGACATTTCTGGTTCTCTTCCAAAACTCACAATAACAGCAGGTACTACTCCGGGGACAACAACAATTGTTGTTCAAGATTCATCTAGCCCAGCTAAAACTGTCACTGTCACTATCACGGTAAGCGCTGCCGGAGCCATAGTGGTTACCCCGGCAAATATTTCGACCACGGTAGGCGGAGGAGGACAAGTCATCGCCACTATCTCTGGCGGAACAGAACCTTACTCTATTCAAACAGGCCCCAATGAAACAATTGCGGTGGCTATTCTCTCTGGCACAAATTTAATCGTATCTAGTCTCACAACGAGTGGCACTACTTTTGTAGACATAAAAGATTCTTCAAGCCCAGCTAAAACTGTTCGTGTCAATATAATAGTTAGCCCTACTAATTTGACCATCACTCCAGCAAGCATTTCAGTCAAAGTCGGCGAAGTAAATAGCAATATGTCTATCTCAGGTGGCACACCACCCTACGTCATCACAAATCAACAAAATGTAACTATAGCAAACGCTGAAATTCTACCCACCACCCCTACCACCCTCACCGTCACCGGCCGAGCATTAGGAGAAAGCACAGTAACAGTAACGATCAAAGATTCCTCAAATCCGGCAAAAACCGGCACCGCAAATATCGTAGTCACCCCGTAGGGAATTTTATAAAATTTCTGTGTTACGTTGCAGAATGAATTTTGCGCGACCAGTGTTATAATTAAGAATGTTTATAAAAGGGGGAGCGGAATGCGTATCGCACTACGAACATTCTGCGGTCTGGGTAACAGCAAAAAAATAGTGTGCGTGAGGACTGACCCATTAAGGACTAAACAGATTTATCTGCTTCCCCTTTTGCAAACACCAATAATTATGAAAAAAAATTCTACAGCTTACATAGATGCTTCTAATCTGAAGTTTGGAGTTCAGCAAAGCAGTTGGGAGTTGGATTACAAAGCTTTTAGATCTTGGCTTCGTGATAAATTTGGTGTTTCTAAGGCCATACTTTTTATGGGACTTATTCCTTCAAATTTTGAACTTTACAACTATCTTCAAAGTATTGGTTATGATATTGTTTTCAAGCCAACAATTACAAATAAGGATGGCAAGACAAAAGGTAATGTAGATGGAGAATTAATTTTGCGTATTGCGAAAGACTTTTATGAAAATGATCTGAATAGTGTTGTGTTAGTGGCTGGCGATGGTGATTATCACTGTATTGTTGAATTTCTGAAGGAAAAAAAAGTTTCTACCTGTATTGTTTCTCCAAATAAAAAATATTTATCTTTTTTGTTAAAACGCATTAATGTGCCAATTATTATTTTAGATGATTTTATTGAAAAATTAAAGATTAAAACGAAAAAGCCCCCGAATATGCCGTAACATATCAAGGGTCTTTTTCTTATTTATGAATATATTGTATCAAAAAGAAAATGTAAATGTCAATAGGAATGAAAAATTGCGATAAAAGAATAAAATTAATGCTAAAATAAAAGGAGTTAAAAAAGTTTATAAAGATGCCTAGAAAAATTAAAAAAATAATCCCTTACTTTCTCATACTACTTTTTTTTGTAGTTGTGGGAATTTTTAGTCCGATGGTAAAAGTGCATGCATCTGCGGCAGATCCTAACGAGGCTTGTACTAAAAATGCAGATGGAAATTTTAATAATCTTCCTTGTAAGACAACGGTAATTAATGACGCAACTAATGAAACGGTAACAACATACTTTGGCGAGGATGGAAAAATAATACCTGGTGCTGCTACTGTCACACCTCCAAAACCTGTAGAAAAATCAGAGTTTGAAAACTGGGCAAAAGAAGAATCTTGTGGAATCATAGGTAGCAGTTCTGTTGCTGGATGCACAAAAGCACTTTTTTATTATATTGTATATACTCCATCTTCTGTTTTTCTTACCATAGCAGCAAAATTCTTTAACGCTTTAATAAAAATAGCTTTGGACAGTGAAATGATCTCTGGTTCTACTTTTATTTCTACTGCATGGGGAGTCGTCCGTGACCTTTCAAACATCTTCTTCATCCTTATTTTACTTTATATAGCTATCAAATTAATTTTAGGACTAGGAGGATCCGAAGTTAAAAAAATGATAGCAAATGTCATAATAATGGCTCTCCTCATAAACTTTTCTATGTTTTTTACGAAAGTGATTATTGATACTTCCAACATCTTAGCTTTAATTTTTTACAACAAACTTGATGTTACCTATAAAGATCCAAACACCGGACAGCCAGCAACTAGACCCGATACCCCAACAACACCTGGAGAAAAAGAAATCTCAGGTGCTATGTATGGTTCTTTTGACGTAACTACAAAATTAAATAATTCAGTTTTTTGGGAAGATGTTAGAGGAGGAACAGATCATGTCCCTGTAGGAACAATGATTGGCATTATTTGCATTGCCGCTGGCATTATGCTTTTTGCGGCTTATGCTTTTTTTGTGTCTGGAGTAGCTTTTGTGGCCCGACTAATTGAACTATGGATTTTAATAATCTTTTCTCCTTTCGCTTTTATGTCTTTCACGGTGCCAAAACTAGCTGGTACTGATTACATAGGATGGGATGGTTGGTTTAAGCGTTTATTGAAGGTGTCTTTTATGGCACCGATTTTTATGTTCTTTATATATTTAATATTTTTATTATTAGAACCCCCAGGATTATTCGGCAATATAACAGCGCAAGCAAAAGCAAGTCAAACATGGGTACAAACTCTTCTGTTTACTCTTATCCCAGCAATGGTGATTATGGTTCTTCTTCTAAGAGCAACCAAGTATGCCAAAGAAGGCTCGGGAGCAATAGGAGAAATGGTCTTCAAGGGTGCAAAGATTGTGGGTGGTTTGGCTTTGGGAGGCGCAATAGGTGGAGCAGCGTTTGCTGGCAGAAATGTTATTGGTGGAGGTGGAGGATATCTTGCTAATAAGGCTGCGTCAGGAATGAATAAACTTGGAGGTAAATTAGAAAACAAATATGGAAGAAGCTTTGGAATTAACAAGGTTGCTAGCGGACTAACAAGTGTTGGCACACGTGCACAAAAGGGTAGTTTTGATTTGCGTGGAATCCCTGGAGCAAGTAAAGCTATAGGAATGGCTGGACTAACTGCGGGTGTTGGTATTGGTAGCACCCTTGTTGGTAGTAGTAAAATAAAGACAGGAGGAATTGCACAGACACGAAAAGAAAAAGTGGAAAAGAGAATGAAGAGGGCGGATATGCTAAAGGTTAGAGAAGATGAAGGATTGAAACAGAAATTAAATAAATCAGAAATTGACTTACAAACAATGTTGAATAAGGTTGCAAAAGATTTTGAAAAAATAGATAAAGGATTAGAAGGACAAAGACAAGCAAAAAATGACGCCGCAAAAGATTCAATAGAAGAAAAGAGTGCAATCGCAAATATCGCAGAACTTAAGGCACAAAAAGCAGCTCTAGTAACAGGAGCATTGCATACTGGTCAAATGTTAAAACCTGACGGAAGCGTCGAAAAAACCACTAGCGTTGACGGCTCGATCCTAAAGGTATCATCTGGTGACAATGTTGGAAAAACTATAAAACAACTACAAACTGAAGTAATTCCAGATCAAAAAAATGCGATACTCACAGAAAGCAGAAGGAGAACAACTGCCTTTGCTAACAGAAAGGGTAGTTGGGGACCATTAAGTAGCACGGCTAATAAAGAGGCAAGATATAAAATAATTATGGAATCAAAAATAGAAAGTAAAGCTTAAGTAATTTAGAAAAAATGACTGAAAAATCAAAAAAATTAATACAAGAGGAAATGTTGAATCTGCCAAAAGAAGCGCAAGATGCCATCAATGCTTCAAATTGGGAAAAACAATCTGAAGAAATTGGAAAAAAATACTTACTGAATGAGGATGAAATTTATACTTTTCAACTAGAAACAGCTTGTTTTTTACTTGGTCTTATTGATGAAGATCAATACCAAAAAAATATCGAAGATGGCATAGGCACCAGTAAAGCTGAAGCAGAAAAAATATCTGAAGAAGTAATACAGAAAATACTTATTCCTATCAATGATCTTTTTGTAAAAAATATTAAAAAAAGCGATAAGGTAAAAAACGCAACGGCTGAGCAAAATCTTAATTTTATTTTATCCGGCGGGGATTATACGGCGTTTTTGGATGTTCCTCCTCTCGTTGATAAGGAGGGGAATGAGGGGAGGTTCTTAACTAATTCAAATTCACCTCACCCCGACCCTCTCCTTAGTAAGGAGAGGGGGAATACTGAAGAAACAGTCTTACCAGCCTTTTTTATTAAAAAATAATATATTAGAATAATTTTATGGATAATAATACAGACAACACAACAGATTTATTACAAATAAAAATTGACGAGGCAAAAGCGCAATTGCCGGAAGAAACCCGAAACGCGATCAATGCTGTTGACTATAAAGCGGTTATCTTGGAAATGAGAAAAACAAAAGGTTACACTTTTGAACAACTGGGAGACTTGGAGACCGAAACAGAATTATTACTTTCTGGACTGACAAGTCCAGAGAATTATTCAAAAGAGCTAGAAAATAGAATGCATCTCTCAAAAGTTGAGGTCAATGAATTGATAAAAGAAATGAATGACCGCGTTTTTGCAAAAATAAAAGAAAACTTGATAAAAAGCAGTGAAGGAAAAAATGATATGAAAATATTAAATTCCGCGGGCATTGAAATAATATCCACCCCGTCTAGCAAGCTAGGCACCCCTCAAGAGGGGAATAACACTCCTCCGATTTTGGCGCAGAAATTATCCGGTTCTTTTCAAGTTCCCGTAGTGAAAACAGAACATTCTTTAGAGAATATTACCAAGACAATTGCGCCCACTCCGATAAATGCCATTCCAAGCAAACCAGCCGTAGATCCATACCGAGAGATCCCTGAGTAAAAAATTCTTAATGGATATGCAATCCCGTTAGAGATCACTTATGTTTTATTACACATATATTTTAAAAAGTAAGAAGGACGGTAAAATTTACACTGGATATACGCAAGACCTACGGAAGCGCCTGAATCAGCATAATAAAGGTTTATCTACATATACGAAAGGACGAGGCCCATTTATTTTGATATACTATGAAGGGTGTCTATTAGAAAGTAAAGCGAAGTCGAGAGAATTATTTTTAAAATCGGGAATGGGCAAGCGTTATCTAAAAAATAGATTAGGCGCTTCCTATCTCTAACGGGATGCAATTCAAAGTTCCACAATTTTTAGACATTGAAGATAAAATATTCGGCCCTTTTACTTTTAGGGAATTTGTTTATTTAGCCGGCGGGGCAGGCTTGTGTTTTATTCTTTATAAATTGCTGGGTCTTATTTTAGGAATAATACCCATTTTAGCTGTCGCGGGATTTTCGCTCGCTCTTACTTTTTACAAACCAAATAATAAACCATTTATTAATATAATAGAATCAGGTTTTAAGTATTTTACCCAAAATAAACTTTATATTTGGAAGAAAAAAGCAAATAAAACCACCTCTTCCCCCGCCTTCTCCAAAGGAGAAGGAGCCCTCTCCTTCGGGGAGGGTTTGGGAGGGGTAAACAAAATTCAAATGATGCATCCAGGCAGTTCCCCGTTGAGTGGGAGCAAGTTACGAGACTTGGCTTGGAGTTTAGATGTGCTGGACTTGAGTAAGCAACAATCCCGTTAGAAGCCGCGGTCGCAGTTTAAAAAATATAAATATGTTAAATAGAAAAATAAAAATTAATAGAATAACAAAGCATAATCACGGTCTGTTGACCGCGACCTGCTTCTAACGGGATGGCCTTAAACGCAAAAGCAACTCAAGAATTTGTCCCGATCAAGGAAGTCCGCGATGGAATCGTTGTATTAAAAAACGACGAACTGCGAGCTATTGTCCTAGCCAATTCTGTCAACTTAGCCTTAAAATCTTCCGACGAACAACAGGCAACAATAATGCAATTCCAAAATTTTCTTAACACTTTGGATTTTTCTGTGCAAATATCGATTCAATCAAGAAGACTGGACATTAGACCGTATCTTTTGCTTTTGGAAAACAGAATCAAGGTGCAAAATGAGCCTCTTTTAAAATTACAAACCAAAGAATATATAGACTTCATCAGAAATTTTACTGACTCAGTGGCAATAATGACCAAAAACTTTTTTGTAGTAGTGCCTTACACTCACACTGCCTTAAAATCAGACTCTGGAATCTTGGATAAAATATTTTCTAGAAAAAATAAAGAAGAAATAAAAGCTGCCAAACAAATAGCCTTTGAAGAAAAAAGATCCCAATTGGAAGAAAGAGTGGCGGTCATTCAGCAAGGACTCTCTAGTTGCGGTATAAATTCAGCGCAGCTCGGCACCGAAGAAGTAGTGGAAGTATTTTATAAGGTTTTCAATCCGGGAGAGATAGAAGGGAAGATTAAAGTAGAATAGCATCGAGCGCCTTAGGCTCTCTGAGAGCCTAAGGCGCTAATGCAAAATAAAATGAGTATCTTAGAAAACATTAAAAAATTATTTGGAAAAGAAAAAAGAGACGATAATGAAGAAACACAAGCTTCTGTTTTGGCCGTCTTGCCGGAAAAGATCTATGAGTCTGCCAATCTTGAACTTCAAGATGTCATAGCGCCGTCAGCCTTAAAAATTGACCCGAAATCCATAAATTTAGGAAACAAAATCGCCCGTACTTTTTTTATAATATCTTATCCGAGATATTTAACAGATAATTGGTTTTCTCCGATAATCAATTTGGATAAAATTTTTGATATTTCAATATTCATCCACCCCATAGACACTTCTCTCATGTTGCGGCAATTCCAGAAAAAAGTGGCTGAAGTTCAAAGCCAGATAAGCGTCCGAGAAGCAAAAGGGATGGTACGCGACCCGATGCTGGACACTGCTTATGAAGATTTGGAAGGGCTTCGCAATAATCTGATCCAAGCGCAAGAAAAGATGTTCGATGTGGGAGTTTACATTACGATTTATGCAGATAATGAATTAGAGCTATTTAAAATTGAAAATGAAATAAAATCAATGCTCGAATCGAAGCTCATATACATCAAGCCGGCGCTTTTCCAGCAAGAAGAGGGTTTTAAAAGCGTTATTCCAATAGAAACAGACTTATTGAACATCCATCAAAAATTAAACTCTGAGCCTCTTTCTAGTGTTTTTCCATTTATTTCCTCTGATCTTACTTCCGACAAAGGAATACTTTACGGTATCAACAGAAATAACTCGTCCCTCGTTATTTTCGACCGGTTCAGCTTAGAGAATTATAACTCCGTGACCTTTGCTAAATCAGGTTCTGGAAAATCTTATGCGGCAAAATTAGAAATTTTAAGATCATTAATGTTTGACACTGATGTCATCGTAATAGATCCAGAAAGAGAGTACGAATTTTTAGCTGAAACTGTCGGCGGACGCTATTTTAATATTTCACTTTCCTCAGATCACCATTTAAATCCCTTTGATTTGCCAATACCTCGTGAAGATGAAACAGTGGAGGATGTATTGCGTTCAAATATTATAAACTTAGTGGGGCTTTTCAGGCTGATGCTAGGCGGACTCACCCCGGAAGAAGATTCAATGGTGGACCGAGCTATTTCAGAAACTTATGCTATGAAAGACATCACCCCGGAATCAGATTTTTCAAACATCGAACCTCCTCTTCTTTCAGATTTCGAAATGGTGCTCTCTGGGATGGAAGGAAGCGATTCGGTCATCGCCAGACTGGCAAAATACACCCGAGGCTCTTGGTCAACCTTCTTAAATAGACCGTCTAATGTAGATATCAACAAAAAATTCGTGGTTTTTTCTGTCCGTGATATGGAAGACGAATTAAAACCGGTAGCCATGTATATCATAATGCATTACATTTGGAATGCGATAAGAAAGAATCTTAAAAAAAGACTTCTCGTAGTGGACGAAGCCTGGTGGATGATGAAATCTGAAGATACGGCTTCATTTCTTTATTCAATCGCAAAAAGAGGCAGAAAATATTATTTAGGTCTTTCCACTATTACCCAAGACGCAGCTGACTTTATGAAATCTCCATATGGCGTACCAATAATCACCAACTCTTCCATTCAACTTCTCTTGAAACAATCGCCTACCACTATTGATATTCTGCAAAAAACCTTCAACCTCACTGATGAGGAAAAATATTTGCTTCTAGAATCCGGACTAGGGGAGGGTATATTTTTCGCAGGATTAAAGCACGTCGCTATAAAAATAGTTTCTTCTTATACTGAGGACCAGATCATTACCTCTGATCCTTCGCAAATATTATTAAACAAAAAAGCCAGAGAGGAGCAGGAGGCGAAGGATATGGTATAATAAAACTATGAGACTTAGGTTTTTAACATTAAATTTTCTTATAACAATCGCGATACTAGGAACTTTTTTACCGCTCGCCGCAAAAGCAGTTTCGTCGGATGATGTTTTAGTTAATGTGTCACCAGAAAATCCAGCCCCTGGTGAAAACGTAAATATTTCTTTAAAAAGCTATGTTAATAATTTAGACATAGTTTTAATATCTTGGTCAGTAAATGGCAAGAATGTTTCCTCTGGGATTGGCAAGAAATCTTTTTCTCTTAATGCACCAAGCGCTGGAGGGGAAACAAGCGTCATCGCCACTGCTTCCTTGCCAGATGGCGCAGTAGATACAAAGGTAATAATAAGACCCTCGGCAATGGTGTTGCTTTCCGAAGCATTGGATTCTTATACACCTCCGTTTTATAAAGGCAAAGCATTACCTTCGCCTGATAGTTTAGTAAAAGTAGTTGCCTTACCAGAAATAAAATCTGGCTCTAATTTTATAAATCCTAAAAATCTGACTTACGCCTGGCAAAAAGATTACACCAGCAACCAAGATGGTTCCGGTTATGGAAAAAATACTTTTACTTATGTAAATGATTATCTTGAAAACTCAAACAACATCGGAGTGACAGCCGGAACCACTGATCAGAAATTTTCCTCAACAGTAAATATAGACGTAAGAATGAAAGAACCAAAAATTATTTTTTACAAAAATGACGCCAAGCTGGGAACGATTTGGGAACAAGCACTCGCTGATGGATATAAAATTCTCGGAAATGAAATCATTGAGGCAGCGCCGTATTTTTTCTCACCTCGCGACATCAGAGTTCCATTAGTCACTTTTGATTGGTTTATAAATAGCCAAACAATAAATGTGCCTAGTTATAGGAAAAATATACTGCCACTTCAAGCACAAGTGGGAACTTCCGGAACTTCTAAAATAAGATTAGAAATTAATAATGCCGATAAAATTTTTGAAAGCGCCGTTAAGGAAATCAATGTAAATTTTTAAATGATGAAGAAAGATATATTTAAAAAAATAATAGCCTTAACATATCTAACATTTTTATTATTTGGATTTCTTACTCCTGCTCGCCATATTTTCGCAGAAGATACTCCCAAAGATGCAACCTATCAACTTTTAGCTCCGCTTCCTGATCCAGAAGGAGGAAATGATATTGAGATTAATGATCCTACACATCCTGAAGCCCTAAGTGATTATTTAAACGTAATGATAAAGCTCATTATAGGCATCTGCGCTGTCTTGGCAGTGGTAATGATCGTAATGGGTGGCATTGAATATATGACGAGCGAATTGATTTCAAGTAAAGCAGCGGGTAAAGACAGAATTATGCATGCAATTTTTGGTCTTATTTTAGCCCTTGGCGCTTGGACGATTCTCAATACCATAAATCCTAAATTACTCGATAGTAGTTTATCGAGTTTAAAAAATGTGACAGTGGAGGTAACTGCACAAAATTTTGCACTCTCTCCTTCAACGTATATTGTTCCCCTCGGTGGAAAAGGACAAGCAAGTGGTACAAACTGTGATGAAAATGCAGTTGCTGCGGCAAACGCCGGTCTTAGTAATGCTCAAATACATACACTCGCTTGCATAGGTGGAATAGAAAGCGGTTGTAAATCAGTCAAAAACTACGCTTGGGGGAATGGGTCCTCTGCGTATGGACCTTTCCAGATAACATTACAAGGGAATGCTGGATGTTTTACAAGCCAGGTTTGCCGCGACGCCGGAGCACCGCCTTATCCGCCTGGTTGTGCCGCCGGATTCCAAAATGGTAATCCTAAACCTGGTTCTCCGATTGTGGAACAATGCAAGAACGCTGCTAATAATTTTAATTGCAGTGTCTCGGCTGCCGCATGTTTAATAAAAAAGAGACCGAACTATGGCGACTGGAACGCGAACAGCAATCTTTCAAAGTGCCTATAATTTAACCACATTTTTATGTCAAAAAGAAATTTTATACTTTTAATAATAGTTGTAATAATAGGAATAATTGCATTATTCGGATATTTTTATTTCAACCCAGGAACCAACACGCCAGGGGAGGACAACACGGGCACAAATTTTATTTCACAATTTAACCCATTTGGAAAAAACACCACAAAACCTCCTGCCGACACAACAACCCCAATTGATATTTCTGGAGATCAACCAAATACCACCTCTGCAGATATAGATGCAAAATTGAAAAAAGTTTCAAGCATGCCAATTGCAGGGTTTACTGTATTTTCTAAAGAAAGATTAAAGGATGTGACTGTTCCTCCCCTCCTTTCGGAGGAGGGGGCAGGGGGTGGTGATAACTCTGCACCACCTCGCCCTTCGGGCTCTCCTCCTTCAAAAGGAGGAGAGAGAACCAAACCAACTCCGCCCCAAACTGAATTTATGCCAGCTTTGAGGTATGTGGAAAGAGCCACAGGAAATATTTACCAAACCTTTGCAGACAAAATAGAAGAGAAGCAATTTTCGACAACAATGATACCTCAAGTGTATGAAGCATTTTTTGGAAACAAAGGAAACTCAGTAATCATGAGATACTTGAAACCGGATGGCAGAACAATCATAACTTTTGTGGGAACTTTGCCAAAAGAGGTTCTTGGCGCAGATAGCACCGTTGGTAATGAAATAAAAGGAGTATTTCTTCCAGAAAATACAAAGGATGTGAGTTTGTCAAGCGATTCCAAAAGTCTCTTTTATATGTTTTTAAGTGGAAAAACTCAAGCAGATGGAGTAACTGGCGCTACTTTTAATTTATTAAATAATAAAAAGATTCAAGTTTTTAATTCTCCTTTCACAGAATGGTTGTCCTCATTCCTAACCAGCAAGATGATTACTTTTACCACTAAACCTTCTGCTCAAATTCCGGGATATATGTACGTTATGGATCCGACAAATAAAAATTATAATTTTCATAAAATATTGGGCGGCATAAATGGGCTTACCACCCTCATTAGCCCTAATGGAAAACTGGCTCTTTATAGCGATAACAATTTATCTCTTAATATTTTTCACTCGAACACAAAGGTTTCCGATACGTTGGGAGTAAAAACATTGGCGGAAAAATGTGTTTGGAATAAAACTAGTGAAGTTATTTATTGCGGAGTGCCAAAATCTTATGGAAACGGTCAATACCCGGACAGTTGGTATCAAGGAGAAGTTTCTTTTTCGGATCAAATTTGGAAAATAGATGTTAAAACTGGAAATGCGACTATGATTGCGGATCCAGCCGACATAAACGGCGGAGAAGATATTGATAGCACTAAATTAGCGCTGGACGATGGAGAAAACTATTTATTTTTTGTAAACAAAAAGGATTCTTTCCTATGGGAGTTGAATTTAAAATAAAATATAAAATTTAGAAAGGGTTTCGTATTTCCTCTCCCCCTTAATAAGGGGGAGACTGTGAGGGGGTTCTTAATTAATTCACCTCACCCCAGCCCTCTCCTTATTAAGGAGAGGGGGCTAAATTCCACCCACGTATTTGATCACCACTCGGCGATCGCGCCCGAAACCTATGGATTCGGTTTTAAGGTCATTTGATTCAGATAAAAATTCATGAACGATTCTGCGTTCGAAGGCTGACATTGGGTCAACTTCTATATTAGACTTAAAATATCTCGCTCTTTCAGACATCATATGGGCTATTGCACGGATATTCTCAACATGTTTTTTTTGAAAACCGTTTATATCTATAATAACAGACCCTCCCCCAACCCCTCCCTTGGCAGGGAGGGGGGTCCCTTCTCCCCCTGCTAAGGGGGAGTGCCCGAAGGGCGGGGGGGTCTTAGCTTCTATTATTCTATGAACAAGGTGGCTTAACGCGTGCAAACCCTCACCATCACGCCCAATAAAGAAATGTGGCTCGACAACCTCTATGGAAACCCATACATTTTTATGCCCATCATCAACTATTGAAATTCCATTTAGTTTTACTGTAGTTTTTTCAATTAAGTCTTTTATTAAATTTTGAATCTCTTCTTTTTCCATCCCGTTAGAAGCAGATCGCGATCAACTCGCGTATCTGCCATATTAAGTTATTAATTTTATTAATATTTGATTTCATGTTTTGTTTGTTTTTAAATTGCGATCGCGGCTTCTAACGGGATCCATTCCTATCGGATCACAATTTTGAAATTTTTCTCTCTTTTTACATAAATCTGCTGGCCTACCATAAAAAGATTGCTGGTAATCCAATAAAGCGCTACTGCTCCAGAAATACTATAAGCGACTAAAGCAATAATGAACGGAAAAACGTATTTCATTTGCACGCTCATGCTTTTAGCAAAACTATCAGAAAAAGAAGCTTTGTCATTTCCTGAAGAAAGAACAGGTTTAGGCATAAAGTGCGCTTGTAAATATTGAGAAACACCAGCTAAAATTGCTAAAACTAAACTTTTTTTAGTTATATCAAGGAAACCAAGAAAAATCATATTTATATGAGTGGGAACTTTAACAAAAGAATAAAGCAATCCGCTTTCAAAGTTTATACCTTTGAAAAAGACGTAATATAAGGCAAAAATAACTGGAATTTGGATCAAAACCAAAAGACACCCTGAAAAAGGATTAGTATTGTGTTTTTTGTATAATTCGAATGTTTGTTTTGCTTGTTCTTCTTTGGAAGCGCCACTGGCTTTTATTTTATTAATCTCGGGAGTTAAAATGCTCATTTCTGCCTGACTTTCAATGGATTTCTGGGATAAAGGAAAGAGAATAATTTTAACAAGAATGGTAAGAACTATAACTGCCACCCCCACGTCTCCGCCAGGGACAACAGACACCAAAAAAGCCAAAGCGTTTAAAAGTGGTTGATATAAAACGGTATTCCAAATATTTGTAAGCATTCGTCCATTCTACCCCGAAGTAAAATTTTTAGCAAAATTTTACTTCACAGAATCAATGTGATTTTTTTGCCAAGGATGGCAACGCAGAATGCGTTTCAACCCTAAATAAATTCCTTTCCATGCGCCATATTTTTCTATCGCTTGTTTGGTGTATTCAGAACAAGATGGATAAAAAACACAAGTGTTCGCTTTCAAAAAAATTGAAATGTTTTTTTGATAAAAATTAATCCCGTTAGAAGCCGCCCTCGCTAGTAAGCGAGTGCTACAGTCACCCTGGGGCGACTTGCTTCTAACGGGATTAATTAAGTTTTGAAAGAATTGTTTTAATTTCATTTTCTATAGCAGAGATATCGTCCCTCGGCTGTAGCCCTACGGGCGAAGCTTGATATTTTTTAAAAACAAAGACTCCCATGATTCCGAGAGGGAACTGGTCTATGTATTTAGATAAAGCTGTATAGCCTCGACGTCGCAGTAAATTTCTCTTAACAGCGAGTTTGGCTACACTTTTTGGCGCAATAAAGGAAATTTTTACTTCTTTATTGGGGTTTTGGGTGTATTTAAAAGTAAAACTGGGAGAAATAAGAAATCTTCCTTCTTTAAAGATTTTATCGACTTCTTTAGTGCTTACTCTATTCTTTTTAGGTAGCATATAAAACCAACTTAAACACTGAGTTTTTTTCTGCCCTTTTGACGTCTTCTTTTTAAGACCTTCTTTCCTGTTTTTATTCTAGATCTAACCAAGAACCCGTGAGCTCTGGCTCTTTTTCTTTTTTTAGGTTGGTATGTAACTGACATTACTAGAGTCTATAATAAAAATTATAAAAATACAACCCCCTAATCCCCCTTATCAAGGGGACTTACAAAATTTTTCCTCCCTTGACAAGGGGAGGTCAGGAGGGGTTGAGTTTTATCCACAGTTTATCAACAGAGTTAATAAGCTTTCAAAGATGTCTTCTATTTTAGAAATAGTATAATATGGAACTATGAACACAAATCAATTGTGGAAAAGCTGTTTGCTAAAAATTGAGTCTGATATGTCTAAGGCAAATTTTAGCACTTGGTTTAAAAATACCTCTATTGCAAAAGAAGAAAACGGGATTGTTTATATAGGAGTGCCAAATGAATTTGTTCGTGATTGGCTTATAAATAAATATCATAAGCTTATAACCAAAACCATAGCTGAAAATTATGAAAATATGCGCGCGGTGGAATATGTAATTACAAAAATAGAAAATTCTAAACAAGAAACAATAACAAGCGAAACTATAGAAAAAGAACTACCTTTGAGAGATTTATATATTAATCCGGAGAATAATCTAAATCCTCGCTACCATTTCAACTCTTTCATCGTGGGAACTTTCAATGAACTCGCCTATGCGGCAGCTCAGGCAATCATAGAGTCTCCGGGGACTAAATATAATCCATTTTTTATTTACGGCGGTACTGGTCTCGGAAAAACTCACTTAATTCAAGCTGTAGGAAATTCAGTAAAAGACAAATATCCCCATAAGAAAGTGCATTATATGACTCTGGAAAAATTCGCGACAGATTTTATAAACTCCCTTCAGAGTAATAAGGCAAATTCTTTCAAAGAAAAATACCGCAAATATGATCTTTTGATCATAGATGATATTCAATTTATCGGTAAAATGGAAAAAATTCAAGAAGAACTTTTCCACACATTTAATACTTTTTATGAAAACAATAAGCAAATTATTTTTTCCTCTGATAAGCACCCTAATTACATTCCAGAACTAGCAGATCGTTTAAAATCACGTTTTGCTGCAGGAATGATAGTAGATGTCACTGAGCCGGAATACGAGTCTCGCCTTGCGATTATAAAAGTAAGGCTTCGTGAATTTAATATAGTCTTAGATGAAGATGTAATTGAATATGTCGCGTCATCTATCCAAGGGAATATCCGTGAACTTGAAGGGATCCTGAATCTTATTATTTGCCAATATCGCCTTAAAAATAAGGCTCCGGCACTGCCTGAAGTCAAAAATTTGTTGAAAAATAGTATGAAACCAAAAAAGAATATAGCAATAAAAGATGTCGTAAAAATTGTGGCTGAGTATTATAAACTAGAAGAAATGTCTATATATGAAAAAACTAGAAAAAAAGAAATCGTAAAAACTAGACAAGTTATAATGTATCTGCTTCGAGAAGATTTCAGTGTCTCTTATCCACTCATAGGGCAAAAATTAGGTGGAAAAGATCATACTACAGTGATGCATTCGTGTGTAAAAATAAAAGAAGATTTAAAAAATGATCCGCAATTAATACAAGAATTGGAACAAATAAGAATTTTGTTTAAATAATTTAAAATAGTTATTAGAAAGTTATTAGACTTAAATTAAAAAAATAAATTTTAAAAATCATAATATTAACCAATATAAAACATATTTATACACTTATTAACATCATTAATATTACTAATAAATTAAATATATAAAATATAAACATATGAAACTAGAATGCGGAGTGGAAAAAATTAAAAACGCAATTTCTCAAGTAGAAAGAATTACTGGAAAAAATTTAACTTTGCCGATCCTGAGTTCGATTTTACTAATTGCTTCCAAAAATTCACTAAAACTAAGATCCACAAATTTAAATCTTGGAATTGAAGTCGAAATTCCTGTAAAAATAGAAAAAGAAGGTACTTTAGCCATTTCTGGTTCTATATTAAACGCTGTTTTTTCTAATGTTTCTCAAAATGAAAATGTGTTTTTTGAAGATATAGACGGGAATTTATTGATTAAAACCAAAAAAAGCCAAATAAAACTAAAAAGCCAGCCTTGTGAAGATTTTCCAACAATTCCAAAAGTCACCGGGAATAGTTTTGAAATAGAATCAAGCAAATTGATCGATGGTATAAAAGCAGTTTATTATAGTTCTTCTGTTTCAGATATAAAACCTGAGATTTCAAGTGTTTATATATATACCAATGAGGATAATTTAATTTTTGTTTCCACAGATTCTTTTAGATTAGCTGAGAAGAAAGTAAAAGTAAAAGGTCTAGACGAAATTAGCGGAATTATTCTACCGTATAAAAACATAGGAGAAATATTAAAAGTTTTTGGAGAAATTAAGGGTAATATAAAAGTGTGTTTTAATAAAAATCAAATTTCTTTTTCATCCGATAGGGTATATTTAACATCTAGAATAATTGACGGTATTTTTCCTGATTATAGGCAGATTATCCCCAAAGATTCTATTACAGAGGTAGTGGTATTAAAACAGGATTTATTGAATGCTTTAAAACTTTCTAATGTTTTTTCAGATAAATTTAATCAAGTAAACCTTAAAGTCGCACCAAAAGAAAAAGTTTTTGAACTTTCTTCCGCTAATAATGATATTGGAGAAAATAAAACATATTTAGATGCAGTAATAAAAGGAGAAAACGCCGAACTTAGTTTTAATTACAAATATTTTCTAGACTGTTTCCAATCAATAAACACTGATAGTGTTTCTATAAAATTGTCCGGACATTCTCGTGCCATGGTTATCTCTCCTGTTTCTGATCCATCTTTTACTTATCTTATAATGCCAATGAATAGATGATAAAATGATTGAAATCAAGGACTTATTAATCAGATTCAATAATATTCTTCTAGGAGAAGAAATTAAAAAAGAAATTATTAGAAAAACTATTTCTGAAATAATTAAAACAGAAATAAAATCAGAAGATATACAGGTAAAAAATAATATAATTTATTTGAACATCAAACCAATTTATAAAAATGAAATTTTTATAAAAAAAGACAAAATTTTTTCAAAACTTGAGGAATCTTTCGGTAAAAGAACTCCTACAGGCTTACTTTAAAGGTCAAATTAGTTTCATTGCTATTTGAAACAGTATCATAAGAAATCAATTTCAATTCATTATCACCTTGCACGGCTTCCAATTCATTTGGTATGAAGGAAAAATTAAAAGGAGATTTTATGGTTTCTAAATAAACTCCATTTATAAAAACATCTATCCTTTGTAAAGGATAAACTCCAGAACTTGAAATTTTTAAATTTATTTTTTGATCCGGTGAATAATTTGTCGTATCATTTGGTTCCAAAATCAAAACTTTTGGTTTTGATGAGAGAGTGTGCACATTATCAGATGCAGTTGGTTTTTCACCCCAAGTTGTTATTGGATATTTCCCTTTATTTTGGGCCCACCAATTCTGTATTGGTATTTCCCAATGGCTGAATTGGTAATCATTATTTGGATTCGATGGCGATGGCCCTAAAATGTTATTTCGATCCACCCAATATAAAATTGAATGTACATTTGTTATTACTTTTTCCTGCATAGTTTCTTTTGGGGTATTAGGAGTGGCTAAAAGACCAGAAATTTTATCTATAAAAAAGTTTTCATTTCCGAGCCATTGTCCTCGGAGAACAGGTTTTACTTTAGTCGGGTCGGTACTAAGATCTGGTTTTTCAAACGTTTCATTTGGAAGTGTTGCGAGGGCGGTGGTCATAAATTTATTCCAAATCGGCCCTGCCACTGCCGCGCCTCCCTTTTTCATTGGCTTATTGTCATTATTTCCAGCCCAAACACCCACCACAATAGACGGGGAATACCCAATAGTCCAGGCGTCCTTGTTGTTATTTGTAGTTCCAGTTTTAACTGCTACATCTCTGTTGGGAATATACAAAACAGAATGTACTCCAAAAGTCGGTTGGCGAGCTTTTTCATCTGAAAGAATATTTGAAATAGTTAAAGCGGTATTTTTGGGTAAAATTTCTTGGGTTTTAGGTTGAAATTCTTCTAAGACTTTGCCATGAGAATCTTCAACCTTCAATATCCCAGTGTATGAATTTTTTATGCCGTTGTTTGCAAATACCCCATAAGCTGAGGTCATATCTAAAAGCGAAACTTCCCCGCCTCCAATAACAAGAGTAAGACCATACTGATTTATATCTTTTAAAGTACCGATACCCATATTTTCTGCTGTTTTTAGAGAATCAGAAAGTCCAGCTAAGTAGAAAAGTTTTACCGCGATAATGTTGATTGATTGGGCCAATGCATCTCGCAGACTCATTGGTCCGCGAAATTTTCCATCATAATTGTCTGGCATATAACAATCACTTTGATTGTGTCCTGGGAGAGCTTTTCCATAAGCGTTACAGGTTGATTGAAATTCTGTTGGCAGGTCAAACAACACAGTGTTCGGAGTAAAGCCCTTATTGAAGGCCGTAGCATAAATAAAAGGCTTAAAAGACGATCCAGGCTGTCGAGTGGCAGTCGTTATGTTGAAATTTCCATCTATGTTTTTATCAAAATAATCTCTAGAGCCTACCATTGCTAAAATTTGTCCTGTTTTTGGGTCTTCCGCTACCAGTCCCGCATTGCTCCCATTCCAATCTTTTTCGTTTTGTAATGCTCCATCTTTTACAATTTGTTCTGCCTTGTCTTGTAAATCCGCATTTAGGGTGGTAGTAACTTTCAGTCCGCCATTTTCCACTACATCAGTCCCGTATTTTTGCTCCAAATAATCCTTGATCCAAAAAACAAAATGCGGCGCTCTGATACCCATAATAGCTTGCGGAGCAAAAGTCACCACTTCGCTCTTTGCTTGGTCGTATTCTTCTTTTGTAATAAACCCAAGTTCTAATTCTCTAGAGAGCACTAAATTTTTTCGAGCATCCAGACTGGCCCTGTTTTTTCCATACGGAGAAAGTTTCGATGGAGAATTTGGAATAGATGCCAAATAAGCAGCTTCCGCTATCGTTAAATCAACTGCGTTTTTATTGAAATAAGTTTTACTGGCGGTTTGTATGCCATAAACAGTTCCCCCATAGGGAATTTCATTTAAATAAGCCTCGAGGATTTTATCCTTTGGCATAGAGTTATCTATCTTGATTGCCAAAACCCATTCTTTTATTTTTCGGATATAGCTTCGATTTGTTGTTAAAAGAGTATTTTTTACCAATTGCTGAGTTATAGTCGAACCGCCTCCGCCTATCCCAATGTGAAAGATGTTGGAAAAAAGAGCTCTAATCGTGGAAGTTATCTTAACCCCGCCATGAGTGTAAAATTGGGCATCTTCTATAGCAACTGTTGCATTTTTTATATTTGAACCCATTTGTTCAAAAGGTATTTCAGTTCTTTTTATATCTTGGTGGATGTCATAAAGTAAAATTTCTCCTGTGCGATCGTATATCTGGGTAGAATTCATAATTTTTCTTGCTTCAAAAGCATGGAAATCAGGGATTCTCAAAGAAGATAGTAAAATAACAAGTATTCCAAATAAAAAAATAAAAAGACCGCCGCTCAACAGTAGTATATTTCTGAACAATCTTTTGTTTTTATACAACTTTTTCAATTTCCTCCACATTGGTCGAATTATAGCAGAAAATGTGTTAGAATCCAGAAACATGAAGATAATTACAGATGAAAAAAAAATAGATGAAATTTTAACACGAGGGGTGGAAGATGTTTTTGTAAAAGAAGATTTAAGAAAAAAACTTCTTTCTGGAAAACGATTAAGAATTAAGCTTGGGATTGATCCAACTAGTCCTTTTATTCATCTCGGCAGAGCGGTAACACTTCTCAAACTTAAGGCTTTTCAAGACTTAGGTCATCATATCGTTCTCATTATCGGTGATTTTACTGCAAAAATTGGAGACCCTTCAGATAAATTAGAAAAAAGACCAATGCTAACTGATAAACAAATAAAAAGCAATTTAAAAAAATATCTAGAACAAATTTCTCTCATCTTGGATATGAAAAATGTGGAAGTCAGATATAACTCAGAATGGTTGAAAGGAATGAGTATACCGGAAATAGGTCAACTTTTGGAATGTTTTACTGTTCAGCAAATGACAAAAAGAAGAAATTTCAAAAAAAGATTAGATGCAGGTGAAGATGTTTTTATGGTTGAGTTTATGTATCCTGCTTTACAGGGCTACGATAGCGTAGCTGTTAAAGCAGATGTTGAAATTGGCGGATTTGATCAGCTTTTCAATTTAAAAGCTGGAAGAATAGTTCAAAGAAGATACGGCCAAAAAGAACAAGATATTATGGTTCTCTCAATGCTTGAAGGAACAGACGGGCGCAAAATGTCTTCGTCTTGGGGAAATATAATTTCTGTTATTGATTCTCCGGACGAAATGTTTGGGAAAATTATGTCTTTAAAAGATGAACTTATTACTAAATATTTTTTACTTACAACAGATATGAGTTTAGAAGAGATAAATAAAGTAGAAGATTCTTTAAAAAACGGAGAAAATCCGATGAAGTTCAAAAAAATACTAGCAAAAAAAATTATTTCTTTTTATCATTCTAAAAAAGATGCTGAAAAAGCCGAAGAGAATTTTGTGAATACTTTTCAGAAAAAGGAGATTCCAGAGGAAATGGAAGAAATAAAATGCGAAAAGGGAGATTTTTTGAGCGAGGTTTTGGTGAAAAATAAAATTTTAGCTTCCAAAGGAGAATGGCGAAGGCTTGTAGAAGGGAATGCAATTCATGATTTAACCAAACACAGCAATATCACTGATCAAAATATAAAAATATCAGAAAATCTAACACTTAAAATTGGAAAGAAAAGATTTGTAAAAATAGTTCTTAAATAAAAAACAACTAGGTCTGACCTAGTTGTTTTTTTTGTATTATACTTTATCTATCCCTGTCCGGATCCTCTTCATCCAGTCCGAAATCACTTATATCATCATCAAGCATATCTAGCGGTTCGTCTTCGTCTGCTCCAAACTTGAAGTTATCTCTTATTTCTTCATCCTCATCGTACATAAAAATTTATTTTCTTGTCCCGTAGTGAATTTATTCTACTACTGGGATTATTATTACCTGCTAATGCCTACTTTGTATCAAAATATAAAAAGCTTGGCAATAGCAAATGTGGATAACCCCCACACCTTTCTTGATATCACTTTTTATTCTTTAAATAAAACGTTAAGCAGGATAGTTTTTTAAGAGAAAATATTAATAAAATAATATTTTTACTGAAAAAGTAGAATAATATCAAGAAAGGTGTGGGGGATAACTAAAACTTTATGTGTGCAAAGGCTGTCAGAGCTATAGCGATAGCATCCAATTCATCATCAGATGTTTTTATTTTATCTATATCCACCAAAATTTTTACCATTTTTATTATTTGTTCTTTGTTGGCTTTTCCATAGCCAGTAGTGGCAATTTTTATTTGGGGAGGAGAAGCTTCAAATATTTTTAGTCCTGCACAGGAGGCTTCGTATATCACTACTCCGCGCGCTTCAGCGACCTTCATCACTGTCTTATGATTAGTATTTAAAAATAAAGTTTCAATAGCTAAAATTTCTGGTTTGTATTTGCTAATTACTTTATTGACCTCTGTGCCTATTAAATGTAAACGCTCACTAAATTCTAATTTAGCCGGAGTCTTAAAACATTTGGAAAAAATTACTTTTTCCTTACCCTGAAGTCCCCGCCTGCCGGATGGGCAGGTTGCCTCAGTGGTTCGTTCTAGCACTGCTATTCCCAATCGCTCATATCCTGGATCTATCCCTAAAATCATCATCCCGTTAGAAGCAGGTCGCGGTCAGACCGTGACTACTTAAATTAATATTATTAAAATTGCGACCGCGGCTTCTAACGGGAATCATAATAATTTTTCTTGATTTTTCTTAACATCAAAATCCAAATGCTCATAAGCTTTATTTGTGGCTATTCTTCCGCGGGCGGTGCGCTCTAGTAAACCTAGCTGGATTAGATATGGCTCGATGACTTCTTCTACGGTCGCTTCTTCTTCCGACATTGCCGCAGCAATAGTTTTCAACCCCACTGGTCCGCCATTAAATTTCTCAATTAATATTTCTAAAAATTTTCTATCAGAAGAATTCAAGCCGATATCATCAATGGCGAGCATATTTAGCGCATCTCTCACGGTTTTCTGGTTCAAAAGTTTTTTATTATTCTTCTCATATACCTGAGCAAAATCCCGACAGCGTTTCAAAAAGTAATTTGCTGTGCGGGGAGTAAATCTGCTTCTCTTGGCTATTTCTTTTAGAGCATCTTCATCTAAAACTATTTTTAAAAGATTGCTTGATCTTTTTACTATTTCTCCAATTTCTTCATTGGAATAAAATTCCAATCTAAAAACTCCGCCGGAGAAACGGGAACGAAGCGGAGAAGAAACCATTGCTACTCTGGTAGTCGCCGCGATCAAAGTAAAAGGTGGCAAGTCGAGCTGGATGGTGCGCGCCGAAGGACCTTTGCCGATGATAATATCTAAAACCCCGGACTCCATCGCAGGGTAAAGTATTTCCTCAACCATTTTATTGAGCCGATGAATTTCGTCGATAAAAAGAATATCGCCAGACGCTAAATTTGTCAGGATGGAAGCCAAGTCGCCAACTTTTTCAATTGCCGGACCAGAAGTGATTTTCATCTGTCTGCCTGTCTCTTTGGCAATTAAATGCGCTAAGGTAGTTTTTCCCAATCCTGGAGGTCCGTAAAAAAGAATGTGTTCGGGGGTGTGTCCGCGTTCAAGAGCCGCCCGCAACAAGATTTTTACATTGTCTTTTATGTGTTTTTGGCCGATATATTCATTCCACTTCGTGGGGCGGAGAGTCTGATCTAGAAAAGAGTCATCTGTTGTTTCTTTTTTTATGTCTTTATTCATATGGGTTTTTGGTTGATCCCGTTAGAGGCCGCGAGGGCTCGCAGCGACCCTCTGCCTCTAACGGGATTGACATTGATTTTATTATATGCTATATTGTGAGCGTAGTACATTTATCAACAGGGTATCAACATAGCTATCAACATTATAGCATTTGCTTGATTAAGCATATAGTATAATTACAAAAGAGAAAGTTTTTGTTGATATTTAAATAAGGCATTAATCTCTAAGCAATCAGCCATAGGTTATATGAATTTGCGTAGGACGTTTTGGGGCTTTAATTAGTTTCTGGAGCTATCCTATAATATTTTATTACTTTCGGAGCTCAGCTCTGAAAGGATTGTTTAGAGATTAATGCTTTTTTTGTTCTTATTTTTCTTTTTTATTCGCTTCTCTGTGCAATAGAGAGAACAAAGCGACAGTCTGCCCGAAATCTTTTTCGGCAACGATAAAAATTAATTCAGTAGGCGTGGAAACTAGTTCTTCCAAATTGATCCGGGCGCGAGCAGTGACGGAAAGAAGCGAGAAGAAAACATTTGGCATTTCAAAAACTTCCGGACCGTACGAAACTCCAATAGCAGCCAGATTGTGATTGATAATTTTTGGTTTCACTTTAAAATGCTTCAAAATTTTATTTTCTAAATTGGAGGAGCATATAATATCAACCTCGGCAGTACCGATAGTGGTGGTAAAAAAATCTTCCTGAGATACGGATATATTTTTGTGAAGCGATTCGAGTTCTTCTATAAGCTTGAGAGTGTTCTCGTAGATTATCTCCGACAAGGGGAGCTTTGTAGTAATATTTTTTATTGGAACATCCCAAATAAGAGGATGTTCTTTTTTTAATTCTTTTCGAATGCGTGATAAAGAAACAACCAAACTGGTAATAGTTACTTGTTTTTTAGTAAGTGCTTCGACTCTCGGACGGATGCGGTGCGCATAACTGCTCATGTTCATATAACCATTCGAAAGAGCGATGGAAGCTTCCAGCTCTTTTAGTACAATATCTTGCACAATGGGTTGTATTTTGATCATATTTATAATTCTAACAGATTTTACAAAAAGTCAAAATCTTTAAGTAAATGTTAAAAAATTTAGTGTTATTAAACTAAGCTGTCATTATATTAATGTAATAGGAAGTATTTATGTATAAAAAGATAGTTAAAAAAATAGTCAAAATCGGAGACACGCTTCCAGCAATTTCTGGTCGCGCCGTTAACTTAGAGGGAAATAAAAAATGGCTGACAAAAAAAGAAATAGAAATAGAAAAGGAGCTTATGGATATGATAAATAATTTTCCTGGAAACCATTCAGTATATGGAGAAAATATAAATAATGTTTTTAAACCGAATGATAATATTTGGATTATCGATTCAATCAGCAATACGATAAATTTCATTAATGGAATGCCTCACTATTCAATAGTTGTAAGTCATTTATTTAAAGGAGAAATTAAATTTGCGGTAGTTTATGATCCCACCAATAAGGAACTGTTTACCGCAGAAAAAGGGAAAGGCGCATTTTTAAACAATAAACGAATTTATGTTTCTAATCGCCAGAAAGACTTTTTTCCTTTAATTGGCCCATACTTAACCCCACCAAAACCTTATAGGAAAAAAGCATTAAAAATAATAGAAGCAATGTCGGAAAATGGGCATACGGTAAGAATTTTAGGATCTCTCGGAGTGCATTATGCCTATATTGCTTGCGGCAGAGCTGATGTGGCTATTTCTTTTAACGAGGACACGTTTCCAGAGTTTGCCGGGAAACTTTTAGTAGAAGAGGCTGGAGGAAAATTTACCGATTTTAATGGCAAAGTCTTAAATATTAAGACCCATGGAATCATTGCTAGCAATGGATTGGTCCATAACAAAACAAAAGGTCTCATTAGTAGTATAATTTAATAACAATTATGAAAAACAAAATTAAAATTGCTTTAGTCGGTTTTGGGAAAATGGGAAAAGAAATTAATGCTCTGTGTGAAGAGTCTGATGTTTTCGAAGTAGTTTCAATCAGTTTTAAAAATATAGATGATGCTTTGGATGTGGAGGGTATAGCTAAAGCAGATATCGCAATTGATTTTACATCAAAAGATGTAGTGATAAAAAACATAGAACAAGTCGCGAAGCTTGGAAAGAATTTAGTGATAGGCACTACTGGATGGTATGGTGACATCGAAACAGTTAAAAAAATAGTTGATAAATATCAAATAGGTTTGATATACGGAGCAAATTTTTCAATCGGAGCTAATATTTTTTTTAAAATGGTAGCTTCCGCTTCTTCTCTTTTTGCCAAATTTCCTGAATATGATGTATATGGATTTGAAATTCATCATAAAATGAAAGCAGATAGCCCTTCTGGCACTGCTTTGAAAATCGCTGGTAAAATTTTAGAAAATTTCCCAGCAAAAAAATCAATTCAAGTGGAAAAATTAGACAGAGAAATTGACCCGAGCGAGCTTCATTTTGCTTCAGTCCGCGGGGGCAGAAATCCCGGTTTCCATGAAGTTGTGTTTGATAGTAATGCTGACGGTATAACTCTTTCTCATCAAGCTTATGGAAGAGTTGGTTTTGCCAAAGGAGCATTGCTGGCAGCGGAGTTTATAAAGAGTAAAAAAGGATTTTATTCTTTTGAAGATATATTATAAATAATTTTTTAAAAATATGAAAAACGTAAAATTTTTTGGTTCTATCCCCGCAATAGTTACGCCATTTAAAAAAAATGGAGAATTGGACTTACCTGCTTTAGAAAAAATGGTTGCTTATCAATTAGCTGGCGGAGTGGATGCGATAGTAGTGTGCGGCACAACAGGAGAGGCTTCAACTTTAAATGAGGAGGAGTATAGTATTGTTGTAAAAACAGTTGTTCAAAAGGTTTCCCTTGGCCATAGCCGTACGGGCGAGGCTAAAAAAGTTCCAGTTATCGCAGGGGCAGGCTCGAATGATACTAAAAAAGCAATCAAGCTTTCTATCTTAGCGAAAAAAGCAGGGGCTGATGCCTTGCTTCACGTAACTCCTTATTACAATAAACCAACTCCGAATGGCCTTGTGCTTCATTTTAAAGAAATTGCCAAAGCTGTAAACCTACCCATTATTATTTATAATGTTCCGGGAAGAACTGGATCAAATGTTTCTCCCGCAACCATTGTAAGAATTGCGAGAGAGGTACCAGAAGTGAAAGCAGTCAAAGAAGCTTCAGGTTCCTTCGGCCAAATGATGGAAATTATTAATGAAATAGAAAAAAATGGCCCAAAAGATTTTGTAGTGTTGTCTGGAGATGACTCTTTGGCTTTGCCGTGCATTGCTCTCGGCGGGAAAGGTTGTATTTCTGTTGTTTGCAATGAAGTTCCTAAATTATTTTCTAAAATGATTCATTTGGCTATCAAAGATAATTTAAAAGAGGCAAGGAAATTGCATTATCTTTTGTTAAAATTAATGAATATTAATTTTGTCGAATCTAATCCAATTCCAGTGAAAACAGCTTTGGCTCTGATGGGAAAGATTGAAGAAAGTTTTAGGCTACCGCTTACTCTTATTGAGGACAAGAACAGGGTTTTGATAGAGAAAACTTTAAAAGAATCAAAATTAATTTAAAATAATATTTATGGCCACTATAAATAAAAATTTTGATAAATTACAGAGAGGATATTTGTTCGGTGAGATTGCAAGACGCACAAAAGAATTCATTGAAAAAAACCCAGGCGTCGAAGTAATGCGTCTCGGAGTTGGCGACACTACAGAACCATTGTCCCCGACAATTATTAAAGGATTGAAAAAAGGAGTTGAGAAACTCGCCAATGTTAAAACATATACAGGGTATCAAGACGCAGAAGGCAAAGAAGGGAATCAAGAATTATTGAACGCTTTAGTGAATTTTTATAAAGAAAAAAATATTAGTTTTAGCAAACAAGAAATTTTTGTTAATGATGGGGCCAAGCCAGATTTGGCCAATATTCAATCAATTTTTGGCTCAGACAATGTTGTAGCGATTTCAGATCCTGTATATCCAGCATATTTAGATGCCACAGTTATTTCTGGCCGGACTGGTGAATATGTTGATGGAAAATATAAAGGTCTGGTGTATATGAAATGCAATGAACAAAATGGTTTTGTTCCTTTTCCTCCAAAGCAAAAAGTGGATATAATTTATCTTTGCAATCCAAACAATCCTACGGGTTCGGTGGCTACCAAAAAGCAATTAAAAGCTTTTGTTGATTATGCGATAAAAAACAAAGCGGTAATTATTTTTGATGCTGCCTACGCGGAATATATTTCTGATAAATCCTTGCCTAAAAGTATTTATGAAATAAAAGGAGCAAAAAAATGCGCCATTGAAATTAATAGTTTTTCAAAATGGTCAGGATTTACCGGTGTTCGTCTTGGTTGGACCGTTGTGCCGATGGACTTAGTTATTGAAAATACTTCCAAGGGAAAAGTTAATAGTTTGTGGAGCAGGCGCCAAGGAACTATGTTTAACGGAGCTTCAAATATTGCTCAAGAAGGCGCCGTGGCGGCTTTATCTTCTCAAGGCAGAAAAGAAAGTAAAAAAATGGTTGCATATTATATGAATAATGCTTCAATAATAAAAAAGAATTTATTGAAACTTGGTTTAAAAGTTTTTGGCGGTCAAAATGCTCCATACCTTTGGATAAAAAATCCGAAGAATTTAAGCTCCTGGGAATTTTTCGACAAGCTTTTGAATGAAGCGCATGTTGTTGGAACCCCTGGTGTTGGTTTTGGAATGGAAGGAGAAGGCTATTTGCGATTGAGTTCCTATGGACACACGAAGGATATCGAAAAAGCGGTGAAAAGTATTCGAGATAATTTTAAATTATAATATACGTACATCATAAATATGATTGAATTTTACAAATATCACGGCGCTGGGAATGATTTTATTATGATAGACAATATCAATAAAAATATTTCTATGCCAAAGGAGCAAATTGCTTTTTTGTGCGATCGGCACATGGGCATAGGGGCGGATGGATTAATTTTCCTTGAGCTGTCCCCGAAGGCAGATTGTTTTATGAATTATTACAATGCGGATGGAAGCTTGGCAGAAATGTGCGGTAATGGTATCAGGTGTACAGCCAAATTTTTCTTAGAATTAACAAAATCAAAAAAGAAAGAATTATTTATAGACACCAGGGCTGGAATAAAAAAAGTAACATGCAATAAAGACGGAAGTTTTTCTGTGAATATGGGAATTCCAGTTTTTTCTCATAAGGATTTCCCAAAAGAACCTCTTGTGTTGGAAAACATTAAATTTAATTTCGTTTCGATGGGTAATCCGCATGCTGTTGGTTTTATAAAAAATATTTCTGAAATTGATATATCTAAAATCGGCCCCAAAATAGAATCGGATTCTAATTTTCCAAATAAAATAAATGCAGAGTTCGTGGAAAAAGTTAATGATACTTATTTTAAAGTAAGAGTTTGGGAACGCGGATGTGGGGAGACTCTAGCTTGCGGCACAGGGGCTTGTGCTGTGTTTGCCTGCGTTAGGCCTTGCCTAACGCAGGCAAAGAGTACAAAAGAAATAACATTAGAATTTCCTGGCGGGAATCTTTTTTTATCAGAGAATAAAGAAGGAGAAATTATTCTTCGCGGGGAAGCGCAATTTGTTTTTAAGGGAGAAATAAATAATATACAAGGCAAAACTTTGTATATTTAAATTTTTATTCCTCTTTTAGGTCTACTACGCTTTGCACTTCTTCAAAAGAAGTAATGCCATTTAACATTTTTACCAGACCATCTTGGCGCATTGAAAGTATTCCTTGCGTGCTTGCCACTTTTTTGATTTCTCTTTCGCTTGGATTTTCAGGTATAATTTTTTCGATAGCCTCATCAGTTTTTATCGCTTCGAATATTCCTATCCTGCCCTTATATCCGATCATATTGCATTTGTCACAACCTACTGCTCCAAATAATTTTATTGGCGCATCGGGATTTATATTATAATTTGAAAGATTTTTACCTTCATTTTTTATACTGTCCATGACTAATTTTACGGTTTTCAATTCTTCTTCACTAGGTATTTTTTCTTTCTTGCAAAAAATACATAATTTGCGGACCAATCGTTGAGCAATGGAAAGGGAGAGGGCGGAAACTAATATTTTAGGGTTTACTCCCAGGTCGATCAAACGGGGAATGACACCAGCTGCGTTGTTTGTGTGCAGAGTAGAGAAGACGATATGGCCAGTAAGCGATGATTGGACTGCCGTCTCAGCGGTTTCTTTATCACGAATTTCTCCAACCATCACTACATCTGGATCTTGGCGAAGCGCTGAACGCAAGCCCTCCACGAAAGTATAACCTTTTTCATCATTGGTTTGGGTTTGGGTTACGCCTATTAAATGGTATTCTACTGGGTCTTCTATGGTTATTATTTTTATTTCTGGAGAATAAATTTTTTGAAGAAAGGCGTAAAGAGTGGTGGTTTTTCCAGAACCAGTCGGTCCTGTAACCAAGATGAGTCCATTTGGTTTTATAATTTCCTTTTGGATTATAGAGAAAAGAAAAGGCTCTATTCCCAGCTCCTCGAGTTTTACTTGGATAGACTTCGGGTCCAAAATACGCATTACGATTGATTCACCATAAGCGCCGGGAATAAGAGAAGTACGAATATTTATCTCATCTTTTTCTTCAATAATACTAAAACGCCCGTCTTGGGCTATTTTAGAAGTGAGTTTCATACCAGAAAGTAATTTAATACGAGAATTAAGTAGGCGATATACGTCTAATCCAAAAAAGTTTGTATCTTGTAATACTCCATCTAGTCGAAGCCTTAGCCTGCTTCTTTCTTGTTCTGGTTCGATGTGAATATCAGAAGCTTTAATCGCGATCGCGCCAGCTAAAATTATTTCAAGTAAATGAGAAATTTTATGAATTTTTTTTCCTTCTAATGCCTCGGCAACCATTTTTTGGATATCTTGCATTTTTTCTATTTTTTTTGATGTTTCCCTTAAAACTTCTCCAGAAATATCTATCCCACCAATTAGAGAGTTTTCTGCCATGGAAATTTCTTTATATCTATCCCAAACCTTGTTTATACTTGCAGTAGATACCATATAAAAAGTTGGTACTAGGTTTTTTCTTTCCAGATCGTCTTTTAACTTTTTTATAAGATCGTCGGAGGGGGAGTGTAGTGCTATAAAAATATTTTTCCCAAAAAGCTTAAAAGGCGCGATGTTTAATTCTCTCGAATCTTTTTCAGATATTGCGCGAAGTGCTTCGTTGTCTATTCCAATGCGGGCAAGATTAATATAAGGCAGGTTATATTTTGATTCTGCCAGTGTCGCCACCAATTGTTCTTCTTCTTGTTTATGCAATTCGTCTAATTGTTTATTTTGTTTTTCCTCATCAAAAACTGTTGCCATATGTAAAGTATACTGTATTTTCTTTAGTTCCCCAAGTCATCCCTTTAGATAAATGTTATAATTTATATAATGCTAAAACAGAAAACAGATAATAGTAAAACATTAGTATTACTAGATGCTCATGCGATAATCCACCGCGCTTATCATGCCTTGCCGGAATTTTTGTCTTCCAAAGGCGAGCCGACGGGGGCGCTTTATGGGCTTTCCACTATGCTGATGAAAATAATTACTGAGTTAAAGCCGGATTATATTGTGGCCTGTTATGACTTGCCCCAAAAAACTTTTAGGCACGAAGCGCATGATGGATATAAGGCAGGCCGAGCGAAAACCGAAGATGCCTTGATAATGCAATTAAAAAATTCTCGCCAGATTTTTGACGCTTTTGATATACCTATTTATGATGCGCCTGGTTTCGAAGCGGATGATGTTTTGGGGACTATCGTGGAGAAATATAAAAAAGATAAAAATTTGAAAATCATTATTGCATCAGGAGATATGGATACTATGCAATTGGTGGATGATAAAAAAGTGCAAGTTTACACTTTGAAAAAAGGCATCAATGATACTATTTTGTACGATGAAGATGCGGTTGTAAATCGATTTCATTTTAAACCAAAATTCCTTCCTGATTTTAAAGGATTGCGCGGCGACCCTTCAGATAATATCATCGGCATTAAAGGCGTCGGCGAAAAAACTGCTGAAATCTTAATCTCAAAATTTGGAACCATTGAAGAAATTTATAAAAAAATTAAACAAGACGAAGAAGTTTTTAAAAAAGCAGGCATCAGTCCTAGGATGATTGAGTTGCTCAAAAATAACGAGGAAGAGGCTTTATTTTCAAAAATTCTAGCGACGATCAGAACTGACACGCCGATAGATTTTGTTTTGCCTGAAAAGACTTTTTGGGAAAAGGTGGATTTTAAAAGAATTGAACAAATTTTTTCAACTTTTGAATTTAGAAGCTTAGTAACGCGTTTAAAAAACTTTTTTGAGAATAATGGGAATAAGAATAAACAAGAGCCCCCAGAGGATTATGCTCGCCGTCATTCGCACTCCGTCTTGGAAGGGCAAGATCCATCTGGTCGCAGCGAAGATTCCTCTGAGCATAATCCTCTGGGGGCTGAACCCATAGATTCGCAAAAACTTCAAGAAGCCAGTATCGCCCTTTGGCTTGTCAATTCTGATATACCGAATCCCAGCTTGGAAGATATCTTATTTTTTACCCATACGAACTCTTTTGAAAAAGCTTATGAACATATTTTCAAAAAACTGAAAGAAAATAATTTGGAGAAAGTGTATGAAGAAATAGAAAAACCCATTATCCCGATAGTGAAAAAAATGGAGGATTATGGGATTTTGATAGATAAAAAATATTTTGAAAAATTGTCTGCTGAATACCATAAAGAATTGGATATTTTAACTAAAAAAATATATGCGCAAGCTGGTGTTGAATTTAATATAAATTCACCCAAACAATTGGGAGAAATACTTTTTGGTAAAATGGGCATAAAATCACCAGGTAAAAATGGAGCAAAAAAAAGTGCAAACGGCGGATTTTCTACTAAGGTTTCAATTTTAGAAGAACTGGAAGAAGAAAATCCGATTATAAAAGAAATATTATTTTATCGAGAATTGCAGAAATTGCTTTCTACATATATTGATGTCATTCCTAAAATGGTGGATGCTAACGGCCGTTTACACACAAAGTTTTTGCAAAATGGTACCACGACGGGAAGATTTTCTTCTCAGAATCCTAATTTGCAAAATTTACCTATCAAAACAGAACTTGGTAGAAGGATCCGAGGCGGTTTTATTGCGCCCAAAGGTTGCAAACTAGTTGCTTTTGACTATAGTCAGATCGAATTACGCATGGCTGCAATGCTTTCTGGAGATGAAAAAATGACCCAAGTTTTCCGAGATAAAAAAGATATTCATGCGGGAGTTGCTTCTTTTGTTTTTGGTGTGCCAATAGAAAAAGTAGATAGTGAAATGCGCCGAAAAGCAAAAGTGATAAATTTCGGAATTATTTATGGTATGGGGGTTTCTGCTCTGCGAAAGAATCTCGTCCGACCAAAATCGGACTCCGACACAAGGTCGGAGGTGGTAACTCGCGAGGAGGCGCAAAGATTTTATGACAATTACTTCAATCAATTTTCTGGCGTGCGGGATTATTTAGAAAAAGTAAAAAAGTTTGTGCGAGAAAACGCTTATACCGAAACTTTATTCGGCAGACGCAGGAATTTTCCAAACATAAACTCCAGAATTCCATTTTTGAAAAATATGGCGGAGCGTACCGCGACCAATGCTCCGCTCCAGGGAACAGCCGCCGATATTATCAAATTAGCCATACGATATGCGGAAGAAGATTTGAAAAAAGCCGGCTTGTCAGAAAGCACTCATCTGATACTTCAAATTCATGATGAACTCGTTTACGAAGTGGAAGAAAGTGTACTCTCAAAAGCTGAAAAAATAATAATGGGTGCGATGGAAGGGGTGCTTCAAAGATCATATATACATTATAAAACGGATATTCCGCTCGAAGCGCACTTTGGTTTTGGGGACAATCTCAGGGAAGTCAAATAGTGTTTTGTGCTATACTTATGGCATGGAAATAGAAAATAATAACAAAAACACGCAAATACAAAAGGAGGGCGTACACAAGCTTTTGGCGCATTCGCACGCGATGCAGTTTGTTTTGTTTATATTCGGTTTTTGCCTTGATTTGATATTCGGGGTTAAATTTTTTACCGGTCCTGCTTTTTTGTGGACAGGATTGCTATTTTTAGTTCTTGGCACCATTTTGATATTTTGGGCGCAATATACTTCGCATCATTTAAATAGAGAAAACATCACTAAAGAATCTTTTAGTAAAGGGCCGTATCGTTATATTAAAAATCCTACCAATTGGGGAATATTTTTTATGATAGTGGGTTTTGGGGTCATCACTAATTCTTTTTTTGTTATTTTGTTTGGGATAATTTCTTCTCTGATTGCAAAGTTTGTTTTTCTAAATAAAGAGGAGAAAATTTTGACGGCAAAATACGGTGATCCATATTTGGAATATAGAAAATCCGTCAGGTTTTGATTAATTTTTTAAAAAAAATTTATGCTCTATCTTTTTTCTGGAGATGACTCTAAAAATAAAATTTTAAATTATGAAAAATTCATAAAATCTTTGTCTGAAAAAAAAGGGGTACCCCCTTCTGATATTTTTTTCATAAATAGAAATGACTTTGATCCCGTCCAAATTGAAAGTTTTTATTCTGGAGCCAGTCTTTTTTCAACCTTGTCGGTGATAGTTTTTCAGAATATTTTTGAGTATGAGGAAACAAGGGATTTTGTTTTAGATAAATTAAAACAGATGGGGGAGTCGGATAATATTTTCATATTTTCAGAGGGAAAACTCAAAAAACCGATACTCGATGCTTTTAAAAAAATCGGGGAAAAAAGAGTTCAGATTAATATTTTTGAGTTGCCAAAGCAAAAGCTGGAAAAGTTTGATAATTTTTTGGTGGCAAATGCTTTTGCTAATAAAGATAAGTTAAACACCTGGATTTATTTCAGGCAGGCGATGGACGCCGGAGTGATAATGGAAGAAATAATCGGAGTTCTTTTTTGGAAAATTAAAGACATGCTTTTGAAAAATAATTTTAATAAATTTTCTCCCGAACAGCTCAAAACTTTTGCTTCTAAAATTTCCTATCTCCTGCCCGAGGCCCGCAAAGAAGGACGCGATGCCGAGTCTGCTTTTGAGCAGTTTTTACTTGAAGCTTTCTAAATGTGCGCCCTGTTGGGATCGAACCAACGACCTTATCCTTAAAAGGGATCTGCTCTACCAGCTGAGCTAAGGGCGCATCATATGATAGTATAAGAAATATGTTGAAAAATCAACCTGCCCGCCCTCCTAAGTCAGGAGCAGGCGGGGGAAGTATCTTTAAATTACATAAACCTTTTGAGCCAGCGGGGGATCAGCCAGTGGCTATCAGAGCGCTTGTGCAAGGTCTGTCTAAGGGAATGAAAAAGCAAACATTACTAGGAGCCACCGGCACAGGCAAGACTTTTACTATGGCAAATGTCATAGCTCAATATAACAAACCAACTTTGGTAATAGCTCACAACAAAACCCTTGCCGCCCAGTTGGCCCAAGAATTTCGTGAATTTTTTCCAGATTCCGCAGTGCATTATTTTGTTTCTTATTATGATTATTATCAACCAGAAGCCTACATGCCTGCATCGGATACTTATATTGAAAAAGATGCCTCTATCAATAAAGAAATAGACATACTTCGCCATGCTTCCACGCAAGCGCTTTTAACAAGACGAGATGTGATTATAGTTGCCTCGGTTTCTTGTATTTATGGTTTGGGTTCTCCGGAAGAATATGAAAAAGTTAATTTAAAACTTGAAATTGGTATGACGATGGACAGATTGACCTTAATGAAGAAATTAATTCAAATTCATTTTGAACGTACCAATGCAGATCTTACTCCTGGAACTTTTCGTTCCATCGGTTCGCGGGTGGAATTTATGCCAGTTTCGGAAAGTATAATGTACCAAGTTGAAATGCAGGGCGGGAGAATTTCCAAAATAACAAAAGTTGATCCAGTTTCTTCTATTATAATTTCTGAAGAAAAGAATATTTTTATTTTCCCAGCAAAACATTTTATTACTGAAGATGCAAAAAAGAAAAAAGCGCTTATAGAAATTAAAAAAGAGCTAGCACAACAGCTAAAAAAATTTGAAAAAGAAGGGAAACTTTTAGAGGCTGAACGTATAAAAAGAAGAACTAATTATGATTTGGCGATGATAAAAGAAGCTGGTTATTGCAACGGCATAGAAAATTATTCTAGGCACTTATCAGGGAAAAAAGAAGGCGAACCGCCAGAAACATTGCTTTCCTATTTCCCTAAGACTGGTTTTCTTACGATTATTGATGAATCGCATGTCACAATTCCACAACTACAAGGAATGTACGCAGGAGATGCTTCAAGAAAAAACACTTTAGTAGAATATGGATTTAGACTACCCTCCGCAAAAGATAACAGACCTTTAAAATTCAATGAGTTTGAAAATAGAATATATAATTCTATTTATACTTCCGCTACACCTGCAAAATTTGAGAAATCAGAAAGTAATCAAATAGTGGAACAAATTATTCGTCCGACAGGGCTTGTGGACCCAGAGACAATAGTGCGACCAGTTTCCGAAGGCGCATTTCCTCCCCTCCTTAACAAGGAGGGGAATGAGGGGAGGTTCTTAATTAATTCACCTCACCCCAACCCTCTCCTTAGTAAGGAGAGGGGGAATAACTACCCTGGCCAGATTCAAGATTTTATTCAAGAAACAGAAAAAACAATTGCAAAAGGTTTCAGGGTTCTAGCGACGACGTTGACAAAAAAAATGGCAGAGGATCTTTCTGTTTATTTAAAGGACAAAAAGATCAAAGCAGAATATCTACACAGTGATGTAAAAACGATAGACAGGATAAAAATTTTAACCCAATTCCGCAAAGGCGAATTTGATGTTTTAGTTGGCGTAAATTTACTTCGTGAAGGGTTGGATTTGCCAGAAGTTGCTCTGATTGGAATTCTAGATGCCGACAAGGCAGGTTTTTTACGATCTGAAACATCTTTAATTCAAACGATTGGCCGTGCGGCTCGCAATAGTGAGGGTAAGGTTATTCTTTATGCCGACATTATGACTCCCGCGATGGATTATGCCCTAAAAGAAACTGCTCGTCGCAGAAATATTCAGCTTGCTTACAACAAAAAACATGGCATTACCCCAAAAACAATTATGAAAAAGATAAAGGATATCACCGAAGAAATGGAAAGCGAACATGGGAAAGTTGTAAACGCCGAGCTCCAGCTTGATTTGGAAGTTTTTAAGCGCGCTTATGCGAAAGAATTTAAAAAAGAAAAGAAACAAAATCGGAAAATACCGAACACCAGCTTGGGGCAGTCTTATTTGTCTGATGAAGAGATAGGCAATTTAATCTATGAAAAAATAATAAAAATGAAAGAAAAAGAAATGAACAAGGCAGTCAAAGAGTTAGATTTCGAGACTGCGGCGATACTAAGAGACGAGATCGGAGTTTTGCGAATGCGTACAGAAAAAAAATAGACTTTTTAGTTTTTTGTTGTATACTGTTTCTAATTTAATATTAAAAGAAAGTCATTGACACCCCCTATGAGTAACGGCGGGTGTATTGGATATTTTATACAAAAAAAATGAAAAATGACCCCGAAGGAAAGAGTACTTCCTACGGGGCAGGAAAAAATATGAAAAAAGATTTTCAAGACAAAATAATAGTAAAAGGCGCACGAACCCATAATTTAAAGAATATAAATGTGGAAATGCCTCGTAATAAAATGATAGCCATTACTGGTGTTTCTGGTTCTGGAAAATCATCTTTGGCTTTTGATACCATTTTTGCCGAAGGACAACGCCGATACGTGGAGTCTCTTTCTTCTTATGCGCGACAATTTTTAAACCAAATGCCTAAACCTGATGTGGATGAGATCACGGGTCTTTCTCCTGCAATATCTATTGATCAAAAATCTCGTTCAAATAATCCGCGCTCGACTGTGGCGACGATTACAGAGATCTATGATTACTTGCGAGTGATGTATGCGCGCATTGGGCATCCACATTGTCCTTTGTGTGGCGAAGAAATTAAAAAACTTTCCAATGAAGAAATTTTAAATTTTGTTTTGGAAAAGTTGAAAACACCCTCCTTGATTAAGGAGGGTGTAGGGGGTGGTAATTCCAAGAAATCACCACCTCGCCCTTCGGGCACTCCTCCTCAAAAAGGAGGAGATAAAATTCGTAAGGTTATGGGAGTCGAATGGGATGAAACAGAAATCAGTATTTTTTCACCAGTAATCAGGGGAAGAAAAGGGGAATATTATCAACTGCTTTATGATTTGCTTGGAAAAGGTTTTGCCGAAATTCGTCTTGATGGGATGATGAAAAAACTTCGCGAGCAAATAACTCTTTCTAAAAACAAAGCACACAATATTGATATTCTAGTGGATCATTTTGCTCTACATGAGTTTACGGATGATAAGGACGGTAGTAGAATGCGTCTTTCTGAGGCTCTAGAACGTGCGCTTCTCGAGTCTGATGGTTTAGTAACTATAAAAATCGGCGATGAGGAATTTATTATGTCTGCAAAATTCGCTTGTAAGAATGACGGTTTTTCTTTTCCAGAAGTGGAGCCGAGATTATTTTCTTTCAATTCTCCTTATGGTGCCTGTCCAGCTTGTAATGGCCTTGGTTCAAAATATTTTATGGGAGATGAACCTTGTGAAACTTGCCATGGCGCGCGTTTACGCTCTGAAGCCTTAAATGTTTTTTTAGAGGCTTCCAAGAAGAAGGTAAACATATTAGATCTTGCTTCTCTTTCTATAAAAGACGCATATACTTTTTTCAAAAACTTAAAACTCTCAGAACAAGAGAAGGAAATATCGGTGCCAGTCGTTCGGGAGATAGAAGCCAGACTTCAATTTATGCTGGACGTAGGTTTGGATTATTTGCAGTTGTCTCGCAAGGCGAACACTCTCTCTGGCGGAGAAGCGCAGCGTATCCGCTTGGCTTCTCAGCTTGGTTCGAGGCTCGTCGGCGCGCTTTATGTGCTCGATGAACCCACGATCGGACTTCACCAGCGAGACAACGATCGTTTGATAAAAACACTTCAAAATTTACGTGATTTAGGCAATACAATTTTAATTGTAGAACATGATGAGGATACTATATATGCTTCGGATTATATCGTAGATATAGGACCGAAGGCCGGGGTGCACGGCGGGGAAGTGGTTGTTTCCGGTTATTTAGAAGATCTATTAACTGCAAAAAAGAACACAAATAATTCTCGAACACTTAGTTATTTGCGCGGAGAAACAAAAATAGAAATTCCTAAAAAACGGCGCCATCCTAAAGGCGCGCTTCGAATTGCCGGAGGAAATATTTTTAATATTAACAACCTTAATGTAGAAGTGCCTCTCGGAGTAATGACATCTATCACTGGTGTTTCTGGTTCCGGAAAAAGTTCTTTTATGTATGAGATTCTTTATAAAAATCTTCAAGCCCGCTTTGAGCGAAAGTATCGCACAGCCAAGATTTTTAATTGTTCCTCATTTTCTGGGACTGAATATCTATCCAGAGTTATTTTGATTGATCAATCGCCCATAGGCAGGACTCCGCGTTCAAATATTGTTACTTATACAGGAGCCTTCACGCATATCCGAGATCTTTTTGCTTCGACCGAAGAAGCGCGCTTGCGAGGATGGAAAGCAAATCGTTTTTCTTTCAATGTGAAAGGTGGTCGTTGTGAGGCCTGCGAAGGCAATGGTGAGATAGCTGTCGAAATGCATTTTTTGCCGACGGTTTATGTCACTTGCGATGTATGTGATGGAAAACGTTTTGATAAAGAGACGCTTACTGTAAAATACAAGAAAAAAAATATTTACGAAGTCCTGCATATGACTGTAGAAAATGGCCTTACTTTTTTCAAAGATATTCCGGCGATTTCCGATAGACTGCAGACCCTCTTTGATGTAGGGCTTGGTTACTTGGAACTCGGCCAATCAGCTACAACGCTCTCTGGCGGGGAAGCGCAACGAGTAAAAATAAGTAGCGAGCTTTATCGTCCGCATTTGGAAAAAACTATTTATCTTTTAGATGAACCGACTGTGGGGCTTCATTATGATGACGTGCAGAAACTTTTGGAGGTTTTAAATAAATTGGTATCTCATGGCAATACGGTTGTCCTAATTGAACACAACCTTGATATTGTGAAAAGTTCAGATTACATTATAGATATTGGTCCAGAAGGAGGAGTAGACGGAGGTAAAATTGTTGCCAAAGGCACGCCGGAAGAAGTGGCTGGAAACAGCAAATCACACACTGGCAAATACTTAAGAAGAGTTTTGAGAAAATAAAATTACATTTGTCCCGTACTAAATTTTTGATTACGGGGTATAAAGATAAGCATTAATAATTAAAATTTTAGTACTGGGATGACGAATGAAACTCTAAAAAAATTAAAACTGCCAGATAAGCCCGGTGTATATTTTTTCTTAAAAAATAAGAAAATTTTATACATCGGAAAAGCGACCTCTCTTCGAGACCGCACCAAAAGCTATTTCAGCAAGGACTTGATAAATACCCGAGGTCCGCTTGTTTTAGATATGGTTTTTAAATCGGACAATATAAAATGGGAAGCCACCGATTCTGTTTTAGAAGCTCTTATTTTAGAAGCTAATTTAATAAAAAAATATCAGCCTTATTACAATACAAGAGAAAAAGATGATAAGAGTTTCAATTATGTCTGCATCACAAGGGAGAAATTGCCAAGAGTATTAGTAGTTAGAGGCCGAGTTTTAAAAAATTATAAAGGAAGTATCTTTGGCCCGTATACTAGCGGTACCCAATTGCATGAGGCGTTAAAAATCTTACGCAGAATTTTTCCTTTTATTGATGACAAATCGAGTAAAAAACAAAACTATGAATTTTATAAACAGCTTGGACTGACTCCAGACGCATCATCTCCGAGTGAAATTTATTTGGATAATATAAAATATTTGAAACTTTTCTTTAAAGGCAAAAAGAAAGATATCATCCGAGATTTGAAAAAAAAGATGATGCAAAAAGCCAAAGAGGGAGAATTTGAAAAGGCCGGAGAAGTTAAAAGGCAAATTTTTGCGCTGAAACACATCAATGATATTGCGCTTATAAAAAATAGCTTCGCAGATAATAAAATTTTTGGTCCTGCGCCCTCCTTTGGGCGCATTTCTGGGAGCAAAGCGGGACCCTCGGACACAAAAATTTTATTATCTGCTTTGCTATTTCGCATTGAGGCTTATGACATAGCGCACATGGGAGGCAAAAATATGGTTGGGGTGATGACAGTTTTGGAAAACGACGAAGCAGTAAAGAGTGAGTACAGAAAATTCAAAATTAAGACTCAGAATAATGTAAATGATACCGGCGCACTCGCGGAAGTTTTAGAAAGAAGGTTGATGCATAAAGAATGGGCATTTCCAGATTTAATTGTGGTGGATGGCGGTATGGCGCAAATTAATGCCGCCAAAAGTGTTTTAAAAAAAATGGGTTTAAACATACCCGTAGTTTCTGTTGTTAAAGATGAACACCATAAACCGAAAGCCATAATGGGGGACAATCCACGCCACGGCAGGGCAAGAGATTTTGGATTAAAATATAAAAGAGAAATTCTACTAGCGAACAGCGAAGCACACCGATTTGCCATCAGTTATCATAAAAATATGAGGAATAAGAATTTCTTGATTTAGCGCGTAAAAAGCATAATATGTAAATATGAATTCCGAAACGCGGGTCTGCCAAAATTGCAAAAAAGATTTCACGATAGAACCAGAAGATTTTTCTTTTTATGAGAAACTAAAAGTGCCAGCGCCCACTTGGTGTCCGGACTGCAGATTTGTACGCAAACTCACTTTTATTAATGAACGATCTTTATATAAAGAAACTTGCGGTAATTGCAAAAAATCAATAATTTCAATGTATAGTCCAGAGAGCGGTATTTCTTCTTGGTGTATCAAATGCCACTTGAGCGATGTCTGGGATGCGCGCGATTATGGCAGGGAATATGATTTTTCGAAGACATTTTTTGAGCAGTTTAAAGAATTAAAATACAATATTCCTCACAGAGCGCTTGATCAAAATGAACGCAACGGAGAAGGCTGTGAATATTCAAATTTATGCTTTGCGAACAAAGATGTCTATTTATCTTTTAATATTGTGGGTTCTGAGCATATAAAATATTCTAATAATGTTTTAAAACGAAATAAAAATTGTTTGGATTCTATGATTATTAAAGCCAACGATAGAGGATACGAGCTGGTACAAGCCAGCAACAATTACAACTCGACTTTTTTAATAGAAAGTGATCAGTGTGTGGATTCACATTTCCTTTATGATTGTTCAAATTGCGTAAAATGTTGTTTATCATGTAATCTTCGCAATAAAAGTAATGTTTTTAAAAATCAACAATTATCTAAAGAGAAATATGAAGAAGCAGTTACAAATTTGAAATTAGAAACATATTCAGGACAAATAAAGGCTAAGGATATTTTTAGGGATTTAGCAAAAAATGCTATTCATAAACATGCGCACATTAAAAATTCAGTAAATGTAGTTGGGGATTTTGTGGAAAATTCAAAAAATGTTTATCACTGCTATTGTGTGGCTGATGCGGAAAATGTTAAATATGTTTTTTTTAGTGCCAATGCTATGAAAGATAGCCAAGATGTTGTGTCATGTGGAAAGATTGAAGAATGTTATGAATTTACTTTAGGAGGAAGAGGTTCCAATCGAGTAGTTTTATGTCTTAGTTGTGGAGGAGGGAATAATAATTTGTTTTATTGTGATAATGTTAGAAGTAGTTCTAATTGCTTTGGTTGTGTGAATTTAATTAAGAAACAATATTGTATATTTAATAAGCAATATTCAAAAGAAGAATATTTCGAATTGTTGTCGAAAATTATGAAACATATGAATGAGATGCCGTATGTGGATGCGCTTGGAAGGGAATATGTTTTTGGTGAATTTTTTCCTACAGAGATTTCTCCTTTTGCTTATAATGAAACTCGAGCATTTGAAGAATGTCCACTTTCAAAAGAAGAAGTGCTTGCTTTTGGTTATAAATGGAAGGAAATAGAAGCCAAAGCCTATGTTCCAACAATAAAAGGAGATGCTATTCCTGATAGCATTAAAGATGTTGAGGATACAATTTGCGACGAAGTTATCGAGTGTCCCAATAAAGGTAAAGTAGAGACGCGATGCACTTCAGCCTATAAAATATTACCGGATGAGCTTTCTTTTTATCGACAAATGAATCTGCCGATACCTAGATATTGTCCGAATTGTAGATACCACCAGCGTTTAGCTTGGAAAAATCCTTTTCATTTTTATAAACGAGAGTGTATGTGTGAATTGCAGAATCATCAACACAAAGGAAAGTGTCTAAATAAATTTGAAACTATGTATGCTTCTGATCGACCAGAGATAATTTATTGCAAAGAATGTTATCAGGCAGAAATATATTAGGTGTTATCAAACTTGACGACCGTCATAAACTGATAATATATGAAAAAGGAAAATCAACAAGAAAATATTTTAATATTACACAATATCCGAAGCGTGGAAAACGTCGGGGCGATGTTTCGCACGGCTGATGCGGCGGGAATAAACAAAATTTATTTGTCGGGCTACACCCCAACTCCGCTTGATCGTTTTGGCAGAAAGAGAAGGGATTTAGCTAAGTCTGCGCTCGGAGCGGAAGAATATATAACTTGGGAATATAAAAAAAGCTTGCCCGCCATTTTGCGAAGCTTAAGGCGGGAGAAATATTTAATTATTGGAATAGAGCAGGATAAAAAATCGGTTGATTATAAAAAGGTAAAATTACATAATAAAAATGTTTTTATCGTAGGAACGGAAGTGACAGGCATACCTAAAAGTATTTTAAAAAAATGTGATGTAATTGCTGAAATTCCAATGCGAGGCAAAAAAGAATCGTTAAATGTTTCCGTGGCACTAGGAATAGCGCTCTTCGGGATTCTAAAATTATAGAATCAAAATTTTTGCCGGTACGGATTTTTTGAAGCTTAAAAAATCCTGAAGTTGGCTCGCCGTCGCTCGCCAAACCCCTTAAAAACTTTATTCTCTAATTTTAGAATCCAGAAATAAAATAAATATAAAATTTAGAAAGCCTTGCGCAGGCTGACGAGCCGAGCAGTTCGCTGGCGCACCAGCGCCAGATAGATTGCTTTATAAGTTTTGATATTTATTTTATTTCTGATGCACGGAGCAAAAATGCGCGCTGCGGCCGTTTATTATTTTTCTAATTATTGTGCCTTTACAACCTTTTTTTCTGCATTTTTCTCCTGTGCGTCTATAAGCTTCATGATGCAGTTGGAATTTTCCGGGCAGGCCATAAATATTTTTGTAATCTGACATTGAGTCTCCGCCGAAATCTATGCCTTTCGCGAGTGTTTCTTTGATGGCTTTGAATATCAATTTAATTTCTGGCTTTTTGAGCGTGGAAACTTTTCTCTCCGGATGCACTCCGGCGCGCCAAAGTATTTCATCTGAATAAATATTACCAATGCCGGCAATAATTCTTTGATCCATCAAGACTGTCTTAATTTTCCCATTTTGTTTTTTAAAAATTTGTAATTCGAAATTCGTAATTGTAAATTGTTTCTCTAACGGTTCCGGTCCGATATTATTCAGATGTTTACTACCTGCCCCGTAGGAAGTAATCTTTCCTTCGGGGTCGTGGGCAACGTTAGTATCTAATAAAGTAATTTTTCCGAATTTACGCATATCTGAAAAAATTAAATAATGTTTGCTTGTCCCGCCATGGCGTGGGTTAGATAAAGTGAAAACCACATGCGCAAATTTAATTTTTGGATCTTTGCCGTAAAATAAATAACCGGTCATCTTCATATGAACCAAGATGGTTTTACCTTCGGACAAGTTTATCAGGATATTTTTTGCACGTCTTTCGGCTGATATAATTTTCTTATTTAAAACTTCCTTTTTAAAATTTCTGAAAAATTTTGGATTTGCCACGCTGTCTCTTTTGCGCTTGTCTTTCGTCGCCAAATCAGTCCAAACGTCCTTTATTACAAGGCCTAGGACAGTCTTTTTGAGACCTCTTGTAGTTGTTTCTACTTCTGGTAATTCAGGCATGGTTTTATTTGCCTCCTAAAATTTTTAAAGCTTCACGGATTTTAGTATTAGTATTCGCATCAGGAGACACTTTTTTCAATGCTTCGCGCGCTTCATTTTGAGAATATCCTAGGGATTTAAGTGCTTCTAAAACATCCAGCTCTTCCTGTAGAGAACTTCCTTCCAGTTCAGTTCCTATTTTGTCGCGCAATTCAATCACGATTCTTTCCGCAGTCTTTTTGCCGATGCCGGATATTTTTGTGAGGTAGGAAGTGTCATTCATGCCTATGGCTTTCCGCAATGTTTCGATCGAAGCAATTCCTAAAATAGCTAAAGCCGACTTTGGCCCTATGCCCGATACTCCAATGAGCATTTCGAAAAATTCTAATTCTGAACGTTCTAAAAATCCATACAAATCCAAAGCATCTTCTCGCACGTGCGTATGTGTCCAGAGTGTCATCTCGTCGCCTACTTTTTTTGTTTTAGACAATACATCTGGGGAGACATTTATTTTATATCCAACCCCGCCCGTTTCCACGATTAAAAATTTATCCGCTTTAAATATAATTTTTCCTTTAATGCTTCCGATCATAGATTAATCATATCATATTTGCTCTGACGCAGCAGGGATTGCATCTATGCCTTTTTTTTGCTATATTAGCTTTATGCCAATAACACAATCAGCTAAAAAAGCAATTCGCGGTTCTCTTCGAAAGAAGGCTTTCAATGACCAACGCAAGAAGGCAATGAAAGAAATAATCAAGAAAATCGAGAAAGTTGTAAAAACAAACAAGGAAACAGGCAAGGCTGAAGCTAAAAAAATGCTCTCACTTGCTTTTCAAGCGATCGACAAATCCGCGCAAAAAGGGGTGATCAAAAAGAACAACGCAGCTCGCAAGAAATCTCGGTTATCAAAGTTGGTTAAATAGTTCATCAAAAATTTATATTTTAAAAAGCAATCTATCTGGCAAAGCTTTGCCAGCGAACTGCTCGTCGATCAAGAAAATAATAGAAAGAGTACTTTCTTTATTTTCTAATCTCCTGCGCAAGGCTTTTAAAAATACAAATTTTTGACCACCATATATTATGTCATCACATCTGTTAGAATTTTATGGAACTGAATGCCCGCATTGTGTAAATATGCACGAGCTGGTGGAGCGTTTGGAAAAGGAAGAGGGGATAAAAATCGAAAGCTTGGAAGTTTGGCATAATAAAGAAAACGAAAAGAAATTACTCGAAATTGATAATGGAGAATTATGCGGCGGGGTTCCTTTTTTCTACAATACCCAAACAAAAAAATTTATTTGCGGGGATGCAGGCTATGATATACTAAAAAAGTGGGCAAAAGGGGAAGAATTCACTCAGTAAAAAAATTATGTCTATTATAGAAGTAAAAAACTTAACAAAGAAATTTGGAGATTTTACAGCCGTAAATGATATTTCTTTTACGGTTGAAAAGGGCGAAATTTTTGCATTTTTAGGACCTAATGGAGCAGGCAAAACCACCACGATAAAAATGTTGACGACACTTCTAGAGCCGACAGAAGGAGAGGCAAAAGTTAATGATTTTAATTTAAGGCGAGAGCGGGATAAAGTCAGGCGTTCTTTTGGAATTGTCTTTCAAGATCCTTCGCTAGATGATGATTTGACTGCTTATGAAAATATGGAATTTCATGCGGTGCTTTATTCTGTCGATAAAGCCACTCGTATAAAAAGAATTGAAGAACTTTTAAAATTAGTGGATCTATGGGACAGAAGAAAAGAGCTCGTAAAGAATTTTTCTGGAGGAATGAAGCGCAGACTTGAAATAGCTCGTTCTTTAATCCACACACCCAAGGTCATTTTCTTAGATGAGCCCACTGTGGGTCTCGATCCGCAAACTCGCAATCATATTTGGTCTTATGTTGTCGATCTTTCTAAAAAAGAAGGGGTAACGGTTTTCCTTACCACTCATTATATGGAGGAGGCGGAGAAGATGGCAGATAAAGTAGTCATTATCGATCAAGGGAAAATAATAGGTTCTGGGACTCCGCAAGAGCTAAAAAATTCAACTGCCACAAATTCACTAGAAGAAGCCTTTTTGAAATTAACAGGCGAGGCTATTAGAAGCGATGAGGCAAGCGATGTAGACAAGCTTCGTTCTCATGCGAGAGCCTGGGGTAGAAGAAGATAACAATATGAACACAATATATATTCTTTGGTTAAGACAATTAAAAAAATACAGCAGATCTATTCCGAGAATCATCGGAAGCTTGGGCCAGCCGATTCTTTTTCTTTTGGTTTTTGGCTTCGGTTTCGGTTCGATCTTTTCCAAGGCGGGCGGTGGAAATTATATCCAATTCCTCGTGCCCGGCATTGTGGCGATGGCCGTTGTTTTTACCGCCATTTTCGGAGGCATTGAACTTATTTGGGATAGACAATTTGGTTTTCTAAAGGAAACGATGGTGGCGCCTGTTTCTCGTTTTAATATTATGCTGGGCAGAACTTTTGGCGGAGCGACGGTGTCAGTCATCCAAGGGATCGCTGTTCTGATTATTTCTTTTTTTGTCGGTTTTAAATTGTCCAACCCTTTGATGATTTTCCCTGCACTTCTTTTTATGTTTTTAACGGCATTTTTCTTTACCGCTTTAGGCACGGCGATAGCCTCCCAGCTTACCGACATGCAAGCTTTTCCAATTATTATGAATTTTTTGGTGATGCCTTTATTTTTCCTTTCTGGTTCGATTTTTCCACTTACCACCGCGCCTAAAGCCCTGCAAATAATAGGGAAGCTCGATCCTCTTTCTTATGGGATAGACGGCTTGCGTTATGTTTTTGAAGGCATCTCGATTTATAATCCATGGATTGATTTATTTGTACTCATTGGTTTTTCTGTGGTTGTTGTTTTGATCGGCAGATATTTGTTTGAGAAAATGGAAGCTTGATACGCTTCAAAAAGAAATAAAAAAAACTCTGCTTACTCCAGCCAAGCTGGAACCTTCCGCAGAGTTTTTTTATTTCTTTTTTGAAACTACGCGCGTTGTACGTTTGTAGCATTCAATCCTTTTGGTGATTCTTCTGTTTCAAAAGAAAGAGTGTCTCCTTCTTTCAATTCATCGAAGGTTACGCCTACAAGAGAATTGCTGTGGAAGAATAAATCCTTCTGTAGTCCTTCTGCTGTTATAAAGCCGAAACCTTTTTCACTTACTAGTTTTTTTATTGTACCAGTCATTGATTTTTTGGTTAAAATTATTAAATACAAAGATATACTTTAGAAATCGACTCTTTAAACTCTCTTCGCACCTACTTTGTTTCTTTAGTATGTCACAAAACAGCCTAATTTGTCAAGCTTAATGAGTTTAGGAAAATAGCCAATTCTTCTCCCTTTATTTCTCTTAAAGTATTTGGTTTTAAGTTGTTCAATTTGATATTCATAATTCTTTCACGTTTTAAGTCGGCTACTTCTTGAAAAAGATTCGAGCACATCCGGCGGATTTGGTGTTTTTTCCCTTCAGTCAAAATTACTTTAAAAGTATTTTCACTCATTGTTTTTACTTTGCATGGTTTGGTGACATAGCCTTCAATATTTACTCCTGCTTCCATTTTTTGTTTGAAGTTGGAGCGGAGTTTTTCTTTGGTGCGGACGATGTATTCTTTTTCGTGAAAATATTTTGGGTTTAGGAGCTGGTCAGTGATGCGCCCGTCATTTGTTAGGATCATTAGTCCGTGGCTAGCCTTATCTAGTCTTCCTAAAGGAAACAAGCCTTCTTTGGGAGAACTGGTTTCTGTGCCTTTTGGCTTATAGTATGCATAATATTTATATGCCGTTGGTTTTGCGCCCTTCACTTCCACTATGTCATTTTCATTTACCTGACTGCCTAGGACCGCTAATTTTTTATTGATATATACTTTTTTTTCTTTTATTAAAAGATCCGCTCCTCGTCTGGTAGAGATTTTTTTTAAAGCTAGGTATTTATTTATCCGTACACCAACTTTGGTATTGCTTTTTTTGTTCTGCTCTGAATTTATTGACTGATTATTATTTTTCATAAAATGATATATTTAGTAATTAAAAATATTGAAAAAGCAGAACAATACCAAAGTTGGTGTTGGGATTTATCCGCATGGCTGTCAGTATAGCATATTATGCATTTGCAGATAATGAGTTATTGAGATAAAGTGGTTGTATGCGCATAGTAATAAAGGTAGGCACTCAAGTAATTTCTGATAAAAAAGGATTAAATAAGAGGAGAATTAGGCAAATCATTAAAGAAATTGATGAGCTTTTTAAACTTGGGCATGAAGTTGTGTTGGTGACTTCTGGCGCCATAGGCACAGGATTGCCCTTGGTTAATTTTTCAAGCTTGCTTCGGAAGAAAATTGCCGCAGCTGTTGGTCAACCTATGTTGATGCACAACTATATTAATGAGGCAAAAAAATATAAAATTGTTGTTGGTCAAATTCTAATATTGAGTGATGACTTTACGAACCATGAACGTTTTAAGAATTTTGTTTTAAATATAAAGGCGATGCTTGCTCATAAAATTCTTCCAATCATAAATGAGAATGATGTGATGAAAAGAGAAGATTTAAGAATTAATGACAATGATATGCTAAGCGCGATGGTGGCGGTAGGGTTAAAGGCAGACAAACTTTTGATTTTAACTAATCAAGACGGACTTTTTACAGATAATCCTGACCACAATAAAAACGCAGAATTAATAAAAAATGTATGTAAAATTGATGCTAAAATAAAAGCATTATGTTCAGTTGGAAAGTCTGACCTTGGATTTGGTGGAATGTGCGCAAAGATTTCATCTGTCGATTATGCAACCAAAAGAGGGATAGAAACATTTATAGGTAACGGGGAAAAATCTGGGACGATAGTAAAAGCTTTTAGTAAAAATTTTCCAGGTACAAGATTTTTAGCTTAAAAACAATAATGAAAACTCAAGTTACAATTATTGGTTTCGGCACGATGGGTAAAGCTATTGCAAAAGCAATTCTCAAAAAAGATAAAAAAATCTCCGTTTTCGGTATAGATAAAGATAAACCTGATAAAAATAATTTTATTCGGAAAGTAGAAAAATCTGATTTTGTAATATTAGCTACAAAACCGCAAGATGCAAAAGAGGCAATCCTTGAAATTAAGAATTATTTAAATAAAAAAATAATACTGATATCTATCATGGCTGGCACTTCGATAAAAAAGATTGAAAATCTTTCCGGGCATAAAAAAATAATAAGAATGATGCCAAACTTAGGACTTTCTGTGGGTTGTGGTATAGCTGTTTGGAAGGGTGTGGGAATATCTACATTAGAAAAAAAGAAAGTTAAAAATTTTATAAATAAAATCACAGAAAATTTTGAAGTCAAAAATGAAGATACTATAAATAAAGTAACAGCGATATCTGGCAGCGGACCAGCCTATTTTTTTCTTTTAGCAGATTGTTTGATTAAAGCTTGCGCTAGTCTTGGATTTAATAAAAATGAAAGCAGACAGCTTGTAGAGAAAACATTTTCAGCTGCCGCTATTTTAAGCAGAGAAGAAGATTATTCTTCCCTTATAAAAAAAGTTGCTTCCAAAGGTGGCACCACAGAAGCGGCACTCGATGTTTTTCAAAAAGAAAATTTCAACGGAATTGTATTAAAAGCTATTCGTTCTGCATATAAAAGAGCGCAAGAATTAAATCAAGGCTGAAATGGATAAAAAAATATTAAAACAATTAAATAAAGCGAAAGAAGCCTCTAGAGAATTTGCCCTTTTGCCTCATTCAAAAAGAATTTTAATTTTAAAAAATATTGTAAAAGAATTGCGTAAAAATAAAAAAACAATTATTACAGCAAATGCTAAAGATCTAAAAAAATTTCCATTAAATGATCCCATGCGTGATCGCATGCTTTTAAATGAAACACGGATTGAGGGCATGGCAAAAGAAATAGAAAGTTTGATAAAAATGCCGGATCCTATAGGTGAAATTTTTGATTGCCGAAATAGTAAAGGGAATAAAGAACTTAAAATTTGCAAAAAAAGAGTGCCTTTCGGGGTGATCGGTGTTATTTATGAATCACGACCAAATGTAACCACAGATGTGGCTGCGATATGTATTAAGTCGGGCAATGCGGTTATTCTTAAGGGAGGGAAGGAGGCAAGAGAAAGTTATATTATTCTCCACAAAATTATTAAAAAGGCGTTGGTTTCATCCGGAGCTAGTTTCGAAGCGGTTCAGTTTATAGATCCAAAAACAAAAGATGCTGTTTTGAATATAATTTCGGCAAACGGTTTAGTGGATGTAATTATCCCAAGAGGAAGCTCCAATTTAATAAATTTTGTACGAGAGAATGCTACTGTGCCAGTAATCGAAACGGGGGCCGGGGTTTGTCATACTTTCGTGGACGTTTCTACCAAGCTTGATTCTTCTGCTCGGATTATTTTTAATGCTAAAACACAGCGACCAAGTGTTTGCAACGCCTTAGATACCTTGTTAGTGCACCAAAAAATAGCGGAAAAATTTCTTCCAATGATCGCTCAATTGTTAATTCAAAAAGAAGTAGAAATTTTTGCCGATTCTCCAAGCTTTAAAATATTACAAAAATATTATAGAACTGATCTTTTAAAAAAGGCCACAGAAAAAGATTTTGGACGAGAATTCCTAAGCCAGAAAATGTCTGTGAAAATTGTTTCAGATATTAATGAAGCGATAAAGCATATCAATAAATATTCCTCCAAACATTCTGAGGCTATTCTCTCAGAAAATAAACAAAACTCCCAGAAGTTCTTGGATAAAGTTGATGCGGCGGTGGTTTATGTGAATGCCTCGACTCGATTTTCTGATGGCGCAGTATTCGGACTCGGTTCAGAGATCGGTATTTCCACTTCTAAGCTTCACGCTCGTGGTCCTATGGGTGCGAAAGAAATGACTACTTATAAATGGATAGCGACTGGTAACTATTCTGTCAGAAAATAATTCTTTGTCTATAATAAGTTTTTGTGTGGATAACTTTATTTGTTAAATATGCACAAGGAGAGATATACTAGAGTATATGAAAAAATATATGTCGGTTTTGTTTGTTTTTGCTTTATTCTTAACTTTATTATTAAGTTTTAACGCTAAACCTGTGAGTGCAGCTAATTGTGCGTCTGGCGATTTATTTAATTCGGTAACTGGCCAAGCTTGTATTAGCACAAGTTTAGTTGTTTCTTGTCCAACTGGTGATATATTTAGTACAACAACAGGCAAGCGTTGTAATACATGGACAGAAAATACAGGAAATAATTCTATCCTAGATACTTTATTTAAACGACAACTTGCAATGGGCTCAAAAGGAGAAGATGTTAAAGTCGTCCAACAGATTTTAAAAGATGCTAATTTTCTTTCTGGAAAAGTTGATGGTATTTATGGTCCCATAACTAAAAGCGCAGTGATGAAATATCAAGCAGAAAATAGTATTACTACAACAGGAGTAGTGGGTTCTGATACTTTAGAAAAAATAAAACTTACACCATGGCAAAAGATGTGTCCTTTGATTAATAGTACTTATGGAGTTTCTTATTCTTGTTCTTCAGTTGCGCCTGCTTGTGTATCTGAGGGTGGAAGTTTGGGCGCGGTAGTACCGGGAAATATTCCGCCTCCATCTTGCTGTCCAGGATTAATGGCTTATGCTCCTCGTGATATTGCAGGAACTTTTGGTACTTGTGTGAAATCTACCAACCAAACTCTAATAATTTCTGGAATAAGCGGACCAACTGTTTTAGATGTTGGGCAAACTGGCACTTGGACTGTAATGGCGAATGATTCAGAGCAAGGAGTTTTGTCTTATAATGTGAGTTGGGGAGACATAGCAAGTAGTGCTAGTGCTATGAGCGCGAACTTTGTTTCAACAGCCACCTTTTCTCATATTTATAATAATGTAGGAATTTACACGGCTAAATTTACCGTAAAGAATAGTCAAGGGCTTACTGCTGAAACAACCATTAACGTGAATGTGGTTGATTCTACTTCCCCTGTTCTGTCTAAATATAAATGTTCAGAAACTGGTTGTGTTCAAGATGATGCTAACGGAACTTTTACATCTTCTACTTGTGATAATTCTTGTAATGTCGGGGTAGTTCCAAAGTACAAGTGTGCTAATACCGGTTGTGTCCAAGATAATGTTAACGGAACTTTTACATCTTCTACTTGTAATAATATGTGTTCACCATCTTGTGTTAAAGCAACATCATGCCCTCAGGGAATAATTTGTGGAGCTTGGACTGATGGGTGTGGGGGGTATATAGGTTGTGGAAACTGCAATTTTGGATATTATTGCGGCGAGCATCAAAAAGTATGTGAACGTCAATTTCCTTCTGGTCCACGCACTATAAGCACTTCAGGAGGTTCAAATTTAAAAGTTGTAAGTAATCTAGCGGGGATAAATTGTGGACAAGGAGGGACTCAATGTAGAGCAACTTTTAATGAATCTGATACTGTTATATTGACAGCAACACCTAGTACGGGCTATTCATTTATGGGATGGTCTGGGTATACGAATGCTCAATACCCATTACTTCCAGGGTTTGGAAGTGATTGTGCCACTAAAAGTGGAACATGCACAATTACAATGTCGACATTAATGACTGATGTGAATGTTGGAGCGTCAGTAGAACTGACACCCGGAACTACTTATTATGATTTGGTTGTAAAAAATGGGTGGGGAAAGATTACCGGTAATAAAGGAACGATAGAGTGCGAAGGTGCCGGAAATAATAAAATATGCAGACAGAGATATAATGTTGGGGATTTGGTAACTCTTATAGCTCAAGTAACAGATCCAATTTATACATTTAAAAGGTGGACTGCCGGATGTAGTTGCGAGAATGGTTGTTCTCAGGAGCCGTCTGGATGTTCTACAAACGGCACTTGTTCTTTAACTATTCCTCAATCAACACAAAGTGATCTAATAGCCGGAATCGATGCTTGTTTTGTCGCGCCGGCGAATTATAAAAAAATAACCGTTAGCGCGCAGTTTGTTGGGGGGTATGTATCTGATAGTATTGGGAAAATGCAATGCGGGGTAAAAGCAGGTTCAAGTATGTGGGCATGCGGTTATGATTATTCTCCAACAAGTGTGATAAAATTTACCGCTCATCCAGAAGCCGGTTATAAATTCAATGGGTGGTCGGGATATAGGAATAGTCAGGGTTTGGTCGGAGGGTTTGGAAGTGATTGTGCAGACTTGTCGGCAGGTACTTGCACGGTAAATATGAGCGCGATGACTATTTCTAGTGTTAATATAGGTTGGTCTTTCGCAAGACAATAAACAGATCATTCGTTTGATTGTTTCTTAATGCTCTATTTTAGTGGTGATAGTTTTCTTCGTAAATGGTTCGGTATAACCAAACAAATATCGTGCCAAGAAGATGAGAACGAGGATCAGAACGATTAGCAAGAGCCAGCCGAATAGATTTGTCGGGAAGAATCCAGCCCAGAAAGCGTTTGCTCCGAGGGGTACAACAATTTCATTTTCTGGATTACTCCAAACTTGTGCGGAAACATTTGCGCTTACTGATTGGTTTTGACCGGAAGGATCAGTGTAGTTCAAAGTTGCAGGGAAATTTAAGTTCGTTCCAGCAGGAATATTTTCTCGCACTCGAGTCCTGATGGTTACTGTCCCTTTGCCATTTGCTTTGAGTGTTCCTAGATTGAAGATTAAGGTATTGCCAGAGATAATCGGATTATTTGGATTAGAAGACAGATAATCTACTTCAAAAGGAAGATTTATTTGCAGATTAAGATTGGTAATTGACCCTGTGCCAATATTTTGATAACTCACAGTGTAATTAATCTCATCTCCTGGGCGCGGTCTGGTGTTGTCTATGGTAGGAACTATTGGTTGATTGCGATCGATAGAAGAAGTGATAAGCACGAGCGAAGTCGGAGTAGGTTTTGGACCAACGGGATTTCGAACACTTATTGTTTCTGAATCAGTAGCAGATCCAAAACTATTGCTACAGGTAAGGGTATAAGATTTACTACTCGTTAGTGATCCAGTGAAAAAACTTCCCGGACCAATACTTTTTGCTCCTGCCCAGCCGACAGATCCACCGCTTGCATAACAAGAAGTTGCATTGGTGGTAATCCAGCGAACAGTGGCAGTTCCATTATAAGGAACACTCACTTTATCTGAATAGACTGTTACCGTAGGTTGGTTATTTACAGCCCTATAGATACAAGGCAATACCCCTCTGTAATTTATAGCGTTAGGGTCTTGGCATACCTGAATATAATTATTGTAGGTACAAGGCAATACTCCCCCATAATTATTAGCATTTCTGTCTAAGCAAGTTTGCTGTACTTGATTCACATATACCGTCGCAGAAGCGGTGGCACTCAAGCCGTTCGTTCCGTAACAAGTAATGCTGTAGGTGGTAGTGACATTTGGCACGACAATTCCAGAACCGGAAGTGGCATTACTGTTCATCCAGTAACCGGAACAGGAAGTAGCATTGGTAGAATACCAGGTCAAGGTAGAGTTTTGTCCAGATTGGATACTTGAAGGGCTAGCGTACAGAGTAACGGTAGGATTTGCGTTTTGGTATCTGCAAGGCAATGAACCACCGTAGTTTATCGCATTCGGATCTTGGCAAGTCTGTTGTGCTTGATTCACGTACACAGTAGCTTGTGCTGTAGCGCTCAAGCCGCTGGCGCCGTAACAAGTGATACTGTATGTGGTGGTAATATTTGGTACGACAATACCGAAACCATTCGTAGCGGTACTTGAAGTCCAGTATGCGGAACAGGAAGTTGCGTTTGTGGAATTCCAGGTCAAATTAGAGTTTTGTCCAGATTGGATAGTCGTCGGATTAGCATTCAAGGTAACAGTGGGTTGCTGAACTGGGCAAGGTGCAGTTGTATATGATTGACTAGATGGTCCAGAACAATAGGCTCCTCCGTTAGCTGGAGCTGGATTAGTACAAGTGCGAGTTTGAGTGCCGGTGTATCCACATTGAGTAGACTGAGGACTCCAATCACTCCAGCCTCCGTTTATGGGAGTTGGGGTTGGGGTACAAGCGGGAGTGGTAATAGATTTAATACCACCAGTGTTAGTGCCGTAATTATTTGTTACTATGAGTTCGAAATAATAGGTGGTACTTGGAGACAGGTTAGCGACAAATTGTTCAATTGGAAAAGTTCCTTCTGTATAAAAATATTTTGTCTCAGTTACCATTCCTCCACCGTTTTGCACGGTAGTAAAATCTGGACTGTATATAAACCTAGCATAGGCAGGAGGGGTGCCGGTAGTTACGTCACCAACAAAGGTTGCACTATTGCAAGTCAAAGCGGAAGCCTTAGATGGAATTATAAAAAAGCTAAAGAGTGCAAAGACACTCAATATCAACCCGATCGACAATTTTATTTTTTTATTCATGTTGTTTTTGCCTCTTTAGAGGTAGTTATTTTTTTAATTTTAAAGTAAAAATTCGACATTTTTACTTTCCGGAATTATGAATCTTAAACTAGCACTAATTCATAACTTTGGAAAGTAGTGGAGTTTCGTGTGTAAACAAACGAAACTCCACTATGATGTTAGCATTCCCAGAAATATAACTTAAGGAATGCCTAGAAATTTAGCGACCACCGATGGTGTTGGCACCGGGGCCGACTCCTCCTCCGCGGTGTCCGCCACCACCACCTCGGTTGCCACCGCGTTGACCACCGTTGTTGAAGTTGTTGTTTATAACAACTCTTCCCCCCCTACCTCCTCTTCCGCTTTCTGTGGGGTAGTATACTGGACCGTTGCCCGGATAGTATACTGAACCACTATAAGAAGGGGGATTACAGATGGGTCCAGCTGTAAAGCCGATGAACCCAAAAGGTCCTACGTCGACCCCAACACCATGCCTTGCGCATGGGTCCTCATACTGTTGAGGTTGTGTTGCCGGTGCCGGTTGTTGTGCCGGCACGTTTACCATGATCACGGTCGGGGTGGTAGACGCTGGCTGGGTCACCACCTGCGACTGGGTCATGTTTTGCGCCAGCTTTTGTGCTGGCTGCGAGGTGGGGGTAGCCGGGGGGCCGTAGGAAATCCCGTCTATAGGATTTCCGCAGTCGTCACGGGCGATGGGTCTTATAAGGACCCCATCTTTGGCTTCCCAGCGCAGGACTGTCCCAATTTCTTGCCCTACCCACTGCCAGCCGGCCGTAGTCAGCATGTGTGCGCAGAGATCCCTCTCTGTCGGAGCGGCGACTATTGTCGTCCCATTGACAGGATTTTTTCCCTTGAGACCGAAATATTTCGGCTCGTAGGAAGTGAAATCCTTTGTCGGCAATGAGTTTTCACACTTTGCCTTATCATTTCCGAAAAACCTCTGCTTTTCCGCGTTAGCAAACGCGGAATACAACAGTACGGTAGCCACTAGTGTGGCTAGGAATAGCTTTTTCATGGCTATTACCTCCTTTTTTATTAAAAAATTTATAGAACTTGTGAGGGAAATCCCCACTCCTTTTCCACCTAGGATTGTATCATACCTTGACAAAAATGTCAATCTGTGAAAACTATCCCAAAACTCCTCTTCATTTTTATAAAAAATTATTAAATTCCTGATTAAGTTTGAATTTTAAGTAAAAAATACATTTGTGCCCTCGGCAGGGTAATCTTTCCTTACAGGAACAGTATACCTTTTACATTTTTTATAAATAAAAAATAAGTAAAAGCCTTTCGCTTCCTGCAAGAAGCCAAGAAGTTGGCTTCACTCGTGCTGGTGCCCTCGGCAGGAATCGAACCTGCATCACAACTTCCGCAAAGTTGCGTCCTATCCATTGAACGACGAAGGCATAATTTCTTTGGTAGTTTTAGATTAACAGTTTTTTGTTTTAAGGTAAAGATGCAACCCCCTAAATCCCCCTTGTCAGGGGGACTATAAGAATTTTCCCTCCTTGATAAGGGAGGGCAGGGAGGGTTGTATTTCTAAAACCCCAAGGCCTCCATTATTTTTTCTGAAGCATGTTCTTTCATTTCCACTTCTGGAATATTTTTTGAAAGCATTATGGAGTGAATATCTTCTGCTATTGCTTCAGCTATTGGGATAGAGAGAATAGGCATAAAAGCTCTTTCTGAATGAATGAAAAGGATTGGTTTAATACCTGCTTCAGGATGTTCTCCTAATTGAACCCAAAAGGATTTTATATTTTCAAAAGGATAAAGGCGGTTTCTAATGATCAAGCCCTTTTGATTTAATTCATAGGTGATCGTATCTGGTTTTTTAATGGCAAAAAATCCGAGCAGGATTCCAGCAAGAATAATTAAAGCTGCAAAAAAATAATTTTCAAAAATAATAGAAGCGATGGAGCTTGTCACCACAATGATGCCGAGCGCCCAAAACCAATCCGAGGTTCGATCTTTCTCTTCGTATTCCAAGGCAGACCAAACTAATTTTTCATCTGATCTTTCGATTATTTCCATCCCGTTAGAAGCAGATCGCGATCAACTCGCGTATCTGATATATTAGGTTATTAATTTTCTCAATACTTGGTTTCATGTTTTTGTTTGTTTTAAAATTGCGATCGCGGCTTCTAACGGGATCCATAAAGTAATTGTAACATATTTTCGAAAAGTTGTGTTTTGTCATTCGCAGTATATAATGAAACGATGCAAATCAACACAATTTTAATGAGAATAAGGGCGTTTTTTACCAAAAAGAAGATTATTTGGACAATCGTTATATTAGTCCTATTGTTTTTGGGCTACCTTATTTTTGGCAAAAAATCTAACACCAGCAACATTCAAACCGTTTTGGTTAAACAGCAAGATATCCAAAAAACAGTTCTAGCCACCGGACAAGTCGTCAGTTCTACGGATTTAGATTTGAGCTGGCAATCAAGCGGAGTAGTGAAAAAAGTTTTGGTAAAAGAAGGAGATGTGGTGCACGCCGGAGAAGTACTAGCAGAACAAGACACGAGCGATCTTGTAGCTCAATTGCACAATGCGCAAGCTGGTTTGGTTTTAGCACAAGAGCGTGCGTCTTCTTCAAAAAGTAATCTCGCAAACGTAACTGCTGAGCAAAACATCCTCGTCCAAAACGCCCACCGCACTCTCCTAAACTCCACCCTTTCTGTTCTAACAGTCGGAGACTATAGCGGTTCGGATGCTCCAACAGTTTCCGGAACCTACAGCTGTGATCAAGAAGGAACTTATGACTTAAAAACTTATGGTTCAGCAGGCGGTGTTTCTGTAAACTACTCTGGGCTAGAACAAGGATCTCTGTTGTTAACCGATATTCCAAGACCTATGGGAAACTGTGGACTCTTTCTATCTTTTGATAAAACCAAGACTTTACAATCTGGAGTTGAATTTAAGATAAACATTCCGAACAAAACTGCTACCAATTACAATACCAACTACAATGCTTACCAACTCGCTTTACAGAATCGAGATACTGCTATTGCGGGGGCGGAGGCAAATGTGGGAGTCACTGATTCTGTAGCTGAAGCGCAAATTGCTCAAGCGCAAGCCAGCGTGGATAGTATTTTAATAAAAATTCAGAATGCTAAAATTATTGCTCCTACGAGCGGTACGATTACCCAGGTGGATATAAAAGTTGGGGAATTGGCGCAGGCCTCAAAAGAAGCGCTAAAATTATTAAATGTCGGAGAATTGCATGCCGAAGCTTTGGTTAGTGAAGCTGACATTGCCTCTGTCGCCGTAGGTCAATCAATCGACAATACTTTTGATGCGCTTGGTCCGGATAAACATTTTACAACCAAAGTGCTTACAGTGAATCCTGCCTCCACTGTTATTTCTGGCGTAGTCAATTACAAAGTGACTGGTAGTTTGGAAAAAATTCCTGAGATCAAGCCTGGCATGACCGACAACATGACGATAACCGTGGCGGAAAAGAAAAATGTATTAGTGATTCCAAACAGCGCGATCATAAACAAAGACAACAAGCGCATTGTAAGAGTGATCAATGATCCGAAAACGAAAACTTACACCGAAGTGCCGGTGGAAACAGGACTCGAAGCAGATGGTGGGCTGACAGAGATTATGTCTGGGCTCAGCCTAGGGCAGGAGGTGGTAACTTTTATTAAATAGAATTTTGATTCTTATAATGTTTTTTGCTTTGTTATGCCTCTGATAAAAATAGAAAATTTAACTAAAGATTATGAGAGCGGAGGAATTGTCACTTCTGTTTTACGAGGAGTGGATTTTGTCATGGAGCAAGGAGAATTTGTGGCTATTATGGGGCCGTCCGGGTCTGGGAAGTCGACCTTGATGCACATATTGAGTTTTTTAGACAAGCCGACTGCTGGGTCGTACGAGTTTGAAGGACAGGATACGAAAGATTTTGATAAGGATTATCTCGCCAAACTCCGAAACGAGCGCATTGGATTCGTCTTTCAATCATTCAATCTGCTCGCGCGCACTACAGTGCTAGATAACGTGAAGTTGCCACTATCCTACAGCAATAAAAAAGATCACGATAGTTTGGCTAAAAAGGCTTTAGCAGACGTGGGTCTTTCTCATCGTCTTGATTATTTTACTAACCAAATTTCCGGAGGAGAAAAACAGCGTGTCGCCATAGCGAGAGCTTTAGTCTGCGACCCGGCAGTTATTTTTGCCGATGAGCCGACCGGCAACCTTGATTCAAAATCAGGCAATGCAGTTTTGGAAATTTTACAAAAATTAAATGATAAGGGGCACACTATTATCTTGGTAACTCACGAGATGGACACGGCGAATCATGCCAAAAGAATAATCTACATCAAAGACGGCATGATTATCGGAGATGAAAAAGTATTAAAGCGAACGATGGCCACTTCGGACGGAGAATTAAAGAAGTAGCATAAATTTTACATGAGTTTTTTCCTGACAATTAAAATGACCGTGCGCAGTTTGCTCAGTAGAAAAGGAAGATCTTTTCTTACTATGCTTGGCATTGTGATCGGAGTGGCGGGGGTGATCATCATCATCTCTCTCGGCGCGGGAGCGCAATCATTAGTGCTTGGCCAAATCAATAAGCTCGGTTCCAATCTGCTCTCTATCCAACCGGGGAAAAGCGATCCCAAAGGACCGCCAGCGCAAGTTTTTGGCGTTGTCGTTACCACTTTAGTTGAATCTGACGCCGAAGCTCTGCGTTCTCCTTCCCAAGTTCCGCATGCGATAGCTATCAATGCTATGGTCCGCGGAGCTGGCACGGTAACTTGGCAAAATAGAAGTACGGATACGAGTTTTTTGGGTACAGATTATGGATATGATAAGGTGGTTAATTTTTCAATGAGTTCCGGAGAATTTATTAGTGAGACGGCAAACAAAGCAGGAACAAAAGTGGTAGTGCTGGGTTCTAAAGTTGCCGATGCTTTATTTGGAGGTACGGGAGTAGATCCTATTGACCAAGTCATTAAAATTAGAAGTACTTCTCAGGCGGATGCCGGCGGAGTACCCTTGCGCATAGTTGGAGTTGTCGAAAAAAGAGGCAGTGCTTTTTTTCAAGATCAAGATGATCAGATATTTATCCCGCTTTCCGTGGCGCAGAGTGAGCTTCTTGGGATTCATTACTTACAAGCGATAAATGTAAAAGTAGATTCGGCAGACAATATCGATCAGACGATAAGCGATATAACTTATACTTTAAAACAAAGACATCACATATTGTCAGATGATAATATTGATTTTACTATCAGGGACCAGGCGGCGGCTGCCGATATTTTAAAAACCATTACCAGCGCATTGTCTTTATTCCTTACTTCTATGGCGGCTGTTGCTTTGGTCGTGGGTGGTATTGGAATTTTAAACATAATGCTTGCCACAGTGGCGGAGAGAACTCGCGAGATAGGGTTGCGCAAAGCAGTGGGTGCCACAAACTCAATGGTCATGAGGCAATTTTTACTTGAAGCGGGAACGTTGACTTTGATCGGCGGAGTGATCGGCATTATTGTCGGCGTTTTAGTGTCTTACCTGATGGCGCTTTTAATGAAGTATTTGGGTTTTGATTGGGATTTTGTTATTTCGATTACATCTGTTCTCTTGGCTGTCGGAGTGTCTGTTTTGACTGGAGTTATTTTCGGTTTATATCCATCATTAAAAGCTTCGAGATTAAATCCAATAGATGCATTAAGATATGAATAATCCCGAACGAAATCGCGGACGCATAAAGTAAACAAAATTATGAAATTGATAAAATATATTATAAATAATAAAAAGGACAAACAAGCGTAAGCGTACGCGTCCTATTTCGTACGGGATGAATAAAGCATTAAGACAATCTATTAAAGCGCTACGAGCCAATAAAGGAAGAACTTTTTTGACGATGCTTGGAATTATTATTGGCATTGGAACGGTTGTTTTGGTGCTTTCTGCCGGGGCAGGCTTTCGTTCGTTGATTGATTCCCAAGTCGCAGTGTATGGAAGCAACACTTTGTTTGTCCAAACCCACATTCCTTCTGCCACAAAACAAAGAAGCGATGCAACGGATGGTCCCGGAGGCGCAATCGTCGGAGTTGTTATTACTAGTTTTAAGCAAAGAGACTTAGATACTATTAATAAATTGCACAATGTGGCTGGAAGTTATGGTTTTATCACCGGACAAGCCGTTGCGCAATATAGAGACAATAAAAAAAGTTCTATCTATTATGGAGTCGGGGCGGACAGATTTAATTTTGATAAAACAAAACTTTCTTCCGGAAGATTTTTTTCTAAAGTAGAAGATGCGAGCGGAGCGCAAGTAGCGATCCTCGGGGCTACCGTCGCCGAAGATCTTTTTGGACAAGATGATCCAATCGGAAAATCTTTTAAACTCGGCGGTTTAAATTTTCAGGCGATCGGAGTCTATGCTCCGCAAGGAGCGCTCTCTGAGAGCGATGGTATAGTTTTTATTCCGCTTAATACAGCGCAGAAAAAATTACTTGGTGTAAATTATATCACTATCGCAGTGGTGGCTTTGAACGATATGAATGAAGCGGATGCTACCGCCGAGCAAATAAAAATTGCGCTTAGAAACAATCACAATATTACTGATCCAGCCAAAGATGATTTCATTGTTCAGACACAAGCGCAAGCCTTGGAAACTTTCAACGTTATTTTCGATGGCATAACTTATCTGCTTATCGCTATCGCCGCTATCTCTCTTTTGGTGGGAGGCGTTGGTATTATGAACATTATGTACGTCGTGGTCACAGAACGAACAGCAGAAATCGGGCTCAAGAAAGCTCTTGGCGCGCGCGAGTCGGATATTTTAAAAGAGTTTCTAGTAGAAGCGGTGCTGGTCACTATTGCGGGAGGTCTGATAGGGATAGGCCTCGGATCATTTTTGGGTTTTATTATTTCTCTCATTGCCAAAGGAGCAAACCTCGCTTGGACATTTTCCGTGCCGGTCTATGCCATTGTGCTTGCGTTTAGCGTCTCGGCAATAATCGGAATATCCTTCGGGGTTTTTCCAGCCAAATCAGCCGCCCAAATGGATCCCGTGGAGGCCATGCGATATGAATAAGTTAGTGATTTAGATTTCTTTATTCAAGCGAGCGTTGCGATAGAAGAGCAAAATATCTATCGAGACCATTATGCTATTTAGTATGTAAAGATAAATTACTAGATCAAAATTATAAAAAATTTTGTGTAATATTCCAAATATATAGCCCAAAAGAAGTATAAATAAAAACGTCACACTTTTTCCGTTATTTTTCCTAGAAGTATAGGAACGATAAATAGAAAAAGGCCAAGCAGAACCAAAACACACCAACATTCCAATTTCAAATATAGACATAGGGTGTATTATAGCATGTCTATCTCAGAATCAAATTAAATAAATACCCAGTGAACATAATTCCCACTCCCACAATTCCGGCAAATATAAAAATAAGTTTCGTTTTCATAACTTTCTTCAAGATCATAAATTCCGGCAAGGATAGGCCCGTAACAGACATCATAAATGCCAGAGTTGTGCCGATGGACACTCCTTTTTCAGTCAAAGTAGACACAAGGGGAATAACTCCGGCTGCGTTTGAATATAAAGGAATGCCTATGAGTACAGCGAGCGGTACAGCGTACCATTTATCACTTCCTGCATATTGAGCCAAGAAATCAGCGGGAACATAACCGTGTATCCAAGCGCCAATCCCGATACCTATTAAAATATAAACCCAAACTTTTCTTAAAATATCTAAAGTGTAATCTCTCGCGTAAAGGATTCTTTCTTTTTTGGTCATTATTGGCAGGCTTCCATTTTTATTTATTATGTTCTCGTAAACAAACGGTTCAACTAAATTTTCCACTTTCATTTTGCTAATAATAATTCCTGAAAGAATTGAAATAACGAGTCCGCTCACTACATACATCAAGGCAATCTTCCAGCCGAACATTCCTAAAAGCAACACGAGAGCCACTTCGTTTATCATCGGGGAGGCTACTAAAAAAGAAAACGTTGTCCCGAGCGGAACTCCTGCTTGAATAAAACCCAAGAACAATGGAATAGCGGAACAAGAGCAAAAAGGCGTAATTATTCCCAAAAGCGAAGCAATGACATTTCCCATATATTTACTTTCGCGGGAAAGAATAGTCCTTATCTTTTCTGGCGGTAAATAAGAACGGATTATTGAAACGATAAAAATAATAACTGAAAGCAGGATAATTATTTTTAAAGTGTCATAAATAAAAAAATTAACTGCGCTGGCTTTTAATGTGCTGGGAATTATTTTAAAAACAGAATATGTAAACCAATCAGCTAATAATTGTATGGGATAAAATATATTCATAAATCTGTGAAACTTCTTTATTTAATTTAATTCGTTTGCGGAAACGGTGAGATTCGAACTCACGGTGCCTTGCGGCACTCTTGTTTTCAAGACAAGTGCGTTAGACCACTCCGCCACGTTTCCGTCTTTTATGACTAGTTCAGTATAGCTATTTCAGGTTTTTTCTCAAGTTTATTTTTTAACCAGCTGTTTTTTAAAAAATGTTCTTCATAATGACAATTTGGGCAAATAAGCTCTAAATTTTTGAGTTCATTATTATTTCTATCTCTGTTTTTATGATGAACTTGCAATATTTCATATTTATCATAATCACATTTCTCGCATTTTTTACCTCTTACTTTTAGCAATCTAAGTTTCAAAAGTTGTTGAGACTTTACTTTGCTTTTTGAAGGTCTTCCGATTTTATATTTTATGCCTGTTCTGTATTTATTTGCACAACTTCTGCTACAAGTTTTTTTATTTAGGCCAGTCAAAATTAATTTTCCACACATTGAGCAGGGGATTTCTTTTCTAAGAGAAATACCATAACAAGCAGGACTACAAAAGACTCGACCCTTATTTGCTGCTATCTCAGAAGGTCTTCTATAAATTTCTTTTTTACAAATACTGCAATTAGTATTTGGATTTCTTTTATATGCCTCAGCCACTCATCCAGTATACCACAAAATTTGCATCAAAAAATACCCCAGTTGGCTGGGGTATTTTTTGATTATTTATTTAATTTCAGTTTTGTTGGCGGTTAGAATTTCTTTTATATCTGCCCATTTCTTTTTAGAAACGTAAAAGATATAAATAATTTCTAAGATACCGACGGTGTTCAATACAAGAAGCGCAAGAAACCACCCTTTTTGATTATTTTTGGAGGCTGTCCACAAAGCGCAACCTTTCCAAAATAGAGACCATATTAAAATTGGTAATAATAGACCCCAACCCCAACCGCTATTCATAAACAATGGATTAAATTGATTCATGCGGTATATTATAACAGATAATTATTTTTGTGCTACCCCGACACTTATTTTTGCAAGGTGCCAAGGGCACGCAACAAAGTTGCATTGCAAAGATAAGTGTGGGGGTGCTAGTATTCTCAATATGAATACAGGGAGATTTTTGGGAATTGATTTTGGGACAAAAAGGATAGGAGTGGCTATTTCAGACGAAAATCACACCTTGGCTTTTCCAAAAGAAATCGTTTTGAATAACCCAAATACTTTTAAAAAGCTCGGCGAGATAATAAAAAAAGAAAAAGTGGCAGAAATCGTGGTCGGAGAATCTGTGGATTTTTCAGGGAAATTAAATGCTTTATCCGGTAGGATTGAAGTTTTTATTTTGGAATTGAAAGAGCATTTCAAATTGCCGGTGCATAAGCAAAAAGAATTCTTAACTTCAGTGGAGGCTCGCCGATATGAAGATCTTGGCGGGCAAGCTAGAAAATCTAATGCTCATAGCAGATTGAAGCAAATAAAGTCTGGCCGAATAGATGCCTCCGCGGCGGCTCTCATCTTACAGCGATATTTAGATAAAATAAATATCGTAAATCATGAAACATAAACTTTTCTTCGGTACGGATTTTTTGAAGCTTAAAAAATCCTGAAGTTCTCGGCTCGCCAGCCTCGAAACCCCTGCGAAAAGTTATGTTTCGTGATTTAGAGACAAATAGGTTATAATATTTGTATGTCTGGTAATTTATTTAATAAATTCCTTCTAAGATTTTTTCCTTTGCCTAAATTTCTTTCTGAACCTTTTTTTGGTTTAGATATTTCAGATGAATCCATAAAATTCGTAGAGCTTGTTTCCACTAAAAATGGTATTCGAGTGGGGAAGTATGGAGAGCGAAGTATCCCCCAAGGAGTCATCGAGTCGGGGAAAATAAAAGACTCAAGAAAAATGGAGGAAATTCTCTCAGCGCTCCGAAAAGAAGAAAAAATAAAATACGTTCGGGTTTCCTTGCCGGAAGAACAAGCGTACCTTTTTCCGCTTAAATTAGAAAAAAACGGTTTGAAAAATGTCCGAGAGGGAATCGAGCTTGCCCTTGAAGACCATATCCCGATTTCGGCCCAGGATACAATTTTTGATTACGAAATAGTTAGTGAAAATGTTAAAAATCTGGAAGTTCAAGTCACCGCAGTTCCTCAAAATATAATTAAAAATTACTTATTGATTTTTAAACAGTCTAATATATCAGTCAAATCATTTGAACTCGAAGCACAGGCAGTTTCGAGAGCGGTTGTAAAAAAGGGAGATATGGATACTTATATGATCGTGGATTTTGGCAAAAGACGAACCGGTATTTTTATTGTTTCCAGAGGTATCGTGGTATTCACATCCACTCTCGATTTGGGAGGAATGACGCTGACCCAGATGATTCAGAAAAATTTCAACATTAGTTTCGAAGAAGCGGAAGAAAAAAAGGAAAAGTACGGGTTGGAGCGAAATGCGGACAATAAAGAAATATTCTCAGTGCTTTTAAACAGTGTTTCCATTTTGCGGGACGAAATAGTAAAACACTTTTTATATTGGCAGACGCATAAAGACGAGGAGGGGAAAAATAATCCACTGATAAAAAAGATAATTTTTTGCGGAGGAGATGCCAATTTAAAAGGGTTGGCTGATTACATTTCTATCAGCATGAAAAGTACTGTGGAGATGGCAAACGTCTGGACTAATATATCAAATACAGAAAATTATATTCCGGAAATGAGTTTCAAGCAGTCGCTTTCATTTGCTACAGCTTTAGGGTTGGCGCTCGGGGATTTTGATAAGAATAATTAGTTATATGATTAATTTAATTCCAAAAGAAGAAAAAAAGGAGAAAGTCATAGATTTCTATTTTAGGCTTGTGATTTTATTTATAGCCATGCTGGATTTTTGTATTTTGGTCGCCTTTTTCTCTTTGCTCCCATCCTATTTTATTTCTTCTGTAAAACATTCCTTGACCAGCGCAAGGTTGGAAAATCAAAAATTAGAACCACTGCCTCTTCAAGGAGAGGATTCCTTGGTTTTATTAAAAGACATAAACAATAAAATTACCCTAGTCGAAAAATTTGAAAAAAATAAATTTCCCCTCTCTGTCAAAGTGATCAATGCTATTCTCTTAAACAAAAGACCCGATATTAAAATCACGGAAATTTCATATGAAAACAACGGGACAAGCGAGAAAAAAATAAGCATTACCGGCGTCGCGCCGTCTCGCGAAGTCTTGCTTTTATTCCGCGAGGCATTGGAAAACAGTTCGTCTTTCAAGAATGTCAATTTGCCGATTTCAAATTTTGTGAAAGGATCCAATATCAATTTCAATTTGAGCTTAACCCCTTCATAATCACAATAGAACCATGAAAAATAATTTTCAAAAAATATTAATACTCATTTCCATAATACTTTTGTTTTTGCTTTCTTTTGCTTTTGTATTTACTTATCAAAAGATTAATGACAATAATCAAAAAACAGAGCAAGATACGATAAATTTAAAAACAGAGACGCTCCGACGCGACAACATCGCCTCTCTTGATCAGTCTCTTCAAAAAATCGCCCCCGATAGGATTTCGCTTGAAAACCATTTTATCAAAAGTTCGGATATTGTCCCTTTTTTGAATATGATCGAAAGGTTGGGAGAGGAATCAGGGGTTTCGACTGAAATCAATTCAATCAGTACCAAGACGGACAACACAGAACTGACGGTTGAGTTAAGGGCAGCAGGCAGGTTTGAAGGAATCTATAAATTTCTAACGCTCTTAGAAAATTCTCCATACGAACTTGATTTTACCTCAATGAACATCCATAAAGCCGGCTCCTCCAGCGCAACTGATAAAAATGCCAAAGGTCCGAATTGGGAGGCCGTTTTTAAAATTAAACTTTTAAGCTTTATTCCATGAATAAAATAAATTTATTTAAAAAAGAGAAAAGTTTTAAGAAAAAAGATTTAACTTTCCATTCCAGTTTGTATTGGAGAATTATTCTTTTCGTTGCAGCTATTATAATTCTTTTGTCTTTTATTTTCGGTTACCGTCTTTTCCTCCAAATAAATCAAGATCCTGCTTTGCCAATTGGAGACAATAGCGGACAACTTCCTTTGGTTAATAAAGACCGCATTGACAAGGCGTTGAATTATTTTTCCGAGAGAGAAAGCAAGTCGACAGAAATATTAAATTCTCCTGCGCCTATCGTTGACCCTTCGTTGTAAAAATGGTAATTTGAATAGGTGTTGAGAGGTAAGATTAATATTTGCGCGGTTAGCTGTTTTGGTAGGTCGTTAACTTAGAGTTAGTTATTAGGTAATTTTTTTGACAGTATAAATATGCGCGGTTAGCTCAGTTGGTAGAGCAACTCATTTACACTGAGAAGGTCGGGGGTTCAAGTCCCTCACCGCGCACCAGAATAGAACTTATGGAAAAATATCACAAAGAAAAAAGTAAAATAGAAAGGTGGTCGCCACAGGCAGAGGAAATAGAAAATTCAAAAAGAGAAATAAAAATTCTTGCAAATAAATTAGTTGTTTTAGAAGATGAAATTAAAGTTTTGGAAGATAAAATGGTTGGAGTGAAAAATAAACTGAAAGGAATTATGCCTATGTCTAAAACCGGTAAAGAAAAAGAATTTAAAACTTTTAACTGTCATTTGAGGGAGCGGGAGGACTTTATCCAAAAAGAAATAGATAACAAAACGGAATTAATGACGCTCTATAATATGGAGATGGAGGCTTTAGGGGTGTGGATTAATGGATTGCGAATGGATGAAAGAGTGGAAGATATTTTGTTTTCCGCCCAAGAAAGCCCATCTAATCTTGAGAACTAATATTTTATAATTTCGGTCCTGACAAATTCCGTTCAGCTTGATGGCTATATAAAAGATATGCGTCGACGTGATAAGGAACTTTCTAAAGGGTGGGGGCAAATTGCCACCCCCCTTTCGGTAGAGACAAAAGGTGGTAAACAAATGCTAAATTGCGCAAATTTGCAGGGTGTTTTCCGTATCATTTGCGAATAGTGTCAGTGTGGGGATAAAAATGTAGTATAATAGATTTATGGACAACGAAATCAAAATAGCCATTTTCAAAGGCAAGGAAATCAGAAAAATCATTTATAATAATGAATGGTGGTTTTCGGTTGTGGATGTTATTGAAGTTTTGACGGATAGCGTCAATCCTCGAGATTATTGGTATAGAATGAAAGCAAGAGTTAAAGATGAGGATGGGGTTGAGTTGTCGACAATTTGTCGACAACTGAAACTGCAATCTTCCGACGGGAAATTTTATGAAACCGACTGTGCCAACACCGAAGGCTTATTTCGAATTATTCAGTCCATTCCTTCTCCTAAAGCCGAGCCACTAAAAAGATGGCTTGCCAAAGTGGGCTATGAACGAATTCAGGAAATTGAAGATCCTGAATTAGCCACCAAAAGAACACGAATTTTATACAAACTCAAAGGCTATCCCGACAACTGGATCGAAAAAAGAATGCGAGGCATCGCTATCCGCGAAGAATTGACAGACGAATGGAAAAAACGAGGAGCCAAAGAGCAACGGGAATACGAAATTTTGACAGCGGAAATTTCCAAAGCGAGTTTCGGTGTTACTCCGAGCGAATACAAAAAACTAAAAGGATTAAAAAGGGAAAACCTGCGTGACCATATGGACGATTTTGAACTTATCTTTAATATGCTCGGCGAAAGAGCTACAACTGAAATACACAGAACTGAAAATTCCCAAGGTGTGGTAAAATTAAAAGCTGATGCTAAAGCTGGTGGCAGTATTGCCGGTGGGGCCAGGAAAAAACTTGAAAAACGATTAGGCCGGTCCATTGTTTCTAAAAACAATTTTAAGTTGTTAAAAAATAGGAAAAGGTTAAAATAAAATCAAACTATGCCTTACACAAACTTCAAAATCGAGAGAGAGAGAGAGTGAATGACGCTCGCCAATTTTGTCATCCTGAACTTGTTTCAGGATCTAATGCGTTTGCCAAAATAATAAAACTTTTCCGTTTCATTTTTTTCTTCTCGATATTTCTGGGAAGCTTTTTTGTTTTGGCAAACGAAGCAAGCGCGGCGACGTATTATGTGGATGCGACTCTTGGAAAGGATACATATAATGGTATAACCACAACTATAAATGATGGAGCAAGTGAAGGTCCATGGAAAACACTAACTAAAGTAAATGCCGCGCTGAATGCCGCTTCTATTCATGCTGGTGATAGTGTTTTATTTAAAGCAGGGGAGACTTTCTTTGGCTATTTGTATGTTAAGGTAACGGGAACGGTAGGAAATATATTAACATTTGATTCCTATGGAAGTGGAAATAAACCTATAATCGACGCTACTGGAAATAATAGCGGTATCGATCTTCGTGGAATAAATTATGTTACGTTTAATAATTTGGATGTTAGAAATGCAACATTCCAAGGATACTTTTTTCTCAATGGAAATGACCACATAACAATAAATAATGGAAGTATATCTTCTTCTGCAAAGGCTATCCATCTCTATAACAATACAATTTCAAATCTAACAATTTCAAATCTAAATGCCAGTAATAATACATATGGTATTTATGGATTTGCCGGGGTTACTGTTAACACATTGTCCATATCCAATAGCCATTTCGACGACAACACATCAGAAGGTTTTTTCACCGATGGCACTGCGAACGGGAGTAATTTTACGATAACAGATACCACCATGTCCCGTAATGGGATCGGATCTGATAAAAATGGATTTTTACTACAAGGGACCGGCAGTACAGTTATCCTTACCAGGGTAACATCAGCCAACAACGGAGGGGATGGATTTGGTGTCCATAACACTTGGATTGGTGTTATTTTTGATTATTGTACGGCGGATACTAACGGAACAGACGGGATAGGATCAGATGGAGACGGATTCAGTTTCCATGAGACTTCTTCTGGAATAATCAGGTATTCAATCAGCAAAAATAATTTAAAAACTGCGATTGCTCACGTTAATAGCTCCGCTGTTGAAATGTATTATGATCTTTTTTATCATGCAACCAATGGCACCTTGCCGCTTGTTTTATTACAAAATACTGGAAATCATAAATTATATAATAATATTATTTACAGTGGAAGTCAGACTGGTGATGCAGTAAGCGTTGAAGGGACCGTTGATATGCAAAACAATATAATAGATGGTTTCAATCGTGGCCTTATAAAAACTGGAGGAACAATATCCAATGACCATGATATTATTTATGGAGTATTAACTTCTAATTATGTTGGTATTTCTGCCGGTGCTTATTCAATTATACAGGATCCAAAATTTTTTAATTCCAGTATTTATAACTTTTCCCTTCTCCCCACTTCCCCCGCCATCGACTCTGGCACCGATGTCTCATTAACCACCGACTACGCCGGCAATTCCATCTACGGTACGCCCGACATCGGCGCTTATGAATACCAGCCGCCATATACCATGGGCACGGATGCAGTAAACACTTCCACCAGTGTCAGAATGTACGGAGACGAAAAGTTCAGAAACAAAACCGCCACCACCACGGAAACCACGGCTGATCTCTCAATTACCATTCCCGACTCGGATAAAACCAAGTGGCTGGACATAGCAGTTTCCACCTGGGACAACTCCGGAACTTATCACAAAACCTGGACGGAAAACACTACCAGCACCATTACCAACACCCTCCATACCATCGGAGACCTGGAACCCAACAAATACTACAATGTGTCCGTGGATTCCGTTCTGGGAAACAACATTACCGGCGATAACTGTTCAAACGGCCTCTGTCTTTCCAACGCGGAAGGTAAAATATCTTTTACCTATACTGGTTCATATTCCGAACACACCTTTGACGTGGAAGAAGGAGATAATACCGCCCCCATCCGTTCCGCCGGTTTGCCTTCCGGCAGTCAACCTGCTGGCACAACGCAAGTAACAATGTCTTTGACCACCGACGAAAACGCCACCTGCAAATACTCCACCTCTGCCGACACCGCTTACGCTTCCATGACCGATACCTTTACCACAACTGGCACCCAATCCCATTCCACCACCATTTCCGGTCTCTCCAACGGCAATACATACAATTACTATGTCCGCTGCACTGACGGCTCAAATGCTAACAGCAACGATTACCCTATTTCTTTTTCCATTACTAACCCTACCGCGCATTCTTCAGGCAACAGTGCTCAGAGTCGAATCAACAATCTGCTCTCCATGGGCAACTACACCCAAGCGCAACAATTGGCTAATCAATACAATATTTCAATTCCAGTAATTACCACCCCGCCTACAGCACCCCTCCTGAATCAAGGAGGGGAAAGAAGTGTTAATGCTTACAACTTTGGTCTCTCTGTTCTCAAAAAAGGAAGCAAAGGTGAAGCTGTCAAAGAACTCCAGAAGTTCTTAAACCAAGATCTGAAACTAAACTTGAAAATAGATGGCATCTTGGGATCAAAAACAACTATGGCTATCAAACAATACCAAAAAGCGCATAATCTAAAAGTGGATGGGGTAGTGGGGGAGAAGACGAAGGGGAGGATGGGGGTGTGAATTCCTTTTTAAAATAATACAAAAATAGCAAGGGTGGTCTTGATATTTTTTGGCTAAATATATACATTTGTGGTAGATTTGATAAAGTAGGATTTATAATATGCCCTTGTAGTTCAATGGATAGAACAGAGCTCTTCTAAGGCTTCGATGTAGGTTCGATTCCTACCAAGGGCACATGCGTGTGAGACCGACCGAGAGGCTTATTTTGTAAGCTTTTTGGAAAGTTGAATACAAAAAAAGTATTCCTAGTGGGGTACCTCTTAAGTTATTTGGAACCCAAAAATATTTAGGTTCTATTTTGTAAATTACATTACTATTTAATAGAGCTTGATTATAGAAAAAATGATATATTTATATCATGGATAAAAAATCCAACAATAGAACATTCCTATTACCGCAATTCTCGCTTTTCGATATTCAAATAGGTGTGGGCGAAGAAGAATTCAAAAAAGGGTACAAATTATTTAATGACGGCAAGGTTGGGAAAATAAAGTCAGATATTCGTGGTTTTAGTGCCGCTGTTGCTGGTGCGCATCCTTATGAAGTATTTGTTGAAGCTAATGATTTTGACCAAGGGTCTTGCAGTTGCTACCTAGGGCAAAAAGACATTCTTTGTAAACATATGATTGCACTCGCTATTGCTGCAATCTTCAAATATAATCCTGAAAACTTCAAGCTCATCACAAGTCCGCTTGATCGAGCAGTATGTTCTGGACAAATACGAGATATCACAAAAGAAGAATTAGTTGCTATCAAAAAAGAATTGAAACACGGATTATCATATATAAAATATTATGACGGACCGTCTTCAAAATGGTTTACGTATCAAGATACTTTGTTAAAAGGCGGGCGACTTATGCGGTACGCACTTTCAAAACTTCCCATATGCGAAGAGTCGGCAAAGATATGTATTGATTTTCTTGTGAAGCTGGATAAAAAAGTTTGCAATGGGGTTGATGATTCTGATGGAACAGTGGGTGAGCTTATGACAGATATAGTTGAAGTGCTAAATTTATTTGTAAGCAATAAACCTGACCTTCGTAATTTTATTAGTGAGCACTTGCCAAAAGAAACCTCCTTTGGCTGGGAGAGGATGTTTGGTGTAATTTAATTTACTTCTTTCTATACCTCGTCGTCCTCCCTTGTCCGATGCGTTCCACTTTTTTCAAACGCAAAAGAGTGTCGATTGCTTGTGATACAGTTGGTCTCGCTACTTTTGTGTTCTTTGAAATTTCTCCCGGGGTTGCTTCAGAAACTTTTTCAAGATATTCCCAAACCAAAAGCTGTTTTGGAGATAAAAGTTTTTCAATATTTTCTTTTGACAATAATTCAATTGCTTGCTTTGCCTGAGTGAGTAGAACATTAAAAAAGAATTCAAGCCATGGCTCAATATTTGCATTGTTAGATTTTAAAGTTTTCTGACTTTTGCGAAGAGCGATATAGTACTCAGCTTTGTTGTCTTCAATTAATTTCTCATGCGAGACATAAGGCATATACGCGTAGCCAGCCTGAAGCATCATTAAATTTGTTAGTACTCTGGAAAGTCTGCCGTTGCCATCTTGGAATGGGTGAATATTTAAAAATTCAATTAAAAAATTAGCAACAATAAGCAGTGGGTGGATTTCTTTTTGAATAAAAGATTCTTTTGTCCATTCCACTAACTCCTGCATTTCCTTTGGCGTAAGCCAAGCAGGCGTAGTATCAAATAACACGCCGACGGATTCACCAGCCTCGTTTATCATTTCAACCCTATTCTCTGTTTTTTTGTATTCGCCTCTGTGAAGCTTATCCTTCTCTACATACTTCAAAAGTTCTTTATGCAGATGCTGAATACTACTTTCCGAAAATGGTATTTTGTTATAAGAATTGAAAACATTATTCAGCAGTTCGTAATATCCTTGCACCTCCTGCTTGTCCCGATCAGCGAATTTTTGCATAGAAAGTCCGCGCATCATTTTTTCAACATCTTCGTCTGAAAGTTTTGCTCCTTCAATACGAGTTGATGCGCCAGCCGAAGTAATTAAAACCGAGCGTTTCAATCTTCCGAGCGCCTGCGGATTTATCTCCGCTCCACCAATCCATCTTCCTTTTAACTCATCAATTTGGTTGATGATTGTCCATAGACTTTGTGGTATATTTTGAATACGTTTATTGTAATTCATATATTAATTAATCTAATGTATTAACTATATGAGATTATATTAGATTAGTTTAATAAAAGCAAGTTTTTTATAATTTTTTAGCACAATATGAAAATCAGAAAAATAACTCAAATACTCATCGTGGTGTCGGTTATCGCTATTATTTTTATCCTTTTTCGTTTGGATTTGTCGGGAGTAGAAACTCCTGGTTATTTGATCTGGAATCTTTTTTTAGCTTGGATACCTTACATAATTTCTTCGTATTTTATTAAAAAGGAAACATCAATAAGTATTTTTATACCATTGTTTATTTTCTGGCTTTTGTTTTTCCCAAATGCTCCATATTTAGTGACTGATGTTACGCACATAGTCTCGAGTCCTGCGTCCTTCGTGTGGTATGACAGCTTGCTCTTCTTTTTCTTCGGATGGGTCGGTTTGCTTTTGGGAATGGTTTCTCTTTATCGTATTCATCAATATTTCAAAAATCATTTAAGCAATTTTATTTCTGAACTGATAATTTTTGTTATTTGTTTTGTTTCGAGTTTCGGAGTGTATTTGGGAAGATTCGAAAGATGGAATAGCTGGGATCTTTTTTTAAACCCATTTAATTTAATTAAGCAGTCAGTTAATATTTCAGCTGACCTCATTAATGCAGGCGCCCCATTAATTTTTGTCGGCATATTTACTATATTCATGTACTCAGTTTATAAAACAGTATATATTCTGATTGCAGATAACTCTGAATTATAATGCCAGCAATAACAAATTCAAAAATAAAAGTTTTATACGAGGATGCAAATATCCTGGCCATAGACAAACCGTCTGGAATTTTGGTGCACCCTGACGAAAGAAGTAAAGAGAAAACAATTTTAGATTTATTTATAAAAAAATATCTGAAATTAGAGATAGTGCATAGACTTGATAGAGAGACTTCCGGAGTTCTCTTGTTGGCTAAAAATAAAAAAGCTCACGAATTTCTAAAAAAACAATTTCAAAATCGGGAGATAAAAAAAGTTTATCATGCTATCGTTTCCGGCAATGTAAAAAATGAGAGGGGGATAATAAATAAGCCAATCGGGCGAAGCCCGAAAGATTTTCGCCGTTATTCGGCTGGCAGAGGAGCCCGGGGAGAGATGCGAGAAGCGATAACCCAGTATAGGGTTTTGAAACGTTTTGTTGCTAAGGCGAAGCTTCAAGAAATTTTACATCCCCGAGGGTCCCACTCCGCAGGAGAAGGGCGCAGGGGTGGAAAATTACTTGAAGCGAAGCCACAAAGATTTACCTATCTGGAAATAAGACCAAAAACTGGCCGGACGCATCAGATCAGGGTGCATATGAAATATTTGAATCATCCCATTGTGTGCGATTCGCTTTATAATCCTGATAATCCTTGCCCGAAAGGCATTTTTCGAGTGGCCCTGCATGCCAAATCCATAGAATTTAAGAACTTAAAAGGGGAAACTATAAAAGTGGAATCCGCAATTCCAAAAGAGTTTGAGAAGGTGGTAAAATGAATCTAAGAAATACTTTCTCACCCCAACCCCTCTCCATAAATTGATTTATGGAGAGGGGAAAGCAAGGGGAGAGGTGAATTAATTATGAATCAAGAAACTAAATCCTGCCAAAATTGCCAAAAAGATTTCACGATAGAGCCAGAAGATTTTAATTTCTATGGAAAGATAAAAGTTCCATCGCCCTCTTGGTGTCCAGAATGCCGAATAGTACGTAGATTTGCTATTCACAATACTTGGAGTTTGTTTTGGCGAAATTGTGAAAAGTGTGGGATTAAAACTCTATCAACTTTTGAACCGGAAACAAAAATCACAACTTACTGCCAACCTTGCTGGTGGGGAGATTCTTGGGATGGCACAGAGTATGCTATGGACTACGATCCATCGCGTCCGTTTTTGGAACAATTAAAAGAGTTGAGTAACAAAACGCCGTATGCTGCGCTTGAAACAGCTTATTTAACATTAAAAAATTCTGATTATTCAAATGATATTGCCTGGAGTAAAGATTGTTATTTAGTTTTCTGGGCTGATTATTGTGATACAGTTTTTTACTCTTCTTTATTAAATGGTTTGAAATATAGTGCAGATTGTATTAGGGGATATGAATCAGAATTATGTTATGAGTCTATAGGTTTTACGAAAAATTATAGAACTTTTTTTTCCGATGAATGTGATACCTGTGTGGATGTATGGTTTTCGCGTAATTGTTACGGTTGCACCAATTGCATCGGATGTGTGAACCTTCGTGGAGCTTCTAATTATATTTTTAATGTAAAATATTCTAAAGAAGAATATGCGGAAAAATTAAAAGAACTCAGTCTAGATTCTTGGAGTAAATTACGCGAGCTTGAAAAAAGAGCGCATGAATTTTGGCTGACTTTACCATATAGAGAATATGATGGCCATTCTTTAAATTTAAATGTAACAGGAGAACATGTGTATACATCTAAAAATTCTAAAGAGGTATATGTTGTAAATGGTGCAGAAAATTGTAAATGGACTCAGTTTATAACAGTTCCTACTGCAAAAGATTGCATGGACTACTCTGGCTGGGGTAACAATTCTTCTCTTATTTATGAATCTGCCACTGTAGGAGAGAACGCGAATTCAATTTATTTTTGTTATGGCTGTTGGCCGGATTCTCTTAATCTTCAATATTGTTCTTGGAATATATCCGGCAAAAATAATTTTGGCTGTTTTAATCTAAAGAGAAAGCAATATTGCATCCTAAATAAACAATATTCCAAAGAAGAATACGAGAAACTGAAAAATGAAATTATCGCAGATATGAAAATAAATCCGTATATAGATAAACTGGGACGCAAATATTATTATGGAGAATTTTTTCCATCCGAGTTAAGTAAATTTTCTTATAATAAATCAAATGCCATACGTTTTTTCCCAAAGACAAAAGAGCAAGCGACCCGTGAAGGGTTTAACTGGAGTGATAGAGAAAATATCGTATATAATATTTCTAAACCAGCAAATTCTTTACCGGAAAAAATTGCGAATACAGGAGAAGATATCTTAAACGAAGTTATTGAATGTGAAAATTGTGGGAATGGATATAGGGTAGTTCAGGGTGAATATGATTTATTGCGTAAAATGAATTTACCTATCCCGCATGAATGTCCCAAATGCCGTGAAATTAAACGATTTGCCAGAATGAATAAACCAAAGTTGCATCACCGAAATTGTATGAAATGCGGTGTAAATATTTATACCCCTTATTCTCCCGAAAGTCCTAATATTGTGTATTGCGTGAAGTGTTATCAGCAAGAATTTGCTTAAAGAGGTTGTTTATGTTAGATTAAATCGACTACTTGTCCCGTTAGAAAATCAGCGGACTGGTAAGAAGTAGTAAGTTTATTATTTAAATTTTTTAATGGGATGGCAGGAAATAAAATCAATAAAATAAAATTCACTCCGGTAGATATCGAAGAGCGAAAGAAGCTTAATTTCAAGGCTGGAGATACTGTTTCTGTTTCGTCAAAGATTATAGATGAAAAAGGCAAGTCTCGTTTTCAAGTTTTTGAGGGTATCGTGCTTGCTAGAAAACATGGCACTGAAGCGGGTGCTACTTTTACCGTCAGAAAGGTTTCTTCTGGTGTTGGAGTAGAAAGAATTTTTCCGTTATATTCTCCAATGATAGGGGAAATCAAAATAACTAAAAGGTCTCGCGCTCGCAGGTCAAAACTTTACTATATCCGTACCAAGGCAGTCAAAGATGTTCGCAAAAAAATGCGTTCCATCGCTCATTCAGAGGAAGCAAACGATGCAGTAGAAAAAGTTGCAGAATAAATTTTTGTTTAATTTTTATTAATCTATTGTTATACTCATAATATGCCCAGGTGGCGAAACTGGTAGACGTACTACCTTGAGGTGGTAGCGCCCGCAAGGGCATGGGAGTTCAAATCTCCCCCTGGGCACAAAAGAAATATTAAAGAATCTCTTTAAGTGGCAAGAACACTTGTGAAAAATATCCACAAGTGTTCTTGTTTACCTTGTCTTTCTTTTTTGGTATAATGTACTTATGCCAATAGTTAAATGCAAATTATGTTCAAAAGAATTTTATGGTAAACCATTTTTTCTAAAGAATGGTTGGGCTAAGTATTGTTCTACCGCATGTCAGTACAAAGCTAGACGAAGTGGAAAATTTTTACCCTGCGAGATTTGTGGAGAAAAGACCTATAAACAGTTAAAAAGACTAAAAAAATCTAAAAGTGGTAAATTCTTTTGTAGCAAGTCTTGCCAAACAGTGTGGAGAAATCAAGAATTCATAGGAATTAAACATCATAATTGGAAAACTGGGTTATCTGCTTACAGAAGCGTATTGGCGAGAAATAAGATTCCTAAATTTTGCAATTTATGTAGAACAAAAGATGAAAGAGTTCTTTCTACCCATCATATTGATAAGAATAGAAACAATAATCATGTATCAAATCTTGCATGGCTTTGTAACAATTGTCATTTTTTAGTTCACCATTATAAAGATGAATCCTTGAAATTTAAAAAAAATCTGTCAGTATATAGAATACGAGGTAAATCCTCATAACATGGTGCCCGTAGTTTAGTGGTAAAACTTCGGCTTGTGGAGCCGATATCGAGAGTTCAATTCTCTCCGGGCACCCATTAATGAAAAATAAAATCAGAAATACCTTTCTTTCGCTTAGAATAAGAAATTACAGATTGTATTTTATTGGTCAGGCAATTTCTTTGTCTGGTACATGGATACAGACAATCGCTCAGGGTTGGCTTGTATTACAACTAACACATTCAGGTACTCAGCTTGGAATTGTGTACACTTTTCAATTTTTACCGATTCTTATTTTGGGTCCCTGGGGCGGGTTGGTTGCTGATAGATTTTCAAAAAGAAAGATTCTCTATTTAACCCAAGGTATTTTTGGTGTTTTGGCTTTAGTATTAGGTATTCTTGTTTTGACTCATAGTATCCAAATTTATATGGTTTATATATTCGCCTTAATCCTTGGATTAGTCAATGTTATAAACAGCCCAACATTACATACCTTTATTCCAGAGATGGTAGGAAAGGAGAATTTACAAAATGCAGTTTCTTTAAATGTAATGGAGTCTAATTTAGCTCGTGCTATTGGGCCAGCCTTAGCTGGAATTTTAATTTTATCTGTTGGAATCGGTTGGTGTTTCATTTTTAATGCAATCTCCTTCATTGCCGTAATTATTGCTTTTTCCATTATGAAGGAAAAGGAGTTACATTTAACTTTTAGAGCTCAAAATAAAAGTGGGCAATTAATGGAGGGTTTGCGTTATGTGCGATCTAACCCAATTCTTTTTAACACACTTCTAATGATGGCGATTATTGGTACTTTGTCGTATGAATTTGCCACTTCGCTGCCATTAATCGCTCAATATACTTTTCATGGCGATGCTGGAAGTTATGCATTTTTGCAAACTTTTATAGGAATTGGATCTGCTGTAGGTGGCTTGCTGGCAGCCAGCAGAAAAAAAATATCCTCTAATATGATTGTTGTGTCGGCCATGGGGTTAGGCGTATCTTTAACAATTGCCGCATTTATGCCAAATATTTTTCTTATGATTTTAGTTATGTTTATTGTCGGCATATTTTCTATTAATTATATTTCTTTAAGTAATACAACTTTACAAACGGAAAGCAGACCAGAAATGCGGGGTCGAGTAATGGCACTTTGGACAGTGGCCTTTCTTGGATCCACGTCAATCGGTGGACCAATCATTGGTTGGATTGGAGAACACATAGGTCCACGTTACGGGTTAGCCGTAGGAGGAGTAGCCGCAATTATCGCTGCTTTTATTGGAAAAATTAAAATTGCACGCAATAATGAAACACATATTGTTTCTAGTGAAACAAAAATATTAGAAGAAGAAGTCGGCGAACAAATGAACTTAAAATAATTAAAATGAAAAAAATTCTTTCAATATTTGCTTCTGCTTTTATTCTGAATGTAATTTGGGAGAATTTGCATTCTGTTTTTTATGCAAATTATATGGGTGGAAAAATCACGGAGATTATACTTTTGCGAGCCAGTTTAGCTGATGCCCTTATTGTCGCAATCATTACCTTGCCATTTATTTTTTATTCTCCACTCAAAAATAAAAGTTGGCTGATAATTTTTATCGGAATAATAATTTCCATTTTTATAGAATATTGGGGACTTGGAACAGGCAGGTGGGCGTACAATTCCCTCATGCCTATTATTCCTGTTTTAGGAACGGGATTAACTCCGACCGTTCAGCTTGGCTTGCTTGGGTACGTTTCATTCAAAATAGCAGAGTATCTTAATTAATTTTTTTTTTCACTTCACCATCTATATGGTCCAGCTTTTTCTCTAATCTAGAGAGTGTATTTTGTAAGTTTTTGAGCTGAACTTCTTCTGTTTGAATTTCTTTTTCTTCCTTTTTAATTTCACCCTCTTCTTTTTTTGTAATTTTTTCTTCACCGATAAGGCCGGAGATGATAAGACGGTTTCCGATGAATTCATAGACAAGCAAGCCTGTTACTAAAAGAATAATAATTCCCAAAAGAAGAGAAAGAGTGCTGCTCATGCTCATGTCGTCTGCAGTGTGCCAGATTCCGCGCCAAAGAAGTACTACGCCGATACTTCCAATAAACGCATAAATAATGGGATAACGACTCAAAAATGCCCTTATTTTATTTTCTGTATTTTCGCAAAAATCTAAAAATCTTTTTATCATTGTATTGTATAAATAATACACTAAGAGTAGAATTATTTCCATAATGATTTGGAATAACCCTAATTTAATAAAAGTTCTAAAAGATGGTGGGGTGGCAGTGATGCCGACTGATACTATATATGGAATAGTCGGAAGGGCGCAAAACCTCGCGACAGTTGAGCATATTTACGCCTTGCGCAAAAGAAGCCCCAATAAGCCTTGCATTATATTAATTGGAAATATTAACGAACTGGAAAAGTTTTCCATTTCTTTATCACAACAGCAACAAAGCAAACTAAAAGAAAGTTTGTTTAATTTAAGCGGAATCGAAGGATCCGAACCTTTGAGTATTGTTTTAGATTGCCCGGATGATGCTTTTGCATTTTTGCATCGAGGAACGAATACTCTTGCATTTAGAGTTCCTCTTAATGAAGAACTTAGAAATTTGTTGATCCAAACAGGTCCACTTATCGCTCCCTCGGCAAACATAGAAGATATGCCTCCTGTGCAAAATATCGATGAAGCAAAAAAATATTTTGGCAACTCAGTTAATCTGTATGTGGATGGAGGCGCTATTGCAGGCAAAGCATCCAAGGTGATCAGATTAAATAAAGATGGAACAGTGACTGTTGTCAGAGAATGACAACAACTCCATGGCAAGACCTATGGGGTAGAGTAAATTATAAAAACGAAACGAGTAGCGCTATGGCAAATACGCCCATTAATACAAAAGCGGCCCAGAGTCCAAGCTTTGAGGCTAGACCGCTTTTATGCTCGCCCATTACATCATTTCGGCTAGAAAGTCTTGTAATAAAATAAATTAGAGGGACTGCTGCGACTCCGTTGAATACGGCGGTAAAGATAAGCGCCTTGATAGGATCAAAACCTATAAAATTAAAAACCAGACCAATCAAGGTGCCGACAATAATCACAAAATAAAAATTGCGCGATTGTTTGAATTTGCGGAACAGTCCTTCTCGCCAGCTAAAGGTCTCAGCCACTGCGTAGGCAGAACTTCCCGCCAACACCGGTATGCTCTGAAGACCGATGCCAATTATTCCGATGGAAAAAATAAGCTTCGCCAGAAAGCCAGCGTTTGGAAATGTGTGTACTAATGGTTCAAGAGCGCGGGCGGCATCAGCAGCCGTATTAATATTCGTCACTCCATTTTGATTGAGCACGAGAGCTCCCACTACGATGATAAACCATGCAGTGACGTTGGAAAAAAGCATACCTACGGCATTATCAATACGCAGATTTTTTAAATAAGATTTTGTTAATTTAGGAATGCCACCGCTTTGGGGCATTTTATGTTTAGCGATACTGTCCTCGACAACGTTGCTCGTCTGCCAGAAGAATAAATAAGGCGAGATAGTTGTGCCAAAAATTCCGACTATGATGTACAGAAAAGATCTATTGAATTGGACCTGGGGGATGAGAGTAGATTTTAATACATCAACCCAAGGTACGGCAATTAAAAATGCTGTAATGAAATAGGCAAATAATGCCATTGCCAGCCATTTTAAAATACGAATATACGTGCGATAAGGAATAAGCACTTCTAATAATATTATAAGGATAGCAAAACCAACCGCTAAAACAGAAAATGGAATAATCGGAATAATAAGCCGAGTGCTGGCTGCCATTGCTCCGATGTCTGAACCGATATTGAGAGTATTAGCGCACACCACGAGCAATACGATCGGATACAATACTATTTTGGGATAACGTTCACGGACCACGGCCGCCAATCCTTTGCCGGTGACGGCTCCTATGCGCATGCAAGCTTCTTGCACGGCGGTCATAAGCGGAAGAGTGAAAAGCATAGTCCAGGGCAAGGAGAACCCGAATTGCGCTCCCGCTTGGGAATATGTAGCGATTCCAGACGGATCGTCATCGGCTGCTCCTGTGACAATCCCTGGACCGAGGATTCTTAAAAATCTCCCGAATGGTTTCGGAGTTTTTCTTTTTTTCCTTGTTTTATCTGGTACGGCACTTTGTTCTGTGTCAGCGATTAATTCATCAGGAAATTTAACCATATATGAAGTATAGCGAATTTTTTTCTTTTGGTATACCCCCACACTTATTGTTGATTTAATAAGTGTGGGGGTATAGCATAGAAGTGATGGATCCCGTTAGAAGCCGCGATCGCAATTTAAAAACAAACAAAATATGAAATCAAATATTTGGGAAATTAATAATATAAAACATAAGATACGTGAGTTGATCGCGATCTGCTTCTAACGGGATGGAAATTTTAAAGAACTACAATCTTTCTAAGTTAAACACCCTCGGTATCAACGTCGAGGCGAAATTTTTCGTCGAAGTGCAATCTGAAAAAGATCTGAAAGAACTTTTTGTTTTGCCCGAATTTAAAAATAATAAGAAAATGTTCCTCGGGGGAGGGAGCAATGTTTTATTTACCAAAGATTTTGACGGAATGGTGGTTTTAAATAAATTAAGAGGCATAGAAATCACGGAAGAAGATTCTGAAAATGTTTATATTCGCGGAGCGGGCGGAGAACTTTGGCATGATTTGGTAATGTTTGCTGTCAATCATGGATATTGGGGCATAGAAAATTTATCATTCATTCCTGGGACTGTCGGTGCTGCGCCGGTACAAAACATAGGAGCATATGGACTAGAGCTCAAGGATGTGCTTTTTAACGTTGAAACTTTTGAAATTGAAACAGGAATAAAAAGGATTTTTAGCAAAGAAGAGTGCAAGTTGGGATACCGGGACAGTGTTTTTAAAAATAAATTAAAAAATAAATATTTTATTTCAGCTATTACTTTAAAATTAAGCAAAAAAGAAAAGCGAAACATAAAATATAAAATTTTGTCAGATTTTTTAGAAAAAAATAAAATAGAAATTAAGAGCCCAAAAGATATTAGCGATGCTGTGATGTGTATACGCCAAAGCAAATTACCAGACCCAAAAATTATAGGCAATGCCGGGAGTTTTTTTAAAAATGTTTTTGTGGGGAAAGAACAGCTGCAAGTTTTGCAAATAAGTTATCCGGAAATCCCTCATTTTGAAAATAATGGAATTATAAAAATTCCTGCTGCTTGGTTGGTTGAACAGTGCGGATGGAAAGGACACAGAGTGGGGAATGTCGGGGTGCATGAAAAGCAAGCACTAGTTTTAGTAAATTACGGAGAGGTGAAAGGTTTAGAGATTTTGGAGTTAGCAAACAAAATAATTGCATCCGTAAAAGAAAAATTCGGACTGGATTTAGTGCCCGAAGTTAATATTGTGTAAGTGGCGCTATTTTGAAAACAGTTGCCTTTTTATATAATTGTATTATACTGTACATATGAGTACAGGTAAAAATGATAAAGTTGCAAGAAAAAGCGGTTATTTAGGTCGTTTTGCGCAATTAGCCGGGTTGGGTATGGTAATTTTTCACGCTGGCGATCTGGCTAATTTATGGCAGATAAAGAACAAAAATACTTTGCATACCACTTTAAAACGTTACACCCGGGCCGGATTATTGACGCGAGTTTATCGAGGCCTGTATTCCTTAAAGCCGGTTGAGAAACTGGAGCCAGCGCTTTTGGGCGCAAAGGCTTTGCATAGATATGCATACATGAGTGCGGAAACGGTCTTGGCACAAGAAGGGATTATCCAGCAAAAAATCAATCGGATTACCCTTGTGAGTTCAGTGTCAAAGAAATTTTCCATAAACGGACAGAATTTCCATTCCCGGAAATTAGCTGACCGGTTTCTATATAATCCGGCCGGCATAATTGAAAAAGATGGAGTGAAAAGGGCGATGGCAGAAAGAGCGGTGGCGGATATGCTATATTTCAATCCCAAGACTCATTTCGACGCGGAAGGTTTGATAAATTGGCGCAAGGTCAAGGAGATACAGGAGACTATCGGCTATTCGCCAACCTTTAAGCATTACCGGAAATAATTTATGATTTTACCCAATACCAAAGACACCATCCACAAAGCCTGGCTTTACAGGTTGCTTTCGGGAATTTACGACGAGCCTCAACTCGCTGGGTTTTTGTATTTCAAGGGCGGAACTTGTGCGGCGATGCTCGGGTATCTTGATCGTTTTTCGGTGGATTTGGATTTTGATTTTACCGGTAAAAAGGAAGATGTTCCGATGGTTCAAAAAAAACTGGAAAAAGTTTTCAGAAAGCTCGGCATGGAAATAAAAGACCGAAGCAAAAACGTTCCGCAATATTTTTTGAAATATCCCGCTAAAGATCATGAGCGAAACACGATAAAATTGGATGTTACTTTTCCTCCGCCCTTGGCCAACAAATATGAACCCAAGGAATTTGCTGATATTGACAGGATCATTACTTGCCAGACTATCGAAACGATGTTTGCCAATAAATTGGTGGCGCTTATCGACCGTTATGAGAAAAACGAGTCCATCGCCGGGCGCGACCTGTATGACATCCATCATTTTTTCTTTCAAGGCTTCACTTATGACAAGGAAGTGATTGAGGAAAGAAGGAAAAAGTCTGTCGCGGAGTTTTTTAGGGAGCTAGCGGATTTTATCGAGAAAAACATCACTGAAACGATTATCAACCAGGACTTGAATTCTTTGCTCGCACCTGATCAATTCCAAAAAATTAGAAAGATATTGAAGCGGGAAACACTGATGTTTCTGCGGGACGAAATAAAAAGGAGTAGTTGATTATTTTTTAGTGGAGCGGGTTGAGCGTGATATAATATCTGCAAGGAGTTCCTTCTACATTGCATTATGTTTGTACAAATAGTTTTACACATTGCACATTATGACTTCCGACTCGGAGTCATGATATTATTAAAATATGAAAACCCGACCCAACCCGCGACCCCACTTCATTGTATTTCTTTTACATGGCATCAAGAGATTAACTACCTCGCTAAACAATCCCAACATTTTCAAACCAGCCCTATTGTTACTTTGCTCGGATGGGGTAGTGGGGGAGAAGACGAAGGGGAGGATGAATGGGGATATTTAAAGTGCGTTGGACAAGACTCTAACTTGCTTAGCTTGATTACTTGTTGTTATAATTAAATTATTAAAAATCTAATTAATCTTAATTATGAATACAGAGAAAAAAAATATGAATATAGTTTTGGCAGTGGTGATTTGTTTAGCTTTGGTGGGAGTTTTAATTTTTATCAGCCTTAAAAATAAAGAAAATATGCCTTTGAATAATGACGTAAACAATATTGTTAATGATGTTTCTGACAATACTACTCCAACTATTCCATCTGAGGATTCTGTTTCAGTGGGAGAAGTAGCGAAAAATGGAGACACAGTTTCTGTAAATTATACCGGCCGTTTAGAAAACGGTACAGTTTTTGATTCAAATGTCGATCCGAAATTTAACCACGTACAGTCTTTCAATTTCACTTTGGGTTCCGGACAAGTTATCCCTGGTTGGGAAAAAGGAATTGTCGGAATGAAAGTGGGAGAGAAAAAAATCCTTACTATACCTCCAGCGGATGCTTATGGGGCAACTGGTGTCGGAGGAGTTATCCCGCCGAATGCGACCCTTATTTTTGATGTCGAATTACTAGCGATTAAAAAATAAATATATGGAAATATCGCCAGAACAAAAAGTAAAATTATATAACGGATTAAAGATCGCGCTTATTGTTTTCTTGGCTGTTGTGGTCGCAAATGCTTTGTTTGATTGTAGAGGCGATAGAGACGAAGATAAAACACCTAACACTATATCTTTTTCTGGGCACGGGGAAGTCACAGCGGTGCCTGATATAGCGAATATTTATTTTACGATTAGCCAAGATGCAAAAACAGTGAAAGATGCTCAAACGGCAGTGGCAACCATAGAGAAAAAAGCCTTAGATTTATTGAAAGCAAAAGGGGTGGCAGACAAAGATATTCAGACCGCGAATGCATCCTTTAATCCTAAGTATCAATATCAAAATGCTGTTTGCCCTCCTGTTCCTGTGGGTGCCGGCACAGCCGGGATTGCAGTTGGCTCAACTTCTCCTTCTTATTGTCCTCCTGGCAGGCAAGTGCTTGTCGGCTATACAGCAAACGAAAGTATTACGGTAAAAATTAGAAATATCGATTCTGTCGGTGATATTATGCAAGGACTAGGGACAACAGGCGTTTCTGATTTGAACGGCCCTAATTTCGCAATTGATAAAGAAGATTCTTTAAAAGCAGAAGCAAGGAAAAAAGCTATTGATGACGCCAAAGCAAAAGCAAAAGTGTTGGCAAAAGATTTAGGAGTACGTTTGGGAAAAATTACTTCTTTCAGTGAAAATGGAAATACTCCGATTATGTATACCGCGAGCGCTATGATGAAAGATAGTGCGGGGGCAGCTCCGGCACCGGCAGTGATTCCAAAAGGGGAGAACACCATCAGCTCGGATGTGACTATAACTTACGAAATAAGGTAGAAAGACCTCACCCCAGCCCTCTCCTTGTTAAGGAGAGGGGGGTTCATTTGACTATTTGAGCAAAAAGAGTATTATTAAGAAAGCCCTTGAAAGGGGGCTTTTTTAAAATAATTTAAAAATCCGCTATAGGCGGGGAAGTATATGTCAAAAATCACTGAATACTTAGAAGAAACAAAAACAGAATTAAAACATGTTATCTGGCCATCTAGGAATCAAACTTTATATTATACGCTCTTAGTTATTGTTTTATCCGTGGTGATTGCCTATTATTTAGGTTTTTTTGATTTTATTTTCTCCCAAGTCTTACAAAAAATAATTACCCCTTAAGAACACTTGTCCCGTAGTAAATTCAGCAAATGGGACATAGTCGATAAATATTATTAATTAAAATTTTACTACTGGGATGGCTAAACAAGAAACGCTAGGAACAAGAAATTGGTACGCAATACATACTTATGCCGGATACGAGAACGTTGTTCTTCGTAATTTGAAACAGCGCATAGACTCTCTCGGGATGAATGATAAAATTTTTAACGTGATTGTCCCAGTTGAAAAGAAAATAAAAATCAAAGCCGGCAAGCGAGTAGAAGTGGAAGAAAAAATTTATCCCGGATATGTGTTGGTGGATATGATTGTGACGGATGATTCTTGGTATGTGGTGCGCAATACGCCTAGGGTGACTGGCTTTGTCGGCGCAGGAGTCAACCCCGTTCCATTAAAAAAAGAAGAGGTTGATTACTTATTCAAAAAGATGGATGCTGGAACTGCCAGGCACAACATTGATATGGTTGTGGGCGAGACGGTTCGCATTACCGATGGCCCATTTAAGGATCTGGAAGGCAAGGTAAACAATATTGATCAAGATCGCGGAAAAGTGAAAGTGCTCGTTTCGATGTTCGGTCGCGAGACGCCAGTAGAGCTAGATTTTCTACAGGTAAAAAAGATATAAAATTGTACTTGTCCCGTAACGGCTTTGCCTAATTTTTGATTAAATAAAAATTAGAAAAATAGACAAAAAAGGGAAAATAGTATAGATTAACAATATTAATTATAAATAAAATTTTAGTACTGGGATGGCAAAGAAAATAACAAAAAAAATTAAATTACAAATTGCGGCCGCCAAAGCGACTCCTGCGCCACCTTTGGGACCTGCGCTTGGTCAGGCTGGTATTAACATTGGAGACTTTGTTACTAAATTTAATGCTGCCACGCAAAAAATGGCTGGAGATAAGGTTTCTGTGAAGATCACTGTCTACGAAGATCGTAGTTATGATTTCGTTGTCAAAACTCCGCCTGTAACAGGACTTATCTTAAAAGCTGCCGGGATAGAAAAGGGTTCAGGTAAAAATGCTACTGCAAAAGTAGGTAAAATAACAAAAAAACAAGCAGGTGAAATTGCTGAAAAGAAAATGGCAGATTTAAATGCGAAAGATATAGAGGGAGCAATTCGCATCGTTGCCGGCTCCGCTCGAAGTATGGGGGTAGAAGTAATTTAAATTACTTCTACCGGCCGGAGCGCGACGGCGCGAGGCGTGCCCAGACAATTTTTCAGCAGAAAAATATGTGTGGGTAGAAGTGAAAGACTAAACAAATTTTTAAAATAAAAAAGCTGCCCCGACATAGGTCGGGGTGGCTTTTTTTGTATTTGGTAGTATATTAGATAAATGAAAAAGGCAGTTAAAAAAACCATAAAAGATAAGCGTCCGTCTTGGGATGAATATTTTATGAAAATTGCAGAGGTTGTCGCAACAAGATCCAATTGTATTAGTCCAGCCAAAGGATCCGTGATTGTAATAGATAAAAAAATTATTTCTACAGGATATAATGGTACACCCACTAATGTAAAAAACTGCATTGATGGTGGTTGTGTACGTTGCATTAATGTTTATAAAGGCAAAATACCATCAGGAACATACAATTATGATAAAAATAGTAAAAGTGAATGTGTATGTTGTCACGGGGAAGAAAATGCAATTGTACATGCTGCAAAGCATGGAATTAGTACCAAGGGAGCAACATTGTATACATCCTTTGCGCCATGCTCATGGTGTGCAAAGATGATTATTAATGCTGGAATAATTAGGATAGTTGCCAAAGAAGATTACCCAACCGGACTTTCTGTAGATATTTTAGAACAAGCAAAAGTTACACTTGATCGTATTAAATTATGATAGATCTAAAAGAATTACAAAAAGAGGTAATAAGAAACAAGATTGAGCATGGATTCAATACGACGGATATTGCGCAAGAATTTTGCCGAGCTTACGAAGAGCTTTCTGAAGCTTTTTCCAAGCATAATAAAAATCTTCCCGGTGTGGCGGAAGAATTTGCCGATGTGATGATTTTTATTCTAGGTATGTGCGAAACGATGAATTTTGATTTAGAGAAAGAATTATTAAGAAAAATTGAAATAAATAAAAAGAGAAAGTATAGAAAAGAAAAATCCCCAGAAGGCAAAGACGTTTTTATACGAATTAAAACAGACGAAGACCCATAAAATTTATTGGAATTTTTCGTAAATTGAAAAAGTGTAGGGATAAATATTTTTTTCATCTGCTTCATGTTCAATGTGCGAGACTTCATTCCAAACAATTGGAATAATTTCAGGGAAAAATGCATCTGCGTCTTTATCTTCTGCATCTATGTGGGTAATATAAAGTTTATCTGCGATAGGCATAGTTTGTCTGTATAATTCTGCGCCACCAATGATAAAAATTTCCTCATTTTGATCCGGGAATAAATCCAAAGCTTCGTTTAGAGAGTATGCGAGTTCGACGCCCTCTTTTTTATAATTCACATTGCGAGTGATCACTATATTTCTTCTGTTGGGCAGGGGATGTCCTATGGATTCAAAAGTCTTGCGTCCCATTATTACTGGATGAAGCGTGGTTGTTTCCTTGAAATGTTTCATATCGACAGGTAAATGCCAAAGCAAAGTATTGCTTTTACCTAGTTCATTATTTTTACCAATAGCGGCGATTAAAGAAATCATAATTATATTGCTATCTCAAAAGGAATTCTGCCATAACTTTGATAATTTAGAACTTTGGTGTCTTCAGCTTTCCAATCGAAAATAGATTTCCAATTTTCTGTCTCTATTTTTGGTAATGAATATTTTTGCGGGTCTCGAGAAAGTTGTTCTTTTGCACCCTCCACATGGTTTTCAAAAAGATGAACATCTGCTAAAAATCCAACAAGTTTTCCTTCTTTTAACCCTGCTTCTTTAGCAATAAGATGAAGTAGTAAAGCATAGCTTGCAATGTTGAATGGAAGACCGAGCATGGTATCAACTGAACGCTGATTCCACATTAAATTTAATTTCCCATTAATAGTGGTGACTTGAAAAGAATAATGACAAGGGGGAAGCCCCATTTTTTCTAGCTGAAGAGGATTCCACGCATTCACAATCATTCGGCGATCTCTTGGATTTGTTTTTAATATTTCTATAAGTCTTTTTAATTGATCTACCCCCTTGCCTGTGTAATCAGTATCATAATTTTCATATTTAGCATTAAAATGTCTCCATTGAAATCCATAAATCGGTCCTAGGTCTCTTTCTTCTAGCATTCTTTTTTTAGAAGCTTCATCGTGTCCATAGGGTGCTTTCTTAGGGGAAGCCCATTCATCCCAGATATGATTATTTTTATCTAACAGCCATTTTTTGTCCGTGATCCCTTTTATAAAAAATTCTAATTCAGTAGAAATAAGGCGAAAAGGCATTTTTTTTGTTGTTAATAAAGGAAATCCTTTTGACATATCGTGTTCAAAAAAAGTTCCGGCTATTGTATATGCAGGAGTGCCTTGGCGAGTGTCCACTTTTTCTCCATTTTCTAAAACATTCTTTACTATATCTAAGTAGGCTTTCATATTTTTAGTATAACATACCCCGCACCAGACCTAGGGGATTCCCCTAGGTCTGGTGCGGGGAGAGTAAAACATTGACAAAATAATACAGAAATGCTATTCTAAAAACATCATTCTCATCTATTTACATATTGGGAGTGACCCATTATGTACGCACAAAAAAAGGCTAATCCAAAGAAATTTGGAGGTCACACTTCTTTTAAAACGTCTACCCGTTCTTTTGGCGGGAAATCTAGTTTTGGCAGAAGAAAATTTAATAATTCAAGACCCTCTTTTAAAAAAGGCGGATCAAGTAAAAGATCTCGCGGAGAACGGATCGATTTTTCTCGTTTCATAAAAAAAGGAACGCATATAGAAGAAAAGCCGTATGTAGCAAAACACTCTTTTGCAGATTTTCCTTTTAATCCGCAACTTCATAAAAATATTGAGAGAGCGGGATTTACGAATCCACGCCCTATCCAAGACCAAGCTATGTCTGCAGTGATAGAAGGCAAGGATGTTTTCGGCATGGCAAATACAGGCACCGGCAAGACGGCAGCTTTCTTACTTCCTTTGATTGAAAAAATTGCAAAAACCAAAGGACAAAAGAAAAGAGAAACAGTTTTAATAATGGCGCCGACTCGCGAACTTGCTTTACAGATAGAAACAGATTTTAAAAATCTTGCTTTCGGTTTCGGAATGTTTTCGGTAGCTTGCGTGGGAGGCTTGCCAATCATGAAACAAATTAGAGAAATAAAAATGGGAGTTTCTTTTGTTATTGGCACTCCGGGGCGTTTGCGGGACTTGATTGAAAAAAAGGTTTTAGATCTTTCCACTTGCCATTCAGTAGTGCTTGATGAAGCAGACCGAATGCTCGATATGGGATTTCGGGATGATATGGTTTACATTATAGGAAAAACAGCGACCGAAAGACAAACCCTTTTCTTTTCAGCGACTCTTTCTCCAGAAATCAAAAAATTAACAGAACAATATTTAAAAAATCCTGTTTTCATTTCTGTAATTTCTGGTGAGACAGCAAAAAATATTGATCAAGATGTGATTCGCGTAAGAACTAAGGAAGAAAAATTAGAAAAACTGCACGAAGTTTTAAGTAAAGACGGTTCAAACAAAGTTTTAATTTTCAGGGAAATGAAACATAGCGTGGACACATTAACTAAAGAACTTGCCCATATGGGATTCAAGGTGGGGTGCATTCATGGCGACAAAAGGAGCCGTGAGCGCATTCGTACTTTAGATTCATTTAAAAAAGATCAAATAAGTATTTTGATTGCGACAGATGTGGCGGCGAGAGGTCTCGATATTCCAGATGTTACTCATGTTATCAACTATGACGTGCCGCAAACCTATGACACTTACGTGCACCGCATAGGCCGAACAGGCCGTAGCGGTAAAAAAGGCACCGCGCTGACTTTTGTACCAGCGTAAATTTATAGTATTATAGATATATGAATCCAAAACTTACTTATTTCTCAACATCCATTATTTTGAGCGTCCTTATTTTAATAATCACGCTTTTAATAAGCGTAGATCTTTATAATCCAAAGCCAACGTGGGAGTTCGCTTTTGGATTAATAATCTTAATCAATATTATTTTTTATTTATTAGGTCGCCCCAAAAAATTAAAAAAATAACCTATTTAGCCTTTTATTAGCCCAGCTTTGAGGAGAGTGGCATAAGTGCCTCGCTTTTTCATGGTGCGCATACCCCTAGCGCTGACTTCTATATTGATGGTTTTGTTTAATTCAGGTATAAAAATTCTCTTCTTTTGAAGATTTGGGTACTTTTTTTTCTTACCGGTTGGGTTGAATTGAGTGGCACGAGTTCTGTTGGAATACCCGCCTCCAATGATTGGACCCTTTTTAGTTATCATACATATTTTTTTCATTCCGCTTATGTTATCATTAAGTTTATAGGAATGCAATCCCGTTAGAAGCCGCGGTCGCAGTTTAAGAAAAATAAATATGATAATCAAAAAAAAAATTAATAACATAATAAAGCAAAATCGCGACATATTGACCGCGACCTGCTTCTAACGGGATGCAAGGTACTGATGCAATTTTTTATATAACTATACTTATTATGTCGATAGTTATTCACGAAGTTTCTCATGGTTTTATGGCGGAATATTTTGGTGATGATACCGCTCGTGATGCTGGTCGCCTGACCTTAAATCCAATTAAGCATTTAGATTTATTTGGTTCCATACTTTTGCCGGCGGTTTTGATTTTTTCGCATGCAGGTTTTCTTTTTGGCTGGGCAAAACCAGTACCTTATAATCCAAACAATTTGAGTGACAAGAAATGGGGGACTATCGCTGTCGCTTCTGCTGGTGTTCTAGCCAATTTTCTTATTGCGATTATCTTTGGAATTATCATTCGCGTTTCAGCTTCTTTTGATTTGCCTGCCGGTTTTTACTTTATAACTTCCGCAATTGTGATTGTAAATTTAGCTCTAGGTATTTTTAATCTAGTCCCGATTCCTCCTTTGGATGGTTCAAAAATACTTTTTTCTTTTTTACCCGAGAGAGCTTTTTCTTTTATTCTAGCTTATGAGCAATATTCTTTAATTCTTCTACTTGTTTTCATTGTTTTCTTTTCTGATTATTTATACCCGATATTAGCGTTTCTTTTTCATTTGGTAACTGGGTTGGTATTGTAAACATAGGGCTTGCCCCCACACCTACTTTAATATTATTCTGCTTTTTTTTAATATAATTAATTCTGTAATTGAAAATTATCAAATATTTTTTTTCTTAACTATTTTTATTGGCAGAATAAAAAGCGATATTAAAGTAGGTGTGGGGGCTTGCGCTTTGATTATTTTTATAGTACATTATGCGCATAGTCCCTTAGGGCTATTTTATTTACTTATGCCAACAATAAACCAATTAATTAAGAAAAATAGAACAAAAGTTCGCTCCAAGCACAAGACAGTGGCTTTGGCGAAAGGTTTTAATGTCTTAAAAAATAGACCAGTATTTTTTCCTTCACCTTTCAAGCGAGGAGTTTGCACAAAAGTTTCCACCACTACTCCTAAAAAGCCAAACTCCGCCTTGCGTAAGATTGCGAGAGTCAGATTGACAAATGGCATGGAAGTGACCGCCTATATCCCAGGGGAAGGACACAATTTGCAAGAACACTCTGTCGTGATGCTTCGCGGAGGACGTGTGAAAGACTTGATCGGAGTAAGATATCACATCGTACGCGGAGTTTTGGACACTCAAGGAGTAGAAAAGAGGAGACAATCCAGATCGCTTTATGGAAATAAAAAACCTAAAAAAGAAGTAAAAAAATAATCACCACCCCTAACCCCTCCTCGATAAGGAGGGGAGGAAAATAAAAAAATGAGACGCAAAGTAAAAAATAGAAACATAGTGAAGCCTGATTTCGTTTATAATTCTCAAAAACTAGAGAAGTTTATTAACTATGTCATGTGGTCCGGAAAGAAAGAAACTTCTAGAAAAATAATCTACAGCGCTTTTGACATAATCAAGGAAAAAACAGGCAATCCAAATCCTTTAGAAATTTTTGATTTAGCTTTGAGAAATGCCGGTCCGATGACCGAAGTGCGCTCCAAACGCATCGGAGGTGCTAACTATCAAGTGCCTGTCGAGGTCCGCGCAGAACGCCGACTTGCTCTAGCGATGCGCTGGATTCGTGATGCAGCTCGAAATAAAAAAGGTTCTCCGATGCATATAAGCCTCGCTGATGAATTGATTGCCGCTTCCAAGAACGAGGGTTCAGCTATTAAAAAGAAAGAAGATACTCACAAGATGGCAGAGGCCAATAAAGCTTTTGCGCACTTTGCTTGGTAGTTTAAATTTATGGAAAGAGATTACCCTTTAGAAAAAGTCAGGAATATTGGAATTATTGCGCACATTGATGCGGGGAAGACGACTACAACGGAGCGGGTGCTTTTTTATACTGGAGTTTCGCACAAGATAGGTGAAGTGCATGATGGAGAAACTACTACAGACTGGATGGAGCAAGAACGCGAACGTGGAATCACTATTACATCCGCGGCTGTGACATGTTTCTGGACTCCCACATATGCATCTCCGACCGACAAATCAAAGAAACATCGTTTTAATATTATTGACACCCCAGGACACATTGATTTCACAGTAGAAGTGAAGCGTTCTCTTCGTGTTCTCGATGGAGCTGTTGTCGTTTTCGATGGCGTCGCAGGAGTGGAACCGCAGTCCGAAACAAACTGGCGCTATGCGGATGAAGCGAAAGTTCCACGAATTTGTTTCATAAATAAATTAGACAGAACGGGTGCCTCCTTTGAGCATTCTTTTGCAACTATCCTTGACCGTCTGACAAAAAAAGCCGTTCGTATGCAGATCCCTATCGGGCTTGAGGAAAAACATGAAGGGGTTATCGATCTGCTAAAAATGAAAGCTTATTATTTCGAGGGAGAGATGGGCAACAAAGTTGTCGAAAAAGAAATTCCGGAAGAATTAAAAGCTGAAGCAGAAAAATATCACGCCGAACTCATTGAAAAGATAGTGGAGACAGATGACGCAATGATGACTGAATACCTTGAGGGGGTTATTCCAAATATAGATGTCTTAAAGAAAACTTTACGTAAAGCCGTAATTGCTAACGAAATTTTTCCTGTATTTGCTGGTTCGGCATTGAAAAATAAAGGTGTTCAACTAGTGCTCGACGCCGTCGTTGATTACTTACCAGCGCCTACTGACATTCCTCCTATCCCTGGAATTAATCCAGATACTGAAGAGTCTATGGTTCGACATGCGGATGATAAAGAGCCTTTTGCGGCTCTTGCTTTTAAAGTGGCGACAGATCCATTTGTCGGACAAATTATTTTTTTCCGTGTTTATTCTGGTAGCTTGATGGCCGGAAGTTATGTTTACAATCCGCGCACAAGAAATAAAGAACGTATTGGTAGAATCTTGCGGATGCATGCTAATGACAGAGAAGAAGTAAAACAGGTTTTTGCGGGAGAAATAGCCGCTGCGGTAGGATTAAAAGATACCATTACCTCAGATACCATTTGTGATGAAAACAATCCTATCGAACTAAATAGAATTGTTTTTCCTGAGCCAGTTATTTCATTACGTATTGAACCAAAGACAAAGGCGGACCAAGAAAAAATGGGTATGGCCCTCAATCGTCTTGCTCAAGAAGACCCGACCTTTAAAGTCAGCAGTGATCAAGAAACAGGGGAGACTATTATCGCCGGGATGGGAGAACTTCATCTTGAAATTATTGTTGATCGTATGAAAAGAGAGTTTACTGTAGAGGCAAATGTCGGCAAACCACAAGTAGCTTATCGAGAAACCATTACTGGAAATTCTGAAGCAGAAGGAAAATACATCAAGCAGTCCGGCGGGCGCGGAAACTACGGGCATGTGAAGATAAAAGTGAAGCCGATGGAAATGCTAACCAAAGAAGAATTGGAAGATTTGCCAAAAAATACAAAAAGGTCTCCTGGTTTTGAATTCATTAATACTATTAAAGGTGGTGTGATTCCTCAGGAATACATTGCCCCTTGTGAAAAGGGATTCAAAGAAGGATTAGATCGTGGTATTTTAGCTGGATTCAAGATAGTGAATGTTTCAGTAGAACTTTGGGATGGAAGTTATCACGAAGTGGATTCAAACGAAATGGCTTTCAAAATTGCCGCCAGTATGGCTATTCAAGATGCTTGTCGTCGCGCCAATCCTGTTATTCTAGAACCGATGATGAAGGTGGAGGTTGTTACTCCAGATAAATTCATGGGAGATGTTACTGGAAATCTTTCTTCAAAGCGCGGACTAATAGAAGGGATGGAAGACCGCGGAATGAACAAGGTAATAAAAGCTATTGTGCCTCTTTCGGAAATGTTTGGTTATATGACGGGACTTCGTTCTATGACCGAAGGCCGGGCATCTTTTACGATGGAATTCTTTAGATACGACATTGTGCCGAACAACGTCGCTGAAACTATTATCGCAGCAAGAAAATAAACTTGATTATTTGACATTATTTGTCAATCTGCTATTATCTAAATAACTGCACTTTCTGCAGTTTTTGTTTTGATTTTTTAATTTATTAGTTAATTAGGTTAGTAGTTAAGCCTTAGCGACTGGTTCTCGTACGTTAAGTTTTAATTATTAGCTCAAAAAATATTATGGCAGAAGAATTTAAAAGAGATAAGCCGCACGTAAACGTCGGCACCATTGGTCACGTTGACCATGGAAAGACCACCTTAACAGCTGCAATTTTACATGTTTTAAATTTAGCAGGAAAAACTGTAAGACTTCGAGGGGTTGATCAAATCGACAATGCTCCTGAAGAAAAAGCTCGCGGAATCACTATTAACATTTCTCACAATGAGTATGCTACTGACGCTCGTCACTATGCGCACATCGATGCTCCTGGACACGCGGACTATATTAAAAACATGATTACTGGTGCCGCTCAAATGGACGGCGCTATTCTCGTGGTTGCAGCGACAGACGGTGCTATGCCTCAGACTCGCGAACACGTTCTTCTTGCAAAACAAGTTGGTGTTCCAAAAATCATAGTGTTCTTAAACAAGTGCGATATGGTTGACGACAAAGACATGATTGACATGGTAGAAGAAGAAATCCGAGAACTTCTAACCAAACAAGGTTTTGATGGCGCAAATGCTCCAGTTATTCGCGGTTCTGCTCTTAAGGCTCTCGAAGCAAAATCTATTGACGATGAATGGGCAAAGAAAGTTCTTGAACTTACAAATGCTCTTGACACATACATTCCAGTTCCTGAAAGAGATGTTTCCAAACCATTCCTTATGCCAGTTGAAGATATCTTTTCAATTGAAGGCCGTGGAACAGTGGTAACGGGTAAAATAGAAAGAGGAGTTATAAAAGTTGGAGAAGAAGTTGAAATCGTCGGTATCAAGCCAACTCAGAAATCAGTTGTTACTGGTATCGAAATGTTTAACAAAAACCTACAAGAAGGAATGGCTGGAGACAATGCCGGAATTCTTCTTCGAGGTTTAAAGAAAGAAGACATCACTCGCGGACAAGTTTTGGCAAAGCCGGGCACTGTTACTCCTCACGATAACTTCACTTGTGAAATTTACGTTTTGAAAAAAGAAGAAGGCGGACGTCATACTCCATTCTTCAAGGGTTACAAGCCTCAATTTTATATCAGAACTACAGACGTTACCGGCGATGTTCTCTTATCCGAGGGCGTAGAAATGGTTATGCCTGGAGATACAGTAAAACTTACAGTCAAATTAGTTACTCCTGTTGCGCTTGAAGAATCACAGAGATTCGCAGTTCGAGAGGGAGGAAAGACTGTGGGTGCAGGGGTCGTTACAAAAATATTGGGCTAGATTAAAATGCCAACAGCAGAAAAAAAAGAAAAAAAAATTACGGCAAAAGCCAAGGTTCCGGCAAAGAAAAAGGTTGGGATTAAAATGCCGAAAGCTTCGCTTCAAAAAGAAAAAAAGGGCGAAGGGAAAGTGGTTTTGCGTATCCGAGTTCGCGCTTACGAAAGCAAGATTTTAGACGCATCTATCAAGCAAATAATAGATACAGCTTCTCGTTATGATGCGCAAATAGTAGGTCCTGTTCCTTTGCCGACTGAAATAAAAAAATATACGGTAAATCGCTCTGCTTTTATTTACAAAAATACGCGAGAACAATTTGAAATAAGAGTACACAAAAGATTGATCGATATAATAAACCCAAATGCAAAGACAGTTGAGGCGCTTTCCAATCTTTCTCTTCCTTCTGGAGTTGATATAGATGTGAAAATGATGTAAGAAAAAGCGCTACCGCAATAAAATCATGAAATTTATACTAGGAACAAAAGAAAATATGGCAGAATACTTTTCTCCCGACGGGACTGTTTTTCCAGTGACGATAGTAACAGCAGGGCCAGTAACAGTTACCAGAATTTTTGAAAAATCCAAAGATGGCTATGATTCTGTGCAAGTAGGTTTTGGCGCGCAAAAGAAAGAAAGAGTTTCAAAAGGGAGCGCTGGAGCAATGAAAGGCGCCTTTTATAAAACTCTAAAAGAATTTAGACTAAAACCTGCTGATAAAGTTCTATCCAAAGAAGGAGACATCATAGATGTGGGAGCTTTTGTTGCCGGTGATAAAATAGAAGTTGCGAGTGTTTCGAAAGGTAAGGGTTTTCAAGGGGTCGTGAAACGCCATGGTTTTGCCGGCGGTCCGCGATCTCACGGTCAAAAACATTCTGAAAGAGAGCCTGGAAGTATCGGCGGAGGGTTACGTACTCATGTTCCTAAGGGAATGAGAATGGCGGGCAGAATGGGGTCCGATCGCATAATGCAAAAAAACTTGCAAGTTGTTTTTGTTGATAAAGAAAATAATTTAATGCTTATCAAAGGAGCGATCGCTGGCCGAAAAGGGACATTAGTGGAAATAGTTAGCAGAGAAACAGCGCTTTAGGCGCTCAGAGCGCCTAAAGCGCTGTCACAAAATAAAAATTATGGAAGCAAAAAAAACAAAAACAAAATCAGAAACCGAGATGAAGGCAAAGATATACAATCAAAAAGGAGCTGAAGCAGGAGAAATAAATCTTCCGGCTAAGGTTTTTGCTGCCAAGTGGCGGGCGGATTTGGTGCATCAGGTGGTAGAAGGAATGCGTTCTAATAAGCGTGCTGGTACGGCCGACACTAAAGATCGCGGAGAAGTGCGCGGAGGCGGCAAAAAACCTTGGAAACAAAAAGGGACTGGTCGCGCACGACACGGGTCTAGCAGAAGTCCTATTTGGGTTGGTGGAGGTGTTACCCACGGTCCGCTCTCTGATAAAAATTATAAAAGAAAAATTTCCAAAAAAATGCGCGCGCAAGCACTATTTTCTGTGCTTTCTAAAAAACTAAAGGATAATGAAATAATTTTTATTGATTCGTTGTCGATGTCTAAAATAAAAACAAAATCCGCATTGGATGTCGTAAAAAATTTGGCGAAAGCAAGCGGTTATAAAACATTGGCAAATTCAAAGAAGCCGCGAGTTCTGACTGCGCTTTTTGGAAGAGACGAAAAAGCAGAAAAGAGTTTTCGAAATTTGCCCCAGATGGAAATAGTTTTTCTTAAAAATTTAAATCCGCTCGACGTGCTTAATCATCAATATCTTTTAATAGAGAAACCTGCAGAGGCAGTTAAATTTTTAGAATCAAGAGGTTAGAGAAACGGACGTTGGACGTCTAGATTCCTAGACGTCCAACGTCCGTAACAAAATTATGACAACACAAATAATTAAAAACCCAAGAATTACTGAAAAAGCATCTTTTAGTGCAGAGCAAAATGTTTATACTTTTGATATTACGAAGTCTGCTAATAAAACAGAAATTAAAAAAGCTATTTTCACACTCTACAAAGTGCATCCTGTAAAAGTAAATGTTTTAACTGTTCCGAAGAAAAATATTATGTCCAAAGGCAAGGCTGGGACAAAAGGAGGGGGCCGCAAAGCCCTTGTTTATTTAAAAAAGGGCGATAAGATAGAATTTATTTAATAAAATGAAAACATACAAACCAACATCAAAATCAAGAAGACAAATGACTAATGTTAATTACAGGGATATTTTAACGACTGGAATCCCGACAAAGTCTTTAACTCATGGTTTTAGGCGTTCAGTGGGAAGGAATAGTGCGGGCCGAATAACCATGCGCCACAAAGGATCAGGGCATAAACGTCTTTTCAGAGAAGTTGATTTTTTATACGATAAAAAAGAAATACCAGCAAAAATAAAAACTATTGAATATGATCCAAACCGTTCAGCTTTTATTGGTTTAGCTGTATATAAGGATGGAGAAAAAAGATATGTAGTATTACCAAAGTCTGTAAAGCCGGGAGATGCCTTTATCGTATCTGAAAAAGCCGAGCTAAAAGCAGGAAACAGACTTCCTTTAAAGAGTATTCCAGTGGGAACTTTTGTTTATAACATTGAAATCAAGCCTCAAGGCGGTGCAAAGATCGGCCGTTCTGCTGGAATTTTCGCGCAAGTAGTAGCGAATGCCGAAGGATATACAAATTTGAAAATGCCTTCAACGGAAATAAGAAAAGTAAATGAAAATTGCTGGGCTTCTGTCGGAACTGTTTCAAACGAAGAACATCATTTAGAAAATTACGGCAAAGCAGGCCGCAGCCGTTGGAAAGGAATTCGTCCTAGAGTTCGTGGTACGGCGATGAATCCAGTAGACCATCCATATGGAGGTGGAGAAGGCAGACAAGGCAGAGGAACCAAAAGACCTAAAACATTGTGGGGTAAAGTTACTGGTGGAAGGAAAACCAGAGGTCCAAAGAAATACTCCAATGTGTTTATCGTTTCTCGCAGAAAGATTGGAAAAAATAAATAAGATTTCTAAAATAAGTTTTCCACATTTCCTCGTTTGCTTTTTTTTGGGGCATCTGTCATAAATGAAAAAGAATTTGTTTCCTTGCAGTATTCGAAAATTTTCGAAAGAGAGAAAGGAATTAACCTTTCTCTAATATAGGAGGGCGCATGTCTGTCCTGCATCGTATGGCGAAAGCCGCTTTTTTGCCCCACCACACTTATCTTCATGTGGTGGGGCGTTTTTATTTGACTTTTTTGTTGAATTTGCTATTATGAAACCAAGCTCGTTACGAGCTTTTTGTTTACGTGAAAAGATAAAAATACATGACCAGATCAATTAAAAAAGGATTAAATGTCGACGAAAGGCTTCTGTCAAAGATTGCCGGTAAAAATCCGCTCTCGACTCCAACGATAAAGACGTGGAAAAGAGCCTGCGTGATATCCCCAGAGATGCTCGGTTTTACTTTTGGTGTTCATAATGGAAAAACACATGTCGAGGTTTTGGTGACCGAAGACATGGTCGGGCATAGATTGGGAGAATTTTCTCCAACGAAGAAATTTATAAAACACGGAGGAAAAATGCAGAAAGAGCTAGAACAAAAGAAAAAGGAAGCAGAGATAACTCAAGCTAAAACTGCGACAGCCACAGCTGCTGATGCAAAAAAGAAATAGAATGAATCCCGTTAGAAGCCGCGATCGCAATTTAAAAAATAAACAAAAAAATGAAATCAAATATATTAAAAATTAATAACTTAAAACATCAGACATGCGAGTTGATCGCGATCTGCTTCTAAACGGGATGAAAGCATTTTTAAAAAATTATAGACAGTCTCCCAGAAAAGTCCGCTTGGTAGCAGGGCTTGTTAAAGGGAAGAAAGTATCAGAAGCTATTGCAGAGCTTGATTTTTTGGCAAAACGCGCAGGGCTTCCCATCAAGAAACTTTTGCTTTCAGCTGTGGCAAATGCCAAACAAGCAGGCAAAGATGTGGATAATTTATTTATAAAAGAATTACGCGTAGATAAAGGGATCACCATGAAGAGAATGATGCCGGCTGCGATGGGCACAGGACACAGAATAAATAAACGCACGAGTCATTTAAATATTCTTTTAGGAGAAAAAGTTTTAGCAGTTAAGAAGTCGAAATCTAAAAAACCCGCCTCCGCTAAAGCTTCGGCGAGCAAGAAATAATATGTCAAAAATAGTTCATCCATACGCCCATAGATTGATAATATTGAGAGACTGGAAGTCCCGCTGGTTTGCTGATCCTAAAAAATACGTTACTTATTTAAAAGGAGATGTTTTAGTGCGCCAATATTTAGAAAAGAAATTGCGCGGTATGTATGTTTCCAGTATTGAAATCGAGAGAAGCCGAAAAGCTACTCGTTTTATAATTAAAACTTCTCGTCCAGGCCTTATCATCGGCAGAAGCGGCGAGGGAGCGACAAAACTCAAAGAAGATATTTTAAAGAAAATGGACAAGCTGAAATTAGGCAGACCGGAAGATTTCAAGCTTGAAATTGTAGAAGTTTCAAATCCAGAAGCTGATGCTGCGATAGTTGCCTATATGATTGCCGAAGGATTGGAAAAAAGAATGCCTTACAGACGGGTAATAAAACAAATCATTGAAAAGGTAATGCAAGCTCACGGAGTAGAAGGCGCCAGAGTCGTATTGTCAGGGCGCCTAGGTGGAGCTGAAATTGCTCGTACTGAAGAACTCAAACGAGGCTCGATTCCGCTTCAAACTTTCCGTGCGGATATAGATTTCAAGCGTGAACGCGCCACTCTTACTTATGGCGTCATTGGAATAAAAGTTTGGATTTATCGCGGTAAAATTTTTGCTGACAAGAAACCTGCTCGCAGCACTTATATTTCTTCCGGTGCAGGGAGCGCTAAAGAAAATGCTTCTGGTTCATTAGAAAATAAGAATAAAATGGATTAATTTATGTTGACCCCGAAAAAAGTAAAATTTAGAAAGTGGCAAAGTGCGCGTTCAAATCCAAAGACGCGAGGAGCTGACACGCGAGGCATAAAACTTGCTTTTGGTTCTTTTGGCTTAAAATCCGAATCACAATCCCGAGTGAAATCAAATCAAATCGAATCTGCTCGAAAAGTTATTTCTCGTACTTTGACCAAAACCGGCAAATATTGGATTCGTATTTTTCCAGACCGTCCTTTTACAGCCAAGGCTGCTGAAGTAGGCATGGGAAAAGGAAAAGGGGATCCGCAAGGATATTGTTTTGATGTTTTGCCTGGACGTATTATTTTTGAAGTGGATGGAGTAGATGAAAAAGTAGCCAGTGAGGCGTTGCGAAAAGCGGGTTCGAAGCTTCCAATCAAAACCAGAATTGTTAGCAGAGCGCACAAGCAATAATAATCAATCACGAATAAAAAAATGGCAAGAAAAAAAGAAAATTTAAAAGAATTCAAAAAAGAGGAACTGATAAAAAAGCTTGCTTCTTTGCGGGAGGAAATCAGAGTCATCAAATTCAAGGCTGAAGGTTCTAAATCAAAAAACGTAAAGGAGTCTTTAAATATTAAAAAACAAATCGCCCGAATTCTTACAGAAATAAATCAGAAATGATTACGAATTAAAAATTACGAATTACGAATTTATGAAAACAGAAACAAAAAAAATAAGAGAAAAAGAGAAAAAAAATAATACACTAAAAGGGGTGGTTGTTTCAGACAAAATGGATAAAACTGTCGTGGTATCCATTTCTAGGTTTGTGAAGCATCCGCTTTACGGGAAGTTTTACAAAATCAGCAAGAAATATAAAGCGCACGATGAAGAGAACCTTTGCAAGGTGGGAGATAAAGTAGAAATAATAGAAACTCGGCCAATTTCGAAAGATAAAAGATTTAAGATAGTGCGATAATTAAAAGATAATTTCCCGCCATAGGCGGACAAAGTATGATTCAAACTGAGACTTTAGTAAAAATAACAGACAACGCCGGAGGCACCGTGGGAAAGGTGTTCAAGATTTTAGGGTCTTCCAAGAAAAGATATGCGACTTTGGGCGAATTAGTTATCATTTCAGTTAAAGTCGCTAGTCCCAGAAAGGCAGTAAAAAAGAAAGACGTGCATCAGGCTGTCGTGGTTCGCACCAGAGGCGCATATAGGAGAAAAGACGGTTCATATATTCGCTTTGATGACAATGCCGTAGTTATTTTAGAAAAAGGAAAAAAAGACCCAAAGGCTGGCCGCGTTTTTGGACCAATTCCAAGAGAGTTGGCGGAAAAAGGATTTCAGAAAATTATTTCTTTAGCGCAAGAAGTTATTTAAGGAATGAATCCCGTTAGAAGCCGCGATCGCAATTTAAATACAAACAAAAACATGAAATTAGATATTAAAAAAATTATTAACATAGCATATCAGACACGCGAATTGATCGCGATCTGCTTCTAACGGGATGAAAATAAAAAAAGGAGACAACGTAAAAATAATAACGGGGAAAGACAAAGGAAAGTCTGGCAAGATTGTTCATGTTTTAGTTAAAGAAAATAAAGTTATTGTTGAAGGAGCAAACATGATGAAGAAGCATCAACGCCCTACCAAGTCCGGCTCAAAGGGGAGTATGAAAAATATTGAAATGCCGATTCACGCTTCAAATGTTAAAAAAGTCGAATAAGAAATATACCTGTCCCGTACTAAATTTTTGATTACGGGGCATAAAGATAAACATTAATAATTAAAATTTTAGTACTGGGATGAAACATTTAACTGTAAAAGAAAAAGAAGGAGAAGTCTTTGAGAAAACAAAAAGTGTTTTTCACTATAAAAATGCGATGGCTACTCCCAAGATGCAAAAGATCGTGCTAAACGTCGGCACGGGAACAGCTATGAAGAAAGATAAAAATAAAAATGAAGCCATCTCTCTTCGTTTAGCAAAGATCACTGGTCAAAAGCCTTCCTTCCGAAGCGCTAAACAATCTATCGCATCTTTCAAAACCAGACAAGGCGACCCTATAGGGGTAGTAGTGACTTTGCGAGGTAAAAGGATGTACGCTTTTTTGGAAAAACTCATTAATATCGCTCTTCCCCGAACGAAAGACTTTCGAGGAATTACTCGGAATGCGGTAGACAACATGGGGAATTTAACTATTGGCATAAAAGAACACACCATCTTCCCAGAAACAGCCGACGAAGATATTCGAGATGTTTTTGGCATATCTATTACCTTAGTTTCTTCCACAAAAAACAAAAAAGAAGGGATGGCCTTTTTTGAAATCTTGGGTGTTCCTTTCAAAAAGGAGGAAGAAAAAAAGAAGAAGTAGAAATTCAACTTCTCCCTAGCCCTCAAATACTTGAATATTGTATTGTGTATAATATCTTTATGTCTGAAGAAATAAAAATAAAAGAAAATACAGATATCAATATGAATAAAAAATCAAAAACTAAAGGATTTACTCTTATCGAACTTTTGGTTGTTGTAGCAATTATCGGATTACTTTCTTCTATTGTTTCATTAAGTTTAAAAACAGCTCGTGAAAAAGCGAGAGATATAAATCGTCTTTCTGATATGAAACAAATTCAATTAGCCTTAGAATTTTATTATGATAAGTATGGCACTTATCCTGGTAATAATGATAATGATAATGGTGGTTGGGATACTGGATGTTTTGGAGCAGGTGATTCGTTTATTTCATCCTTAGAAACTAATGATTTTATTTCAAAGACCCCTTGTGATCCAACTATTACTTCTCAAAATGGTGGTTATGCATACTATCGTTATGGCCCTCAAGCAGGTTGCCCTGGTAGTTTTTATGTTTTAGGAGTTCGCAATATGGAAACAAGTGGAAATCCTTATCCAGGAAGTCCGGGATGGAGATGTACTAATAGAAATTGGCAAGGTGAATTTGATTGGGTGACAGGAAAATTTGAGAAATAATTTCCTAAGTAACCTTTTTATTTGACTAATAAGTGTTAGTTTGCTAATATAGCAATAAGGGAATGTAGTTTTGATTAATCTGCTTTTCTCCTTTAATTCTTTGCATAATTCTTATTTGTAAAGGCTTAAAGAAAAAAAGTAAGATATTAACGAAGCACCCCCGTTAATTATTTACTTGTCCCGTTAGAAAATCAGCGGACTTGTAAAATGAAAAAGTTTTATTATTTAAATTTTTTAATGGGATGGCAAAAACATCAGTTACAGCAAGAAGCAAAAAGAAACCAAAATTTTCCACTCGATCCAAGAATCGATGTTTTCGCTGTAGTCGAGGGAAAGCTTTTATGAGAGATTTTGGTTTATGCCGTATTTGTTTTAGAGAATTAGCCAATGAAGGAATGCTTCCAGGAGTTCGTAAGTCAAGCTGGTAATTAAGGATATGGATCCCGTTAGAAGCCGCGATCGCAATTTAAAATATAAACAAAAACATGAAATTAAATATTAAAAAAATTATTAACATAGCATATCAGACACGCGAGTTGATCGCGATCTGCTTCTAACGGGATGGATTCAATTTCAAATATGATAATAATAATGAAGAACGGATCACTTGCAGGCAAAGAGTCTGTATCTTTTCCATATTCCAAAATGAAAAATGCTATCGGCGAATGCTTAAAAAAAGCAGGATACATTTCTGAAATTTCCAAAAAAGTAAAAAAAGGACAGTCTGTATTGGAAGTAGGATTGATTTACACAGACAAAAAACCAAAAATTACAGAAGTAGAAAGAATCTCCAAACAGTCTAGACGGGTTTATTTTGGTATGAAAGATATTCATTCAGTTAGAAATGGGACAGGGTTATTAGTGCTTTCTACTCCTAAAGGAATTTTATCAGGCAAAGAAGCAAGGAAAGAACAAGTCGGCGGTGAAGCTTTATTTAGAATTTGGTAATACGAAAATTGTGCGAAATATAACAAAAATTTACAAAAATTTATGAGCAGAATTGGAAAACAAGAAATTTTAATACCAGCGGGAATCAAAGCTTCAATCAGTGCTTCTTCTCTAGGCAATATTTTTACTGTGGTAGGTCCAAAGGGAACACTTACAAAGAATTTTAGAAATGATATTGTTATTACTATTACAGACCCCGCCGTTGACGGGGCAAGTAAAACAATCAATTTAAATATAAAAAGGAATGACAAATTTTCTCAATCCCTTTGGGGTACTTATGCTTCGCATATCAAAAATATGATCAAGGGTGTCGAAACCCCATATCAAAAGAAGTTAATTTTAGAGGGAGTTGGTTTCAAGTCCGAAGTCAAAGGAAAAGAAATTCATTTTGCTTTGGGTTTCTCTCATCCAGTGATTGTGAAAATACCAGAGGGCCTCACTGTTACGGCTGAAAAAAATAATATTACGATTACCGGGATTGATAAAGAGCTTGTCGGAAGTTTTACCGCATCCGTGCGTGCGTTGAAAAAACCAGAGCCTTATAAGGGTAAAGGTATGCGTTATGAAGGTGAGGTCATAAGAAGAAAACAGGGTAAGAAGACCGTATAATAATATGCAAAACAAAAACGACAAAAGAATAAGATTAAAGAAAAAGATACGAGTAAAAATCCAAGGTACGGCAGAGCGTCCTAGGCTTACGGTTTTTCGTTCAAATAAATTTATTTATGCGCAAGTCATAAATGATATGACTGGTAAAACTTTGGCGCAAGCAAGCGACGTGAAGATGACCAAAGGCACCAAAAGTGAAAGAGCAAAAGAAGTGGGAAGCGCAATCGGAGCAGTTTGCTTAAAAGAAAAAATTAAGAAAGTTGTTTTTGATCGCAATGGTTTTAAATATACTGGCCGGATAAAATTAGTAGCGGATACTGCCCGGGCTTCGGGATTAGAATTCTAAAGTTTAATTTGTATATGGATAAAGACAAACCAAAAGAAAATATGGGTATAAGAGAAAGAAAGAATACTGGCCGCAGGGGGGGCTCTTTTAATAGAGTAAAACCAGAATTTGACCAGAAGATTTTAAACATTCGCCGTGTTACTCGCGTTGTCGCTGGCGGACGCAGATTTTCTTTTAGTGTCGCGATAGTGGCTGGAGATAAAAAAGGATCTGTTGGCTTAGGTTTGGGAAAAGCTGGAGATACTGCCCTTGCGATCAACAAGGCTCTTCGAAATGCAAAGAAAAATATGGTCCGATTGAACCTCACCAAAACAATGTCTATTCCTCACGAACTCTCTGCTAAATTCTCAAGTTCGTATGTAATATTAAGACCAAACAAGGGTCGTGGGCTCGTCGCTGGTTCTGTCATTCGTGATATAATCAAATTATCCGGAGTGAAAGACGTCACTGGAAAGATTTTATCTAACAGTAAAAATAAATTAAATAATGCAAAAGCAGTGATGGCAGCATTTTCTCAAATTTCTTCAAAATATACAAAAATAATTCCAGAAAGCACCGTGATTGCCAACAAAGAAGTCGTAACAGATAGCGCCTTAGGCCCTATTTAAACAAGGGCCTAAGGCGCTGATAAAATAATCTTATGCAAATACATAATTTAAAAAGAACCCATAAAAATAAAAAAGATAGGCTTATCGGCCGAGGAGGCAAGCATGCAAAGACATCCGGCCGAGGAGGCAAGGGTCAAACAGCGCGTGCCGGCAATAAACGCCGTCCGGAACTTCGCGATATTATCAAAAAATTGCCAAAGAATCGCGGTTACCAATTCAAATCTATCAAAAAAGTTCTTTTGATCAAAAAAGATAAATTAGCTTCTCCGAAAGAAACCTTCTCTGACATCAGAAAACGCCTAGGGATAAAAGGGAAGCATATAGTTATAAAATAGAAATTTACCAAAATAATGCAAAATTTCTGGAATAAAATAAAGTTGATTTGGACGGACACAAGCTTACGCAAAAAAGTATTGTTTGTTTTTTTTGCGTTGATAGTATTCAGACTTCTCTCCGCTATTCCTATTCCAGGCATTGATACCGTAGAATTAAATAGATTTCTTTCCAACAACCAATTTTTCGGCATTTTAAATATATTCTCTGGTGGTGGACTTTCCAATTTGTCGATCATTATGCTCGGTGTCGGTCCTTATATTACTGCTTCAATTATCATGCAGCTCCTCACTATTATGGTTCCAGCCTTGAAGAAGATTTATCACGAGGAAGGGGAGGCAGGCAGGAAAAGATTTGCTCAATATTCTAGACTGCTCACTGTTCCCTTGGCTGCTATTCAGGGATTTAGTCTTTTATTTATTCTTGAACAACAAAATATTTTAGTTAATTTGACAACTTTTGACCGTATTACAAATTTACTTATTGTGATTGCGGGGTCAGTGTTGATTATGTGGATCGGAGAACTTGTCACGGAGTTTGGTATTGGTAATGGTGTATCACTTATAATTTTTGCAGGGATAGTCTCCAGACTTCCTTCTTGGGTTGGTGAACATATTTTTACTTTTGATGTTTCTCAAATCCCTATGTATCTTGTGTTTGCTATTGTGGGGGTGATTATTTTAGCTGGAATTGTCTTGGTTACTGAAGCGGAACGTCCTATTCCTGTCACTTATGCGAAACGTGTTCGAGGAACGAAGATGTATGGCGGGGGCTCTACTTATTTGCCTCTTCGAGTGAACCAAGCCGGAGTGATTCCAATAATTTTTGCTCTTTCTATTTTACTTTTCCCTCAGATGATAGGTACTTTTCTTTCTAGATATTCAAACGTAATTCTTGCGAAGATTTCTCACGTACTGATGGCATTTACTCAAACGAGCGTGTTGTATGCAGTCTTTTATTTTATTTTTGTATTTCTCTTTACTTACTTTTATACGGCTGTTACTTTTGATCCGGAAGCGCTTTCCACTAATTTGCAAAAAAATGGGGCATTTATTCCAGGTATTCGCCCAGGTATGCATACGTCCGAATATATTTCTAAAGTCTTAAGCCGAATTACTCTTTTAGGAGCTACCTTTTTGGGTTTTGTAGCAATTTTGCCTTTAATTATGCAATTCATTACCGGCAACACTTCTTTTGCTCTAGGAGGAACCTCTATCCTTATCGTTGTCTCTGTCGTCCTAGACTTAATGAAAAAAGTCGACGCACAAGTTTCCATGCGAGAATATTAGCTCTGCGTTAGGCCTTGCCTAACGCAGAGATTTGTATTTCTCAATCTCTTTCAAAATATCCTTAGTGACTTTTGAGATGGGTTGATTGCCGTTGATTATTTTTATTTTATTTAAGCTTTTTAAATATTTTGCGGTTTTGCTTACTTGATTTTTATAATATCTGATTCTTGCTTTTATAATTTTTTCCGTATCAAGAACTTTATAAATTTCTTTTACATTGCTTTCTCGGCGCTTGAGCGAACGCTTATAGACTTCTTTTTCCGGAATAGTGAGATATAAAGCAAAAAAATCTTCTTTGCGAGAGTCGAGGATTTTTTTGAGAAGCTGAGCTTCGGGCTTGAGTCTTGGACCACCCAAAAAAAGCAGATTTTTATTTTTCGGCTTGTTTTTGATCTCTTTAATTAAAAATTCCTTTAACAAAACGACGGGCAAGGGTTCGCCTTTGCCTGTGGTTCGCCTGGCCCAATCCCCATTTTTGCTTTTTTCCTTCAGAAGTTTGCGTGAATATACCCCGGTTTCCACAAACTTTAGTGCGTATTTCTTTTTAAGGATATTAGCTTGGGTTTCTTTTCCAGAAGCAGAGTCTCCCAACAATATAAGATCAAATCCAAGTTTTTTCATAATGGAATCATTCTATTATAAAAACCTTGATTATTCAAGCTAAATTTTGTATTCTTAGTAAATGCAATCCCGTTAGAAGCCGCGGTCGCAGTTAAATATATTTAATGTTAAAAAGAAATACAAAATTTAATAGCATAATCAAGTATGGTAGCGGAATAATGACCGCGACCTGCTTCTAACGGGATGCAACCGCAAACTTTTATATTTTTTGGAATAGTGGGCTCCGGCAAGGGGACGCAGGTCAAATTGCTAATGGATTTTTTAAAAAGCAAAAATCTTGGAGAACCTCTTTACGCAGGTACGGGGGATGAATATCGCAAGCTTATGAATAGCGAAAGTTATACTGGAAATATCGTAAAAGATTCGTTAAATCGCGGTGAGCTCCAACCGAATTTTTTAACCACCTCACTTTTTACTAATATTTTGATTTCTTCTTTGACGGATAAAAAACATCTGATAGCTGATGGCTATCCTCGTACCATAATGCAATCAGAGTCTTTCTTCGAGATGATGAAGTTTTACAAACGAGAGAATGTAAAAATTGTTTACATAGAATTAAGCAAAGAGGAAGCCATAAAAAGATTGAAACTTAGAGGCAGGCACGATGATACAGGAGAGGGGATAGAAAAAAGGTTTGACGAATATGTGAATAAGGTTGTTCCGGCGATGAATTATTTTAAGGATAAAATTGGATATAAAATTTTTACAATAAATGGTGAGCAGAGCATAGAAAAAGTACACAAAGATATTATTAAAGCCTTAGATTTTTAAAATATGGATCCCGTTAGAAGCCGTGATCGCAATTTAAAACAAACAAAAATATGAAATTAAATATTAGAAAAATTATTAACTTAAAATATCAGACACGCGAGTTGATCGCGATCTGCTTCTAAACGGGATGGAAGAAGCAATAATAATTTCACTGGGAGGGTCGCTTATCGTTCCCGAAAATATAGATGTAGAATTTTTAAAAGATTTTAAAAAGCTTATTTTGGAGCAGGTGGCGAAAGGTAAAAAGTTTGTGATCATTACCGGCGGGGGAGGAACTAACAAGAAATACAACGAAGCTGTAAAAAAACTTGCGAATCCATCCAATGATGATCTTGATTGGATAGGAATCGCTTCTCTTAGATTAAACGCTGAGCTAGTGAGAGTGATGTTTGGAGATTTGGCTAATGCTAAAGTCGTTGATAATTTCTCCAAAGAATTTTCTTTTGAGAAATCAATAGTTATAGGTTCAGCTTTTGAACCCGGAAAAAGTTCCGATTGGGATGCTACCTTGGCTGCCCAAAAAGTCGGCGCGAAAAAAATAATTAATTTGTCCAATACTGATTATGTTTATGATTCTGATCCGAGAGTAAACCCTGATGCCAAGAAAATCGAAAGCATTTCTTGGGCTCTATACCGAGCGCTTATTCCGAAAGAGTGGAATCCGAGGATGAATTCTCCTTTTGACCCTATCGCTTCCAAAATAGCCGAAGAAGAAAAAATTACTGTGATCACTATGAACGGTAAGCCGATCGATAATCTAGCAAAATGTCTCAGCGGAGAGAAGTTTATAGGGTCAGTAATTTCTTGATATGGAATATTTAGATATTTGTGATAGCGAAGGGAATTTAACAGGACAAAAAGAACTTAAAACAAAAGTTCATGAGCTGGGACTATGGCACAGATCTGTTCATATTTGGATTGTTAATTCCAAAGGAGAACTTTTAATACAAAAGAGATCCCCTTTAGTGAGTAATCATCCAAATGAGTGGGATATTTCTTCTGCGGGTCATGTTTCTGCAGGAGAAAGAGATATAGTTTCTGCATTAAGAGAAATTAAAGAAGAAATCGGATTAAAATTTTTAAGAGAAGACTTAATTCAAATTGGCACGGTAAAACAGACATCAAAAAGAGAGGGTTATATAAATAATGAAATAAATCCTGTATATGTAGTAAAAATAGATTTAAATCCAGAGAAAATACAAAAACAAGAGGAAGAAGTTTCTGAAGTAAAATTTATTCCCCATAAGGAACTTAAAGTTTTGGTAAATAAAAAAGACCCATCTTTCGTTCAACATCCCGAAGAATACAAATTATTATTTAAATACTTGAAAGATAATTATCAATAGTATTTTAATATCACTATAGGTCTGAAATAGTGTTTTGTTATAAATGTTATAAGCAAGAGATTTATTAATTATTTTAATTTAATAAATAAATACAATGGAAAAAGATTTTGACAACTGGAATAATTTAAAAAAATTAATACACAAAAAGGAAGTTAATGATGAGTTTAATTTTCACCCAGGAGACGTTTGGTGGACTACGCTCGGAATAAATATCGGTAAGGAAATAAATGGGAAAAATGAAACCTTTGAAAGACCAGTACTAATTTTGAAAGTGATTAATAAACATACCTTGTATGTATTACCTTTAACAAGTAAAGATCATTTTACTGATAAATATCATCGTAAGATTGATTACGAAGATGGAGGATGCGGTGTTGTTGTTTTTTCACAAATAAGGGTTATTAGTTCAAATAGATTGCTGCGAAAATTAAGTAAAATAGATAGAAAAAAATTGGAAGAAATTAAAAATCTTTTTGTGTTATTATTTCGTTGAAAATCGAATACCCGCACAAGGCGGGTATTCTCGGAAGTTCCCGAAGGAACATCAATGTGTGTATTATAGCAAAACAAGCAATTATGTCAATAATCATTAAAACACCAGCAGAAATAGAAATAATACGCGAAGGGGGGAAGCATTTGGCGATCGTGCTTTATAAAGTGAAAGAAATTGTTAAGCCGGGAATTTCTACGAAGGATTTAGATTTATATGCAGAGAAATTAATCCGCGAGTTCGGCGACACTCCTGCCTTTTTAAACTATCAGCCAGACGGGGCGAGTTCGCCTTATCCTGCGTCTCTTTGTATTTCAGTGAATGATGAAGTAGTGCATGGAATTCCAAAGAAAAATAGAATTTTAAAAGAAGGCGATATTGTGTCATTAGACCTTGGCCTCAAACATAAAGGTCTTTTCACGGATATGGCCATTACTGTGCCTGTAGGCAAAGTGAATGCGGATAATCAGAAACTTATAGAAATCACAAAGCAGACTTTGCAGGTGGGCATTGATGCAGCGCGGGGAGGAAATACGACAGGGGATATTGGGTATGCGATAGAGAGTTTTATTAATTCGCAAAAATACCATAAGTATGGCATTGTGGAAGTTTTGGCTGGGCATGGTGTCGGGCGAGCAGTTCACGAAGATCCTTATATCCCGAATTTTGGAAAAAGAGGCAAAGGGGAAAAATTAATTCCGGGGATGGTGGTGGCCTTAGAGCCGATGATAAATCTTGGTACCAAGAATGTAACGATAGATGGGGATGATTGGACTTTTCGCACTGCTGACAGAAAAAACAGCGCGCATTTTGAACATACGATTTTGATTACTGAAGGGGAGGCAGAAATTTTGACTAAAATTTAAAAACTCTTTCAGAAAAAATTTTAAAATAAAACTTTTTCCGGTACGGATTTTTTGAAGCTTAAAAAATCCTGAAATTTTCGGCTCGACAGCCTCAAAACCCCTCCAAAAGTTTATTCTAAAATTTTTTTTAGGATAGCTTGTGTTATAATTATACTAATGAATCCCGTTAGAAGTCCTATAGTTAATTAAAATCACAACTAGTGATATAATGAAGTCATGTCTTGTAGTCTTTATTATTTAATTTACTACGGAAATCTAAAGATTTCCTACTTCTAACGGGATGAATCCCTCATTCTTTAGAGAGATGCCGAAGTTTAAAAGTCCTGACGAGGAGCTGGATTATTTGCGTGCTCATGTGAAAGCCAGAGAGGAAGAGCTTATAAACACAGGGCATATAGAACATGCTACAGAGAATGCTGCCCATGGCGTAATCAGTGAATATAAAAATATACCAGCCGAACAATTAATTCATAAAAATAATCTAATAAATGAAAAAGAGGCGGAAGGTATCGTGTTAAAACTAAAGCCGGAATCTCATGATAGCGTGATGGAAGAACTTTTGGGAATTGTTATTACTAAAGGAGTTCGCAATGCCCTTTCTGTGGTGGAAATGATGAACAATCCACACGTGGATGATGATTTTCACAGAATTCTTATTCAGTATCTAAAAACTGGGGTGGCAAAATTAGATTTGCGAGAAGATTCTCCTATTTATAAGGCTCTCCATATGACCCTTTTCGAAATTACTCTTCCGCCACCAGAGGAAGAAGCAGACAAATCGAAAAGTTTTAAAGAATTTATCGGCGCCATGGAACAATTTTACGCTGGAATGCAATCCATCGGAGAAGGCAAATATAATGAAAAAGAAAACTATTTTACTTTGGAGATAGCCCTCGGCAATCAAAGCGATGAAGTCGTCGTCTATGCAGCTATTCCCAATAAATATCTTTCGCTTTTTGAAAAACAAATTTTGGCTTTTTATCACTATGCAAAAATCAAAGAAGTCGCGGATGATTACAATATTTTCAGCGAGAACGGCGGGTCAGTTGGCGCTTATGCGAGTTTTACCGAGCGCGCAGTGATGCCGATCAAAACTTATGACAATATTGAGCATGATCCTATGAATCCGATCTTGAATGTTTTTTCTAAATTGCAAACATCAGGAGAAGGCGCGGCGATTCAGCTCGTGATAGCGCCAGCCGGAGATAAATTCATAAATGAATTTCACAAAATTTTAGATGATGTTAAAGACGGTACTTCGGTAAAACATGCAGATGATAATTTTTACAAATTCAATAAAGCTTTTTTAAAAGCAGGCAAAGGCTTAATGTTCGGTCATAAAGAAAAAAGCGAAGACGAGAAAAAAGAAAAATATATGAAAGGCAGGCGCGCGGTAGATGAGGGTGCTGCTGAAAAGATAGGAAACAAGATAAAAAGCACTATCATGAAAGCGAATATTCGAGTGATCGCTTCGGGAGGGACGCCGGAGCGCGCAGAGGCAATTTTACGGGAAATAGAATCTTCTTTTAATCAGTTTTCCGAAGCAGCCAGCAACTCTTTTGTTTTTGAACAAGCAAGAGGAGGCGAATTAAAAAAACTTTTCCATGATTTTTCTTATCGTACATTTTCTGCCGATAAAATATTGCCTTTGAATTTAAAAGAGCTTGCTTCAGTATTTCATTTCCCAGTCGGAATGGGGAGCCAGCCACAATTAAGAGAAGCCAAAGCAGGCATTGCTCCTGCTCCGATAGAAATGGGCCAAGAGGGAGTAATTCTTGGGGTAAACAGTTATAGAGGCAAAGATACCGAAATTCACCTTGCGCGCGAAGATCGCATGCGGCATTTTTATGTCATCGGCCAGACTGGTACTGGTAAGACGAACATTATGCTCAATATGATAACGCAGGACATTAAAAATGGAGATGGGTGTTGCTATATTGATCCGCATGGAACCGATATTCAAACGATCCTTTCTCGAATACCAAAAGAACGCATTGAAGATGTGGTTTATTTTGATCCAGCTTATACTGCGCGACCAATGGGCCTCAATATGCTCGAATATGATCCGAAATATCCGGAGCAGAAAACTTTTGTGGTGAATGAAATGATGGGAATCTTCAACAAGCTTTTCGATATGAAAGTCGGAGGCGGAGCGATGTTTGAGCAATATTTTAGGAATAGCGCCTTTTTAGTGATGGAAGATCCGGAGTCTGGTTCAACTTTGCTTGAGATTACCCGTGTCTTGGGTGATAAAAGTTTTCGTGATATGAAGCTCGCTAAATGCAAGAATCCTATCATCAAACAATTTTGGATTTCAGCAGAACAAACGACGGGGGATCAATCGCTCGCGAACTTTGTGCCTTACATTTCTTCTAAGTTCGACAACTTTATCAGCAATGACATCATGCGTCCAGTAGTGCTTCAACAAAATTCTGTTTTTAATTTCAGGAAAATTATGGATGAGAAGAAAATTCTTCTAGTAAATCTTTCTAAGGGTAGACTGGGAGATATTAATGCGAACTTAATTGGTCTGGTGCTCGTCGGTAAGATTCAAATGGCAGCGCTTTCTCGCGTGGATATGTTTGGCAAACCTATGAATGATTTTTATTTATATATTGATGAGTTCCAAAATGTTACCACGGATTCCATTGCTTCTATCTTATCCGAAGCTCGAAAATATAGACTGTCTTTAAATATTGCGCACCAGTATATCACTCAGCTTGAAGAAAATATTAAAAATGCTGTTTTTGGCAACGTCGGATCCATGGCAGTATTTCGAGTGGGCACCGAAGACGCCACTTTTTTAGAGCCGAAATTTAAGCCTCAATTTTCTGCTCGAGATATTACCAAGCTTGAGAATCGAAATGCTTATATAAGTATGCTAGTAAATGGCCAACCAACAAAGCCATTTAATTTAAAAACTTTAGATGCAAAAAAAGGCAATCCAGATATTGTAGATAATTTAAAAGAACTTTCCTATCTAAAATTTGGCCGAGACCGAGAAGAAGTAGAGGCGGAAATCATGGCAAGGTATTCGGGGATGGAGTAAAAATGAATCACCACCCCTAGCCCCTCCTCGACAAGGAGGGGAGGAATACTTTTGCAAAATTATTTTTTTCTGCTAAGATATTCTTATTATGACAAACACACAAGAAAGAACATTGGTTATTTTTAAGCCTGATGCAGTGCAGAGAGGGCTAGTAGGGGAAATATTGTCTCGTTTTGAAAAAGCCGGATTTAAAATTGTCGGTATGAAAATGCTGAGACCGGATCAAAAACATTATTTTCATCACTATGAAACTATAGGCAAAATGATTTCTCGCCATAATCAAAAGATTTTTGATATAACAGTTGAAATGATGAGTGAAGGTCCTGTCATAGCTACCGTGTTAGAGGGAGTAGAAGCAGTTTCTTTTATAAGAAAAATGGTTGGTCCTACAGAATCAAAGAGCGCTTTACCTGGTACTATCCGAGGGGATTATTCTCATATGAGTTTTGCTCATGCTGACAAAGAGGATGTTGGGTTGCCAAACTTACTACACGCTTCTGGTGATACAGAAGAAGCAAAGTTAGAAATTGCGCATTGGTTCTCCGATAATGAACTTTTTGATTACGAAACAGTACACGAAAAGTTTACTCAAACCCAAAAACATCATTCAAGAAAATAATTTACAAAATCCTCGAAAGAGGATTTTGTTTTTTGTAACATTAATTTTTGATTAAAAAATTATTTGAAATAGTAAAAAAGTTGTGGTGTCTTGAAAAAATTTGTTGCCAAAAAATTTTAATAGCATATACTCAAGGTAGGGTTATTTCCGATTATTACCTAGAACACTAATTTATGGGAGTTTCGATCGCTTTAGGCCTTGGCCCAACGCGTCTAACACCCACTTAGCTTTAAAGCTACGGTAATACATCAGAGATAGTCCTAAGAAGAACTCCGCTACTTAAATTTATCTTAATTTATTTTGGCGGATTTTTTCTTTTACATAAGTTTTTTTTGTGATATTATCAAAGAACGGTTCTTAGAGAAACTCTCTTAAGAACCGTTCTTAAAAAAATGAAAAAAACAGCCAAAATAACATTTTGCGGGGGGGTAGGCACAGTAACGGGTGCTAATTTTCTTTTAGAGATTGACGGCAAGAAAATTCTAGTCGATTGCGGTCTTACTCAAGGAGACAAAATGGATGACGCCATCAATTGGGAGCCTTTTATATACGATCCGAAAGAAATAGATATTCTTTTTGTGACCCATGGGCACATCGATCACTTGGGAAGGATTCCAAAATTAATCAATGACGGATTCCATGGAAAAATTTATTCCACCGAACCGACAAAAGGACTTGCCTTGCCTATGCTTGAAGATACTGCAGGCATCTTGAGCAACTACACTGCCCTCGGTTTAGATAAAATCTACACAGCGGAAAATATAAAATCAGCTTTATCGCTTTGGCAGGGCTTTACCTATCACGAGACGATAAAAATCACAGATAATTTAGAGGTTGTTATGTTAAATGCCGGGCATATTTTAGGTTCGGCGATGATTGAGTTTCTTTATAATGGAAAGAAAATTCTTTTTACCGGAGATCTAGGCAACAGTCCTTCGCCGATCCTTCCTGATACAGAAAAAGTCACTGATGCGGATTATTTAATAATTGAAAGTGTTTATGGAGATAGGAATCACGAGTCGAGAGAAGATCGCAAAAGATTCTTGGAAGAAGCAATTGAAGATAATTATAAAAGAAAGGGTACATTAATTATTCCTACTTTTTCTCTCGAGCGTTCTCAGGAGCTTTTGTTTGAATTGGATGATTTGGTCACTAATAATCGCATTCCAATGATGCCTATTTTTTTAGATTCTCCTTTGGCTATTCGTTTGACTGAAGTTTTCAAAAAATATAAAAGTTATTTTAATGAGAATGCGCAAAAAGTGATACATCCTGGTAGACATCTTTTTGATTTTCCGGGGCTTCACGACACTTTGCAATCCAAAGAATCGCAAATGATTAGAAATGTGCCCAATCCTAAAATAGTTATCGCTGGGTCCGGAATGTCGACTGGCGGACGTATCGTGCATCATGAAAGACATTATTTGCCAGACCCAAACAATACTTTGCTTTTGACTGGGTATCAATCTGTCGGCACCCCGGGGCGTCTAATAGAGGAAGGAATGAAGACAGTGCGAATAACTGGAGAAGATGTGGCCATAAGGTCGCATATTGTAAAGATTTCTGGGTACTCAGGACACAAAGATTCGGATGGGCTTGTAAATTTTGTGGGAGATATGGAAGATACAGTCAAGAAAGTTTTTGTGGTTATGGGAGAGCCAAAATCATCGATGTTTTTAGTTCAGAAATTAAGAGATTGTTTAGGCCTTGAAGCTTTTGCTCCGGAGAGAGGGGAGAGCGTGGTTTTGGAATGTTAATCCCGTACGAAGTCCTTCAGTTAATTAAAGTCATAATAAATGTTATACTAAGACAGTATTTTAAAGTCGTTATTAATAATTTAACTACGGAAATCTAAAGATTTCCTACTTCGTACGGGATGGATTCTAAAATTAATTTTCCAGACAAACATGGACATAACCAAATAAAGATTTGTGTTTCAGGCGCGGCGGAGACAGGAAATTGCGGAGTAGACGCACTAGAAAAAGCCAAAGAACTTGGACGCGAGATTGCGCGTCAGGGAGCCGTGCTTGTAACAGGCGCCACGACCGGATTTCCTTTTTGGGCAGCGATGGGAACGAAAGAAGCAGGCGGGATTTCTGTGGGGATATCTCCTGCAGCTTCAGAAAAAGAACACGTCGAAGTGTACAAGCTTCCTCTAGATTATATGGATTTGATTATTTATACTGGTTTTGGTTATCCCGGGCGCGATCTTTTACTTACTCGCAGCTCTGACGCAGTTATTTGCGGTTGCGGGCGCATAGGTACTATTCACGAGTTCACAGTTGCTTTTGAAGATGGAAAACCTATTGGTATTTTCAAAGGTACATGGGAAATGGGAGCAGAACTTGAAGAGATTATTGCCAAGGGGCATCGCCCAAATTCTAAAATAGTCGTCGGGAATGATCCAAAGGAACTTTTAGAAGACGTTATTGCCCTTGTTAGAAAAGACAAGATACCGGAATACAAAATTACAAAAACTCCAATGCCCAGCAAGTAAGAAACTATAAAAAACTCAAGATTTATCTTGAGTTTTTTATAGTTTCTTACTTTATCGCTGCTAAAACTTTAGCAAAAGTTTCTGGGTGATGTTCTGCGAAGTCAGAAAGGATTTTTCTATCCAGCATTATGTTTTTCTTATGAAGGGCACCGATCAATTTTGAATAAGACATACCGAGCTCTCTCGCGCCGGCGTTGATTTTTATATTCCAGAGTTTGCGATTGTGAGATTTTTTATCTTTTCTGTGGGCGAAAGAATAACTTCCAGCATGCAGAAGCGCATCTTTTGCTAGGCGTTCCTTGGTAGAACGTCCATGGCGCATTCCTTTGGTCTGTTTCAAAACACTTCTTCTTCTTTTTAACGCATGTACTCCTTTTTTTACTCTGGTCATGAATATAATTTACCTCACCCCTTCGCCCCTCTCCATAATTTTCAGATTATGGAGAGGGGTTGGGGAGGGGTCTAACTAAATGGTAATAAGTGACTTTTTGGTTTGTTTTTAATAACAAAATTCTGCCCTTTTTTGCCGGCGAGCTGGGTTCCGCGCGATTGTTTTGCATTGAAATGATTAAAACCGGGCTTGCGGGAAATTATCTTTCCGTTTTTCGTAAGTTTTAATCTCTTGCTGTATGATTTATTTGTTTTCATTCCTTTTCCCATAAATTATTTTTTCTCTATTGTTGTTGTTAAACCTTTTGGACCCCTTTTGTAATTATCTGATATTTTATAATCTTCGGTAATTAAATGTAAAACTCTATCTAAACGTTCTCTCAAAAATTTTTCATCCATATATTTCGCGCGTCCTGCGAGGAAAAGCTCAACTTTGATTCTGTGGCCTTCCTTTATCCACTTTGAAGCAGTTTTTGCTTTCAGCTCTAAATCATGATCTCCTGTGCCTATTTTTATTTGGATGGACTTGGTTTCCGTCTTATTTGAGCTAGCCTTAGCCTTTTTTAATTTCTTGGCAGTTTCATATTGGTATTTGCCGAAGTCCATCAGCTTGGCGACTGGGGGATTGCCATTCGGGGATATCTCAATTAAATCCAATCCTTTGCTTTGAGCTAGCTCTAAAGCATCTCTGATACTTAAAACACCGAGATTTTTATTTTCACTGTCTAAAACCCGCAGTTCTTTCGCTCGTATTTGGTTGTTTATTCTTTCTCGCAATTGATATAGTAGGCTTTGACTACACAAGGAATATTAGCTTATTTGGACGTTAAAGTCAAACATTATGTGCAATTTCAACAAAATGGCTTGACTTAATTATTTGCATAGTATATCATTATTGATATCTTACGATAAATAAGAAAATTGTAGGTCGAATATTAAAAATAACTATATGGAAATTATTATTCCTGAAAATAATAAAGATGGTCAGAAAGTTAGCGATTTTTTGAAATCTAATTTTACTGATATGGAGCGAGTTGAGGTTTTTGAAAGAATGGAGACTTATGAAAAATTTAGTATTCTAGAACTTATACAAAAACACAAAATTGAAAAGTTGAAGGGATCTCTATATGAGCTCAGGATCCCAATAGCTAAAACTAAATTAAGATTTTTTGGTGTAGTGTGTAAAGATAAACTTATACTAATATATGTTTTTAAGAAAAAAACCCAACAGATACCAAGAAGAGAATTAAAAATAGCAAAAACAAAAGCATCTTTATTGGATATTAATAATTACAAAAAATAACATGAAAATAGGAGATATAAAAAAAGAAATATTAAAAAATAAACCCTATATTGATCTTGAGGTTAAGAAAGATCTAGCTTTTCAAGTTGCTAGACATTTTGAAGAGGCGAGATTGGTAAAAGGTCTTACTCAAAAAGAATTGGCAAAAAAAATTGGTACAAGTCAATCAAATATAGCAAGGACGGAAAATGGGAATTCTCTACCAAGTTTATCTTTTTTAAAACGCGTAGCCGAAGCCTTCAATACCTATCTTTTGCCACCCAAATTCGCTTTTATGGAAAAACAGAGTAATCATATCGTTAATACAAATGCTCCGAATTCTACTAATAATGTATATGATTTTCCAACTCTCACTCCATACTTTGTAGGGGACAGGTCAAATAATAGTCAGTTAATAATAAACACAATATAAAAAATGAAAAATTCACTTAATCATGTTTGGTCTATAATTTGTTCTAATTCACTTCTTGATAAAGATACAAATAATTTAAGTTTTTTCAATGCAATTGAAAAATTTACTTTTAAAATACAAGAATCTGAGTTAGAAAAAATAAAAAAAGACAACAAAGAAGATATTATTTTTCAAATTCCTTTTCAGGTTGTTAGTCGTTTTGCTCGCCAAGATACTGGAAAAGTTGAAACACTTGATTATAAAGTAATGCTTATTAGTCCTGAAGGTAAAATTATATCTACTTCCAATCAAAAATTAGCAATAGAAAAAAACATTAAAAATTTTAGAGTTAGAACTAATTTTCAATCATTACCAGTAAGTAAGTCTGGGGATTATCTAATTGCTATTGAGTTTAAAGATCTTATAGAAAATAGGTTTAATAGAGTTGCTGAGTTGCCCATAGAAGTGGTTTTGGAAATTATCCCAGATAAGAAATAGATAAATAATTAAATCAAAAAACACCCTGCAGGGTGTTTTTTGATTTTGTGGAGATGGGGGAAATTGAATCCCCGTGCAGAAGGTTATTGTAAAGAAGTCTACATATATAGCGCGCTTTTTTGTTTAGATTAAAAAATTCTTAAGCGAGCCAAATATTTTTTAATCGAGTTCTTTTGTTTCGAAAAAAAGTCAGAACAGTCTTTTCTCTATCCCGATAATATTATGCCTCATCTTATATATCGGAAGTCTATAAGAGAGACACCAGCCGAGCTTACGCGAAGGCTGGAGCGAAAGCGAAATCCTTCATACCGAAGTAAGGAGAAAGTGCAGCTTTTGCTTTAGCAGTCAATTTTGCAATTAACATTTGGACGAATTTTTACGAGATTACGTCCATGCTCGATATGCATCAATAACAAATGGCCAACTGTCTATGCCTGGCATCCCCATGTTTATAAAAAATGTTGGAACATATCTTTTTCCGGTACGGAATTTTTGAAGCTTAAAAATTCCTGAAGTTCTCGGCTCGACAGCCTCGAAACCCCTGCAAAAGTTATGTTCCAACATTTTAGTTTTTCAAGGTTCTACGAATCTCGCGATCAGTATCGCGTTTCTTTATAGTTTCTCGTTTATCAAATTTTTTCTTACCTTTTACTAAAGCAATTTCAACTTTGATTTTTCTGTTTTTATTATACACTGAAATTGGTACTATTGTCAAACTCTTATTTTTCTCACTTCCTGCCAGTTCCGCTATTTCTTTTTTAGTGAGCAAAAGCTTTCTATTGCGAAGCGGGTCATAGTCTTTGGGTGAGTTTTTTACTTGGTATGGTGGAATATTTGCATTGATTAAAAATGCTTCCCCTCCACGAATAATAACAAAAGCTCCTTCGAGCGACATTTGCCTTCCACGCACAGATTTTACTTCTGTACCCAAAAGCTCAATACCAGTCTCGTATTTTTCCAAGAATTCATAATTGAATCGCGCTTTTCGGTTTTCCGCATAGCTTGCCATAAGTTTATCTTAGCACAAATTCTTTTTATTTTTTTTTAATTTTCTTTTCATGTATTTTGTGCTATTATCATCCTATGGATTTGAATTTTTTCAACAAAAAGGAACCAAATAATAAAGGAAAAAAAATTCCACCCAAGAGCAATTTCGGCGGGAATATTGCCGGCGCGATAGTTTTTTTTATGCTCATTACAGCGCTTTATTTAGTGGTGTCTGGAGACGGGAAAACAACTCCCCAAGTTTCGATTTCTGAATTAGCCAATAGTGTCGTGGCAGGGAATGTCAAAACCATCTTAGTGGAAGGGGATAAGCTCACTATCACTTATCAAAATGGCGATGTTAAAGAATCTAAAAAAGAAGTCGGCGCGCCGCTTTCGCAAACACTTTTTGATTATGGGGTAACATCTGCCGCGATTGCAAAAACAGACATTCAAATAAAAAACGAGAGTGGTTTTATGTTTTGGCTGGTAAATTTGCTGCCGTTTATTTTGCCGATAATTTTTATTTTAATTTTCTTTTGGTATTTGTCTCGGCAAGTCAAGGGCGCAGGAATGCAGGCTTTTACTTTTGGACAATCCAAAGCTCGTCTCACGAATCCGGATGATAAAAACAATCGGGTCACCTTTAAAGATGTGGCTGGTTGCAAAGAGGCTAAAGAAGAATTAAAAGAAATAGTAGATTTCTTAAAAAGTCCCAAAAAGTTTTTAGATATTGGAGCCAGAATTCCCAAAGGAGTCATTTTAACCGGCGCCCCAGGGACTGGCAAGACTTTGCTCGCGCGAGCAGTGGCAGGAGAAGCGAACGTGCCATTTTTTCATCTTTCTGGAAGTGAGTTTGTGGAAATGTTTGTCGGAGTCGGAGCTTCTAGAGTGCGAGATCTTTTTAAAATGGCCAAAAAAGCGGCGCCTGCTATTATTTTCGTAGATGAAATAGACGCCATAGGCCGTACTCGCGGAGGAGGATTCGGAGGAGGGAATGACGAACGCGAACAGACCTTAAATCAAATTTTAGTAGAGATGGATGGTTTTGAGCCGAACGACAAAGTAATAGTGATGGCAGCGACTAATAGGCCAGACGTGCTAGATCCGGCACTCATTCGTCCAGGGCGTTTTGATCGAAAAGTTATGCTTGATTTGCCTGATCGTACCGATCGCGAAGAGATATTGAAAATTCATGCATTAAAAAAACCGTTAGCTGAAGATATAAATTTGAAATTGATTGCTGAACGCACTCCCGGTTTTTCCGGCGCGGATTTGTATTCACTTATGAACGAAGGCGCCATCTTGGCGGCTCGAGAAAATCGCAAGAAAGTTTTTCAATTTGATTTGATTCGCGCGATTGAAAAAGTGATGCTTGGTCCAGAGCGAAAAAGTCATTTACTTTCCAAAAAAGAAAAAGAAATTACTGCTTACCATGAAGCCGGGCATGCGATCGTGGCATCGGTGCTTCCGCATGCAGATCCGGTGCACAAAGTTTCTATTATCGCTCGCGGAAATGCCGGGGGATATACTTTAAAGTTACCGCTTGAAGAACGACGTTTGCAATCCAAAAAAGAATTTATTGATGACATCGCTATGTCCCTCGGCGGATATGTGGCTGAGCAAATGATTTTCGGAGACATCACCACCGGACCGTCGAGTGATTTGCAAGTAGCGACAAATCTAGCGCGAGCGATGGTGACGAGATGGGGGATGTCCGATGTTATCGGACCGATAGCTTTAGTGGATTCTCCCGGTAGGTCTCAATATGGTGAAATGTCTGCTGAAAAAGAATTTTCTGAAGCCGTTTTCACTAAAGTCGATAGAGAAGTTTCGAGAATCATAAATGATGGGTTAAAGACTGCGCAAAAAGTGTTGGAAGAAAACAAAAAAGCATTTACCGCCATTGCTTTAAAACTTATAGAAGTGGAAACTTTAGAACAGGAAGACTACGAGAAAATTTTGGTTGCTCATGGTATTATGTTAAAAAAGAAAGATGTTATAGAAACATCCGTCCTTAGCTCAGTTGGTTAGAGCACAGAGCTTATACCTCTGGGGTCCTTGGTTCGAATCCAAGAGGACGGACACGAAGAGTCTTTTTTAAAAAATCTCTAAAAAGCCAAATGTCAAGAAGTTTTACATAACATGCTTGACTTCTTTACATTTATCTATATACTAATTACATGAGTAATAAATATGCACAATTTATAAAAACTACTAGAAAAGAGCGTGGACTTTCTCAGTCTTTCTTGGCTAATAAATTAGGTATTTCTAGACCTTCCTATATAAGCATAGAACAAGGCAAAAGAGAATTAACCTTGGGAGAGTTTGAAAAGCTTTCCGGAGTTTTGGGTGTTTCTTTTGAAGAATTAGAGGGAGGAGAATCTCCGAATTATGAAAAGTACAAGCAAATGATCTTGGCTTTCTTACGATTAGACAAAAAAATTCCAAAAACTAAACTTGCAAAACTTGTGTATCTTGCAGATGCTGGTTGGTTTTATTATCGTTTGCGCAGTATGAGCGGTATGCAATATAGAAAAATCCAATATGGTCCAGTAGCAGAATCATATTTTAGTATAATAGATGAGCTATATCAAAATGGTCAAATTGAGATAGAACAAACAAAAGAAGGCGCCATGCTCGTATCTCAAACTCGCGCTGGCGGAAAAAGTTCTTTATCTGAAATAAAGAAAGAAGAATTAAAACTAATAACAGATGTTAATCACAAATGGAAAAATAAAAAAACTAAAGAAATCGTTGAGTTTACTCACAATCAACTTCCATATTTATGCGCTAAAAAAAATGAAATTATCACTCTTGGCTTAATAACACAGGAAGATCCGCATGAATATTACTAATGAATACGAAGTGGTGTTTGAGCCTTTTTCCGAAAGACATTTCATAAAAACTTTTTCGAAAAAATATAAAAATGCATGGGATAGCACTTTCTTTTTTATAAAAGAAGAGTTTAAGTTTTTTGATGTTTTATTTAGTAAAAGTATTGCGGAATATATTACTGATAAAAATGCAGACATTGCTATTTGTAAAACAGAATTTAAGATTTCTGGTACGAAAGAATCTCGTCATGGTTCTGGCAATAGATGTATTGTCGCTATTCATAAAAATATAAACAAAGTTTGTGTTTTGCTTGTGTATCATAAAAATGACATGGGAGGGGGTAGTGAAACGGGTAATTGGGTTAAATTAGTTAAAGAAAATTATCCCCAATATTCTAAAATCTTGTAAAAGGTACCTCCCAAAGACTCAAAAATATTTATAATAAATGGGCTATATTTAGATAGGTGATTTTTGGATATTTATAATTTTTTATTTTGTGTTTTAATGCTAAAAATCATGGTTATACACCTTACCTAAGAGGACTAGTTTCGTGTATAATGATTTTTATGAGTGTAGTTAAAGAAAATTATTCTAAATTCTCCCCGAAGTTTTTCTTTGCTCTCCTTTTGTGTTTAGTCGTTCGGTTGATTCCGTTCCGTGCGCCGAACGTTGAGCCTATCCTCGCGACGATGATGCCTTTTTCAAAAGCTTATGGAGCATTTATTGGTTTTTCTTTTGCTGTTTTGAGTATTTTTATTTACGATTTATTAACTGGCACTATGGGAATACAGACGCTCTTTACTGTCGGGGCATATGGAGTGCTTGGTTTGTGGTCAGCGAGTTATTTTAAAAAATATCAAGGCAGCAGATGGGATTATGTCCGTTTTGCCATTTTTGGGACGCTTTTTTTTGATGCGTTTACCGGGTTCACAGTCGGTCCTATTTTCTTTCATCAATCATTCACCCAGTCTTTCTTCGGCCAAATTCCATTTACCGCGCTTCACCTGACAGGTAATGTAATTTTTGCCCTAATTTTATCTCCTGCGATTTACAAAAATTTAATTAAGAAAAAAGAAAAAAATTTGTTATCACCCTCTAACATCTTTAATCCTAAAATAATTTAAAAAAATGAAAAAAACAGAAAAAATTTTAAAAAGTGAATTAGCAAAAATAAAATCAATCCGAAGAAGAACTGGTGAGGTTGTTTCTTTTGATTTAGGGAGAGTGGCTCGAGCAATTTTGAAAGCTTTTGAGGTGACAGGAGAAGGAGGAGAGGCAGAATCACAAGAAGTCGCTAAGCGCGTTTTTAGAAATCTTTTAAAGATTCAAGCCGGCTTGGTAAGTGCGCATAAAGGAGCAAAATTTTTACCTACCGTTGAGATGGTTCAAGATCTAGTGGAAAAAGAATTAATGAAAAACAATTTTACCGATACCGCTAAAAAATATATTCTTTACCGCAATAAACGTTCAGAGCTTCGCGCTGCTTTCGGTCCTGTGCCTGAATCTGTCCGGCTGGCTGTAGAAGAATCCAGTAAGTATTTTAGCAGTCCTTATTCTGAATATATTTTTTACCAATTTTATTCCAGGTGGGTTCCAGAGCTGGGACGCAGAGAGACCTGGATCGAGGCTATTGATCGCTTTATGTCTTTTATGAAAGAGAATATGGGAGATAAACTTACCGCTAAAGAATATGTGGATGTTCGCCAGGCCATTTTAAATCAAGATATTTGCCCTTCTATGCGTCTTTTGTGGTCTGCTGGAAAAGCTTGCCGTGAGTCTAATGTTTGGGCGTATAATTGTTCATATATTGCTCCAACTTGTCCTCAAGATTTAGGTGAAATAATGTATATTTCCATGTGTGGGGCTGGTCTCGGCTTTGCCGTTGAATGGGAAAATGTTCAACAATTTCCCCAAATAAAAAAACAAACAAAAGAAAAGCCAACAATTCATATAGTTCATGACAGCAAAGAAGGCTGGGCGAATGCTTTTGTTTTAGGACTCAAAGCTTGGTTTGATGGCAAGGATGTGAAATTTGATTATTCTGCGATCAGACCAGCTGGAGCACGGCTCGAAACAGCAGGCGGGAGGGCCTCCGGACCACAACCCTTGATGGATTTAATGGAATTCGCTAGACGTAAAATTTTATCAAAACAAGGCCGTCGTCTTTCAAATCTAGACATGCATGATATTATTTGTCAGATTGGAATGATCGTGGTGGCAGGAGGAGTCAGGCGTAGCGCTTTGATTTCTCTTTCTGAATTAGAAGACAAAGAGATGCGAGATGCCAAAAAAGGACAGTTTTATTTAACCGAGGGTCAACGTTCTATGGCAAACAATTCCGCAGTCTATAATTCTAAACCATCAGCTGAAGAGTTTCTAAATGAATGGACTGCTTTAGTGAAATCTAAATCCGGGGAGCGTGGGATTTTCAATCGAGGCGGATTAGAAAAACAATTACCAGCTCGCAGGTGGGCAGCTATAAAAGATGAACGACAAATAGGAATGAATCCTTGTGGAGAAATTTATTTGCGTTCCAAACAATTTTGTAATTTGACCAGTATCGTGATTCGGCCAAAGGACACCATTGAAACTCTCAAAAGAAAAATGGAATTAGCGACTTTGCTCGGGACTTATCAATCTACTTTGACGAATTTTGGTTATCTTTCAAAAAAATGGAAAGAAAATTGTGAAGAAGAAAGATTGCTCGGCGTATCCCTCACAGGTTATTACGACAATCCTCTTATTAGAAATGATAAAGTATTGGACATTCTTCGTCTTGATTCTATTGAGACAAATAAAAAATATGCGAAACGCTTCGGAATCAATCCTTCTACCGCGATAACTTGCGTGAAGCCCCATGGCAATTCCGGTCAGCTCTTGGGAGTCGGTTCTGGTATGCATCCTTGGTATGCTCCGTATTTTATTCGCCGAGTACGAATTTCTCACACCGACACATTACTTCAAATGGCTCGAGACCAAGGGGTACCTTGTTTACCGGAAGTCGGTCAGTCTTCCGAATCCGCAACCACTTACGTTTTAGAATTTCCAGTCAAAGCGCCAGCAGGAGCAATCTTCAAAGACGAAGTTTCAGCCCTTGATTTGATTAAAGAATGGAAAAGACTCAAGGAGCATTTCGTGGAACACAATCCATCCGCGACGATCTATGTCGGTCCGGATGAATGGCTCGCTGTTGGAAATTTCGTTTACGAAAACTGGGATGTGATCGGCGGGCTTTCTTTCCTTCCTCGATCGGAGCATGTTTATCAATTAGCTCCGTATGAAGCAATTACCAAAGAAGAATACGAGAGGCGCGCTCGAAATATTGGCAAGATTGATTTCTCAAAACTTTCTCAATATGAAGCGACAGACAACACCACTGGAGCGAAAGAGTTTGCTTGTGTTTCTGGTGTTTGCGAATTGTAACTACAAAACTCGTTGCAGGTGTAGTTTTATGGAAACATTGCGCAGGCGGGTAGCCGAGCATAGCAAAAAATCAGCAGATTTTTATGCGTGTTGACAGAAAACTATACCAAGAAAGAGTTTTGTAGTAATATAAATTTATGCTCTACACTAGAAAAGGAGACAACGGCACAACGAAAACTTTTGCTTGCGATCAGCGTATTTCTAAAAGTTCCATAGTGGCTGAAGCCTTAGGCGCGCTCGATGAAGCGAACTCTTTTTTAGGTTTAGCCCGCGCTAGAACCAAAGATAAAGTTTTTGAAATTAAAGGTGAGCGAATAAAATTTCCTGACCTTATCTTAGAGATTCAGCAGAATTTATTTATTGTGCAAGCAGAAGTCGCCGGGGCGACTCTTTCCATAGAAGGAGAGAAAGTAAAAAAAATAGAAAAAATAGTGGATGAAATTGAAAAAATCTTACCGCCTATTAAAACTTTTTTTATCAGTGGCGCCACAAAAGATGGAGCAGTGCTGGATATTTCTAGAACCTTGGTGCGACGCGCGGAGAGGAGGGTGATAGATGCAAAAGAGGAAGGAAAAACAAAAATCAGCGTTGAGACGCTGACATATCTTAATAGACTCTCTAGTTTACTATACGCCTTAGCTCGCATCGCGAGCCACTTAGAAGGCGAAGAAGAAATCAAACCGGAGTATAAATAGTTGACATTCTGTAGCACATTGTGCTACACTTGAAATATGAGAACAACATTAAACATTTCAATGCCACCACTTCAAAAAAAGAATGTGGATCGCATGATAAAAGATTATAATTATTCTTCTACTAGTGAGTTTTTTCGTGATGCTGTTAGAGCTCTTGAGGAAGACAAGCTTATTAAGGATATTATGGAAAGTGAGCGAGAGTTTGCTGCTGGTAAGGGTAAAAAACTTCGTTCATTAAAAGATTTGATGTAAATTTATGGAAATCGAGTATTCTCCAAAATTTATAAAGCAATTTAAAAAGCTACCTAAAGAGATAAAAGAATCTGCTCTAAAATGTGAGAAATTATTTCGAGAAAATCCATTTAATCCTAAATTAAAAACACATAAATTGCATGGAACTATGCAGGAGTACTGGGCATTTTCTATTTCTTATAACTATCGTATAGGTTTTACTTTTTTTGATACTAATTCTGTACATTTTCATGCAATTGGTAGTCATGATATTTATAAATAATCACTCGAAATGAAATTCGCTGGTTTTTTGGTGCACTTTTTGTTTTAGGAGGGGGTATTTCAAGAGTTCTGGATCTTTTTCTATTAGAGCTATGGCTTCTGTGCGGGCGGCTTCTACCATTTTTATATTCTTTATGGCTTCCATGCCGAGATCGGTGATACCCCATTGTTTCGTACCTCCGAGTTCTCCTGCACCGCGGATAGTTAGGTCTAATTCAGCCAATTCAAAACCATTTTTGGCGGTTTTTAAAGCTTTTAAGCGAGCAATTGTTTTTTCGCTTTTCGCTTCAGCGAAAATATAACAATAAGCTTGATGGGAACTTCGGATGACGCGTCCGCGAAGTTGGTGAAGTTGGGCTAGGCCGAAACGTTCAGCCCCTTCGATTATTATTACTGTCGCGTTTGGAACATTAACCCCCACTTCTACCACAGAGGTAGCACACAATATATTTATTTTCCCTTCGGTAAATTCTTGCATCACTTTTTCTTTTTTTTCTTTGCTCATTTTACTGTGCAAAACTCCTATTTCATATTCTTGAAAAACCCCTTTTTTTAATCTTTTAGCCTCGGCTTCTGCTGATTTTACATTGAGAGCTAATTCTTTTTCTGGATCTGGTTCGTTGATTCTCGGGCAAATAACATACAGCTGTCTGCCAGCTTTTAATTCTTGGCGAATTTTTTCATAAGTTTCATTGCGTTTATTCGGGGTGATTATTTCAGTAATTATTTGTTTTCTGCCCAGAGGCATTTCCTCAAGAAGAGATAAATCCAAGTCACCATATATTGTGAGCGCAAGTGTGCGGGGTATGGGGGTGGCAGTCATTGAGAGCAGGTGTGGTGCAATGTTATCTTTGTGGACAAGTTTCCTTCGTTGGGCTGTGCCGAAACGGTGTTGTTCATCAATTACCACAAAAGCCAAATTTTTAAATTTTACAGTTTTTTGAATAAGCGCATGGGTGCCGATTAAAATTGGGATTTCTCCATTTGCTACCCATTTTAATAGTTGGGCGCGAGAGATAGTGGTCCAACCGCTAGGATTTAATTTAGAAGGAAATTTACGACAACCTGATCCAGTGATGAGTCCGATGTTTATTGGTAGATGTTTAAAATATTCTATAAAAGATTCGAAATGCTGGGTGGCCAATATTTCTGTCGGTGCCATATAGGCTGTTTGTAGATTACCAAAAGTTTGAGATTTGCCAGAAGTGTTATCGAAGGGTCTTTGATTTTGAACTACATAAGCCGCGGTGGCAGCGACGGCAGTTTTGCCGCTCCCTACGTCGCCTTCAAGCAAGCGAGACATTGGAAAAGTTTTTCCCATGTCATTCAGTATTGTTTCTATAGCTTTTTTTTGTGAGACAGTTAGTTCAAAAGGGAAACGAGATAAAAATTTATCTACGTTTAAAGCAAGAGGTCCCACTTTTATTTGGAAAGATTTATTTTTTCTATATTCAAATTTATCGTGTTGGCGTTCCAGCTGGATACAGAAAACTTCCTCAAAAGCGAATCTTTTGCGCGCAGACTCCGCATCCTTTTTATTTTTTGGTTTATGTATCCAAACAAGCGCAGTTTTTAAAGTCGGTAAGTGATATTTTTTAAGAATATTGTCTGGGATATAATCTTGGATGTTATCTAATGTTTTATCTTTAAATATTTTTTCTATTGCGTGATAAAACCATTTAGAAGTAATGCCTCGAGTTTCAGCGTAAATAGGGTAAGAAAAACCAGAATTGGAGGTTTTGTTTTTTGTGAATAGAGTATCGTGCATATCTATCGGCATATTGGGTAATTTTTCAAATTCTGGATTCGCCAAATAAATACTATTTTTCCCTTGGCTAACTTTCCCTGTAAGTTTCACATTTTCTCCTTCTTTCATCATTTTGGCTAAATAAGCTTGGTTGAACCAAGTTATTTTTATTTTTCCAGACAGGTCTTCTATTTCACCCTCAGCCATAGGAATATGAGATCGAAAAGCTTTTTTTGTTTTCAGTTTTGATACTTTGCCGTAGACCGTAGCCATATCGCCAGCAACAAGATCTGCAATATTTTTTACTTCACTCATATCGCTATATCTGACAGGGAAGTATCCAAGCAAATCTGCCACTGAAAAAATATTTAATTTACGCAAAGCTCTTTTTTGATTTACATCTAGGCGGAATTTTTCTTCCAGTTTGTTATGAAGCTCCATATAGTTTATAATATACCCATGGACACACTTCTACAATCTCAAGTTTTCTTTTTTATATCTTCTATGGGCTTTGTTGTTTTGTGGATTTTAACAGCGATATTTTTGTTTTACCTTATTCGCATCACTCGCGCCTTTTCAAGGATTATGGATAAAATAGAAGATAATATAAATGAAATTGGTGATACTACGAAAGAAATGTTGGGAGATTTACGAGATAGTGCATTATTTAGTTTCTTTTTAAGAAAAAAAAGAAAAAGTCGCAAGGGTCGTGAAGATTAATCCCGTTAGAAATTTACAAAACGGGAAAATATTATTAAATTAACAATAATCAACTGTCTTTATATATAAAAATAAATGTACAGATAGTATGATTTCTAAACGGGATGAAAAAAAATAACAAAAAAATGTCAGTTGGGAAAAAGGTAGCAGTGGGAGCAGCAGGGGCAGCAGCTATTAGCGCAGTTGGAGCTGGAGTATATTATTTATTCGGTCCCAAAGCTAAAGTGCACCAAAAGAAAACAAAAGCTTTGATCTCCAAGATGAAAAAAGAGATAGACAGAGAAGTAAAAAAAGCCAGGAAGGTTACCGCCCCTATTTATGACGACGTCGTAAATGCCATTTCTTCAAATTACGCTAAACAATATAAAATTCACGAAGGAGATATAAAAGCTCTTGCCAAGAAAATGAAAGATGAATGGAAAGGAGTGAATAAAGTTGCTAAAAAAACTGTAAGAAATATTAAAAAGAAAAGTCTATAAGAATTATGAAAAAAGAAATAGGCTATATTGGGCTTGGGAGAATGGGGAAAAATATGGTTTTTCGATTGTTAGGTGCAGGTTGGAACATCGTCGCTTATAATCGAAGTCCGGAAAGCGTCAAAGAAGTAGGGGCAAAAGGCGCTGTCGGAACATCCAGTATAAAAGAATTAGTCTCCAAACTTCCTACTCCTCGTGTTGTATGGATAATGGTTTCTCATCAAGCGGTTGATGAAGTGATAAATGAAGTGGCGCCAATGCTTGAAAAAGGTGATTTGATAGTGGATGGTGGAAATTCTCCGTACCGAGAATCAATGCGCCGAGCTAAAGAATTAAATGCCAAAGGAATTGAATTTTTGGATATCGGCGTTTCTGGCGGACCTGGGGGATCACTCAATGGCGCTTGTATGATGGTGGGTGGAAAAAAAGAATTGTATGATAAATTTGATGGTGTAGGATTTTTTAAAGATACTTGCAAGCCGGAAGGTTGGGGGCATTTTGGTCCGTCCGGAGCGGGACATTTCGTGAAAATGGTTCACAACGGCATAGAATATGGAATGATGCAGGCTATCGCAGAAGGGTTTGACCTCATGCGTCACTCAAAAGAATTTAATAATTTAGATTTGGAAAAAATAACAGAAGTGTATTCTCATGGAAGCGTGGTTACCTCGAGTTTGGTTTCATGGATGAATGATGGATATAAAAAATATGGGAAAGATTTAAATGAAATTTCCGGCAAAGCTTCTGCTTCCGGAGAAGGCCATTGGACAGTGGAAGCAGGGAAGAGAGAAAATATTCCTATGCCTGTTATTCAAGCGTCCCTCGATGCGAGAGAGGCCTCACAGAAAAAACCATCCTATCAAGGAAAAGTAGTTTCTACTATGCGTGGAGAGTTTGGCCAACATCCCGTCAAAAGATCTCCCGACGAACCGGAGGTGTTGTAAGAAAAGTCTCAAGTTGGAGATCTCGTGTTCGGACTTTTCAATAACAAGCCCTGTGACGTTATTTATTATAATTTTGTCTTTTACCACAAGGATACGTTTCGTGCGAGCTAAAAAATGACAAAAATGACACAGGATAAATTTTAAATGTTACAGCTATCTGTAACATTCCTTTTTTAAATCTTAGTGCTGTCATAGGCCCAATGCAAAAGTGCCTGCCTTTGTCCTGGACGGCAAGCAAGGTCTTTTACTCTACAGTTCTTAACGATCTGGGCGACGTGCCGCCTTATTGCTTTCCATCGCTTGATCTGGCGCTCGTCCTCATCTGGCAATCTTCTACCCATATAATACCGGCCATACCACTGGAACCATCCGCGCGGATCATGTTCTTCATTGATCCATCCTTTCTCTTCCCACACCTTAAGTGGTTGGCTGGCATGTTTGTGAAAATAGTTAAGCGTATCGTCGTGGTGCTTTGGTGACAGCTTGGCATGGATAAACCAGCTTTTAGGGAATTCTCTTCTACAGTCGGTCATATATTTGCCTCCAAAGACACCAAGCTTAAGCATTTTCTTCGGTGTAAGTTCTGGCTTGAAGTCAGAGTGAAAATTTCTGCCAACTGGTTCAGAAATTTCATATCTATAGCCCTTCTGGAATTTGTCGTTTACTATAACTACTTTTATCCTGTGCTTAGGTTTCATAATTTAATTACCTACTATATACACCACAAGTAAAATAAGTCCGCCCCACCAACCGATGTCTGAGACAATGAGACTTATTATGATTTTCTTCTGCCACGATGCAGGCAGTAGCTCTCCCGATCGTCCTTCTTTTTCACGCTGCAGTAAAAATGGACTGACTTTGAAAGAAAGAAAATAGCCATTAGTAATGAGGAGAAGCGCGGTAATGAAATGAATGAGTGGAATACCCGAAAAAGATTGATGGCGGTAGAAAATCAAACCACCAATTGTGGCAAGAATAATTCCAACCCAAATCATAGGTTTTGTAACCTTGTGCGTTCGTGTTGTCGCTTCAGTCCAATAGGAGGATTTTCTTCCGAGAAAGCCGTGAATATCGATGACTGTCACAGCTCCGAGTCCAATAATAAAACCGGAAATAAAAATAAAGAGTCCTAAAAAATTCAATGTTGTATTTGCCATAGTTTATTAACATAATTATACCATTTTTGTGTCGAACTATGCTATGATTGAAGTATAAAAGTGTTATGGTCGAAACACACAAGTAAGTTAAAAAAATTAAATTAAAATTATGAATAAACTTAATGTTCTCGACTGGCTTGCGCTCGTTTTGGTGATAGTAGGAGGTCTTAACTGGGGTCTCGTAGGTGCTATGAATTTTGACCTTGTTGCCACAATATTTGGCGACATGTCTGTTCTTTCTCGTATAATATATGTATTAGTGGGCATTTCTGCAGTATATCTTGTTTTTGTATGTTCCAAGTTTTCTAGAAAATAATTTTTGCTCCAAAAAACCACTCCGTAAATCGGAGTGGTTTTTTGTTTGCGGGCAGTTTGGTACGTCGCTCAAGCCTTGAGGATCTTCAGATTTGAATGAGTTTTTTGGAGTCGTGCGAGGATATGCCAGATATATTAAGAAACAGGAGTGATATTGAGAAGAGAGAGCTATTGGGATGTTTGAAGAGTAAAATATTGCTGGCAATTACGCACAAAAAACAAGCTTAAAATCTAAGCATCTCGTGCTATCTGTTGCTTGCGGAGCCGGGCGGATTCGAACCGCCGAGGGGTTTTAAAGCCCCTGCCTCTTTAGCAAAGAGGTACGTTAGACCACTCTGACACGGCTCCTGTTGAACTTATTTACTCTAGCATATTACTGCTCTTTTTTCATTTTTTTGTTATACTCTTCCTAAGTTTAGGAGAGATGGGTGAGTGGTTGAAACCAACAGTTTACTAAACTGTCGTCCCTTTAAAAGGACCGAGGGTTCGAATCCCTCTCTCTCCGCAGTCAGTATTTAGTATCGGAAGACTCTGATGCTCGACACTTTCTTTAGTGTGATAACTATTGGTTTTTAATATATACTTTACTCAGTATGAAGAAAGTATCACTAACCGAAAAGCTGCAAAAAAGAATTTGGAGGGACGCTAAAGATGCAGCTGGTCCTCGCTATACCAGCGATATAAATGTTGAATTGGAAATAAAAGATGTATTCGATGGTATTGGTAGGACTGAGAAGATTTTTGAGGAAATTGAAGAATTTAGAAAAAAAATAAGAAGTGCATATAAATCAATCAGTCACCTAAAAACTTCAGAATATAAAGACGACGTTATAAAAAAGAATCTCAAAAAAATTCAAGCTCTTGGAAAATTTTTCCTAGTAACCACCGAAAAATTTGGCAAGGACCAGTCTAGAATGATTGATTTAAAATCAATCATTCTAGCAACAAAAAAAATTTCTCCCTATTTTTCTCCTATTGAAAGGAGTATATGGGATTTTGAGAGAAAGGAGGATGATGAACAAAGGGAAAAAGCAAAGACTGAGAACCGACAGTACTTTGGACATAGCCAGTCGGACGAATTAAGAAAACTTAAAAGCCTTGAGCATAATCTCAGAGAATTTAGTAGAGGTATTCGAGAAATAGATTATTTTGCAAAAAGTCACAAGGCACAACTTTTAAATAATCCTTTTTTGCTCATCCTTGGTCAGGCAGGAATGGGGAAAACACATTTGGTATGTGATATAACTAAAAACCGCCTTGAAAATGAACTTCCGCCAACTGTGATTGTTTTAGGTGAAAAACTTCTAGACATTCAAGATTCTCTTGGTGCCATATTCAGCGCCGTCTCAATAAAAGGATCTAAGAAAAAGATTTTAAATGAACTTAATGAAAGAGGTAAAAAAGCAAATCGAAGGGCTTTAATAATTGTTGACGCAATAAATGAAGCTGACAGACGAGGTTGGAAATCGGGAGTGTATAAACTTATTCACGAGGTAAAGAATTATCATTGGGTTGGGTTAGTGATGACATGCAGAGTACCCTTCCAGTTTCTATACCTTCCAAAAAAGTTAAAAATAATAACGGAATATCATCAAGGTTTTCAAGACAACGAGTTAGAGGCCATGACTGCATTCTTTAATTTTTACGGTTTATCTTTACCTCAAGTGCCACTTCTTATATCCGAGTTTAGTAGCCCACTATTCCTTAGTTGTTTTTGTAGAACGGCGAGAGATATTAAAGGTGGGAAAGCAAAGGTAGTAAAAGGGATTAATGACCTTGCTTTGGGTCAAGTGGGAATGACTAAAATCTTGGAAGATTTCTATATCTCGAAAGAAGAATGGATAGTAAAGAAACACACATCAAAATTCAAAATTCTTATAAAGCAATCTTGGATTTGGCATAAATCTGGAGATTGTCTTATAAAGAATATCGCCAAGGTAATGGCAATTAACGGACAACAGTATCTCAAAGAAAACGAAGTGCTTCAGGTTATTAAAGACCTATCTAATAATAAGTATTCATTCATAACATGCTCAAAAGTTTTAAAAATTTTAATAGAAGAAGGAGTACTAATTCGAGATGCAGCTTGGGATGATCAAACAAAAAAATATTTTGACGTATTCAAATTCTCTTTTCATAAATTTAGTGACCATATAATTGCAAGATATCTCTTGGGGGGATTTTTTGACAGCAAAAAGATAACAGCTAGTCTCCATGCTTCAAATTCTCTTGGTAACCTTTTTTCTTCAGAAGAAAGTATATTAAGAAACATAGGATTGATTGAAGCTCTGATGGTTGAATTTCCAGAAAGAATAAAGAAAAATCCAAAATTAACAGAAAGTGACTTAATTGATTACATACCAGAAACACTCAAGGCTGATTCTCAAATCATGTCAGCTTTTATCGAAAGCTTATATTGGAGGAAGCCTGAGAATTTCCTAAACACTAAAGGACTAATCAAAAAGTCTATAGTTGATTATATAAATAAAACGCTTCTACGTTACGAAAACTCTTCTCGGGAATTTTTAAACCTATTTGTTGCAACAGCCACAAAACCATTCCATCCCTTTAACTCAAAAATGCTCAACAAATATTTATTGAAATTCTCGCTTACTGATAGAGATTTAATCTGGTCTGAATATGTAAGAAAACAATATGGTTCAGGCAGTATATATAAACTAATTTCTTGGATTGAAAATCAAACTCTTGAAAAAATTACGGCTGACCAAGCTGCTTCTGTAATTACAGTATTATCATGGGCGTTGGGAACAAACGTTAAATTACTGAGAAATAGAGCTACACGGTGTTTGTATATTGTTGGCAAGATTCATCCGGAGGAATTTTTTAAATCTCTTCAAGAAATTATACACATAAACGACCCTTATATCCGAGAACGAATTCTATCCGTAGGGTATGGAATTGCAATGGCGATTGAGGACCTAGATAAAAAGCTAATTTCAAAAGTCTTATTTCCTAATGCTAAAACTATTTATGCTCTTTTTTTTAAAAAAGGAGCTAAGTTGGGTTCAACAAATGTTCTCATCAGAGACTATGTTCGAGGTATTATTGAGGTAGCGTTATATCATAATGAGAAATTACTTTCACCTGCTCAAATAAGACGTGTTAGACCACCCTATACTGACGGTGGCACCCGCAAATGGGGTCGCAACCTAGACAAGGATGAAGGCAAATATCGAGATGGTAATTCACCTTTAGGGTGGGAGTTTGAAAAAGACACTTTAAGACACCTTGTTGGTAGTCAAGCTTATGATGATAAGGACAAGAATTACATTCGTCTAAAAGAAAACATGATGTGGCGACTTTATCAGCTTGGCTATTCTCTTGAAAAATTTGGCGAAATTGATAAAGAAATTGTTCGTAATACAAGATACGATGGACCTCAAAACTATGCTGGAAAAATAGAAAGATATGGAGAAAAATATTCTCTTATCGCATATCATGAAATGCTAGGTATTAAGCTAGATAAAAAGAAGTTGGACCGTTGGTGGTACACAGAAGATGGGAGAAACAGTGAGTTTGAAGTAGATGCTAGTTTTCCACAAACACCGAAACGAAATAAATTATTTTCAAAAGATCTGACCTCTGGTCCAACAGATATTAAGAAATGGATGGTTCAGAAAAATCCTCCTGATATTTCCAATTATTTAGAAATTGATAAGATTGATGGCCTTCCAGGCCCTTGGATTTTAGTTGATGGAATTATTGGGGAGAAAAATACAAATAAAAGTCGAAAAGTCACAACTTTTATTTATGGTATTCTTGTAAATGAGGTAAATGAGAAAAAAATCGAGGAATTCATGGCAAAGACTCCATTTCCAGGAAATGATAATATCCCTTCTCTACCTGAAACCAGAGAAGTTTTTGCAGGAGAGCTTGGATGGAGAGAGAAAAATACACCAGATCCAAATTTATATATCAAAATTAAACGAGGAGAAATACAAAAAAAACTTACGGAAAAAGAAAAAAGGTTCCATTCTATCCGATTCGCTTTCTTTGGAGAAAAGGAAGTTGTCCAAAAGAAACAATCACTACCAGAATTTAAAACAGAAACTATATATGAAGAGATACCAATACAGCGTCTTGCAAGATGGTTTGTATCAAAGGATTACACCTACATTAAAGATAACGATACAACCGGACTACATTTATTGAGTAAGAAAATAGTAAAAAAATATAAACTGCATTGTGCTCCAGCATCATTCAATATCTTGAACGCCAAGAGAGAAGTTGTTGCTATTCCTGTTTCTGTAGGAAATCAATATGGCACACATGAGAACCTACTCTATGCAAGAAAAGATTTAGTTGATCTTATATTAAAAGAGAGCGGTAAAAAGATGCTTATTGTCACTTGGGGCGAAAGACAATATTGGCCAGAAAATTTAGATGACATACACCGAACTGACCATAGAAGCATAATTGAAAAACGTGAGAATATATACAAACAAAACTACAGCTATCCTTTTAAAAAGTAAAAAAATTAATCAATCAAAGTAAGAACTTTTACAGTAATTTTTATTTTAGACTTAAAACATCCCATCAGCTCTCGCTTTTCTTGATTGGTGCCTTCTTTAAAAATATACTTGGCATAAGTTCTTAAATCTATGTCTTCGTGCTTAGTCTTTGAATTTTGGACTCCCAATACTCCTTTTTGAAATCTATTATGCCGCTTCAATTCATCCTCAAATTTATGTTGTATCCCAATTTTATTCAGATCCACCTTATCTAGACTAATAAGGAGTTGATCAATTAATTCTTCTTCCCTCATATATGGGTTCTTGCAATGTCGATCCCTTGATCTTCCGCATCCATAGTAAATATACTTAGCTACCGTTCCATCTTTTAGTTGTTTGTATTTCTCTTCAGCTGATATTCCAGAGCCACATAGTCCGCAGGTCATTAATTTTGTAAAGGCAAACTCATGACTTTGTCGTATAATATTGTCTCTTTTTAATTGTGCCTGCACTTGTTCAAATAATTCTTTAGTGACTATTGGTTCATGTTTGCCTGCGTACCAATTACCTGATTTTTTTGGATACTCAAATGTTCCATAATAGAATGGGTTCATCAAAGTTCGGTAAATATTTCCAAGTGCTAGGTTTTTATTTCCTATTGTCTTGAAATTTAATTCAAACTTAAGCCACTGATGTACCTTTCTGCCGGACCATTTATCGTATGCAACTTTTTCGTACATTTTCTTTATGATATGCCCACGATCAGGATCAATAATTACCTGACACTTTTTATCCATAAGTTTTTGATTAAGATATCCAGTTGGTGCCACTCCAGGCCATAACCCCATCTCTACTCTTGTTCTCAACCCTCGCTTCACATTAATTCCTCGATTATCATTTTCAAGTTTTGCTTGTCCACATAAAATCATCAACATGAATTTGTCGTTTGGCGAGTTCATGAACCGTTGACCAAATGTTCGGATGTCTTGCAATAAATTCGCATCCATTAAGTCTACAATTTTCCCAAGATCGCCCGCGTTACGACTGATGCGGTCAGGAGCCCACGTCAAAATTCCATTGAATTTTCCTTGCTTTAGTTCTTCAATAATTTCGTTAAAGACTGGTCGTTGTCCGGTTTCTTTTGCACTATGTGATTCTCTTTTCATTGTAATAACCTCTAATCCCTCACGATCTGCGAGTTGTAACATCTCCTTAATTTGGCTGTCTATGCTCAAAACCTGCCGTTCTTCAGACTCAGTGCTTTTTCTTGCATAAAGGCAGTATTTTACCTTTATGGGAGTTGCTTGTTTGACCGTCACTCCAGTCGGCATTTGCATCGTATTCATATATACCTAATGAATGACGCAAAGCCCTGTAGGAGTCCAGAGCGTCTCGGTTGGTACTGTTGGTAACTTTAAAGCTTTAGAATCATTAAAAATAATGTTAAAATGAATTAACTATTTATGGAGAACTTTAACGATAAATTTTTACTTTCTTTTGAAAAAGAATTTAATATCAATTATCCAAAAATTAACTCTGCAACATATAAGAGTCTTGTTAATTATGCTTCTGATTTAGATTTACCAATACAAAGCTGGTATCGCTACAAGGAAGGATACTCGATTAAGCTAGTTGATCAAGTTCTTACTAAGTACAATGTAAAACAAGGCGACCTAATAGTCGACCCTTTTTGTGGTAGTGGAAGTACTCTTTTACAAGCCAAAATAAATAGATGTAACAGCATTGGTTTTGAGATAAATCCTTTTTCTGCATTTTTAGCAAAAGTAAAGACTCAAGATTATAAAAAACAAGATATTTTAATATTTAATGAAAATGTAATTGAACTTAAAAAAGTGACAAGTAAACAGAACGTTGATATTCCAAAACTTTCAACAATTGAACAACTTTTTGAAAAAAAAGCACTATTTTATCTTTTAACTTTAAAAGATAAAATTAATAAAATAAAAAATAAAAAAGTTTCTAATTTACTGATGCTCGCTTGGTTGGGTATTCTTGAAGAAGCATCAAATTATAAAAAAGCTGGTAATGGTTTAAAGTTCCGTAAAACTATTAAAAAAACACTTCGAGATCAGGAGTATGTAAGAAAAATATTCTTTAAGGCAATCGATAATATAAAAAATGATTTAGATTTTGCGGTTAAGATATCTAACAAGGTAGATACAGAGGTCATTGAAGACTCTTGTTTTAATTTAAATAAATACACAAAAAAAAATTCTATAAAAGGTGTTATTTTTTCACCCCCTTATGCTAATTGTTTTGACTATACAGAAATATATAAAGTAGAACTTTGGATGGGTTCTTTTGTAAAAGAATACTCTGATTTAAAAGTTTTACGAAAGAAAGGTATTAGATCTCATTTAAATGGATATGAAATAGAATCTAAGCTTGCAGTAAAAAGCGTTCCAGAGTTAGGAGCATTAGTGAAGGAACTTTCTTTAAAAAAACTTTGGGATAAAAGAATTCCAAAGATGATAGAAGCATACTTTAATGATATGTTTCGTTCAATGGCTGAAATATATAAAGGATTAAAAAAGAATGGGTTTTGTGTAATTATTGTTAGTAATTCTGCATATGGAGGAATAGTTATCCCAACTGATCTATTATTAGCAAAATTCGCTAAGCATTTAGGTTTTAAGGTTTCTTCAATTGATGTTGCTCGTAACATTATTACTAGTTCACAACAATACAAAGAAACCGAAAAATACCGTGGTTACTTAAGAGAAAGTATCATTTACTTGGAAAAAAAATAGAAATGGAAAAAGATGAAAAAGAGAAAATTATAGAAGTAACTAATATCCCAGCAAAACCAAAAGACGGGGATGTTTTTTTAATAAAAGCATTTGGTATTTCAAGTTTTACTCATGGCATTTTTAAGTACCCATGTAAATTCATACCACATATCCCACGTTGGTTTATAGAAAATTATGCTTCAACTGATACAAAAAAATATGGTGTAATAGATCCATTTATGGGTTCAGGAACAACTCTCGTAGAAGCTTCTTTGTTAGGTTATCCTAGTTATGGTATTGATATTGATCCATTAAGTAAATTATTGAGTAATGTTAAAACCACACCATTTTATGATAGAGAATTTTCTATTATTGATCAATTTATCTCTGATTATAAAATAACAATAAAAAAGCCTGATCAATTAAAAAATAAGATTGAGGAGTTTGTTCCTGATAGGGATTTAATTAATTACTGGTTTTCTGAGTCTACAATTAAAGATCTCGCACTTATTCGTTTTCTAATTCAAAAAAACTTTACTCAATTTAAGAATAAAAAGGTAAAAAACTTTCTTGAAATTGTATTGGCTTCTATAATACGAAAAGTTTCTAAGGCGGATAATCAATCACCTAAACCGTATATTTCAACTAAAATAAAAAAAGATCACGTTATTGTGTTTGATGAATTTTATAAAAACCTAATTAAGTATATAGATTCAATTAAGCAGTTTTCAGATGAATCAAAAGCAGAGGTAAAAATAATTGGATTTGACGCAAGAAGTGTTGATAAAAAATCTCTCTATTTTAATAAGGTTAGTTTAGCAATGACATCACCACCTTATATAAATGCCTTCGATTATGTTCGTTCCTTAAAGCTAGAAAACTTTTGGCTTGATGGTTTTAGTAAACAAAAGTTAGATGAACTTTATGATCATCAGATTGGCTCAGAAAAAGTAAAAACTTTAAAAGAAGTTCCTGCATATGGAATTAAAGAACTTGATTCTGTATTGGCTCAAATATATTTATTAGACAAAAAAAGAGCATGGATTACTTTTAAGTATTTTCAGGCAATGACAGAAAATCTAAAATCTATACATGATTCTCTTCAAAAAGGAGGATATTATTGCATAGTTGTAGGAAACAGTAAAATAAGAGGATTTGATGTTGATACAGCTAGTATTTTGTTAAAAATAGCAAAAGATGTAGGATATAAAAAGAAGCTTGTCTTTTCTTATATAATAAGAAATAGATACCTTCGTATCCCAAGATCTGGTCGAGGTGGATTTATCCCTAAAGACTATGTATTAGTTTTTGAAAAATAATTTTATGACACGAACAAGGAGTTTAGAAATTTGGCATATACCAAAGAGACAAAATATCCATCAAATTATTGGTTCTGTAGAAATCTTATCTCAAGATAGTTTTAATGGAAAATCTTGGACTTCAATGAAACAAGAAGCTTTTAATACTCTTCTTGGGAAACATGGCTTAACTAAAAGAGGTAGACCTTTATCTCCATCAGCAAGAAGAACATTAGAGGCCCTAATTAAATATTTAGGTTTTATTGTTATCGATAATTCCACAACACCTTCAACAATACATGTAACAAATGCAGGTTTTGAGCTAATAAAAAAACACGGTTCCGTTTTGGGTTTAGGAAAAAATTTAACTATTGTTTCTGGTAATGGAAAAGAAATTTTGGAATCTAAGGTTGTGGAACACCAAATGAATAAGTTGCAAATTACGAATCCTGTAATAAAGGAGGATTGTGTAAATATTCTTCTTTTCCCATTTCGTGTTACCTTAAAACTTTTATTAGAACTCGAATCCCTTTCGAAGGAAGAATTAGGATACATTGTTTTCTCAATGAAAAAGGAAGATGAGTATAAATTAATTATTGAAAAAATTAAAACTTTTAGACAACTACCAGAGAAACGAAGAAAAGCAGAAATTGATGCTTTTAAAAATACTGAGGTTGGTAATCTTACTTTAGTACAAGCACCTACCGCAGGTTACTATATTGGTCTTTGTGTTGCTACAGGTTTATGTGAAAGAAAATCTAGTGATTTATGTATAAAAGTAGATAAAAAAGAAGAAATACTTTTAATCCTTGAAAAATACAAAAATATTAGACCATTTGATTTTGGAGATAATTTAAGACTTTGGATTGAATATTTTGGTGATTTCAAAAGAATACGGCCACCATTACTTGTTAATGTTCACATTAACTTACCTGAAAAATGCTATGTTCGTGTTTATAACCACGAAAATAAAGAAACTTCTTCTGGTGTTGTTTCGGGTTCTTTATCCTTTGGCGCCGCTCTTTTTGAAAATGAAGAGTATAAATTTGATTTTTTTAGTTTTAGTGATGCAACACTTTTTTACTCTGAAAAGAAAAAAATTAAATCAGATACTATTAAATTTTTACTCCCCACGGTGAAAAAAGCTATACAAGGAGATGATACACAAGAAATATTAGAGAAGAAAATTTTAGAGCTTATAGCTAGTAAAGATTATGATTCTTTATATGGTCATCATATATCTATAGTTAGTTCAATTACCGGTAAGAATAATTTTAATACTGCCCAACTTAGGGGTGGCCGACTAGAATATTTATTTTTTAAATTACTTCAAAAGTATAAAGACTTAGGTAAAATCGATGATGTTATATGGAATGGTCGGGTTGATGAATTTGGAATTATGTATCCAGCATTGGGTGGTAAAGAAGGATATCCGGATGTATATTTTTTTATAAAACAAAATGTTTATGTTCTAGAACTTACAACAATAAGGGCTAATGCAATGCAGTGGTCTGCGGAAGGAGGTTCCGTGCACGATCACATAATGAACCTTCAAAAGAAAATCGGTACTCAGTATTTTACTCATGGTATTTTTTCTGCACCAACTATTGCACCAAGAATTGAGGGAATGTATAAACACATCGCTACAAAAGAAGATACTCCTCATCACACAATACCAATTGAAGCATTGATAAAGGAACTTAAAAAGTTGCCGAATATTTTTTAAGTCTTAAAAACAAAATGCCAAAAACAAAAAAACTTAAAAAACCGACTCCCTCAGAAATACAAAAAAGAAAAACAATTGAGTTAGGTGCTGAACGACTCGCTGAGATTTTTATATCACAAATTGACGAACAACACCTATCAAAAAATAAGGACTCGTCAGATTCAGCTGTTGGTAACTAAACTACACAAATCCTATGATCTAAGCTAGGATGGCAAGACCTCTAAAAAAGAGGTATAATCTCATTACAAATTAATAAAGTTGACCTAACCCCTAAAATCTTTAGGATATGGTCTTATGAAAACTCGCTACAAGATAAAGAACCCTTCGTCAGGGTACTTGTAGCGAGTCATAATCGGAAACGGTTATGGGTGGTCGAAAGACCATCGCCCGGCGGAGGGCTTTTTGTCTCTCTAGGCAACTAATAAAACTCGCTACAAAAAATGAAAACACAACAGAGTGTAATTCAAGATTTATTTCTTGAATATGGGCTACTCAATTCGGATCTCACAATCAACGAATTAAAAATTAAACCAATCTTGGCAAAATTAAAGAAGGGTCTAAAACAGTATTTAAGTATTCAGCGAAGCGTTAATATTACGGATACAAGCAAAGATATCTTGTTCCAAGAAATGTTTAGTAATTTTTATGGTTTTGATCGAAATAGAGATAGCGCTTGGAAAAAAGAATATTTTAATTTGTTTGAAACATTAAAAATAAAAGACAGAGATTTCAAGAAAACACTTGAAGGAGTGTATACAAAAACAAATAAAATAGAGCCGTCATTTTCCAGTAAGCTTTTAGCAACTCTTAATCCTGATTTACCTGTAATAGATAAGTGGATACTAAAAAATCTTTCTCTTGAAAAGGAATCTCAAAAAATAAGCAGACTGAAAGATGTATCAGAGCGACTTAATGAAACTGAAAATTTGTACAAAAAATTGTCAGAAATGTTTGAAGAATTTATAACCACAAAAGGTGCAGATAATTTATTTGATCGCTTTGTTTCTGAATATCCTTTCACTAATACAACACAAAATTCCAGCCTAACGAAAGCTAAGATGCTTGATCTCATACTTTGGCAATTACGAAGGAAATAATACCTTATTCCCAACTTTCTCTGGGTCTTTTGTTTCTTTCCCTTGCATTTTTTAAAATACTTTTCATAAGTGCATCTTTTTCTTTTTTTGCTTTTGGATTTGACAATCTTGTGACCTCTGCCTTTATTCTTTGTTTCATTTCTTGTTCTTTATTTTCTTTTTCGACAGCTACACGAATGCAAAGTTCACAGACTTCTGATTCATCATTGTGTTGATGTACGAAAAGTGGAGGAGGATCAATATTCCGCTTTGGAGCATATTTTGGATTATTGTTAATTAGATGAAATTTGATTGCTGGAAAGTATCCTTCCTTTAGTTTCTTTGCCAACCCCATTTCTGCAATTTCATCTATTTGAGACACTCCTGCTTTCATGGCAACATTCACTTCTCGTCTGAATTCAGGACTATCCTTCATCCATCGGTAAATTGTAGCCCTCGAAATACCCGTCTTTTTGGAGGCGAACGAGATCCATGGAGATTCACGAAGAATCTCCAAAAACTTTGATTTTTCATAATTATGTTTCATTTAAGATAATTTAATCCTTCTTTTACCAGTGAACTTCTCCCAGCGATTAATAATAACTTCTGTGTAGACTGGAGACTTCTCCATGACAAAACATCTACGTTTTAGCTTTATTGATGCAATTAACGTCGAACCTGATCCGCCAAATGGCTCAAGCACTAATTGATCCCTAGTCGTTAGAACTTTGATATATGGAATTAAGATTTCTAACGGTTTGGTTCCAAAGATAATGCCTTGTCCTGATGATTTTTCGTCAGCGGCAAGATGTTCAATATGATCTGTGGGACAATATTTTTTACCTTTACCATAGCTTTCCCATTGAGGACTGCCTGAGATAGCAAACAGAGCCGTATTATATTCATTCTCCAGTAATTCTTCCTCGATTTCAGTCTGCAAGCCCTCATGCTGTTCGCTAGTTGCCACCATCGCAATATCGTACTTCGAGAAAAATTTATGCTTACCCGCATATCCTTGGTTTCTGTTAGCAAGATGCCACACGAGCATATTTTTAACTTTCCAATACTTTTCCATTTCATTCCAAATGGTCCTGATATTTTTCCAGTTCTCATAACAAATAATGGAAAAATCTTCTGCTTGTACTTTATGCACATTCGCCATCCATAATTCAGTAAAATTATCAGGCAAGACATCAGTTTCAAGATATCGTCTATTTTTCTTTGCGCCAAATCCTTCAGTCGCTTTCCCTTGGCGGCTTTTTCCATGGAGATAATCTAAAATATATGGCGGATCAGTCATAACCATATCTATTTTATCTTCACCACAGAGCTTTAACATATCTGCTTCTACCGTACTATCGCCACACATAACTTTTGAACCATCTAAGTCATACACATCTCCTTTTTCAACAGTTATCTTTTCGATATTTAATTTTTCTAGCTCTTTGTTTAGGTCGAATTGTTCTTCCACTTTGTCTTCTTCAAAGATGCTGTCTATGTCCTCAGAAGTAAAACCGACATCTGCGAGGAATGCTTCGTCGAACTTAGCTAAAAGATTAAAGTCAAACTCTCCAGTATTTTTGTTAAGCCTGATATTTAGTTCTTTTTCTTTTTCGATATCAGGAATATTAATGTAGACAACTGGCACTTCTTCAATACCAAGTTCCTTGATCACAGACAATCTAAAGTGACCTCCGATAACAACATTTTTTCTTTCTTCGGCAGAATTCACAAGTAGTGGATCTACTATACCGAATTTTTTAATACTTTCTTTTAACTGACTCTCTGCTTCTTTATCCCATTTTCTAGGATTATATTCTGCAATCTTGAGTTCGCTTACAACCACATGCACTATTTTTATTTTTTCTGGCATATTTTTTTTAAGTTAAATTTAATAATGAGACAACAAAAAAACAGCTTGGTAGCTGCCTTTTCTTTTCAATAAAATATTAAATTTATTGATGAAGAATTGGCAACTTTTTGAAACACTAAACAGATTGTTTAGTCACAAGATTGCCAACTCCACACCAATTCCCTAATTTACGACTTCGGCCATTCGTTTACCTGAATGATAAGGTTATGCATTTAAATCGACCATTAAAACATAAGATACTTTTTGCCTCTTTAGCTTTGTAAAAAAGAGAATAAATATTTGTTGGGACAATGCACAACTCTTACTCTTTAAAGATAAAGAAAAGATTATTGCACATTGGTCTGCGTTATAAACTCAAAGAACTATTTTTAGTATATCAAGCGTAAATAGCTAGGCAAGGAAAAAAGTGGAAAACTTTTATAAATTTTCTATAATAAATACATGGAAAAGCATCTTAAAGACAAGCAATATTATATTGACCTTTACGACCGCCACACCGTTAAACGCTGTCGAGACCTCGTACGCACTCATTCAGAACCAATAAAAAATCCTCCACTGATTGAGGGCAAAAAACCAACACAGAAAATGGTTGATGCCATTTCAAAAATGGCTCTTGAGTGGAGTATGATGTTTCAAACAGGCGAAAGATATTTGAACAAAGAAGAGACAATCCGAAAATGGATGGATGCTGATAAAAGAAAAGACGAATTGTATGAAACAGCACAAGCACCAGAAAATATACGCTGTCTAACCTGTCGAAATCTTCTAAAACCAACATTTAAAAATCTATGGTCTGAAAATGGTAAAGAAGACAGAATGTTTTTTATGTATGATTGTCCAAATCAATGTTTACCAAGAAGAGCATTTTTCTCAGACGGCGAAGAATGGAGACCTAAGCCAAACCCTTGCCCAAACTGCAAAGCAAAACTCGATTGTAAAGATGCAAGTACTAAAGAAAAATTTATTACTGAATACACCTGCATAAATTCAGAATGCGGATATGTTAAAAAAAGTGAAATAGAAAGAAACGCAATAAAAGAAGAAGAGTTTGATGAGAAATTTACCGAAGATAGAGATCGTTTTTGTTTAACTGAGGAAGCAGGTAAAAAATGGCAAGAAGAAAAATGGCGACTAGAACAGCTTGGTAAATTTATGGATGAATGGAAAGAGGAAGAAAAACAAAGAGCAGAAAAATTAAAGGCAAATCCGAAAGGATTTCATCTTGAAGGTGCTGGTTATCGCTGTGCTATATGCGGTGATGGCACTCCCGAAGGTGATAATTGGTATGACGAATATGGCATAAAATGTTTGATCTGTCAGAAAGCAATCGATGAAGGAGAAATACCTGCATCTGTTGCAAAAGACAAAGATAGTTGGTATTCAAAATACGATATTGAAAGCAGGTTCGGTGTCAAAGGTCCAACGTTTTATAAGTGGGTAAGGAAAGGGATTATTAAACCAAGAATTATTACTCGTTACGGTAAGGGCGAACATTGTCATATTTTTATGGTTAAAGACAATAAAGATATCTTGCCACCCAAGAAGCTGACTGAATCACAAATGGGTAGAGAGACAAAAGATGGAAAAGAATTAAATTCAATGCATCCTTGGTATCATTTTACTCATTTAGTTGAAGAGGTGAAAAAGTATAAGATTATGGATTATATTAAACTTGTTCCTATGGAAGAAAATAAAAAATAGATGTACGTTATTTTTCCCATTCCTTAACATCAGGATGAAAATCTACTTGATATTCTGGGATACCTAAGGAAATACCATACTCCTTTGCCTTATTATATTCTTCAATACTATTTCTATTTATATAAAATACTTTATCTCTGAAAATAATATAGTGATGCGTTTTGTTTCTAAAATCAGCATACCAATTATGCTCTTTATCTAAAGATACACTAATCTCTTTAGCTATGGCTTCAGCTTCATTTTCTGGAATTAAAACAGTGTGCAACGTCCATTGTTTAACCCAAGGAGTTTTATGTTTTTCTGCAACAACACTGACTTTGGTTTCCAAAATCTGAACTTTCTTAAGCACTTCTTTGTTTTCTAAACTTTCTTCAATTATTACTCCACGATAATTATCCATAATTTTATTTATGCTTTTCTTTATACTCTTTATAAATTTCTATTATTTTTGGAACAGCAAAGGAACAATTTTCTGGAAGTTTTTCGGGGTCATACCAACCTGAATCAATTATTTCAAAATTATCAATTTTTACAAAAGAAGAATCTGTATGTAAATAAAAACATTTTACGATATTTTTCTTAAAATAACGTTCTGACGAATATTCTCCCATTTCAATTATATCTTGAGCTTTTATTCCTACTTCTTCTTCTAACTCTCTTAATCCTGCTTCTTTAAAAGATTCATATTTATCTACTCCACCCCCTGAGAATGTCCACCCCTTATGGGCATAACCAATTCTGACCATAAGAATTTTATTATTATTTTCAACTACTACTTTTACTCCGAGAGACTTTGGTCTAAAGATGAAACAATAAAATTTATAAACTGGATTTCTAAAAAAATAATAAAGTTTTTTAATTTTTTGTTTAAAATTCATATTATCTTATTTTGATATCATCTTTACCTCTCCAATTTATCTCAAAAGAGATTGAATGCTTGTTTGGAATTTTCCATTTAGAAAATCTAAAACAAAAAAATTGAAATTTATTTTCAGCAATCTTTCCAAATCCAAACCTATTCAAAGTAAGTTCTATATCTATAACCATTTTTTTACATTAAATTTATAATTTACCTAACTGGACAGCTTCAACAATTTCATTATGCAAAATACCATTTGAAACAATACATCCAAGTCCGTCTTGATCGTATCTTCTTTCTTCTCCATTTAGATCCGTAACCTTTCCTCCAGCTTCTTCTGTAATAATTTTTAATGAGGCAACATCATGAGCATCTTTTTTATAAAATACAGCTCCGGTATACTTTCCATTAGCAACTTGAACACCACCATAAATAAAAGAAGGGAGCTTCATGTATTTGCAACCCTTTTCAATTATTAATTTAATGAAGGGCAATGTTGAAAAACCAACCGTTTTTCCTTCAGCACCGATATTTAAATATGTATTTTTTAAAGTAGTCTCTTTTGAGACAAATATTTTTTGACCATTTCTATATGCTCCGCCCTCTTTATATGCCCAATATGTTATTTTCATTATTGGATCATATATTAAACCTAAAATAGGCTGACCATTTGATTGATCAACTAAAGCAATAGAAAAAACGAATATGGGTAAACCAACCGAAAAAGCCATGGTTCCATCTATTGGGTCACAGACCCAAATGTATTTAGAACCTCCTTTTCTGTCACTTTTTTCTTCACCATAAATACTATGTTCTGGGTAAGTTTCATTAATTCTTTTTATAACTAAATCGTTTATTTCTGTATCCGCTAAAGTTAATGGAGTGTTGTCTCCCTTCCAAGTGTTTTCTACTTCAAAACTAAAATATTTCAAAGCTATTTCTTCAGCTTCTTTGGCTAGTTTCTTTGCAAATTCTAAATATTGTTCCATGGATATTAATTTATTATTTTTTTTAATTCTTTTAAATCTAGTTCGGTTCTAGTATCAATAGAATTTCCATCTATTTGACCTGTTCCATTAATCCATATTTTTTCTGGAACAAATTTATAAACTCTCCTAGGATATGAAGTCAAAAACATAGCCACATCTTTCATTTTGTGCTTACTTCTCATATAGACACATTTTATACCAACTAAAATCTCAATAGGATTAGTTAATTCATAAGATTTACCTTGAAAGTATACTCCAATACCAGTACTGGCTGGTACGGTTGAATCATAGATTGTAGTAAAAGTATTTGGGTTATTTCTTATATTTATTGAATGTTGATTTTCTTTCCAAGATAACCAGTAGAAATTAAGTTCTTTATCATAGGCACAATACACTGGGCTATTCCAAGGCAAACCCTCTGGGGTAATGGTAGCTGAATTGAGATATTCAATCTTTTCTATTATTTCTTTTGATTTTTTTAAAAGATTTTCCATTATTTATTTATTAATTCTAATTTCTTATTTTTTCTTAATTTTTTAATTCTAGCTTCTTCTTTTGAGGCGGTAGATCTGTTTTTGAATTTCTTTGAATAAACAATTTTTACCGGTCTTCTAGAAACAGTATACCTTGCTCCCAGCTTTGTATTATTGTGTTCAACAGTTCTTCTTTCTAAATTTGTGGTAATTCCAGTATATAGAGTTTTGTCAGCACATTCAAGAATATAAAGATAATACATATATTCTTTGAAGTTATAGAATCTTTCTAATTTTTTCTAATAAATCAGGGAAAGTTAAATATCCAGCTCTTGCATTAAAATGTCCAGCGTTTGGAATAAAGGAAAGCTCAACGCCTAACTCTTTAGCTAATTGTTCTCCATTACCTAAAGACACATAAGGATCATTGTCTGAATGATAAACGGTGAAATGTTTTGAGTTATTTTTTATGGTATTCCAATCAAAATCAAAACCACTAAAACTACTATCTCGATCATAATTTAGAATCGGTTTTACTCCTATTGGGGTTCCAGTTAGAAAAACTGCCCTAATTGGATACTTGAGTTTTTCTAAAACTCTCAAAGCAAAAACACCACCTAAACTATGTCCAATAATAATGGTATTTTCGTCAATATCCTGTTCATAGTTTTTTAGCACTTCAAACCATTCAAAGATTTTGGCTGGCACTACAGCTGGTGTTGGAAATTGAGGCACAATAACCTTGCAACCTTTTTCTTCCAGTTTTTCTTTTAACCAAGGAAACCAATTTTCCTGCGGATGCCCCTCTGTTCCATGAAAGATGAATACGTTATTAATCATGCCCTGATTGTATCAAAAATTCAAAAAAAGAGACATCTAACGGATATCGCATAAAAGTGTCTCATTTGTCTCATTTTGACGTAAAATAAGGTTATATTGTCGTTTAAAAGACACACTCCTGTTTTTCTTTTAGCGACTCGAGTGCCTCAGCAACACCCGGAAAAAAGTGCTAGAATACCTTTACATGGTCTCATTAGCACAGTACTTAACTCTTAGACACCGCAGTCAGTATTTATTATCGGTAGACGTTGAGGCCTTATTTTCCCGCACTTTTTTGCGCTGATTTTTCTAAAAAACCATGACCCATCCGGGATTCGAAATAGGAAGTAAATTAACTATATTTTAAATATACAATGTAAAAATGTATTCAGAACTAAAAAAATAAAAAAATTATTTATGTTATACTGCAATAGTAATGAAAAAAACCGACGAACAATTAATTTCAGATTACCTAGAAGGAGATGAAAAATCTCTAGAAGTGCTTGTCGATCGATATCTTATAAATATCTATAATTTTGTATATAAACTAGTAAACGATCGTCAAGCAGCGAATGACATCAGTCAGGAATCTTTCATAAAAGCTTGGAAAAATATTCGTAAATATCGACAAGGAAGTAATTTTCAAAATTGGCTTTTAACTTTAACTAGAAATACAGCTATTGATTGGTTGCGAAAAAGAAAAGACCTTTCTTTTTCTATTTTTGAAAACGAGAAGGGTGTAAATATATTTTCAGAAACCTTAGTTGACGATAAACCTTCTCCTTTCGAACTTCTTACTCAAGCTGAAGACACAATATTTGTGGAAGCACTTTTGAATGAACTTAATCCCCAATATCGTGACGTACTAACGCTTCGATATTCAAGTGATTTTACATTCGAAGAAATTGGAAAACTCTTAAAGAGACCTCTTCATACCGTTAAAAGTCAACATCGTAGAGCTCTTGTTGCCCTTCGTAGATTACTGGAAGCACAGTCAGCCTAAACTCAAATAAATATTTTTTATTGTAATGCACCAAAATGCATGGCAATTTCGTTTATATAGTATGAACAAGTTGAAACCAACAAAAGAGCTTAGAAACAACATCCTCTTTAGGATTAGGCAAGAAGAGCGTCGTAGGGCTAAAGTTTACCTTTTTAGTTATGCAAGTATTATCCCTTTTTCTTTAATTGGAGTTGTTCTCTCGATTCGATATGTATCGGAAGGATTTTATCAATCAGGTTTTTATGAGTATCTTTCACTTCTCTTTTCAGGTGATAGTGCCGTATACACTTATTGGAAAGAATTATCACTTTCTTTAATTGATTCAATGCCAATTATTGGGATAATTGCTTTTCTTATGGCGCTCGGAGCTCTTATCTGGTCAGGTGCTAATACATTTACTAATACTCGTCGTTTTATTTTACAAGCCAATTAATATTTAAAAAATATGGATTTAAAAGATATACACAAATCAAAGACCGTTCGCGGAATTATCATAGGGCTAGGAGTTGCCGTCCTTGTTCTTGGGATTTTTAAACTTGGACAGGTTTCCGGTTACCACAAAGCAAGATTCTCTCAAAAATTCGGAGATAATTTCAATAGAAATTTTGTTGATCCTCGTGGAGAAGGGTTCTTTAAAGATTTCTCTGGTGGGCTGGATCCCATAGGAGGTCACGGAGCAGTCGGGAAAATTGTAAGCATTGCATTACCTCTTATTGTTGTGGCTGGTCCAGATAATATTGAAAAAACAATTATGATAAGTGAAAGTACTGAGATACGCAAGTATCGTGATGATATAACCACTACTGATTTGAAGGTCGGAGATTTCATTGTTGTTTTAGGAACTCCCAACGATGATGGACAGGTTGAAGCAAAGCTTATTCGTACATTACCACCTCCACCAGAAAAATTGCCAACTAATCAACCTATCCAATAATTATGAAATCATTTTTACTAAAACTAAAAAGCTGGGTTTTTGCTCACAAGAAAACAGCTATCCTTCTAGTTATTATTCTAAGTGCAAGTGTCTATGGAATTTTCAAGATTTTTAACAACTCTGCACAGGAAACTCGGTATGTTTTTGCGAGTGTTGAGAGAGGCACGATAGTCTCTTCTGTTTCAGGAACAGGCCAAGTATCTGCCTCAAATCAAATTGAGATAAAACCAAAGATATCTGGTGATGTTATTTATATTGGCGTTCAGAGTGGGCAAGAAGTAAAAGCTGGAGCCTTAATTGCTCAGATTGACGCAAAGGATGCGCAGAAATCTATTCGTGATGCAGAAATTAATTTGGAAAGTGCCAAATTATCTTTAGAAAAATTAAAACTTCAAAACTCAAATGAAAATATGAATGCAAATTTAACGAAAGCATATGATGATGGTTTTAATGCTGTCTCTGATACTTTTTTAGACTTACCGTCAACCGTAACTGGACTTGAAAATCTTTTAAATCAAAACAATCTTTCAGAAAATGCTGCACGGGTGAGTGGAAAAACTGCGCAAGATTATAGAAGTACTGCTGAAACTGCATATTATGATGCAAAAAATGCCTTTGATAAAAATAGAATATATTACAGAACCCTCAACCATAATTCTCCCGCTAAAGATATTGATAAAATTATTAATCAAACCTATGAGACGACTAAGCTTATCGCTGATGCCATAAAGAAACTCCGAAATTTCGTAGATTTTTTATCAGAAGATACAGGAAGGACTTCAGAATTTACCTCCTATCAAAACACACTTTCTACCTATACTAGTACAAACAATGGACACCTTGATAACCTTCTCACAATAAAAACTAACATTAGAAATTACAATGACGCTTTTCCTAATGCAAACTTGGATTTACAATCTTCAGAACTTTCTGTAAAACAAAAAGAAAATACTTTACAGGATACAAAAGACAAACTGGCAGATTATTATATTCGAGCGCCTTTTGAAGGAGCCATAGCGATTTTAAATATTAAAAAGTCGGATTCTGTAAGTTCCAGTACAGTAATTGGAACTCTTGTCACAAAGCAGAAGATTGCAGAAATTTCACTGAACGAAGTAGATGCGACAAAAATAAAAGTTGGACAGAAAGCTACACTCTCCTTTGACGCAATCGAAGATCTTACTATCACAGGAGAAGTAATAGAGGTTGATCTTATAGGTACAGTCAGCCAGGGAGTAGTAAGCTACATCGTAAAAATTGGTTTTGATACGGGTGACGATAAGGTGAGGCCAGGTATGACCGTGAGCGCAAATATTATTACCAACATGAAGCAAAATGTCCTAATTGTTCCATCAAGTGCTGTGAAAACCCAAGGCAATACAAGTTATGTGGAAATTGTTAATGAAGACCTACCACTAACACAGACAAGTCAAACTGCGGGTGTTCTTCTGCCTACTCTTCCAATTCAGGTGCCTGTGACGTTAGGTCTTTCAAGTGACGAATCAGTGGAAATTGTTTCAGGACTCACAGAGGGTGATAAGTATGTGGTTCGTAAAATTACAACTGTAACAACATCACAACCGATCTCTACTTCTGCTCCGAGTCTTCTAGGAGGAGGTGGTGTCAGAACAGGAGGAGGAAATTTCCCAAGATAACATGATTACAGTCAACGATATTACAAAAACATATGGCTCGGGTGATACGGCATTCCAGGCTCTCAAAGGTGTTTCTTTTACGATTAAGGACGGAGAATTTATCGCTATTATGGGTCCTTCTGGTTCGGGAAAATCGACATTGATGCATATATTAGGTTGCCTAGATATTCCCACTACAGGCAAATACCTCCTGAATAAAAAAGATGTATCCATGTTCACTGACGACGAGCTTGCCGATATCCGTAGATTACATATCGGCTTTGTTTTTCAGACCTTTAATTTACTCCCGCGCACAACTGTCATGCGGAATGTGATGTTGCCACTTATATATGCAGGGGTTAATGAAGAAGATAGAGAGACAAGATCAAAGAAGGCACTCGTTGCAGCAAGCATGACAGAGTCCCATTTTTTTCACAAAAGCAATCAACTCTCGGGTGGACAGATTCAGCGTGTAGCAATTGCGAGAGCGCTTGTGAATGATCCTTCTCTCATTCTTGCCGATGAACCCACCGGGAACCTCGACACAAAAACAGGAGAAATTGTTTTGGGGACATTTCAGAAGTTAAACAAGGAACATGGTCGTACTATTATTTTAATTACGCACGAGCATGATGTTGCAGAATATGCGGAACGTATTATTACTCTCCGTGATGGCATCATTGTTTCGGATTCTAAATCTCATGCGCGTAAGCATGCAAAACATTATGAAACTTAACGATATTATTCACGAGACATACGCAGCACTATCGGCGAACAAGGTTCGATCTGGACTTACAATGCTCGGCATTGTGATTGGCATATCATCGGTCATCGCGATGGTTTCGATCGGCACAGGCGCATCAAATACCATTTCATCCTCCATAGAATCGCTCGGATCAAATCTCATTCAGATTATGCCTGGGGCACAGCAAAGGCAAGGATTCGGTGTTTCGAGCGGTCGCGGAGGTGCAAAGACTCTCACAAATGAAGATGCAGCTGCAATTGCAGAACAGATTATGGATGTTGAAGCAGTAGATTCTCAAGTGTCCGGACGATATCAAATTACCGCTAAGGGTACTAATACCAACACCAGTGTAACAGGTGTTACTTCAAAATACTCTCAAATTCGTAATATAGAAATAGCAGAAGGATCATTTATTTCCGACACCCAGAATAATTCTGCATCAAGAGTTGCCGTGTTGGGACCAACCACTCGCGATGATCTTTTTGGAGAAGGTGCAACAAATGTAGTTGGACAATCGATTCGTGTTAATAGTTTAGAATTCAAGGTGATAGGTATTACCGTAGCGAAAGGAGGAAGTGGTTTCCAAAATCAAGACGACATGATTTACATCCCGGTCAAAAGCGCGCAACGTTATCTTTCAGGCGATCAGTATTTAACAACAATTGCTGTGCAAGCATCTTCGCCAGACACAATGACACAGGTGCAATCGGATATTACAGCACTTCTATTAGATAGGCATAAAATCAGAGATGCGACTTTAGTCGATTTTAGTGTTCTCAATCAGAGCGATATCCTATCGTCAGCATCGAGCATCACCTCAACCTTGACGTATTTATTGGCGGCAATAGGATGTATTTCACTTCTAGTCGGTGGCATTGGTATTATGAATATGATGCTCACCACAGTAACTGAACGTACGAAAGAAATTGGTCTTAGAAAAGCAATTGGGGCACGTAAAAATGATATTTCAACGCAGTTTTTGGCTGAAGCAGTCGCATTAACCCTTGTTGGTGGTATCATCGGTATTGCGCTTGGATGGCTAATCTCGTTTGTTGTAAATTTGACTGGTCTTGTGGCGACAAGTGTTTCGCTTGTTTCAGTTCTTATTGCTTTTGGTGTTTCAGCGTTAATTGGAATTATCTTCGGATATTATCCTGCTCGTCGAGCAGCAGGACTCAATCCGATTGATGCTTTGAGGTACGAGTAATTAATAGTTAATAATTTATATAAAAATTATGAAGAAAAAAATAATTGTATCGGTTATCGTAGGGGTAATTATCGTTGGAGGAGGATCATTTTATGCAGGAACAAAATATGCTAGCTCTAGTAGAGCTCCCGAGGCAAATTTTACTAGTCAGATGCGTGGTAGTCAGAGTGGTTTTGGTATGGGAATGCGAGGCGGGCAAGGACTTGGTGGGGTAACTATGGGAGAAATAATTTCTAAAGATGGTACAAGTATTACGGTTAAACTTCCTAATGGAGGATCTAGAATAGTTTTCTTTACTGGTAAAACGGCAATTACAAAAAATATAACTGGTTCTATTGCAGACCTTGTAGTAAATGAAAATGTAGTAGTTAATGGTTCAGCTAACACAGATGGAAGTATTAATGCACAAACGATTCAATTAGGCTCTATCTCCAATTTAAATAAGTGATCGTTAACTGCAAGACAGTCGCAAAAGTAACCCAAAGTAGATAGGGGATTTGAATGTATGATAAATAGGGAGCGTGCGGATATATGGCAATTATTGCCCAGATTAAAGTTCCTAAAACAAAAAGAATATCAAAAGCAGCAAGTAAATTATTTTGTAATCCGAATTGCAGTGGAGTAAATGCAAGATTGAAAATTATATTTAAAATAAATGGCAAAGCTACGGTAAATGGAATCTGTTTCTGCCAAGTCATCAGAAATACTTTGCCGAAAGAAAAAATAATTAAGACATAAAGAAAACTCCAAACTGGCCCGAAGAGCCATGCAGGCGGGGACCATGAGGGCTTGATAAGTTGCGAATACCAATTATATGTATTCATTATTAAATTTTAACATAGATAGAATTTTTTTTCTTCTATTTTTTAAACATTTTTATTTCCACCTAGCCAGCTGGGCTTTTTTGATATTAGTTCTTTGGGCTATTTTCTGCTTCAGAGTAGGTTTTGAACTTTCAGGGACATTCGCTCGGGGATAAGCTTTAAAAATATCGCCTTTAACTCGAAGGATTGGTCCTCTTAAGTTTTTGAGAACCGATTTTGCCTTAGCTTCTTTAATTATCAGTTCTCGATCTCTTATCTTCGCATCTTCTTTGGAGACTAACCATGCGACGGTATCCCATGAACCACTTGAACGTCTCCCCGCCAATCTTTCAAGTCCGCCTTTTCTGCCTACATCTTGAATGCGAAAAGTTTTAAATTCGCTTTTAGGACGCACTTCAATTCTGAAGAATTTTCCTTTGCCGGTAGTCCCGGGCTTTTGTCTGGCCATACCTTCCGGCTGAGCCAGAGCATGTTGCCTGTGAGTCATACTTTTCCATTTTGCTTGCGCCTTTTTTATATTCTTTTTTGCCGCTACTTGCTGTTTTTTTGTAGCCATAATTTTATATTTTATATTTATTAAGTTTTTTAATAGGATTCATTTTTGCGTTTTTCACCACGCCTTCGAGCCGAGGAGGCCGAGTGAGGTGGTTTGATTCGCGCAGAAATTTCTTTTTATCTATTAGTTTATGTTTTTTCATTAATTATTATTTATGGTTAATGTGTTGTTGAAACACTTGCGCTGGTTTCACCTATCATGGTGTGAATTACTGGAGCAAGGAGTATCAAAGCATAAGCCAACCAATATTCCCACCTACCGAACAAATCAGCCATAAATCGCATACTAATTAACAAGTCAAGCACCACTCCTACGATAACCCAAGAAACACCATAACCAAAAGCGGTAGAAGGTTTCAGCGATTTTGCATCCGGTGTAAACAAATAGGACAGAACTCCGGCAGCAAGCACAATAATTATTTTAGAAATTACAGAGTCAAACAAAGAAAGACTTATTAAGAGCCAAACAAAAGCAAACATTATTACCCAGATCAAAGCTCCGTAACCTGCTACCTTAAACCAATTAAATTTTTCCATAAAATTATTTTTATTAAATTTATAATATTTCCTTATTTATAAGGTTCGACCATTATTGCAGTATATTTTCAACTTCATTTCTTAATTTATCATTAACAAAGATGGTCCCTCGGGTGTTGCAATCTGGGACATACATTGTATAGTATGATAGTTAAGCGTTAATGTTAAAATTATGACCTTTTTTGATAAAATAAAACAAAAAATTTGGGACTTTTTTTATGGTTTTTTTCTGCCAATTCGTAAATTTCTTTTAAAAACTGGAATTATTTGGCATAAAAAAGGCAGGCAGAGATATCATATCGGATGGCTGGCTTCTGGGAAAACTTTAGAGGATTTAAAAAAACATCTTCATGACGAGTGGGGTTTTGGTAATCATTTCATTGCTTGGATAGATGAAGATCAAGTTTTGAGTTGGCGAAAATTAACCGATTTTCAAGATCAATATCATCTGCGTGTTTACAGAGATGGAGAGATATGCGGGCATTTTGAATTTACTCCTGAAGCGCATCCGCTTGAGCATATGGAAGAAAAAGGGGAGGTAGATAAAAAAGAAGATTTTTTAAAATTTCTCGGAGATTTTGTGACACAAGAAAAATATATCTCATGTCTTAAAATGGATCCGAATGCTTTTGATCCAAAGTCAGAAATTACATTTTAGACTCTGGCAATATTAAATCCCAAAGTTTGCCGGCGACGTTGTTTGGTTTTCCAAAAAGAGGATAATGATGCAGGTCGATAAATGGCAAGCTGTTGCATTCGATGATTCCACAGTGTTGTTCCCTGCCTGTCCGGTAGGCAGGTTCTTTCCATGATTTTGTAATGTCTTCAATTATAAAATCAATACCGACAAGCGGGTCATTAAGAAATTTAGCCGCGTGTTCAAGCATTTCTACGTTTTCTGGGTGAGTGATATCTGTGACTTCGGTCGTAGTGCCTCCGCATCCCCGGCTTGTTTTTTGGGAAAACGTTACCACTTTATTTTTCTCTATCACATCCTCGAGTTTCACCTTTTGTCTTTTGAGTTCTTCCTCCGCCTCTTTATCAATAATTATTTTATGGAAAATCGGGCCATTACGTTCTGGTCTTCTGTTTTCTTCCTCCAACAATTCTTTTACGGTATTTATCCCATTGCCGATTACTTCAGGCTGGTCGCGTTTGATCACTCCGGCTAATTTTCCTCCGATTAAAGTTCCTCGGAAAAGATATCCCCGCAATTCTTCTTCTACCACGACAAGCGGGGAGAGTTTCTTGGCTTTTCTAAAACCGATCATTAAATCTTCCGGCGTGTTTATGTGGATCATAGTGTGCCGACTGCGGGAACCGAGGTTAGGCTTGGTAATCACAGGTCTTTTTTTGGGCTTGGTTATATCATTAAAAATCTTAAGCGCAGTTTTTTTCGTAAAAGCAACTCCTCCACGCGCTACTGGCAAACCTTCTTTTAAGAATTTTGTTTTCATAATACCTTTATTGTCCATCCATTTTAAAGCAGGGGATTCTTTGAAACCTGGTCTTGGCAAGCCGTCGAAAATTATTATTTTTTTCTGATTGTCTTTTTGATACTCTGCCACAAAGCCGTCTTGAACTGGACCTAAATGAAATTCTCGCATTTTTATCCCGCGTTTTTCCGCTTCTTCCCAAAAACATTTCGTCCGCCAGGTGTCTTTGTCGTCAGGTTCATTAGAAAAGTGTCCAAGTTTTAAAAAAACCATTAAATTGAAAAAAGGAAGGGTAATTTTATCAGAAATTGTTTCCGCTGTATTCTTAAAAAGATATTCCATCAAATTAAAAAACGGCTCATCTATCCAGCCTAAAATCACTGAGGTATACGCTACGAAATGATTTTCTTGCGCTGGTTCGCAGTCTTTACAGTGTTTCATCTTCTTTTTTTAGAAATAATTTCCAATCTTTTTTGAACAAAAACTTGCATATATGGAAAATAGAGAAAGTAATGAAATATGCCGACAATACGTCTATAGAATAATGCAGATGTCCGAGCAGAACGACAATGGCGAACATAACAGAGAAAGCCAAGAAAATAAAACGTAACATCTCATCTTCCCAGAATATTAAAGCTAGAAGAAATGGAATCCCCGTATGTCCAGAAAAGAAAAGGTCGTTGCCGGTAAAGATGCCATTAAAAACTTCTCTATTAAAAAAAGGCGAGTCTATCACCACTCGCGTAGGGAACGGGCTGATGTGCGTGAGGCTGATAAAAACTGATCTGATAAAAGTAAAAACAGCGATGCTCTTCATCAGAAAAGGCGCGCGATTAGGTTTGTTCAACGCTATGAAAGCGCCTATCGCCACTAATAAGATAGCTCCCCAGACGAAAATAACCGACACGTCATACACTCGAGTATTGCTGAGGATAATATCCGTGACAGAAGAGCTCGCAGAACGGTTGACGTAAATACTTATGTAAAATTGCGTTACGAGACTGGCTGCCAGTAGCACCATACCGCTCAGGAAAGAGATTATGAATTTTTTGTCAGAAAAATAAGTTTTATACGTCTGCCACATGCATTTAGTATACCCCAACACTTATTTTAATTCAAAATTTAAAATAAGTGTACGGGTATAGCAAAAAGTACTTTTTAAGAAAATACCCCTTTGTTTTTTTCTATAAAAGACTCTATAGTTTCAGATGTCTTTTTAACGTCTTTAATCATAAAAAAATGGTCAGTATCTGGCAGAAGTATAATTTCTGAATCTTTTATTTTTCTGGACAAAATAATTGAGTTATCCGATACCGCTAAAGTGTCTCTTTTTCCGTGCATAAAAAGGATCGGTATCTTTATTTGCTCCAGGGCGTATTCCTGTTTAGGAAGCATGCATTGTTTTAAACAATGTAAATAAACTCGTAAGGTTGTGTTTGGAATATCTGCCAAAATTCTTTTAATATCCCAATCGGTAGTATTTTGATGTTTAGTGTAGTCTATATGGCTACCTTTTCTATGATTAAATGGGAATAAATTTAAAATAGAAGTGAGTTTTAAAAATTGTCGTAAAATTTTCTTCGCGTATTTTTTGTTTGGATTAAAAATTGGCGATAATAAAACACCTGCCAATACCTTTTCTCCATAAAGCCTAGTGTATTCAAGAGCTATAAGCGTGCCAAACGAATGACTAACTAAGATTAATTTTGAAATATTTAAATGCATGATTAAATTATGTAAATCTTCCGCAAATCTTTTTATTTCATAATCGGAAAAACTAGGATATTTTTTTGACTTCCCATGTCCGCGGATATCGTAAGTTAAAATATTGTATTTACTTTCAAATATTTTCTCATATGGAATCCAGACAGAGGATGAACCTGAAAGCCCATGAATAAATACTAAAGTTGGTCGATTTTGTTCAAAAGTGTTTATTCTATAATATAAACCTTTTTCTTTTAAATATGATTCTTTCATTGTTATTACCTTATGTCTTTATACGACTTTGTAACAGACTTTTTTGTAAACACTTGAGAAAAGAAATTTAGAATATAAATAAAAGTTGTCTTTGCCATACCCTGACCGTGCATCCTTCTTGCAGAGGAATATACAACAAAACCTAACTTAAATTTTACCTTTCCATGTTTACTAGCGCGACGGGCTATATTAGTGTCGTCTCCGTAGAATATGGTTGTATCAAATCCGCCTATTTTTTTAAGTGTTTCTTTTTTAATTACTAAATTCCCATTCATAGCCATATATCCTACGAAAAGATAAACAGGATAGGCAAAGTACCAAAACAATAAGGACAAAAATTGTTTAGATTTTGAAAAATCATAGTATATATACGGTCCGCTCAAGCACACAAGTTCTGAATTATTTTCGAATTCTTTTATTAAGATATTAATCCAATTTTTTGGTATATGATTATCAGCATCTATGAACGCTAAAATATCTCCACTGGAAACTTCAAAACCCTTTTGTCTGGCAAAATTCGCTCCTTTTTGTATTTCCTGTACGACTTTTACTCCCGGAATTTTCTCTGCTATCTCCTTGGTTCGATCAGTGCTGTTATTGTCGACAACTATTATTTCATGTAATTTTCTAGAAGAATTTTCCATAGCCTTTTCCAGACATGTTTTAATATAATTTTCTTCATTATATGCACAGATGATAAGACTAATTTTCATATTTTTAAAATTTAACGAATTTCTTCCCAAACTTCATGATAAGAATGTTTTTTTGTCATGACTGTTAGTCCATTTATAGTCCAATTAAAAAGTAATTTAGGCCAGCCTATTTTATGCGCCCTTCTACCTGGATGCATAATTTTGAGTGACATTTCTATCCTTGTTTTACCCTTTTTTGCCAAACGTTGAAACATATCAATATCTTCTGCCACGGCTATTTTTTCATTATATCCCCTGAGTTCTTTAAAAGCCGAAGCTCTGATCATTTGAAATTCACCGCTTGCTCCACCAAAACCAACAACATTATTTAAAAAGAAATTAATATAATCAAATGCCCCTAAAATTATTTTATCAGCCAATGTTTCTACATCCTTATGAATTTTAATACGAGTTGTTAGTCCGGTTAATTCTTTTTGTTCTTCGAAAAGTTTAACGGTTTTTTTAAAAAAATTATTTATATTAGGAATTTCAACATCTGCGTCTAGAAAAACCAGAAGCTCCTTTGATGCAATAGACGCTCCTAAATTTCTGCCGTGGCTAATAGTCTGTCTGGTCATACCCTCATAAACTATTACCTTTGCTCCGTGTTTTTTAGCAATTTCAATTGTTTTGTCTTTGCTTCTTCCATCAGAAATTATTATTTCATAATCAAAATCTCTAAGTTCTTTTAAAGTTAGAAGAGTTTTTTCAATAATTTTTTCTTCATTTAGAGTTGGAATAATGATTGAAATCATAAAGATTCGTCTATAGGCATTTTATTACGAACATATCTAGTAATACTTACTAATACCACAAATATTATAACTATCAAAGACAAAATTCCTAATTTACCCAAAAAGCTATCCACTTTTAAGTAAAAATTTCCCAAATAAAATCCAATTGACATCAAAACGGCAACCCATACTAATTCTCCCAGAGCATTCCAAAAAATAAATTTTTTTATGGGAATTTTTACCAATCCCGCAGTGATTAATGTGACTAGCGAAAAACCAAAACCCATGGTTATTTTTGAGATAAAAAGAATTTTTGCGCTGTGTTTATGGAATATTTTTTTTACTTTTAATATATTTTGTTCTGCGACGTTGAAAAATTTCCCGAATTTATTTACAAAACGCATTCCAAATACATTTCCTAATTCATACCATAAAATATCTCCAAATAAATCTCCCATAACAAGTACTAAATAGGTGTATAAAAAATTTAAATATCCAAGTTTAACTAAAAATCCAGATACCATCATTACTAGGGGACCTTCAAGTACTACTATCGGAAAAAGTATAAGATATTTCAGAGAGAGTATTAGACTGATAATACTTGTGCTTGGCATAATTTATTGATTTGAGAGCAGGATTCTTCTACGTAAATCACTGCTCGAAAAATTGTGATCACGGCTATTGTAAATAACTTTCATGTTTGGTAACAAATCTCTGGAATAATTAGGTTTATATTTCCAATCTGCTCCCATGAAACGAATATCCGGATTTATTTTTTTTAAAAGATTGTAAAGGCCAATTTCTGTATTATATACTACGATTTCATCAACATATTTACATCCTTGTAAACGAATCATTCTTTCCTCCAGTATTTCTATGGGCTTTTTTTTGTAAGGGCGATCAATTGATGGGTCAATTTCTAGTCCAACTATCAAATAGTCGCATTGTTCTTTACATTCTTTTAACATAAGCACATGTCCCGCATGTAATAAATCCATAGCGCCACAAGTAAATCCTATAATCTTAGACATATGCACAAATTATATACTTTTTTAGAAAATTTCTAATGCGCCACGGTGAAAGCGATGATTTTTCTGGCGCCGGCTTGCTTTAGAACCTTTCGTGCTTCACTTAAGGTGGCGCCGGTGGTGGTGATGTCGTCTATTAAAATTATATTTCTATTTTTTATTAAGCTTGTATTTTTTTCCGCACTTTTAATTGCAAACGAACCAATCAAATTTTTTAATCTAATCCGTCGATCTTTGATGCGCGCTTGGTGTTCAGTTTCTTTTATTTTTATTAAAATATTATTTTCTAATTGCAAATTTATATTTCCCTCACCCCCAGCCCCTCTCCAACTTTGTTGGAGAGGGGAGGAATGCGAAGCAGGAGGGGTGAGGTGTCTTGTTTTTGATATGCGAACTATTTCCCTGCAAATTAATTCCGCTTGATTGTATCCTCGTTCCCAGTATCTCTTAGGTGAGAGGGGAACAGGAATTAAAATAATATTGCTAAAATTTTCCATCACAGATAATTCTGAAAGTTCCTCTAAAATTTTTTCGTAAATAATTTCTGCAAAAATACTGGCTAGTCTTTTTTTACCTTTATATTTTAAAAGCCACAGCGATTTTTTAATAGGCAGGTGGCGATAGTCATAAAGAGGGAAGATCCACTTGGCGCTTTCGCGTTCAGCCGAGGGCGCATCTCTCAAACAGGTTAGACATAGGTCTGCCCCATCTTCTTCGCACAAGATGCATTTCGTGGGGAAAACTACATTTAAGATGGTGTCTAAAAAACTCATATGTTATACTTAAGGGATATTTTAACATATATTAAAAATGGATCCCGTTAGAAGCCGCGATCGCAATTTAAAATATAAACAAAATATGAAATCAAGGAAAATAGAAATTAATAACTTAAAATATCAGATATGCGAATTGATCGCGATCTGCTTCTAACGGGATGGATAATCCATTAAAACCATTAAAAAACTTTTTTTCTGGCTTAGGCAAGCTTGGAAGCGGCGGAGAAAATTCTGCTGTAGGAATTGATATTGGTTCTTCCGCGATTAAAGTAGTTGAAATTAAGTTGAAAGAAGGCAAAGCCGTGCTGGAGACTTACGGATCGATAGCCCTTGGCCCTTATGCTGACATTGATGCCGGCGGAGTTACCAATCTCCCAGTAGAAAAAATTGTTTTAGCTTTGAAAGAAGTTTTGAAGCAATCCGACATCACAAGCACTTCTGCCGCTCTCTCTCTTCCTATCCAATCGAATTTGATTTTCACCATTGAGCTTCCAGCCAAAATAGACGAGAAAGAAATAGCTGCCATTGTTCCCATAGAAGCCCGTAAATATATTCCAGTTCCCATCACCGAAGTTTCAGTCGATTATTTTATCATTCCTAAAAAAGAAGCTTCTTTTGAAGAAATGAACGCCGAGGATGCGGAAAAAAAGAAAGAAAAAACAAATGTCTTGGTTGTCACGACTCAAAACGACGCCGTGGCCAAATACCGTTCAATCGTTTCCGCATGCAACCTCTCAGCTTCTTTTTTTGAAATTGAGATTTTTTCTTCCATTCGAGCAAATTTTGAACATGAGCTTTCGCCGGTTTTACTGGTTGATTTTGGCGCGTCCCGCACCAAGCTTTCCATTGTCGAATTCGGCATGGTTACAAACTATCACACCATAGACAGGGGAGGGGCGGACATAACCAATTCCATCTCCAAATCCCTTTCCATTTCTTTTTCTGAAGCGGAAAAAATGAAAAAAGAATTCGGTTTTTTTGGAAATCCCGCAGAAAAAACCTTAGTCGATATTATCAAGGTGCACATTGATTATATTTTTTCTGAAACCAATAATGTGCTGCTTGGATATGAAAAGAAAAATAATAGAACTATCAGCAAGGTAATATTTACAGGCGGAGGCGCCTTGATGAAAGGGCTGTCTGAAGTCGCCGTAAATAATTTTCGCGCAGAAATAGAAATCGGGCGTCCTTTTTCGAAAGTGGGCGCGCCTGCATTTTTAGAAAAAGTTTTTTCGACTATTGGTCCAGAATTTGCAGTTGCTTTGGGCTTAGCCTTGCGAAAATTAAAATAAACCCGCACACTTGTGCACAAGTGTGCGGGTAAAGTTATACACAATTTACTTCTTTGAAATCCTCTTTTGCTGTATAATAAAGAAGGTAAGTGTAAAAATATGGAACAAAATTTTCAAACCTCATTTATCCCCAAAAAACCGATAATAAAAGAAAATACTGCTTATGGTGGACGTTCTATTGGTGTTTTTTTTATTATCTCTCTATTTATTTTTTTTGCCGTTCTTATCGTAACAGGAGGACTTTATTTTTATAAAGGAATTTTAGTAAAGAAAATTGCCAATATGGAAAATACTCTGAACTTAGCCAAAAATCGTTTTGAGCCTGCAAAAATAACCGAGCTTCAAACTTTTGATAAACGTTTGATTTATTCCAGCGAAATTCTAGCCAAACACATCACCGTCGTTCCTATTTTTAATGCCCTAGAACAGCTCACCATGAAAAGTGTCCGCTATACCAACTTTAGTTATAACATGGAAAGCGGTGACAAAAATACCATAAATGTAAAAATGTCCGGAGTTGCTATCGGTTATCGTTCAATCGCCCTTCAATATGATTTGTTTGCAAAAAATAAAAATTTGATTGATCCTATTTTTTCAAATTTAACGCTTGATAATAGCGGTAATGTTCTTTTTGATCTACAATTTTCAGTCGATCCAAGTTTTGTTAATTATAAACAAACCCTTATGGTTAAAAGTTAAATTTTTATGATGAGATTTACAATACCAATTATTTTAATAGGAATTACCGGAGCATTCTTTTTTATATTTACCAATCCTATTTATAATAATATTTCCGCACTAAATTCAGACGTTGCATCATACAATGGGGCGCTGGATAATTCTAAAATGTTTGAAAATGAACGTGATAAATTGACATCCAAGTATAATCAAATTGACCCCGACAATTTAATGAAAATAAAAAAGCTTTTGCCTGATAATGTTGACAATATTCGTTTGATCTTGGAAATAGGGCAAATAGCATTACCGTATGGGATGGTTTTGAAAGATGTAAAATACAGCATGATAAACACAGATAATACCGCAGCAGCGGGAGCAGTTATCAAAGGAGGGTCAGCCTCTAAGCCTTCTCCAAATTATGGGGTTTTTGATTTAGAATTTTCCATATCGGGGACTTATGATAATTTTATTTCTTTTACCAAAGACTTGGAAAGCAATCTTAGAATTGTGGATATATCCTCCATTACTTTTTCATCCAATACTTCGAGTGTCGGCAGTAATCCAAAAATAAATTCTTCCGATATTTATAAATATGACTTTAAAATTAAAACTTATTATTTAAAAAATTAATTTTTAAGATAATTAAACAAGAAAAAAATGCCAAAAATTAAAAACATTATAATATTCGTAGCAATAGCATTAATATTCTTTTTAATTTATCTTTTTTTTGCAAAACCAGAAGGAGAACAAGCCAGTCTAGTGTCTTCCGGGGCAAACGCCACTTTGCCAAACATGGATGGCTCTATCCCAAATCCAAGTACTTCAAATACCAACTCTGAAGTCGCAAAAGATTTTCTTGTAATATTTTCTAATATCAAAAATATAAAGTTAAATGATGCTATTTTTTCTGATCCAGCCTTCAATAGCTTGCATGATTCTAGTATTATACTTATCCCAGATGGTACCGAAGGTAGGCCAAATCCATTTGCTCCATTTGGTAATGATGCCGCACCTGCACCAGCATCTACAACTGTAAATAATTCAACTTCCGCTCCAACTGCTCCAGCATCGTCTAATTCTAAAATATAATCCCGTTAGAAGCCGCGGTCGCAGTAATATAAAAAAATATGTTTATAAAAAATATAAAATTTAATAAAATAATAAAGCATAGTCACGGCATACTGACCGCGACCTGCTTCTAACGGGATGAGTTTTTTAGAAGAATTAGCAAAAAAAGGTTTAATAAATGAAAGCCAAATTGGTGAAATCAATATTCGTGCAAGAAAAGATCATAATGGAGATATTGAGGAAACCCTCGTTGAATTAGGCATAGGAGAGGATAAAATTCTTGAAGCAAAAGGAGAATATTTGGGAATTCCAGTAAGAAACGTAAACTCTAAAGAAATATCTTTTGATGTATTGAAATATATTTCAGAAGATTCAGCCGCTCATTATCATTTTGTGCCTTTGGCATTAAAAGATGGAGTACTAGAAGTGGGGGTGCTTGATCCGGAAAACATCCAAGCGATAGATGCCTTACAATTTATTTCAACGAAATTAGGTATTCCTTTTAAGATATTTTTGATTTCTAAAAGCAACTATGAAAGTGTAATGCAATCCTTCAAAGGATTGGGAAGCCAAGTTGAAGAAGCTCTAAAAGAGTTAGGCAATGAAGAAACAATAAATATCAAAAGTGTCAGTGAGGAAAATTTAAGCAAAGAAATAAAAAACATAAAAGAAGGAGAAGAGGTAAAGATGGTAGAAGATGCGCCAGTAATAAAAATTGTTGCAGTTATTTTACGTAATGCCATAGAAAGAAATGCGTCTGATATTCATATTGAACATACCGGCGAAAAAGTTAAAGTGCGTTTTCGAGTGGATGGTATCCTGCATACCTCGATAGTATTACCGCCCACTGTTTATGGCGGGATCGTAGCGCGTATAAAAATTCTTTCTAAATTAAGACTGGACGAGAAGCGCAAGCCTCAAGACGGATCTTTTAGTGCGAATATCGATGAACGCAAAATTGATTTTCGTGTTTCTACTATGCCCGCATATAATGGGGAGAAAGTAGTTATGCGTATCTTGGATTCCGAGAAAGGAGTCAAACCTCTTGATCAACTTGGACTGTCAGAAGTAAACTTGAATATAATTAGGGAAGCAATCAAGAAGCCTTATGGACTCATCTTGATCACTGGTCCTACCGGATCTGGTAAATCTACCACCCTATATTCAATGATGAATGAACTTAATAAAGAGGAGAGCAATATTGTATCCTTGGAAGACCCCGTGGAATATCATATGCTAGATATAAATCAGTCCCAAGTGATGCCAGAAATTGGTTATACATTTGCCTCAGGGCTTCGTTCCATTCTTCGCCAAGATCCCGATATAATAATGGTTGGAGAAATACGAGACAAAGAAACAGCCCAGCTTGCGATTCAGGCGGCTTTAACCGGACACCTTGTGCTTTCTACTCTGCACACTAATAATGCAATCGGCGCGATCCCTCGTCTTGTTGATATGGGTATCGATCCATACCTTATTGCGCCGACCTTGATTGTTTCTATTGCTCAACGTCTGGCTAGGATGACCTATCCGGCTTCACGCAAAGAAATACCATTAGAAGAAAGTGTAAAAAAACAAATAGAAGAACAGTTTAAAGATTTGCCTGACGAATTTAAGCCGAAAATAGGGGATAAAATGTATGAAGTCGTGCCGTCCACCGATTGTCCTTCTGGAACACGAGGACGAATTGCTATTTTCGAAATGTTCAAAATTGATAAGGAGATGCAGGCGGTAATCTTGAAAAATCCGACGGATGTGGCAATTTATAAATTAGCTCGAAGTAAAGGAATGTTGATGATGAAAGAAGATGCGATATTAAAATCTTTGCAAGGATTAATTCCATTTGCAGAAGTGTATAATTTTAGCAACGAGAGCGAATAGTGTTGCAAAGTATTTTATAGTATAATGAATCATTCCTATGGAAAGTGAAAAAAAGAAAATTTTAATAGTCGATGACGATAGTTTCCTTTTAGATATGTATGCGCTTAAATTCAGCCAAAATAATTTTGAAGTTTACACTGCAAGCAATGGTGTTCATGCATTAGAAAAACTCAAAGGGGGACTATCTCCCGATATTCTTTTGATTGATATAATTATGCCGGAAATGGACGGTTTTGAAACCTTAACTCAAATAAATGCGGAGAAGTTGTGTCCAAATTCTGTAAAAATAATTTTATCCAATAAAAGTGAACAAAAAGATATAGATGAAGGCAACAAATTGGGGGTAGTGGGTTATATTGTGAAAGCAAATTTCACTCCAGGAGAAGTTATTGAACAAGTTGAAAAAATTTTAGAACAAAAAAATCATGGATCCCGTTAGAAATAAAAAAATATTGAAAACGGGTTATAATAAGTTAAGTATTATTAATTAATATAAATTTCTAACGGGATGGATTATAAAAAAGAACTTGAAGATCTTATTTTGAATGTTATTCACGAAGGTGGTTCAGACTTGCATTTGGGTGTTGGACGTGTGCCGGCGATTCGTGTGTCCGGAGAACTTATTTTTCTAACGAAACATTCAATTTTAACAAAAGAAGACGTTTTGGGAATTTTGGGAGAAATTCTAGAAAAACCGCAAATTGATAATTTCAAAGAAAATTTTGAAGCTGATTTTTCTTATGATTTTCGCGGAGAAGCCAGATTGCGCGGGAATGCTTTTTTTCAAAAAGGTTTAATCAATATAGTTTTTCGATTGGTGCCTAAAGTCCAAACCATAGAGCAATTGCGTTTGCCTCCGATTTTAGCTGACTTGGCTCGTAAAAAACAAGGATTCTTTTTAGTCGTCGGTCCAGTTGGGCAAGGTAAATCAACTACATTATCTGCGATGATAAATGTGATAAATAATGAGCAAGCGCGCCATATAGTAACCATCGAAGATCCGATTGAACACATATATGTGCCCAATAAATCCATAATCAATCAGCGGGAAGTTGGTATTGATACCAAAGATTTTCATGTCGCGCTAAAAGAAGTTTTTCGCGAAGATGTAAATGTGATCATGGTTGGCGAAATGCGCACCCCAGAGACAATTTCCACTGCTGTAACGGCAGCTGAAACCGGGCACCTTGTGCTTTCTACTCTTCATACCAACAATGCTTCTCAAACTATAGATAGAATTATTGATTCTTTTCCAGGAAGCCAACAAGATCAAATTCGCGCTCAGCTTTCTTCCTCCTTGCTCGGTATTTTTTCTCAGAGACTTATTCCCAGAATTGCGGGCGGGCTTGTTCCGGCTTATGAACTTCTTTTAAACAACAACGCGGTTTCTAATTTAATTCGTGAAAAACGCACGCACGAAATAGATGTGGTTATAGAAACGGGGATGGAATCCGGAATGGTGGACTTGAACCACTCCCTGCTTGAGCTTTTACGCGCTGGGGAAATTTCTATAGAGAACGCTTATCAGAACTCTTTTAATCCAAAAGGTCTAGAACGATTAATTTAAGATTCCGGACGTTGGACGTCCGAAAAACGGACGTCCAACGTCCGGAATAAGGTAAACAAAACTATGCTATTTAAATATAAAGCTATTAATGAAAAAGGTCAGAATAAAGAGGGAGAAATTGACGCGCCCAATCGTGATATGGCGATTAGTGGGCTTCAACATAGAGGTCTCGTTGTTATTTCTATCAATGAAGAAACTGAAAAAAAATCTTTTTTTCAGTTTTCTTTTTTTGAAAAAATAAGGATGAAAGATGTTGTTATTCTTTCTCGCCAAATAGCCACGTTGTTTGAAGCGCAAGTTTCTGCCTTAAAAGCTTTCACTATGCTTGCGAACAATACTGAAAATAAACTTTTAGGACACAAACTTACTCAAATTGTCGATGATCTTCAAGCAGGAGTTTCTATTTCTGGCGCTCTATCTCATCATCCAGATGTATTTTCTGATTTTTATATAAATATGGTAAAAGTAGGTGAAGAAACTGGAAAACTCAATCAAACCTTTTTACATTTGGCAGATTATTTAGATCGTCAATATTCTCTTACTTCTAAAACTAAAAATGCACTTATTTATCCAATTTTTGTTGTCATCACTTTCTTTGTTGTGATGACCTTAATGTTTACAGTTGTTATTCCTAAATTAGCAGTTATTATTCAAGATTCTGGTCAAACGGCTCCCTTTTTTACTCAAATAGTGATTGTCGTTTCAAATTTGTTTGTTCATTATGGTTTTCTTATTTTGATATTTTTGATATTAATAGGGGTTTGGATTTGGTATTTATCAACTACGGTAAAAGGCAAAATTTATCTTGATGATCTCAAGCTTTCTTTGCCCGGCATCGGTGATTTATATAAAAAACTTTATCTTTCGAGGATAACCGACAATTTGAGTACTATGATTGAGTCTGGTGTTCCTATAATACGATCGGTAGATATTACAGCGCAAGTCGTAGGGTCTTTGGCGTATAAAAATATATTAGGGGATGTGGCAGATAGTCTAAAATCAGGATTGGTGCTCTCAGAAGCATTTGGGAAATTTCCAGAGCAAATTCCCAAAATTTTCGTACAAATGGTTCAGGTTGGAGAAGAGACCGGTTCTATGGGATCTATTTTAAAGAATCTAACTAACTTTTATGAGCGTGAAGTAGGCGCTGCGATAGATACATTGGTTGGTTTAATAGAGCCTGCGATGATTGTGGTTTTAGGTTTTGGGGTAGGGATACTTTTGGTTTCTGTCTTGATGCCTATTTACAATATGGCGGGGAGTATTAGTTAAAGTCACCACCCCTTACCCCTCCTCAACAAGGAGGGGAGAATTCCTTCTCCTCCTTATGAAGGAGGAGTGCCCAAAGGGCGAGGTGGTTCCCTGTGGATAACTCTCTTGCCTAAAAATTTTTGTCTCTATGATATAATAAATGTATTAGAAACAAGTCGAAATATTTTCGCCGGAGGCGAATAAAATTATAAGTTATTATTAATAATTAGAATTTAATTTATGAAGAAATTTAAAAAAGGTTTTACGTTGATTGAACTTTTAGTTGTCGTTGCTATCATTGGTATCTTGGCATCGGTTGTGTTAGCTTCCCTTAACACTGCTAGGACAAAAGGTACAGATGCTGCTATCAAGGCAAACTTGACCAATACTCGTGCTCAAGCAGCAATATTTTATGATTCAAATACCGCAGCAACTAATACATATACTAATGTTTGTGCTTTAGGTCCAATAGTGGGTGGAGTAAATACAATCAATGCTGGGGTGCAAGCAGCCTCAACTGCAGCGGGTACTGGCACCGTTGTTGTTAATGGCGCAATCGGAAATGCAAATTGTAATGATTCCTCTTCTGCATGGGCAGCCGAGGTTAAATTAAAAGCTCCTACTACTACAACATATTTTTGTGTAGATTCGTCTGGTGCTGCAAAGGAAACGACAACAGCACTTACCGATTCTGCAGATACTACATGTAATTAGGGTAGGTAAGGTATAACAAAAAAACAGTTCTTATGAAAATCAGAAAAAGTCATTGAAAAATGGCTTTTTCTTTTTATATATATGGTATAATATTGATAGGTTTTTTATAAATTTTATTAATCTTTTATGAAAACAAATTTGAAGAAAGGTTTTACATTACTTGAACTTTTAGTTGTCGTTGCTATTATTGGTCTTTTAACTATGGTTGTTGTGGCAGCGTTGAAAAGTTCAAGGGATAAGGGTGGGGATGCAGGAGTAAAAGCAAATTTACGAAATGCTATTGCGCAGGGGGAAATTTTTTATGGCACAAATACTGCTTCTCCAAATAGTTATACTAGTGTTTGCACAAATGGTTTAGTGGGTGGTGCTTTGGGTGTCGGTGCACAAATTTTAGCTGCGGCAAAAGCTAATGGATATAGTTATGGTGTTTCTAATATAAATCCAGCTACTGTTGATATTTCAAAAGTAGCATGTAATTTTAATGCGAACGGTTGGGCAGCGCAAGTTCCGCTTAAAGAGACATCTGGGTATGTGTGGTGTGTGGATTGGACAGGAAAATCTATACGAACAACTACTAGTCTTTCAGGTGGTACAGATGTTTTATGTAATTAGTGTTTTTAATCAAACATGACCCAAATTCTTACAATTATTTTCTTCATCCTCGGCCTGATCATTGGAAGCTTTTTAAATGTGGTTATTCTTCGTCTTAATACTCAAAAATCTTTTGGCGGAAGAAGCGGTTGTATGTCTTGCCGGAATAAGCTCTCTTGGTATGAGCTTATTCCTGTCTTTAGTTTTTTGGGTCTTGGTGGAAGATGCAAAAATTGTAAAACTAAAATCTCAATTCAGTATCCATTGGTAGAGCTTATCACCGGTTTGGTTTTTGCTTTTTTATTTTTGAAATTTTCCGCCGAAGGCGGACCCGCCTCTGGCGGGCAGTTTAGTTTCCTTACTCCTCTTTTTTTCTTTAATTACGCTTATTATGCGGTCATATTTTCTCTTCTCATTGTTATTGCTGTTTATGATCTGAAACACAAAATAATTCCAGACATTCTCTCTTTTGTTTTTGGGATTTTAGCTTTTGCAGGATTACTTTTCTTAAATTCTAGTAGGTTTTTAGGATTTTCTTTGCATATCCCTACTCTTTTAGAATTTTTATCAGGCCCAATAATTGCCGCCCCTTTTGCTTTTTTTTGGCTAGTGTCTTCCGGAAGATGGATGGGGTTAGGGGATGCAAAGCTCGCAATTGGCTTAGGGTGGTTGCTCGGCCTTTCGCTCGCTTTTTCTGGCGTGGCAATTGCATTTTGGATTGGATCCATCGTAGGTATTTTGCTCGTCATTTTTTCTAAAAAATATGGAATAAAAAGCGAGCTTCCTTTTGCTCCGTATTTGGTTTTAGGCGCCTTTTTAGCATTTATTTTTAGCTTGAGTTTTTTTGGAAGTTTATTTTTATGATTAAAAAAATTTTTAATTTAAAATTCGCAATCCGTAATTGTAAAGCAGGTTTTTCTTATGTGGAGCTAATAGTAGTTTTAAGTATTTTTGCTACTTTATCTTCTGTTGTAATTTTTAATTATGGAGATTTCCAAGATAGAGTAGATATCAAAAATTTAGCCAGTGATATTGCTTTGAAAATAGTTGAAGCACAGAAATCATCTACAAATGGAGTATTGCCACTTTCTGGGTATGTTTCTACATGGAAGCCAGCTTATGGGGTCTATTTTGATACTTCCACTCCAGCTTCCCAAAAACAATTTATTTATTTTGCTGATTTAAATAATGATTTTCAATATAATGAAAGTGCGATAGACACTATAAGTATCACAAAAAATAATTTTATATATGAAATAGATAAATGTACCGATGATGCTTGTAGTTCACCTAGCTCCGTTAACCTTCTTTCTATTGTTTTTAAACGACCAGACTCTAGTGCGAATTTTTATAATAGTAGTGTTAAATTAACGCCTGATCCTGATCATATTCAAATAATAATTAAATCACCTAAGGGAGCGATGGCTTATATAAAAATATATCCATCAGGAAGGGTGCAGGTAAATTAAAAATTATGAATTACGAATTACAAATTAAAAAATCAAAAAACGGAGGGTATACCATTATAGAGACAATGATTTCTGTTTCTCTTTTTATAATTATTGTTACCATAGCCTTGGGGTCTCTATTAAATACCAATTTGCTTCATAAAAAATCACAAAATATGCGTTCCCTTATGGATAATTTAAGTTTTGTTATGGAAGATATGTCTAGAAATTTGAGAACGGGATACAATTACCACTGTATTAGTGGTAGCGACTCCGTAGGCGTTGATATGGGTTCTAGCGTTGCCAAAAGCGGCTCAAATTGTTGGGGAATTGCATTTAAAACTTCCAGCGGCAGCAGCCAATGGGGTTATGAAGTAGTAACAATGAGCGGCTCTACCTATATAATAAAATCTACAGATAATGGGTCAACTTGGGTACAATTAACTCCGAAAGAAATAGACATTACTTCCGCTAGTTTTACAATAACGGGTGCCGAACCACCGACATATAATCCTGATGGTACTTTAAATATGTCTGGTAATCTGCTTCAGCCTTTTGTTACTATTAAATTAGTTGGAAGTATAACTTCCAACGGAGTTACTTCACCTTTTTCTTTACAAACATCTGTATCGCAAAGACGAATAGATATATAAAATAATTATGAATTACGAATTACGAATTAAAAAATCAAGAAATATCGGATTTACCCTAGTGGAAACTCTAGTTTCTATTTCAATTTTTACCATGTCAATTTTGGGATTAATGTCTATTTTAGCGTCTGGTATTTCTGACGTTAATTATGCAAAACAGAAAATGACAGCTGAATATTTAGCGCAAGAAGGTATTGAATATGTTAGAAATATGAGAGATACGGACGTGCTTTATGATACTGATGGCGCCCAAGTAGGTTGGAATAAATTTATTACTTCTGCGCCTTCTTTGCCTTCTGATTTTCCTGGTTTTACACGCATGATACAAATGGCAACAATTAGCGCCGATGAAGTAAAAATTACATCAACCGTTACCTGGAATCAGGGTTCGGGACTAAAGAGTATGATTCTGTCAGAGAATTTATATAATTGGATAGAGTAAGGTAGTAGAGCGAAGCTTACTACCCAGCAGGTAAAATGAAAAAAATAATATCAAAAATAAAAAATAATAAGGAGGGGTTTGTAATACTTTTTGCGGTCACTATTTCGGCTATTCTTTTATCTATCGCTCTCGGTGTTTCTAACATTGCCTTAAGAGAAGTAAAATTTAGCACTTCAGCAAAGGATACTAATGATGCTTTTTTTGCTGCTGATGCAGGACTTGAATGTGCAATGCTTTATGATAAATCAGATCAAGATAAAAATATTTTTCCAGGCAATGGCACTACATCTTCTATGAATTGCGTAGGACGTACGTTTACCCCTATTTTTACCTCTCCTTCTCTTTGGAATTTTGTTGTTTCTGGATTGGGTAATACAAGTCAGAGTTGCGCCATAGTAACTATGGACAAGGGAAACCCCATAGTAACTGTCACTTCAAAAGGGTACAATAACGGGGGAGGCACACCTGGTGTCTGTAGCCCAGGACTAAATACTGTAGAGCGACAAATAGAATTAAGTTATTAATGTATGTATCCCGTTAGAAATAACAAAAATATTGAAAATAAGTTATACTATTGAAGTATTACTAATTAAGAATAAATTTCTAACGGGATGCAAAAGGTTGAGGCTCAAAAAAGGATAAAAAAATTACGTGCGGAAATTGCACGCTTAAGGAGTGCTTATCATATAGAAAATGCGCCAGGTGTGACGGATGACGTTTATGATGCTTTAACTCGTGAGCTTAAAGAACTTTTAAAAATATATCCTGAATTTGAAGATGTAAATGCCCCCGAAAATAGGGTAGCTGGCAAACCACTTGATAAGTTTGTAAAAGTGAAGCATAAAAACAGAATGCTTTCCTTAAACGATGCCTTCAGTGAAGAAGAATTGTTTGATTGGGAAAAAAGGATCAAAAAATTACTCCCCCCTCTCCTTGTTAAGGAGAGGGGGTTAGGGGGTGAGGTGAATTATTTTTGCGAAGTTAAATTCGATGGACTGGCGGTATCTCTTATTTATGAAAATGGCGTATTTGTCAGGGGTGCTACGAGAGGAGATGGTTTTGTTGGTGAAGATATTACCGAAAATTTAAAAACTATACATTCTATACCTCTCAAATTATCTCCCCTCCTTGAGAAGGAGGGGGTAGGGGGTGGTAATTCAAAAGAGAACCACCCCGCCTTTGGCACCCCTCCTCAAAAAGGAGGGGATAAAGTTCCATCATATATTGAAATCCGGGGTGAAGCAGTGATGTCAAAAAAAACCTTAGTTTTTTTAAATAAAAAAAATGAAAGAAAAGGGAAAGTTCTTTTTGCAAATACTAGAAATGCTGCCGCTGGAAGTTTGAGACAACTAGATCCCAAATTGGCTGCTGAAAGAAAACTTGATTTTTTCGCTTATGATATAGCAGAGGTAAGGATGGCAAAGAATTTTAGCGCCTTCGCCCTCGGAGACAAAGGACAGGGGACCCACGACGCTTTAAATTCTTTGCCATCCTTACCAATGCAAACTCATTCCGACAAGCATAAATTTTTAAAAAAATTAGGTTTTCAGGTAGATGAAAATGATAAGATTTGTAAAAATTTACACGAAGTAATTTCCTTTATAAAAAAATTTGAAAAAAAAAGGCCTAATTTCCCATATGGGACTGACGGAATTGTTATATCAGTAAATAATTTAAAATTGCAAGAAATTTTAGGAGTTGTCGGAAAAGCTCCGCGCTACATGGCAGCATTTAAATATCCGGCCGAAAGAGCCACGACCGTAGTGAAAGATGTGAAAATTAATGTGGGTCGCACGGGGGTGCTTACACCTCTGGCGATTTTTGAGCCTACAATGGTTGCGGGTTCTAGAGTATCAAAGGCGACCTTGCACAATATGGATCAAATAGAGCGGCTTGATCTGAGGATAGAGGACACGGTGGTGATAGAAAAAGCTGGCGATGTGATTCCAAAAGTAGTAGAAGTCTTAAAAGGAATGCGTAGTGGTAAAGAAAAAAAGTTTAAAATGCCGGAAACTTGCCCTGTATGCGGAGGGAAAATAGAAAAGAAGAAAGTGTCTTCGTCTTTGCAAGGGAAAAGCGGGAACGATGGTCTTTCTGTTGCTTATTACTGTTCCAATCCAAAATGTTTTGCTAAAAATGAGAGATATTTAGAACATTTTGTCTCTGTGTTTGAAATTTATGAATTAGGTCCGAAAATTTTAAGACGTTTTAAGGATGAAGGGTTGATAACAGACGCAGCTGACATTTTTGTCCTTACTAAAGAAGACATCGCTCCCTTGGAGCGTTTTGGAGAAAAATCAGCTGAAAACATAATAAAGGAAATAGAATATAAAAAGAAAATTCCATTTTCACGTTTTCTTTGGGCGCTTGGAATTCTACATGTGGGCGAGGAGACTGCGCGAGATTTAGCCACGCATTTTGGCACCTTAGATAAATTAATAATTTCAGCTAAGCAAAATATTGCAGAAATAGATAGTATAGAAAATATCGGTCCGGCCGTATCAAAAAGTATCAGCAATTTTTTCAATGATCAGAGTAATTTGAATTTTATAAAAAAATTAAAAAATAATGGCGTTGTTATTGAGAAAGCAGAGAAGAAAAAAGCAGGAAAATTTACCGGGCTTCATTTTGTCTTGACTGGGACGCTTTCCACTATGTCGCGTGAGATTGCTAAAGAGCGAATCATTTCTCTGAGTGGAAAAGTTTCGGGTTCTGTGTCGAAAAATACTTCTTACGTGGTAGCGGGGGAAGATCCTGGTTCAAAATTCAAAAATGCTCAAAAATTAGGCGTAAAAATATTAAGTGAAAAAGAATTCTTGCATATGATAGAATAATATTTCTTAATATATCATATATGATAAGTTAAGGATTTTGCTTTTCTTTTTCTTCGAGATGCTGTATCGTATTAAATACGGAGGCGTCGCATAGCGGTCTAGTGCACCACCTTGGAAAGGTGGCAGGCTCGAAAGGGTCTCGAGAGTTCAAATCTCTCCGCCTCCGCAACGGTGAAAAAGGTAATACTTTTAAACAAAAAAGAAGGAGAAACACCGCTTGAGGCCTTGGAGAGTTTTCGCAGAAAACATAAAAAATACAAAGATGTGAAGATGACTTATGCGGGCAGGTTGGATCCGATGGCGAGCGGGCTTTTGCTCGTCCTTGCGGGCGAAGAGATAAAGAATAAGGAAAAATATTTGAAACTTGAAAAAGAATATAATTTTGAAGTTCTTTTTGGTTTTGCGACAGATACTTATGACATTTTAGGAAAAATTGTAAAAACTGCTAGGCAAGACTCAGAAAAAGCCTCGCCCGTAGGGCTACGGCCGAGGGAAATAAAAAAATATTTAAAAAGTTTTTTGGGTGAAAGCATTCAAAAATATCCTATTTATTCTTCAAAGACAGTCAAAGGCAAGCCATTATTCGTTTATGCGAGAGCGGGAGAAGATGTGGACATTCCTGAAAGAAAAATTTATATTAAAAAATTAAAATTAGAAAAAATTCGAACTATAGATAATAAAAAATTATTTAAAAATATAGAAAAAAGAATAGGAAAAGTGAATGGGGATTTTAGACAAGACGAAATTTTAGAAATTTGGAAAAATAAACTTTCGCAAGAACAGTTCTTGCGAAAGTTCGTAATAGCGAGTTTTGAAATTAGATGTAGCAGCGGTACTTATGTGAGGGGGATAGTGAATTCTTTCGGTAATAAATTAAAAATACCAGCTCTGGCTTTTTCAATAAAAAGGACAAAAATAGGCAAATATGTGTTATGATTGGGGAATATTATGTTAGATGTATATAAAATAAGGCAAGATTTTAAACTTTTGAGCGGTAAAAATGTGCCGATTTATTTGGATAGCGCTTGTATGAGCTTGAAGCCAGATAGGGTAGTCGAGGCAATGAATGATTATTATTTTAATTACCCGGCTTGCGCGGGAAGAAGTGCGCATAAATTAGGGAATGCGGTTACAAAAAAAGTAAAAGAAGCGAGATCACTCGTAGCAAAATTCATAAATGCAAAAGATGAAAACGAAATAATTTTTACGCGCAATACCACTGAGGGGATAAATTTGCTTGCTAATTCTTTAGATTTGCAAAAAGGAGATGTCGTTTTGGTTTCTGATAAAGAACACAATTCCAATTTAATCCCTTGGCTCTTGCTTCGAGACAGGGCAGGGATTGTATTGAAAATAATTCCTTCAAACGAAGACGGCAGTTTCAACTTAGATAATTTTTCTAAGTTAATCACTGGTGTTAAATTGGTTTCCATTGTGCATACTTCAAATTTAGACGGTGTCACAAATCCTGCCAAAGAAATAATAGAGATTGCACACAAAAATAATGCGTTGGTTTGTTTAGATGCGGCCCAGAGCATTCCTCACCAAAAAATCGACGTTCAAGATTTGGATGTTGATTTCTTAGCCTTTTCCGGACACAAGATGATGGGGCCGACTGGCACGGGAGTTTTTTATGGCAAATCCAAATTGTTAGAAAAATTATCGCCGTTTCTGGTGGGAGGAGATACGGTAGAATTTTCCACCTATAATAGTTATAAAATGCTCCCAGTTCCAGAAAAATTCGAAGCTGGTCTGCAAAATTATGCCGGGATTATCGGCCTCGGAGAAGCTGTTAAATATATAAACCAATTTGATTTCAGAGATATTGCGGAACATGAATTCAAATTAAATTCTTATATTACTGGAGAATTACAAAAAATCCCGCAGATAAAAATTATTGGCCCGAAAGATCCTAAATATAGATCTGGCATTATTGATTTTTATATTGATGGTATAGATATGCATAAATTCTTGATAATGCTCGATGAAATGGCTAATATTGAAATTCGTTCCGGACAGCATTGCGTGCATTCATGGTTTAATGAGAAAAAGATTTACAATTCTGCCCGGGTTAGTTTATATATTTACAATACGATGGAAGAGGCAGAAGCATTTATTACCAACTTAAATAAAATAATAAAAATACTATAAATATATGGCCTGCATCATAGCTTTAATTGTTTTTGGAATAATGGGGATATTCAGCGCTTCGCATCGAGCTCTAGCGAAAGAGGCTTTTGATTGTGTGTTTAGGAGGATCACTTTCCGTCCTTGCAATAGTAATTTTAAGGAAAAAATAAAAGGAAAAATTTTGTCAAAAATAATTACCCGTTCGACTTTTTTAGCCAAGATGGTGAACAAGCATTACGAAATATTATCTTGGATATTTTTTATTCTAATGCTGGGCAGTACCTTTTATGTTTTGCGCGGAGGATATGATTTTTATGTTTATGGGAGTTGCAATGGCTTGAACGCAAGCGGGTTTTGCGCTTTTGATCCGAGCGGAGCAAACAATAAAGTAACCGCGATAGGCAATAATAATGAAGCTTGCGGGATCACTCAAAAGACAGAACAAACTGTAACTTTAAATAATGTGGATCTTTCAAGTTTTCCAACTCAGAATATTGGTTCAAAAAATACAGTAGTGTTTATTGGTTGCTATGCTTGTGATTATAGCCGAAAAGCATATCCCGATATTCAAAAATTAATAAAAAATAAGAAGACTAATTTTATCTTCGCTCATTATCCAGCTAAAGGAGACACTACGTTTTTGGGTGATGCAGGATATTGTGTTTATAAAAATTATCCAGAAAAATATTGGGATTTTAATAGTTATATATTTAGCGCAGATGAAAATTATGTTCTTAATAAAGCTAATTTAGATGAAATTTTAGGCAAGTTTAATCTTGATTTAAAAAAGATAAACGACTGCGCGAATAGTGTGGAAACAAAAACTGCTGTAGAAAATGAAATAAAAGAACTCAACAAGACTGGTCTCTACGGCACCCCAACAATCTTTATAAATGGCAAAGCTTTTGTCGGCCCAAAGCCATACCGGGTTTACGCTGTGCCTCTAAATAAATTTATTTTTTTCTAGGATATATGATCCCGTTAGAAGTCGCTTAGTTAATTAAAGTCATAAATAGTGTTATACTTTTTGTAGTTATAATAGTCGTCATTATTAAAATTAATTTACGGAAATCTAAAGATTTCCTACTTCTAACGGGATGAAAGGATACAACGCAAATATAGAAAAAGAGACAATAGAGAATACAAATTTTCGCAAAGTTTTATACACTGCGAAGCATTGCCAGTTGGTTTTGATGAGTCTTAAGCCCAATGAAGAAATCGGTATGGAGGTTCACACGGACAACGATCAATTTTTTCGTTTTGAAAAAGGTATGGGAAAAGTTTTTATTGATGGCAATGAGTATGATGTTATGGATGGGTCTGTAATTATAGTTCCAGCGGGAGCAGAGCATAATGTCGTCAATACATCAAGCACAGAGGATTTAAAACTTTACACGATTTATTCTCCAGCTCATCACAAAGACGGTATAGTTAGAGCCACAAAAATTGAGGCAGAAAAAGATGGACCAGAATTTGACGGAATAACTACGGAGTAATAAAAAAGACAAAAACTGAAAAGTAGAGTAAAATAAAGGTATGTTTTTGTCGGCCATAATTACAATATTGGGCTTATCGCTTTTTGAAGCTATATCTTCAGTAGATAATGCGATAATCAACGCAGAGGTTCTCTCTACGATGGGGGCTCGTGCAAAAAGGTGGTTTTTAACGTGGGGGATGCTAGTGGCTGTTTTTGTTGTTCGAGGGCTTCTTCCTTTTATAATAATTTGGGTTTTTAATCCAACCCTCTCGATTTTTCAAGTTTTGTCTGCTGCCTGGTCTTCTGATCCATTAGTCCAAGATTCAATTCATAGATCAGCCCCGATCCTTTTAATCGCCGGCGGAGTTTTTCTTTTATTTTTATTTCTGCACTGGTTATTTCTGGAGGATAAAAAAATGGGTTTGCCTCTCACTGAGAGATTTTTTATGTCTAAAGGAGTTTGGTTTTATGCCACCGTTTCTATTTTATTAGCCATCATTTCTTGGTTTGCATTAAAGGAAAACAATCTGATGGCTTTCGGAGCAGTGGTCGGTTCAAGTTTATTTTTTATTACTCACGGTTTCAAACAAAATGCGGAAGAAAGCGAAAGAAAATTGCTTGGTGGTACAAATTCTGATTTAAGTAAACTTTTTTTCTTGGAAATCATTGATATGACTTTTTCGATTGATGGAGTACTCGGTGCTTTTGCGTTTACTCTTTCTGTTCCTTTGATTTTAATCGGGAATGGATTCGGCGCGTTTCTGGTGCGCCAGCTTACCATCGGTAATATTGAAAGAATCAAGAAATATGTCTATCTAAAAAATGGAGCGATGTATTCTATACTTGTTTTAGGAATAATCATGATATTGCATTCTTTTGGTTATAATATTCCGGAATATACTTCTCCTCTTTGCACTTTTATCATAATCGGATTTTTCTTTTGGAAATCAATCCCGTTAGAAGCCGCGATCGCAATTAAAAAATAAACAAAACATGAAGTTAGATATTAAAAAAATTAATAATATAAAACATTAGATAAGCGAGTTGATCGCGATCTGCTTCTAACGGGATGAAAAATTTGGAAAAAAATTTTAAAGAAGGATATAACAGACTGAATAAAGCCCAAAAAGAAGCGGTAGATATTATTGATGGGCCGGTGATGGTGGTGGCGGGGCCGGGTACAGGCAAGACTCAGATATTGGCACTGCGGATCGGTAATATTCTTCTTAAAACTGATATTAAGGCGGATGGCATCTTGTGTTTAACTTTTACAAATTCTGCTGTAAAAGCTATGCGCGAGCGTTTGCGTAAATACATCGGGGTTGAGGCTTCAAAGGTAAAGGTTTCTACTTTTCATGGTTTTGGTATGGATATATTAGATAAATATTTCAACATATTAGGGCTTGATGAAAAACCTGAATTAATGAATGAACGGGATTCCGTGGCTCTCTGTGATGATATTTTGCAAAACAATGATTGGGAATATATTCGTCCGAGAGCCGATGTGTCGCGATATTTCAAGGATTTAAAAGCGATGATTTCTTTCTTAAAACGCGAACGTATAAGCGGAGAGGATTTGAAAAAAGAAATAAACCGAGAAATTGAGAATATCAAAAGTGATCCTGCGAGTATTTCTTCTCGAGGAGAAAGCAAAGGCAAAATAAAAAAAGAGGTGGAAAAAAAGATCGAAGGACTTCATCGCACAGAAGAAGCAGTGAAATTTTATGCTCTTTATGAGGAAATAAAAAAAGAAAAGAATTTATTCGACTATGACGATATTTTGGAATCCTTGGTGCATATCGTGGAAGAATCCGAGGAAGCAAAAAATTATATCAAAGAAAGTTTTCTTTATGTTTTAATAGACGAACATCAGGATTCTAGCGGGGTGCAGAATGAGTTTTTGGAAAAAGTTTGGCAAGAAGAAGAAAAACCGAATATCTTTGTCGTAGGTGATGACAGGCAATTAATTTACGGTTTCGGAGGGGCATCCTTGCAATATTTTGAGAATTTTAAAAATGCTTTTGGCAAAGCAAAATTAATTACCCTAGAAGAAAATTACCGTTCAACTCAAAAGATTTTAGATTCTTCGCATAATTTATTACAGAGTTCCATTTCTAAAGGAAAATTAAAGAGCAATCACAAAGAAAATCATGCATTACGTTTGATCGAAGCTTATTACCCTAGAGACGAAATTATTTTTTCAGCGTTGGAAATAAAGGAAAAGTTAAAGTCCGGATATGACTTTAATGATATAGCTATTTTGGTGCCAAAGAATCGCCAAGTGCGAAGCACTGTGGCTATATTAAAAGACATGGGTATTCCAGTGGCTGGTATGGAGAGTGTTAATTTTTTTGATGTGCCTGAAACTATTTCTTTTTTTAGGATTTTGAAAATAATCGCTAATCCCAACAATGGCGACTCTTTAGCTTTATCTTTTTTTGATAAACTGTCTGGAATTTCTCCGCTTCAGGCGCATGAATTTTTAAAAAATAATAAAATGCGCGAGTTTTCTTTGTTGAATATAGTTGAGGAGAAAAGTGATTTATTTCATGATTCAAACGAAGTAAATATTTGGATTCAAAAATTGAAATCATGGCTTGATTCTTCAACAGAACCTTTATATTTCTTTATTCAAAGAGTAGGTACGGAATTCTTGCTTGACACCGCCAAGGATCACCGAGATCTTATGACGAGGATAGAGGTTTTGCGAACCGTTCTTCATTTAGTTTTGGCGGAGATAGAAAAAAATCCAAAACTGACTTTGGCAGAATTTCTAAGCTTCTTTGGGCGTATAGAAAATTATGGAGAAAATATACCACTGGCAATATTTACTCCGAATGAGGGGGTGAAAGTTTTGACCTTGCATGGTTCAAAAGGTTTAGAGTTCGACTATGTCTGGATAGCGCACATGGACGAAAAGTCTTTTTCGGGAAGCAAGCGCGAGGGATTTGCTTTGCCCGCGTCCATAAAAGAAAAAATTGAAAAAAAAGATGAAATAGTGATGAAACGCGAATTATACGTGGCCATTACTCGCGCGAAGAGATTTTGCACTATTTCTTATGCTTTAAAATCATACACCGGAGGCGATCAAGAGCTTGCGCATATCATTGCCGACCTTGAAGATAATTTTGAAAAACAAAGTGCTGAAGAAACAGAAAAAATAATTTTAAAACGCGACAAGCTTGCATACGTAGAAAATAAAATGATAGCAGAAGAAAGTCTTGATTTGAAAGGTTTGGTGAAGTTGGTTTCTCGGGATTATGAAGACCGCAAAATATCGGTTTCTCTCCTTAATAATTTCTTTGAATGTCCATGGAAATGGTATTTTAGGAATTTATTGCAATTGCCAGAATCAAAAAGCGAGAGCTTAGAATTTGGAAATATCGTTCATGGATCTATAGATGCAATTTTAAAGCTTGGCAAGAAACCGAGCGAAGAAGAATTAAAAAATATAATTTCACACCAAGTGCGAAAATCAAATTTTGGAAATGATAGGAAGCAAAAAGAATTATTCAATCTCGCTTTAAAAATAATTTCGAGGTGGACGAAATCAAGGCTTCCGGAGATAGGCAAAAATAGGGAAAATGAACAGAGTGTTTCTGTCAACGACGACAGATTTCCAAATTTGAATATTTATGGAAAGATAGATTTGATAGAAAATCTACCTGCCCGACACGCTGACGCGAGTCATGCGGGCGGGGAAGGGAACAACGTTCGCGTTACAGATTTTAAAACTGGAGGTGTTAGAAAAAAATCCGATATTGAAAAGATAAACGAGGAGGGGAGGATGAGTGATTATATGCGCCAACTCGCCATGTATTCGTATTTGCTTAATAAGAATCCAAAATGGAAGAAAAATGTAGTAGAGTCAAAGCTTGAATTCGTGGAAGCATCAAACACGAAGGATATTTTTTATAGTACCGTAATAAACAAAGAGCAGATCGACCTCTTGATCAACGATATTAAAGATTATGATAATTTAGTTAAAAATGGCAAATGGGTAGATAGACCTTGTAATTTCAAATCTTATGGTAAAACAAATGCAATTTGTGAATACTGTAAAATGGCAGGGATCTATAAATGATGTGCTATAATATCTTTAAATCGCGAAACATAAACTTTTCTTCGGTACGGAATTTTTGAAGCTTAAAAATTCCTGAAGTTCTCGGCTCGCCAGCCTCGAAACCCCTTCGAAAAGTTATGTTTCGCGATTCACAATATTATAAGTTTAATTTAATTTTTATATGTCAGACGAAAAAGGAGAAAATTTAGTACACGGTTTTGATATTCATGCAGGTGATCATCAGCATGCATTAAGTTATATAGAAAGTCATATGAGTCCAGAACAATTAAAAGATATGGTTCACAGGGCAGAGAGCGGGCATAGCGCTCATTTTATGGTTACTCACAATGGAGTACAGTCAAATTTCAAATTAATACATCAAGACGGAAAGTTAGTAATTCATCATGCGCATCACATTTAATGAACGAGGAAAATAAAAAAGGTAAAATACACCCGCTTTCAATGTTAGCTGAGGAGGCCTATCAGGCGTTTTCTGAGATGGGCTTTGAAATTGCAACTGGTCCAGAGCTTGAAAGTGATTGGTATAATTTTTATGTTTTAAATTTCCCCAAAGATCATCCAGCGTTGGATATGCAAGATACTTTTTGGATTAAGGATCAAAAAGGAAAAGTTTTACGCACACATACGACGACTACCACAGCACGAGCCATAGAACAAGCAGGTAAAGATGGCAGAATGCCTTGCGCCTTTATTTCTGTTGGAAAAGTTTTTCGCAATGAAGCGACTGATGCGACTCACGAAATGCAATTTTACCAGATAGATGGAATCATGGTGGGTAATATTGAAGATGGAATTTCTGTTGCGAATTTAAAAGGAGTACTCACGAAATTTTATAAAAAGATGTTGGGCGAAAATACTGAGATAGAATTTCGTCCCAGTTTTTTCCCTTTTACTGAGCCTTCGCTTGAAGTTCACGCAAAGTTCAACGGGAAGTGGCTCGAAATGATGGGTGCTGGAATGGTTCATCCGAATGTGCTTCGTAACTGCGGACTTGACCCTGCAAAAGTGCAAGGATTCGCTTTTGGTGGAGGTCTCGATCGGATTGCGATGATTAAATGGAACATATCCGATATACGATTTTTTTATCAGGGAGATTTGCGTCTTAATCAATTTTCAAAATAAATTCAGATGAAAATTTCTTATAATTGGCTAAAAAGTTATATTCCTGAAGTATCTAATACAGATAATCTTGTAGATATTTTTAACTATCATCTTTGCGAAGTTGAAGGCCTAGAGAAAAAAGGTAATGATACTGTTTTTGATATAAATATTTTACCAAATCGCGCGCATGATCTGCTTTCCCATCGGGGCGTTGCTCGCGAGCTTGCTTCACTTTTAGATATAAAATTTATTGATCCGATTTTAAAATATAAAATTCCCGAATCAAAACCAACTAAATTAATAAAAGAAATCAAAAGCGATAAATGCCGCCGTTATATGGGGCGGGTTATTCGCAATGTGAAAGTGGCGCCTTCGTCAGAATGGGTCGTGAAGTATTTGGAATCGATGGGGCAGAGAAGTATAAATAATATTGTGGATGCCACAAATATTGTGATGTTTGACTGTGGACAGCCGGCGCACGTTTTTGATTTAGAAAAAGTAAAAGATTTGAGATTGCAGGTGCGATATGCTGAAAACGGAGAGAAAATTACTTTACTTGGCGGAGGAGAAAAAATCATGAATGATACTATGATGGTTATCTCTGATGATAAAGGTAATTCGCTTGATATTGCTGGTATAAAAGGCGGAACATATGCCGAACTAAATCAAAACACCACGGAGATAATTTTAGAATGTGCGAATTTTGACCCCACGAGTGTCCGCAAAACTGCTCAAGCATTGAATATTTTTACTGATGCGCGAAAACGTTTTGAAAATGATTTGTCGCCGGAGCTGGCAGAGTATGGAATAAAAGAATTGTCTGCGCTTATTTATGAAATGTGTCCAAACGCTATATTTGAGGATATCGTGGATATTTATCCGGAAAAACAAAAAGAAAGAAAGCTTTCTTTTTCCGCTGAAAAAATTTCAAAGATTTTAGGTTTAGATGTATCTATTGAGGAGATAGAGAATATATTAAAGAGATATAATTTTACATATGTAGAAGATGGTGGACGGTTTGAAATCGTAGTGCCACCGATGCGTCTTGACCTAGTAATCGAGGAAGATATGGCTGAGGAGATCGGCAGAATTTTGGGTTACGACAAAGTCAAAGCGCAAATGCCTGAAATTGGTTTTCAACCAAAGCAAAATGAGACTTATTTCAAAATATCTTTTGCGAGAAATAAATTGCTAGAAGAAGGATATTCTGAAGTGATGACAAGCAGTTTCTGCGATGAGGGAGAGGTGGAGGTCTTGGCTTCTGCTTCTGATAAAAATTTCTTAAGAACGAATCTGACAGATGGATTGAAAGAGAGCTTAAAATTAGATCAAGTGAATGCCCCATTGCTTGGAATAGAAAAAGTTAAAATTTTTGAGATTGGAACAATTTTCAAGAAAAGCGGAGAAGAGATGCACGTTGCTTACGGAGATAAAAAAAGAATAAAAGAAATGAAATTGAAAGATTTTCTACCACCTCGCCCTTCGGGCACTCCTCTTCAGAAAGGAGGAGAAGAATTTCCTCCCCGCCTTGATAAGGAGGGGGCAGGGGGTGGTAAATTTAAAATGTGGTCACTGTTTCCTTTTATTGCGCGTGATATCGCTGTCTGGGTGCCGGAAAATGTCCAGAACCAGGAAGTAGCAAAAATTATAAAAGAAAACGCGGGGGGAATGGTGGTTCGCGGACCGGAACTTTTTGATGAATTTAAAAAGGGAGATAAAATATCTTATGCTTTTAGATTAGTTTTTCAATCTTATGAAAGAACTTTGAATGACCAGGAAGTAAACGATATTATGACCAAAATAACTGATAAAATAAAGGAAAATGTTGATTGGCAAGTGAGGTAAAATTTCCCCCCACACCTATTTTGTTATTGCTTTTTGTTCTGATTTTATTTTATTTCGTATTGTAAATATAAAAGAGAATATTAAAATAATAAAAGTATTGTTTTGAAAAGCAGAACGATAACAAAATAGGTGTGGGGGTTTCTCCACAACTTACCCTTGCTTTTTAAAATAATAATGCTATAGTCTGATTATGAAACGAGGAATGCGTCCAAGTAAATATTCTTCAACAAGCACGCTGTTGCTCAGCCTTAAATTTAGAAGGCTGATGTTTGTGCTGTAAAAATCTCCAAAAAATTACAACCCAAAAATGAGCCTTCTAACCAAAGGCATTTTTTTGTTTTTCGAAAACAGAAGAGAAGAAAGGGGGTAGTAAAAGATGCCAAGCGATGAACGTCATTTTCAAGAATCAAATTCTTATGTGGGGGAAATTTTTCAGGAAACAGCTCCACAAGGAGAGACTACAGTAGAGTGTCCAGTCGCCACAGCGTGTATTGACTGCGAACACTACAAAAAAGACTGCAAAGCCTGGAAGTAAAAGTGAAGTAATCCATCATCAAAAGCCACAACGTCCGAAAGGAGGAAAAACGTTGTGGCTTTCGTACTTTTACCCAAAAAATCACTAGCAAAACTAATAATATTTTGCTATAATACATATGTATGGCGAAAGAAAAAGAAGACAAAAAAGGTGCCGAAAAAGGGCACCGTTATGATGCCTCTGACATTTCCGTTTTAGAGGGGCTAGAACCCGTCAGGCGCCGTCCTGGCATGTATATCGGCACCACGGGGCCCGAAGGATTACACCACTTAATATGGGAGATTTTTGATAATTCACGCGACGAAGCGATGGGTGGTTTTTGTAATGATATTGAAATTGTCCTTCTTCCCGGCAATCGCATTCGCGTGGCAGACAATGGCCGAGGCATACCGATCGATATTCATAAAAAAACAAAAGTTTCTGCTTTGGAAACTGTGATGACGACGCTTCACGCTGGAGGAAAATTCGGAGGGGAAGGATACAAAGTTTCCGGAGGTCTTCATGGAGTCGGCGCTTCTGTCGTAAATGCTCTTTCTATTTATTGCAAAGCGGAAGTTTATAGGGATGGCGGAAAGTATTACCAAGAATATTCTCAAGGCAAGAAAAAATCTGCAGTTAAGAAGAGCGGTGCTTCGAAACTTCATGGTACCATCATTACCTTTGAACCCGATGAAGAAATTTTTGGCAAAATTGTGTTTGATTGGAATACGGTAATGAGCCACATCCGCCAGCAAGCTTATTTGGTAAAAGGATTAAAAATTTTAATAATTGATGCAAGAGGGTGGGATAATCAGAAGGGCTTAAACGAAGAAGACGTTTTTTATTTTAGAGAATTAGGACTAGAGTTACCCTCAGTGACTTTTTATTTCGAAGGCGGATTGGTTTCTCTCGTAAAATATTACAATAAACTTCATAAGCCGATTCAAAACCACATTTTTTATGTTGAAAAAGAATTAGATAAAGTTGGGGTAGAAATAGCTTTACAATATGTAGATGATATTTCAGATAGAATTTTTCCTTTCGCCAATAATATTTACACCGGAGAAGGCGGAACCCACGTGACTGGTTTTAAAACAGCTCTCACTAGGACACTCAATACTTACTGCAAGAAAAATGAAATGATGAAAGAATCCGAAGGCGGATTTACCGGCGATGATGTCCTGGAAGGATTGACGGTGGTTATTTCTGTAAAGCTTCGAGAGATACAATTTGAAGGGCAGACTAAAGGGAAATTGGGCAGTATGGAGGCTCAGGGTGCGGTGGCGACAGTTTTCGGCGAAGCTTTTGCAAGCTTCCTAGAAGAAAATCCAGATGATGCCAAAGCAATAATCAACAAGTCAATTCTAGCTCTAAAAGCGCGTAAGGCAGCAAAGGCAGCCAAGGACTCAATCCTTCGCAAAGGCGCATTGGAGGGGATGACTTTGCCGGGGAAGTTGGCAGACTGTCAAAGTAAAAATGCCTCTGAATCGGAATTGTTTTTGGTAGAGGGGGATTCGGCAGGAGGATGTTTTTCAGCAGATACTAAGGTCGCTTTAGTTGACGGCAGAGATATTTCTTTTAAAGAATTAATTTTAGAACACAATCTAGGTAAAACAAATTATTGTTATACGATTCTGGATGATGGAAGTATCGGTATTCAAAAAATTCTTAATCCAAGAAGAACAAAAATAAATACTGAGGTTATAAAAGTCATGCTAGACAATGAAGAAGAAATTGTTTGCACTCCAGACCACCTTTTTATGCTTCGTGATGGTAATTATAAAGCAGCTCAAGATCTCGAATCAAATGATTCATTAATGCCGTTGCGAAAGCAATTTTCTAAAATAGGCAAAAGAATTACAATTGAAGACTATGAAATGGTTTATGACGGGAAAGATCATAGGTGGATATTTACTCATTTGCTTTCTGATAATTATAATTTAGAGCAAGGCGTTTATCCAATTACTGAAGGTTCACATAGGCATCATAAGGATTTTAATAAAAGAAACAACAATCCTGAGAACATTATTCGTTTAACTAAGGAAGAACACATGGCATTGCATGCTCTCCTTTATGAAAAAAATTTAAAGAGGCCGGATGTTTTGGAAAAATTAAAGAACATAAGAAACACTCCTTCATATCGGGGAAAGATACGCCAGAAAATGCTCTTAATGAGAGATGAGCTTAGCGCTCGCGCTAAAGCCCAATGGGAAAACGAAGAATATAAAAAATACATGGTTCAGAAATTTTTAGATTTTTATGCTTCCAACGAAGAATATAGAAAAAAAAGCCAAGAAATTTTAAAGATTGCTCAGAAAAAATATTGGTCAAATGAGGCAAATGTAGAAAAACAATCCCAAAAAGTAAAGAATTTTTTTAAAGCGCACCCTGAATTAAAAAAAGGACTTTCTGTAATAGCTAAAGAACAATGGGCAAACTTTGATTTATTGAAATGGCGAAGCGATAAGACTAAAGGGCAATGGACCGAAGAATTCAGAGAAAAAAGAAAAGTTGCTTATGATAAAACCTATTATGAAAATACCATCAAGGTGTTGAGAAGAGTTTATGATAACAATAAAGAAATTGACGTAAATCTTTTTGAAGAAATAAGAAAGAGAGAAAATAATAAAAATGTTCTTTCTTTTAAAACCTTTGTAAGCAGGTTTTTTGACGGAAACGAGACTGAATTATCTGAGGCAGTGGAAAATTATAACCATAAAATAAAAAAAATTATCCAGCTTTCAGAAAAAATAGATGTTTATGACTTAGAAGTTCCGGGAACTCATAATTTTGCTCTTGCTTCTGGAGTTTTTGTTCATAATAGCGCTAAACAGGGTAGGGATCGCCGTATCCAAGCGATATTGCCACTCCGAGGTAAAATTTTAAATGTTGAGCGCGCGCGAATAGACAAGATGCTCGCTTCCAAAGAAGTGAAATCTCTCGTTATCGCTATGGGTACTTCTATCGGAGATACTTTTGATTTAGAAAAAATGCGTTATCATAAAATAATTATTGCTACCGATGCCGACGTGGACGGTTCGCACATTCGTACTTTATTGCTTACTCTTTTTTACAGATATTTTAGGCAAGTGATTGAAGTGGGGTATATCTATATTGCTCAACCTCCGCTTTATAAAATAAAAAAAGGCAAAGAAATTTTATATGCTTACACTGATGATGAGAAATTAAAAATTGTCGGCAAAAGCAATGATGTGAGCGAGATAGAAGAAGTGGCCCCGACGCTTGAAGAGGTCGGGGTCCCGACTCCTGATGAAAATCAGGGCGTCGGGAAAGAAAAATCCACAAAAATACATATTCAGCGCTTCAAAGGTCTCGGAGAAATGAACCCAGAAGAACTCTGGGAGACGACCATGGATCCTAGCCATCGCGTTCTCAAGAGAGTGGACATCAGTGATGCCGAGGAAGCTAACAAGATTTTTGATATTCTTATGGGTTCCGAAGTGCCTCCACGCAAATTATTTATTCAATCCAACGCAAAATTGGCGGAGATTGATATATAATTTATTTGTATTATAATTAGTATATGATTACTCCAGAACTTCAAACATATATACGCCAACAGCTGAGAGCTGGAGTTGCGAAAGATACTATCAGGCAAAATCTTTCTGTAAATGGATGGAACTCACAGGATTTAGATGAAGCGTTTCTTTCAATTGAGAATCCACAATCTTCCCAAATAGTTACTTCGTCTGTTGTTTCTTTTGGACACAAAATGATGTTGATAATAGTGATTGTCTTTTTGTTGTTTGTCGGCGTCGGAGGTGCTTTTGCGGCTTATCATTATGGATTGTTTAATAAATTATTCTTTCCTACTACGGCTCAGTTGCCGGTGAATGCTACGACGGAAAACTCAACTCCAATTACTAATACAGAGAACGCAATAGCCACTCCTCAAGCGGAGACGGCGAATACAGTTTGTGACAACTATCAGTGTTTAATTGCCGCAGCTTCAAAATGCCAACCGATATCTGTTACCATTTCATATTCTGGTGTGCCATTTCCACTTGACCCCAATGTATCTATGTCTGGGCAAAACAAGTATGAAATCAAAAAATCATCTGGAATGAATGATTGCTCCCTAACTTTTTCATATCTAGCGGTCCACTTTAGTATTTCTGATAAGGGACGCAAAGCAGAACTGGCTTCAGGAAAGATAACCGATGCTCAAATTAACGCTCAATTGCAAACAATGAACGACAGTTTTAAATCAACGGCCGGAATGCAAACCACCTGTTTAAGTAGCACGAACGCTATAGTTGATTACTTGACGGATGCGATGACAAATATGAAAAATGGAAGTTTTTCATTTGATGTCAGTAGCGATTTAAAAGGGAATACGACATATACTACCAAATCTGGTCAGAAATTAGTTTGTACAGATACCTCACCCAAACAACCAGCGAATACTTCTGTGACAATAACATATGCAAAATGTGTAGCTCAAAAAGGATCAAGTAAGGCGATTACCGATGCCGGCACAGCTTGTCTTGAAAACCAGATTGACCTAGGCACTATCGTTGGCAATGTTAAATTGAATGGTAAATACCCTCAGTGTTGTGTGTCAAAATAAATACTTTTTAAAATACGCAGAGGTTTGATTTGTGGAGCGTTTATCACACCTAAATCGAAAAAAGTAGAGCAAGAAGGGAAAGAAAGACGCCGACGATCAGGCCAATAAATATTCCGGCAAAGCCTTTCAAGAAAAAACCGATGATTACACATGCAATGATAATATAAATCATTATTTTTTGTTGTTAATTTTTTCTAAAATTTTTGGAATCTTTTTAAAGTCTTCCAACAGAGTCTCTCTCATCCCTCCATTATAAAGCGCGGCAGCCGGATGGTAAAGGGGGAGAAAATGACCTGTTTTAATTTTATTGAATTTCTTGATTAAAAGTTTTCCGTGCACGGCTGAAATCTTTTCCAATGGGAAAAAATCATTCATGGAGTGCCTTCCCAGAAAAACAATAAGTTTCGGATTTATGAAGTTGAGTTCTTCAATCAACCAATCCCGACAAGCGTCTTTTTCTTCTGGTAAAGGATCGCGATTGTTTGGAGGTCTGTATTTTACTATATTGGTTATATAAATCTCTCCTCGTTTTAATTTTATAGCTTCCAGCATTTCTGCCAAGAATTTTCCAGCAGCGCCGACAAAAGGCCGGCCTTGTTTGTCTTCTTCTTTTCCGGGAGCTTCGCCGATAAAAACTATTTCTGAATTTGGATTACCATCTCCCGGCACAGGCTGAGTAGCCGTTTTTTTTAGTTCACACTTGCAGTCCGCGAACCACTTTTCATGAATTTTTTTTAACTCCTCGTTTTTATCCATTGAAAAGAATTAATTTAAAATTACTTTTTACTTTTTATTTCTTCCAAAAGTTTAGCAACTAGTTCTTCTTTTGTTATCTGTCCTAGCTGGCCGGCGTCGCGAGATTCTAAGGTGACTTTTTTAGCTTCTATTTCTTTGTCGCCGACGACAACCCAGTAGGGGATTTTGTTGTTTTTTGCGTCGCGGACTTTTCCACCAAGGTTTGCTTCAGCATCATCAAATTCTACGCGGATATTATTTTCTTTCAGTAGATCAAAAATCTTTTTTGCATATTCATTGTGACTTGCTCGTACTGGAATCACTTTTACTTGCATTGGTGAGAGCCAAAGAGGGAAAGCGCCGGCAGTATGTTCGATTAAAATTGCAAGAAATCTTTCAATTGATCCCATAATAGCGGCGTGAATCATAACAATACGTTCCTGCTCTCCTTTTTCATTAATGCAGTAAAGATCAAACCTCTCTGGCATATTCATATCAAGTTGAATTGTAGCAACTTGATGTTCTCTGCCAATAGCATCTTTTGCTAGAAAATCAATTTTAGGTCCATAAAATGCCGCTTCTCCAATGGCTTCTATTGCGTTTTCGCCATTTTGTTTAATTATTTTTCTTAATGCATTTTCTGCATTTACCCAAACTTCTTCAGTCCCCAAATATGCGCTCATATTTTTCGGATCATGCATAGAAAGACGAGGTTTTAAAATAAAACCAAAAGAACCATAAAAAGTTTTTACAATATTATAAATTTTTTCCATTTCAGGACTTGCCTGGCTTAGTCTACAGAATACATGTGCATCGTCTTGAGTGATAGAGCGTACTCTAGAGAGTCCTCCAAGTTCTCCTGTTTGCTCGTCGCGATAAACTTTAGTAGTTTCAGCATATCTTTGAGGAAGTTCTTTGTAGCTCCATTGTTTACGGTTGTATATTTGCGTATGATGAGGGCAATTCATTGGTTTCATCGCAAAAGTGTGTTCTTCACGGGTATTTATTTTAAATAAATCATCTTTAAATTTTTCCCAATGTCCCGAGGTTTCATAAAGTTCTTTTTTGGTTATGTGCGGTATGTCTACTCTTTCATAGCCGGCTATTTTTCGTAGCTCCCACACAAAATCATCCAATAAGTTTCTTACAAGGGTTCCTTTTGGAGTAAAAAGAGGAAGCCCTGCGCCCACTAAATCAGAAAAAGTAAAAAGATCCAATTCTTTCCCTAGCTTTTTATGATCTCTTTTCCTAGCTTCCTCGCGTTGTTTTAAATATGCTTCCAATTCTTCTTTGGTTTCAAAAGCCAGGCCATAGATACGAGTGAGCATTTTATTCTTTTCATCTCCGCGCCAATAAGCTCCAGCCATGCGGTCTAGTTTGAAGGAATTTAAATCAATTTCTTTTGCCGGATTTTCTAAATGTCCACCTCGGCAAAGGTCGGTAAAATTACCGGAAGTATAAAAAGTTATTTTCTCTCCTTTTTCGGCAATTTCATTAATAATTTCCAATTTGTAAGAATTGCCTGCAAAATATTTTTTAGCTTCTTCTGCTGTTTTCTCTTCGTGTGAAAATCCTTTCCATGTTTTCACAAGTTCTCGCATTTTCTTCTCTATTTTCGGCAGATCTTTGTCTGAGATAGGGGAGGTAAAATCAAAATCATAATAAAATCCGTCCTCAATTGGCGGGCCTAGAGTTACTTTGGTGTCAGGATAGTATTCTAAAACTGCGGCTGCTAAAAGGTGTGCTAAGGAATGCCTTAAATTCTTTAATTTCTCTGTTTTTTCCATAAACTTTATAGTACCACATTTTACCCCCACACCTAATATAATACATATTATGCGTCAAAAGTATGCAAAAAACAATATTGTGATATGTATTAGGTGTGGGGGTTTATTTTGCTTTTCATCTATAATGTGCTAGGATAGATGCATTATGGTAGTACGAATGAGACATACAAAATCACATACAGCGAACCGACGTTCTCACCACGCTTTGGAGAGCACGAGTTTTTCTAAGTGTGAGAATTGCAAAGCTTTGAAAAGACGCCACACGGTCTGTTTAGGTTGCGGTTTTTATCGAGGGAAAAAGGTTCTAGATTTGATTAAAAAGACAGAAAAGAAACAAAAGAAAGCAAAAGCAAAAGCAAAGCAAGCAGAGGAAAGTAAGTAGTCCCGTTAGAGGCCGCGGTCGCAAGCGGGTGAATTGGAAATGATTTTTTACAAAAGAAAATTAATAGGATTGCAGGGTTTGGTTTTTAAAATAAAGACCGCGACCTGCCTCTAACGGGATGGCAAATAGGCACCTTTCCAGATCAATAGTTCTCCAGACGCTTTTTGAGTGGGATTTCCTGTCTGCGCAGACGGGCGTATCTGCTAATAAAAAAAATACTCATCCCATAAGCGATGAGGTAAAAGAAATCCTAAAAAGAAATTTGAAAGAATTTGCTCCTGGTCTTGAAGATGATGTTTTTGTATTTTCACTATTCGATCAAATTTTTAAAAAGCGTGCTGTGATTGATGAGATTATAGAAAAAGCTGCGCCAGATTGGCCGCTCGACAAGATTTCTATTATCGATAGGAATATTTTAAGAATCGGCTTGGCGGAGCTTATTTTCGGTGATAGAAAAGAAGTACCTCCAAAAGTAGCTATCAATGAAGCAATAGAATTAGCGAAAACTTTCGGCGGAGAAAATTCCAGCAAGTTTATCAATGGCGTTCTCGGCGCTGTTTATAAAGAAATAGGAGAACCAGGCAAAGAGCAAATCAGTAAAAAAAAGAAAAATGGAGAAATTCTAGACATTACCAAGCTGCCTGTTGATAAAAAAGGAGGAGCGCTTGTTTATGCGAGGAAAGACAATAAACAAGATGGCGAGATAATGTTTGCGCTGGTGCATGATGTTTTTGGATATTGGACTATCTCTAAAGGCAGTGTGGAAGAAGGAGAAAATGAGGATGAGGCGACAATTAGGGAAATAAAAGAAGAAATTGGGTTAGAGATTGTGATAGAAGAAAAATTGGGCGAGAATGAATATGTCGCGACGCATCCTGTAAACGGAAAAAGTTTAAAGAAGGTAGTTTATTTTTTAGCAAAGAGCGAATACAAAGATCTTGTATTAGAAAAGTCAGGCGGGTTGGATGGGGCGAGATGGTTTGAACTTTCTAAAATTCCCGGGCTACGCATCTATAATGATATAGTGCCTTTATTTGAGAAAGCAATTGAAATTATCAGCAATAGACAATAATCACCGCCATGGCGGGACAAGCATGATACAATTTTCAGATTTTGAAAAAAAAATAAAAATAGTTTTTAAAGACAAAAATTTACTGAAGCAATCTTTTACGCACCGCTCTTATATAAATGAAAATGGAGCGAACGCTCTTTCTCATAATGAACGTTTAGAATTTCTAGGGGACGCAGTGTTGGAGCTCGTTGTTACGGATTTTCTTTACAAAAAATATCCGCATTATCCGGAGGGCAAGCTGACGGCTCTTCGTTCTGCTCTTGTGAACGCTGTTATTATCTCTGAAATTGCTTTAAAAATAGGAATGAACGATTATTTGCTTTTATCAAAAGGAGAAGCAAAAGATTTTGGCAAAGCCAGGCAATATATTTTAGCGAATACTTATGAAGCGTTCATCGGAGCGATGTATATAGATCAAGGATACGACATTGTAGATAAATTTGTGGCTAAAACTCTCTTGCCTAAAACAGAAGAAATAGTAAAGAAAAAACTTTGGCGTGATGCAAAAAGTTTAGTGCAAGAAAAAGCGCAGGAATTTGTATCTGTAACTCCCGCTTATAAAGTTTTACATCAATCGGGTCCGGATCATGACAAGCATTTTACCGTGGGTATTTATTTCGGTGCGCATTTGATAGCGGAAGGTAAAGGTCAAAGCAAACAAGAGGCTGAACAAAAAGCAGCCGAAAATGCATTAAAAGTAAAAAATTGGTTGGATTAAATAAAAAATGCGACTTAAAACACTTCAATTGAATGGTTTTAAATCTTTTGCTCAAAAGACTATTTTGGAGTTCAACACCCCCATTGTTTCGATCGTGGGTCCTAATGGATCAGGAAAATCAAACATAGTAGAGGCTATCCGTTTTGTTTTAGGGGAACAATCCATGAAATCAATGCGCGGGAAAGGAGGGGGAGATCTAGTTTTTAAGGGATCAAAGAAATTAGCAAAAGGAGCGCGGGCTTCTGTCACTATTTATTTTGATAATACGGATAAAGTTTTTAAACTTTCAAATGACGGAAGAGAAGATATAAATTTAAACTACGATGTTATTTCAATTTCTCGCGAAGTCTTTGCAGATGGATTGAATAAATATATTTTAAACGGCACAGAAGTCAGGTTGAAAGATATTCACAACCTTCTCGCCTCGGTGAATATAGGTTCTTCCGGGCATCACATCATCTCCCAAGGCGAAGCCGATCGTATTTTAAATGCCAACGCTCGAGAAAAAAGAGAAATGGTAGAAGATGCGCTTGGACTCAAAATTTATCAATACAAAATAAAAGAAAGCGAACGAAAGCTGGAGCGAACAAATGAAAATATGAAGGAAGTAGTTCTCTTGCGCAGAGAAAATGCTCCGCATCTCAACTTCTTAAAGAAGCAGGTTGAAAAATTTGAAAAGACCAAAGAAATGCAGGCAGACTTGGGAGTTCTTTATCGGGAATATTTAAAAAGAGAGAGTGTTTATTTAGAACAAGAGAAAAACAAATTGTCACTTGAAAGAAATAAAATTTCAAATGAGCTTAAGAGTGTGGATGAAAAAATTTCTATCATAGAAGATAATGACCCCTTCCGTCATTCTGACACCTCCCCCTTAATAAGGGGGAGGTTGGGTGGGGGTAAAATAGAAGAATTACGAGCGGTAGAGCAGAAAATGAATTCTCTCCGTTCTACCAAAGGTGAACTAGAACGCAAACTTGGCCGAATAGAAGGGATGCTTGAATCCATCGAAAATAGAGCAAAATCCTCGCAAATTTCAGGTAAATGTCCCTTGTGTGGAAATGAAATCAAGAATGCAGAAGAAGAACAAATAAAAAAAAGGCATGATATAGAAAAAGAACTAGCAGATTTAAAAAAATCACAGCTTGATATTCTCTCTGAGATACAAAAAATAGCCTCAGAAGAAAAAGAAGGGATGGTATCGGTAGAAACATTGAAACAAGCAATAAATAAAGAGATGGAAGCCTTACGCGACCTGGAGCGTGAAAAGTTTACCTGGAAAGTCAGGCACCAAGAATTGTCTTCTGCCCTAGAACTTGTGGCTATAAAAGAAGGGAGTTTAAGGAGCCGTAAGGAAGGATTTGAAAATGAGATAAAAGAAGGTACTGCGCTTCTCGGCAGGGAAGAGCTGTCTTACGAAAATTTTAAAATCGAGGAAAATGAAACCGAAATCATCCAGGAAGATTTAAAGAGAAAAATAGAACGCATAAAAATAAAATTAGAAGACGCCGGGCTCGGCAACGGAGCGGAGCTAATGAAAGAATTTAAAGAAGTAACGGAGCGAGACCAATTTTTAATGAAGGAAATGGAAGATTTGGAAAAAAGTATTGAGTCCTTGCAAAAACTTATTTTAGATTTGAAAGAAAAAATCGATATAGAATTTAAAGAAGGCGTTAAAAAAATAAACGTAGAATTCCAAGAATTTTTTTCTTTGATGTTTGGTGGCGGACACGGATCGCTTTCTGTGGTTGAGATAAAAAGAAACTGGCGGGAAAAGGTCGGACCTTTAGAGAGCCCAAGGTCCGACCTTGAGGAGCCAGAAGATGAGTTTGAAGAAGAAGAGGCTGTCGTCGAAAAAGGAATAGAGATAAATGTTTCTTTGCCTAATAAAAAAGTAAAAGAAATTAACGCTTTTTCCGGAGGAGAAAGATCTTTGACATCTATCGCTCTGCTTTTCGCTATGTCGCAAGTAAATCCGCCGCCATTTTTAGTGCTGGACGAGACGGACGCGGCGCTTGATGAAGCAAATTCCCGCAAATACGGAGATATGTTGGAGAAACTTTCAAAACATTCACAGCTTGTCGTCGTCACCCACAACCGAGAGACGATGTCTCGCGCCGGAGTCCTCTACGGCATCACTATAGGCTCCGACGAAGCGTCTAAAGTCCTCTCGGTAAAATTCGAAGAGGCGACCCAGATCGCAAAGTAAGTTTATGAAATTAATCCTTGGTTCATCTTCAAAATATAGAAAAAATATTCTTAAAAAAGCTGGATATGTTTTTGATATTTTAGTTCCTGATATTGATGAAAAATTAATTGAAATAAATGATCCATATCAAAGACCCTTGGTTGTAGCTCGAGCTAAGGCTGAGATTTTAATTCCTCAAATAAAAGAACCTGCTTTGCTTATTACTTCTGATGTTATTGCCGTGTGCAATGGAAAAGTGCGTGAGAAGCCAAACACTAAAGAAGAGGCTCGGGAATTTTTGAGAGAATATAGTAAGGGGATAGTGCCCGAAGGCGTGACTGCCATTGTAATTTACAATACAGTAACAAAAAAATATTATGAAGCTATTGATATAGCTCGAGTTTTCTTTGATGAATTTTCGGAAGCTGTGATAGAAGATTTTATAGAAAATGGCGACGTTCTCGGCCGAGCCGGCGGATTTGGTGTTCAATCTCCAATACTTCGACCCTATGTGAAAGAAATCAAGGGCGACGAAGAATCAATTGTCGGTATGCCTGTCGCCTTACTAAAAAAATTACTCAAACAAGCAGGATACCAAATAGGTTTTTAATTTGTTTTTGCCATTTGGAATTTAATATTTTCTTCTTTGCCTTCTGTTATATTGCTTATTTGAAAAACAGAATTTTGTTGGGTAATGTTTTTTACTGCTGTCATCGAGCCGTCTTTAAATAATTTTAATTCTAAAAGCATGCCTTTCATTGTCGGCTTGCTCCAAGATTGGTCAAAAATAAAATTGCCAAGTGAATAGGCAATATAACCATTTTTGTAAATTTCGGTATCTTCTACGATATGCGGGTGTGAACCAATAATAATTTTTGCACCATCATCAATCGCTCTATGGGCTAATTCCTCTTGTCTTGCGTTATGTTTTGTCTGATACTCTACGCCGAAGTGAAAAGCGACGACTAAATAATCCACTTGTTTAGCTGCATTTTTAATTATTTGATCAAAATTGGGATTGTTTGCGAGGAGAATGCCTGCTTTGCCAGCGTCGGCAGGCAAATTGTTCGGACCAACGTCAGAAAATCCCAGGTAGCCGATCTTCATTCCATATTTTTCAATAATGGCTGGAGTTTCAGCTTCTGTTGCATTGTTTCCTCCGCCAGTATAAAGGATTTCATTTTCTTTTAGACGCGCGAGCGTATCAATAAAGGCGTTATGTCCCCAATCATTAATATGATTGTTTGCCAAAGACAAAACGCTTAAACCTGCACCTTTAAGAGTCGGGATGACGACGGGATCCATTCTAAAGGAATATAAATTTTTCTGATCTGCCCCTTTGTCCGAAACTGGACCTTCCAAGTTAGCAAAGAAGATGTCCGTGTTTTTTGATAATTCAAGCAAGGTGTCTGATTTTTCAAAAAGCTGAGAATAGTCATTGTTGAAATTTTTTATGACTGAATTTTTTACGCCGCGATCGAGCATTATGTCGCCGGCAAAAGACAAGGTAATAAAATTCTGATCTCTGATGTCCGGCATTCCGATTTTTTCCTGCACCCAATTCGTATTTATATCAGCAGCTCCGCCGTAGTAAACATTTTTCCTTAAATATTTTAAAAGAGTTTCTACGTCATTATGACGGTCAGAACTTTGAAGTAAGGTAATGGCAATGGGTTGAGAACCAGTTTTTCCAAGAGGCAGATCAAAGAGAGAAACGACGGTTTCCTTTGCAGGGTCTGTATAACCGCTTTTTCCTCCCATGTATCCTTCATTCTTCAGGAACTGGCTAATGTTTGACCAACTGTGAGTTTTGGTGGAATAACTGTTTTTGGTAGTGATTTTAAATAAATCCGATTTTTGCTGAGCTATATAACCGGCCAATTTAAACATATCGGACACGGTTGATTGATTGTGGGAAGTGAGTCCGCTAGGGTCTTCATAAGAAGTAGAATTCATTTGCAGAGCTCTCGCTTCCTGATTCATTTTCGCGATGAAACTGCTTCTGCCGAAATATAAAGCAAGCGCTTCCGCTGCGTCGTTGCTTGATTCCAAAAGGAGCGGGTATATTAGATCAGAGATTTTTATTTTTTCTCCCAATCTCAATTCTCCGTTTTGGCCGGAAGTTGAGAGGGCGGTCTTGGTTATTTTGGTCGTCTCGTTTGGGTTTGCTAATTTACTGGCAACGAGCGCGGTCATTAATTTGGAGGTAGAGGCAATCGGAAATTTTTGATCTTGATTTTTTGCAAGAATTACTTCTCCGGTATTCAAGTCGCCGACTAGATAAGCTTTAGCAGAAACTTTTGGTCCACCTTTTGTATCATTGTTTATATAATAATATTGGAGTTTTGTTGATTCTGGGGCGACAAGTTGGACTACTGAGGCCTCGTTATTTTTTGTTTGGAATATTTTTATAGAATTAATATTGTTAAAAATAAAGGATACAAAAAAAATACCAAGTATTATTGGAGGCATTGTCCAAAATATTAATTTTGTTTTATTTTTTATTTCTTTAATAAATTTCATTATATTAAAACATAGTCTATAGTTTTTTTCTCCAAATCAACTGCTTTTACTTTTATTTTAACATGATCGCCAAGACGATATCTTTTTCCTTGCCTACCGGCAGGCGGGTTCTTTTTTTGCCCGACCAATTCTAGTTTTTTTTCATTAAAAATATAAAAGTCGTCTTTCATATCTCGTACTCGTACGAGGCCTTCGCATTTTGTACCTATCTCTTCAACATACATACCCCACTCAGTTATGCCACTTATCACTCCATCAAAACTTTCCCCTTTGCGTTTAGACATATATTCCACTTGTTTGTATTTTATGGATGCTCGTTCGGCTTCCGTTGCCCGTTTTTCTTGTTCAGAAGCGATTATGACAATTCTTTCATATTCTAATAATTTTTCTTTTAATTTATTATTTGTCACTTTTTTCTTTGCAAGATAATCACTCAATAATCTATGGATCATAATGTCTGGATATCTTCTGATTGGGGAAGTGAAATGCGTGTAATATTCAAAAGCTAAGCCATAATGGCCGATATTTTTTGTAGAATAAGTTGCTTTGGCCATAGACCTGATCACGGCGCGATGTACCGTATCACTCATTATTTTGTTTGGGTTTTTGCTTTTTAAATCTTCAAGTAATTTATTTATTTCATGAGTTGGAATTATCCCGTCTTGTAATGATACTTTGTGTCCCAAGCTTCGTAAGAAAAATGCGAGATCAGCCATTTTCTCTTTTGATGGTTCATCATGGATGCGATAAATGGAAATATCTTTTGAGAGAACTTTTGCCACTTTTTTATTTGCCAGCAACATAAACTCTTCAACTAGTCTATTGGAATCACCTCGTTCTTTTTTTATTACTTTTATCGGGGTACCCTTATCATCTAAAATAAATTTAACTTCTTCTTGGTCAAGTGATATAGCGCCTTTAGCAAATCTTTCTTTGGTTAATTTTTTTGCTAAATTATTCAAAATGGAAAGCTCTTTATGTAGGGGAGCATTTTCATTTTTTATTGCCTCGCCCGTAGGGCTATGGCCGAGGGCTTTTTCTGCTTCTTCATATGTAAATCTTTTTTTAGAATGTATTACAGTGCGACCAAACCATTCATCTTTTATTTCTGCGTTTTTATTAATAATAAATACTGCGCTCATGGTGAGTCGATCTTTGTGGGGGACTAAACTGCACAAATCATTCGAAAGAGTTTCCGGGAGCATCGGTATTGTTCTGTCTACTAGATAAACCGAGGTTCCTCTTGTGCGGGCTTCTTCATCTAAAGCGCTGCCAGGTCTCACATAGTGAGACACGTCTGCTATATGGATGCCGACTTCATACACCTCACCCCCTAGCCCCCTCTCCTTATTAAGGAGAGGGGGGAGAATACGAAAAGAAATTGCGTCATCAAAATCTTTTGCATCCTCTGGATCAATCGTAAAAGTTAGTGTTTTTGTGAAATCCCGACGTCCTTCATAATCACTTTTTCTTATTCCTTCGCGCTTTATTTTTTTTGCTTCTTCTTCTACTTTATTTGGAAGTTCTGAATCAAAACCTTTTTCTATCGCAATTGCATTCATCTCGGTAGTGTTGTCACCAGGTTTTCCCAAGATTTTTATTACTTTTCCAATGGGAGCTTTTTGCGCGTCTTTCCATGAAACTATTTCCACAAAAACTTTTTGCCCGATTTTTGCGTTATTCAAATTTTCTTTTGGAATCAAAATATCCGTGTACATTTTCGTGTCATCTGTTTTCAAAAAAACTACATTTTTTTCTTGTTCCAAAACTCCGGTAAAACGCATTTTTGCGCGAGAAATTATTTTTACTACTTCGGCAGTCTGGCGTTTCTGGCTTTTTGGGTGGAGAAGTATCTCCACCATATCTCCGTGAAGCGCAGTATTCAAATGCTTAAAATCAATTTCCGGATCTTGTTCTTTATTTTTTCCTATTCCTACGGCTACATATCCCGTGCCTTTTGAGGAGATAGAAATAATGCCCTCGGCCATAGACCTACGGGCGAGGTCTTGCCGTATGTGTTGTTTATTTAAATTATTTTTCACCTTATAAATATAGCATAATTTAAACAACCATAGAGTGATTGACAATCATTTAAAATATGGTAGAATCAAGGTTATGGATAAAGTATCAAACAAATGGAAAAAGTTCTCAATGTTTACAGTTGTAATTCTAATGGTTTTTTTGAATTCTATTACACCGGTATTAGCATATGATGAAAGCTTCGAAACTGATATGCCTTTTTATACAGGTGTTGATTATGATACAGGCGTTAATTATATGTATGGTACGAATTACGACTCAGGTGCTTTTTTTGAAAGTGGCGAAATTTACATTACTGGTGAAGATTTCGGCACAGGTGAAATCTTTTGGACCGGAACTGATTATTATACTGGTGTCACGTATCAAATTGGACAAACCTTTGATACCGGATCAAATTTCAGTACCGGCGTTACTTTTAGAGTAGGTAATACTGAATACGTCGGTATTGCCTATCGAACTGGTCAAAATTTAAGAACTGGTGTTAATTATTACACTGGAATCGCATATCAAACTGGCCAAATATTTAATGCGGGGGAAAATTATTCAACTGGTATGTTTTTAGGAACAGGCAATAATTACTCTACTGGCACTATGTACCGAACTGGCCAAACTTTTGGAACCGGTACTACATACAATACTGGCACTATGTATAATACTGGTCAGGTTGTGAGAATGGGAAGTTAAATTCAATTTTATTTTTTTGTTTGCCTTTTTAATAATTTATGCTAAGCTCTACTTATGTTAAAAATAAGACTTCAGAGAATAGGAAGGAAAAATGATCCGGCGTTTCGGGTTGTTTTGACTGATTCAAAAAATAGCACCAAAAGCGGACGATTTTTAGAAATTGTCGGAACTTATAATCCAAAAGCCGGAGAGACAAAATTCGAGGCTGAAAGAATAAAATATTGGATGTCAAAAGGCGCGAAGCTTTCCGACACAATGCACAATTTTTTGGTGTATCAAAAAGTTATTGAAGGCAAGAAAGTAAATGTTTTGCCTAAAAAGAAACCAACTGTTAAAAGAAAGGAATTGAAAGCCAAAAGATAATTCACCTCACCCGGCCTTTGGCCACCCTCTCCTTAATAAGGAGAGGGGCTGGGGGTGAGGTCTTATTGCTACAAAATTTTAATTAGTTATAATTACAGGTATAGCAGTATGTCAGGTCGTAACACTGCAAGTTTAGTAAAAGATTAAATTAAAAAAACATTATGGAAGAAGCTGATAAGACATTTCTAGAATACGTAGTGAAAGCTCTAGTCGACAATCCAAACGATGTGAAAATCGAACGTACTTTAGATGAGATGGGAGTTCTTATAACTCTCACAGTAAACCCTGCCGATATGGGTAAAATTATCGGAAGAATGGGCAATACGGCAAAAGCTATCCGCACCTTGCTTCGCATCATTGGTATGAAAAATAACGCTCGTGTTAACCTAAAGATCAATGAACCTGAGGGCTCCGTCAGACCCGAAAGGGCTGAACGACCAGCGGGATCAATGGGAGGGCATATGAGTTCTGCTCCAACAATGAAAACGGTTGATCAGGCGATGGAAGACTTGAAAGGAATCTAGTTTTTAAAAAGAGCGAATACAAAAATTTTCTGGCACGCAAGAAGGGTCCAGTGCGTGCAGGCGAAAACTTTTGTATTCGCTCTTTTTTTGTGTATTATGTCTATATGCGTTTTCATATAATTACAATTTTTCCCAATATTTATGATTCATACATGAATGAGTCTATTATCGGGCGAGCAATCAAAGATAAAAAAATAAAAATTCTTTTTTATAATCCCATGAGTTTTTGTAAGCCGAAGGAGCGGGTGGATGGCAGGCCGTATGGAGGAGGCCCCGGGATGGTATTAAGACCAGAATTTTTTCTTAAGGCCTTTTCTAAAATTAAAATTAAAGACAAGAAGAAAACAAAAATTATTTTATTTTCACCAAGTGGTAAAAAATTTGATACAAATTATGCAAAAAAATCTGTACAAAAATATACAGATATTATTATGATTTCTGGACGTTATGAGGGTATAGACGCAAGAGTGCAGAAAATTCTTAAAGCTGAAGAAATCTCAATAGGTGATTATGTGCTAACGGGCGGAGATCTTCCAGCTATGGTTTTAATAGATTCTATTTCAAGACAGATCCCTGGCGTGCTTGGTAAATATGAATCTTTAGAAGAAGAAAGAGTTTCATCAAGCGAAGTTTACACCCGTCCAGAAGTTTTAAAATATAAAGGTAAAAATTATAGAGTGCCAAAAGTTCTTCTCTCTGGGAATCATAAAAAAATAGAAGAGTGGAGAAAAAAGAAATAATCCACAACATTTATTTGACAAAAGAGATGAAATAGAGTAGGGTGTTTAGGATTCATTGATTGAGTATCGGATGCAATCTTATTGTTTAATTATAAGGTTTTTAACTTAATCATATCTAAATAATCTAAATAAATCTTGAGAAGCTAAAGAAAAGCATTTTTCATCTGTTTTTCTTTGATTTTTCTTTACTTTATTTTCTTTGTTTAGGCTAAATAACTATGGCTAAAGAAATAAGCGTAAACAAGCGTCCAAAAAAGTATTTTAATAGATACAAAAAGCCTTTGGTGGAATTTCCGAATTTAATCGAAGCTCAATTAAAAAGTTTCAAATGGCTAGTGGAAACCGGCATTGGAGAAGTCTTTAAAGAATTTTCTCCTATTATAGATTACTCTGGAAAAAAGTTCCAATTGGAATTCACCTCTTTTTCTTTGAGTGAATCAAAAGTTGATGAACATAATTCTAAAATAAATAAACTTTCTTACCAAGGTTTGCTTAAAGCTAGAGTAAAATTGACTAATAAAATTCTCGGCACTGTGAAAGAACAAGAGATTTTTATGTCTGAATTTCCTCTGATGACTTCTCATGGGACTTTTATTATCAACGGAGTGGAGCGCGTCATCGTACCACAGCTTGCCCGAAGCTTCGGAGTATTTTTTACAGAGTCTGAAAGCAAAGGCAATAAATATTTCGGCGCGAAAATTATTCCAGCTCGTGGAGTTTGGATTGAAATAGAATCAGAATCAGATGGAGGGATTTATATAAGAATAGACAAAAAGAGAAAATTTCCTGCGATGTCATTATTGCGCGCTCTGGGCTATGAGAGCAATGAAATGATTTTGAAAGCGTTTGCCGGCAATTCTACCGTAGAAGAAATAATCAAAGCCTCCTTGGCAAAAGAAGGGGATAAAAGTTTAAATGACGCTTATGTTGAGATCTATAAGCGTCTTCGAGATGGCGACATGGCGACCGCTGATAATGCCAGAGAATTCATTCATTCTTTATTTACAGCGGAGAGATACGACCTTTCTCCAGTAGGGCGATTTAGATTCAATCAGCGCTTCGGGAAGGGAATGGGGGAGGACGAAATGGCTCGCAGAATAATTTCTAAAGAAGATTTGGTTACTGTAATTTCTCATATCATTACTTTAAATAATACGCCTCTTGCAAAAGCTGATGATATAGACCATTTAGGCCAAAGACGAGTGCGTTTTGTCGGAGAAATACTCCAGCAAAAAGTGCGCACAGGCATGATGCAGATCAAAAGAAATATTCAAGACCGCATGTCTATTATTGATGTCGATACGGCCATGCCTATCGCCATCATCAATCAGCGTCCGCTTCAAGCCCGCATTAAGGAATTTTTCACTACCAACCAGCTTTCACAATTTATGGCGCAAGAAAATGTGCTTTGTGAAATGGAGCATCTACGCACGCTATCGGCTCTTGGCCCCGGAGGTCTTACTCGAGAACGAGCAGGTTTGGAAGTGCGTGACGTGCACCCTTCTCATTACGGAAGAGTGTGCCCGATCCATACCCCGGAAGGTCCGAACATCGGGCTTATTTTACATCTTTCAACATACGCAAAAATAAATGATTTTGGAATTATCGAAACTCCTTATGTAAAAGTTAAAAACGGCAAGATAACCGGAGAAATTGTTTATATGAATGCGCTTGAAGAAGAAAAATACAATATTGCCCATGCTGGAATTCCTTATGATGAGAATGGCAAAATTACTAAAGAAAAAGTCGAAGCAAGAATTAAAACAGAGCCGGGAATGGTTTCTCCAGATGCTGTTGATTTTATTGATGTTGCTCCAAACCAAGCTTTTTCTATAGCAACTTCCATGGTTCCATTTTTGGAACACAACAATGCAAACCGAGCGCTCATGGGAAGTAATATGCAGAAACAAGCTGTGCCTTGCGTGTTGCCGGAAATGCCGCTTGTCGCAACTGGAGTTGAAGAATTAGCGGCGCGAGACTCAGGCAGGTTAGTCATTGCATCTGAGGATGGTGTTGTTTCATATTTAGATGCTAAAAAAATAGTTGTTAAGGGTAAAACAGAAAAAACTTATAATTTAATTAATTTCCTAAGGAACAACAACTTTGCCGTCTTTCATCAGCGTCCTTTGGTAAATGTCGGAGATAAAATAAAAAAGGGTGACGTACTTGCAGACACGAGCAGTACCGTGAATGGACAAATTTCTATCGGCCAAAATATTTTTGTGGCCTTTTTGTCCTGGGCTGGATCGACTTATGAAGATGCGATTGTTATTTCTGAACGCTTGGTAAAAAAGAGCAAATTTACATCTGTCTATGTTGAAGAATTTATTTGCGCAGTTCGCGACACCAAGCTCGGCCCCGAAATTACCACGCGAGATATTCCAAACGTGGGAGAGCTTCGATTGAAAGATTTGGATGAAGATGGAATCATCCGTATCGGTGCGGAAGTCAGAGAGAATGATATTTTAGTCGGGAAGATTACGCCGAAAGGGGAAACCGAGCTTACTCCGGAAGAACGTCTCCTTCGTTCGATCTTTGCCGAAAAAGCGCGCGATGTGAAAGATACTTCTCTTCGCATGGAACACGGCAAGCGCGGACGCATTATCGGGGTAAAGATTTTTTCCCGCAGTCTAGGGCATACGCTTGAAGCAGGCATTATCAAAAAAATAGTGATAGAAGTCGCTCAGATTAGAAATATTTCGGTTGGAGACAAAATTTCAGGCAGGCACGGAAACAAAGGAGTCATCTCTACGATTCTTCCAGAAGAAGATATGCCTTACATGGCTGACGGGACACCCATAGATGTCATTCTCTCTCCGCTTGGAGTTCCTTCTCGTATGAATCTGGGGCAAATTTTGGAAATACATTTAGGGATGGCCGCAAACAGCCTAGGTTATCAAGCGATAGTTCCTCCATTCTTAGGAGCAAAACATGAAGAAATTCAGGAAGAACTAAAAAAGGCTGGTTTGCCTGAAAATGGCAAGTTGAAACTTTTTGACGGGCGCACAGGAGAAGCTTTCCAGCAAGATGTGGCAGTCGGATATATGTATATGCTTAAACTGCATCACATGGTGGAAGACAAGATCCATATGCGTTCAGTGGGTCCTTATTCTCTCATCACCCAACAGCCTCTCGGAGGAAAAGCTCAAGGCGGAGGACAAAGATTTGGAGAAATGGAGGTCTGGGCGCTCGAAGGTTACGGCGCGGCCTATACGCTTCGCGAAATGCTTACTATCAAGTCGGATGACATCCTCGGACGTTCTGCAGCCTTTGATTCTATTATCAAAAATGAAACGATTAAAGCGCCGAATTCTCCCGCTTCATTCAATGTGCTCTTAAATTATTTAAGGGGTCTAGCACTTGATATTGATTTAAAAAAGGAAAATAAATAATATGAAAACTTTAAACACAACTGAATTTGAGCAAATCGCTATTAGGCTTGCATCGCCTGAGCAAATCAAGGAATGGTCTTTTGGAGAAGTTACCAAACCGGAAACTATAAATTATCGCACCGGCAGATCCGAGAGAGGAGGCTTGTTTGACGAGAAGATCTTTGGTCCTGAAAAGGATTATGAGTGTTATTGCGGAAAATATCGCCGAATTCGTTATAAAGACATTATTTGTGAAAAATGCGGAGTGGAAGTTACACGTTCTATCGTTAGAAGAGAGCGCATGGGGCACATCGAGCTTTCTACCCCCGTTTCGCATATTTGGTTTTTGCGCGGAGTTCCTTCCCGAATGAGCATTCTTTTGAATATATCTGTTTCTGATCTTGAGAAAGTCATATATTTCGCGGGGTACATCATTACCAAGGTACACGAAGAAGAAAAAGAAGCAATTCTTTCCGGCTTAGACAAAGAGTACAAAATAAAATTAAAAAATTCTTCTGATGATGAAACTCGGGAAAAATTAAAAAATCTGCTTTCTATTACCAAGAAAGAAATTGGAGAAATTTATGAAGGAAAAGTTTTAAATGAAATTTCCTTTCATCATTATTCTTTAAAATACGGGACTTGTTTTGAAGCTAATATTGGAGCTGAAGCTATTTATTCTATTTTCAAAAATCTAGATTTAAATAAACTAAAAAATCTTACAGAAAAAATGCTTGTGGACGCTAGCGCAGTTGAAAAAGATAAACTACAAAAAAGGCTTTCCCTCATCCGCGCGATGACTTACGCGGGCATTCGACCAGAATGGATGTTTTTGACTGTTATTCCAGTCATTCCGCCGGTTTTGCGTCCGATGGTGGCCCTAGACGGTGGGCGCCATGCTTCAAGTGATTTAAATGATCTTTATCGCCGTGTCATAAATAGAAACAATCGCTTAAAGAAATTAAAAGAAATTAATGCTCCGGATGTCATTTTAAGAAATGAAAAACGCATTATTCAAGAAGCAGTAGACGCTCTTATCGACAACTCGATCGCCAAGCAAAATGATTCTGTGGCAATGAGCCAGTCTCAGAAACGTCCTCTCAAATCACTCTCCGATAACCTAAAATCCAAACAAGGCCTTTTCCGCCAAAATCTTTTAGGAAAACGAGTGGATTATTCAGGCCGCAGCGTCATTGTCGTCGGTCCTGAACTCAAATTAAATCAATGCGGGTTGCCAAAGCATATGGCTCTCGAGCTTTTCCGACCGTTTGTAATTTCAAAAATTTTACAAGCAGAACTTGCATTTAATATTCGCGGAGCAAACAAACTCATAGAAGAGCGTTCCCCTGAAGTGTGGGCAATATTAGAAGAAGTTATCCAAGGCAAATACGTGCTTCTTAACCGTGCACCGACTTTGCATCGCTTGGGTATTCAAGCTTTTAACCCAATTTTAATTGAAGGAAATGCTATTCAAGTTCATCCGCTTGTTTGTCAGGCTTTCAACGCCGACTTCGACGGAGACCAGATGGCAGTGTATGTACCATTACTTGAAGAAGCGCAATTCGAAGCAAAAGAATTAATGGCATCGAATAAAAATTTGCTTAAACCCCAAAACGGAGATCCGATAGTACATCCTCGCATGGACATGGTGCTTGGCAGTTATTGGATGACCAAATCGGTTGATGGGGAAGTCGGTGAAGGCAAATATTTTCCCAATCCAAATACTGCTATAACCGCTTCTGACTATGGTATTGTTTCTCTTCGTGCCAAAATAAAGGTTCTAGCAACTGATACGCATAAATACAGAAAATTTAATGGAGGGATTTTTGAAACTTCTGTCGGCAAACTTCTCTTCAATAGTATTTTGCCGAATGATTTTTCTTATGTGAATGATGAAATGACTCAAAACAGACTTTCTTCTCTTTTAGATGAGATTATCGTTCATTCCGGAGTGGAAAATACTCCTCATATTTTGGATAAGATCAAAGCATTTGGATTCAAGTATTCTACGGTTTCTGGCACCACCTGGGGATTGGACAATACTAAAGTTCCTGAAGAAAAGAAAAAAATCATAGAAGAAGGCAAGAAATTAGAAGCCGATATGGTGGCGCAGTGGAGCGAGGGTCTGCTTTCTTTGGATGAAAGATACCAAAAGATTATCGAGATCTGGACGCAGGTTAAGAAAAATCTAGAAAAAATCCTGCCAAATACGCTTGATAAAAAAGGTTCTACTTATGATTTATTTACTTCCAAAGCGAGAGGTACGATGAGCAGTTTGATGCAAATGACGGGGATGATTGGCCTTATCCAAAACAATCAGGGTAAAATTCTAGAATTTCCAATTATTCCTTGTTACCAAGAGGGTCTTTCTCCGATTGAATATTTCGTTATTACTCACGGTGCTCGTAAGGGCGCGTCTGATACGGCGCTCAATACTGCAAAAGCCGGATATTTGACTCGAAGACTGGTAGATGTGGCTCAAGATGTGGTGATCACTGAAGAAGATTGCGGTACCAAAGAAGGCAAAATAGTTACCAAAGAAAATATTTCCGGAATTGAAATCCCGCTTTCTAAAAATATTCGAGGACGAGTTCTGGCGAAAGATTTAAAAGACAAAGATGGGAATGTTGTTTATAGCAGAGGATTTTTAATCACCAAAGAAGAAGCTTACAATATTGAAGGAGCAGGTTTTACCGAGGTATTCGTGCGTTCCCCTCTTACTTGTAAAACAGCGCATGGCCTTTGTGTCAATTGTTACGGACTTGATTTAGGGCGAAATCGTTTAGTAGAGCTTGGCGAGGCTGTCGGTATAATTGCCGCTCAAGCTATCGGAGAACCTGGTACTCAGTTGACGCTCCGCACTTTCCACGCTGGAGGTGTGGCAGGAACAGACATCACCACAGGCTTGCCTCGTGTTGAAGAAATTTTTGAAAGACGTATTCCTAAAAACCCCGCTATTATTTCCGAGACTGACGGAGAAGTAATCTCTATTACAAGCAAGGAAGGTAAAGAAAATGTAAAAGAAAAAATAATTAAAGTGTTATCTGACAGTAAAGCCGATGGCAAAGCAAATGAGATAGAATATCTGGTGGCCTTTCGCAGAACGCCTATTGTCAAAGTCGGGGATGCGGTAAAGAAGGGGCAGCTTTTAACTGACGGGTCAGCCGATATTGCCGAGATGTTCAGATTGGGAAATAAAGAATTAGTGGAAGAATATATTATTGAAGAAATTAATAAAGTTTATGAGCTTCAAAGCGCTTCAATTTCTAGAAAACACACTGAAATTATTATTCGTCAAATGTTTTCACGCAGAAAAATAAAAGATGCCGGTGAGACCAATTTTTCTGCCGGAGACATAGTTGAGAATACCGCTTTCATAGAAGAAAATGCCAGAGTGAAAGAAATAGATGGAAAAGAAGCAAAAGCGGAGATAGTAGTGCTCGGTATTACGGAAGTTTCTCTCCGCACCAAGAGCTGGCTCTCAGCTGCGTCATTCCAAAATACTAATCGTGTCTTAATAGAAAATGCCATCAAGGGCGGCGTGGATTCGCTCCGAGGTCTAAAAGAAAATGTCATCATCGGACGCTTGATTCCAGCCGGAACAGGGTTTAAGAATAAGTTTGTGAGCGCAAAAGAAGAATAAAAATTATGAACTCTCCTGTCCAACAAATTAAGGAGAGGCTATCAATTGAAGAAGTAGTCTCTTCTTATATAAAGCTAGAAAAGGCAGGCGCAAACCTAAAAGCAAAATGCCCGTTTCATAACGAAAAAACTCCTTCCTTTTTTATTTCCCCTGATCGAGGCACTTACTATTGTTTTGGATGCGGGGTAAAGGGCGATATTTTTACTTTCGTAGAAGAATTTGAAGGTCTTGATTTTAGAGGAGCTCTTAAATTGCTTGCCAGCAGAGCGGGAATTGTTTTGGAATCTTACAATCCGAAAGATCAAAGAAATCAGAGCGAAAAAGAAAGATTATATGAAGTCATGGAAGAAGCGACTGTTTTTTTTGAGAAGAATTTAAAAGAAAATCCGGAAGTTTCATCTTATCTAAAAAATAGGGGGCTGAATGATGAAAGTATAAAAAATTTCCGTATTGGTTTTGCCTTATTGGAGTGGCGTAAACTTTATGATTATTTAAAATCTAAAAATTTTTCTGACAGTGAAATAGAAAAAGCAGGACTTGCAAAGACCCCCTCCGCCGTTGGCACCTCCCCCTTGATAAGGGGGAGGCTGGGTGGGGGTCTGTATGACAGATTTCGTGGACGAATAATGTTTCCTATCTCGGATTCTAGCGGACGGGTTATTGCTTTTTCCGGAAGAATCTTTGTTGATGACGGAAAGTCTGCGAAATACCTAAATAGCCCTGAAACTTCTATCTTTAATAAATCCGCTGTTCTTTTCGGCATAGATAAAGCTAAAGACCCCATTCGGAAAAATGACTTTTCTATCTTAGTTGAAGGTCAAATGGATTTGATTTTATCTCACCAAGCAGGATTTAAAAATACCGTAGCTTCCTCGGGGACAGCCATGACTGATTCAGTATTGTCAAAAGAAAATATTATAAATAACCTAGGACTTATCACCAGATTGTCAAAGAACATGGTCCTTGCTTATGATGCTGATAGAGCGGGGGTGAGTGCGACTAACCGTTTTGCTAAGATTGCATTATCTTTGGGTATGGATGTAAAGGTGGCAGATATACCCGAGGGAATGGATCCGGCTGATTTGATTTCCCGTGGCTATAGCCAAATGGGCGAGGCAAAAGTTGGAGTGGATGCCTGGCGGGAAGCGATAAGGAATTCGAAACATTTTATCGAATTTATGCTGCTGAGGATCTTAAAAGATACTAATTCTGACAATAGAAAGGCTGGCAGGGAAATAAAGGAACGCTTGCTTCCTTTTGTGAATGAGATAGAAAGCTCCATAGAAAAATCACATTTCATTACATTAATCAGTAATAAATCAGGGATTCCTGAAAATGCCCTGATGGAAGATTTGAAAAAAGTAGAAACTGAATTTAAGAATGAAAAAGAAGATATCAAAATCGCCAAAGAAAATATAGAGAAAAAATTAAGAAAAGACCCGATCGAGCGAAGGCTTTTAGGTATAGCTTTTTGGCAAGAGAGTCTGTCGGACGTTGGACGTCCGAAATTCGGACGTCCAACGTCCGACAAAACGTCCGACAAACCTAGAATTGATCCAGAATTGATTTTTAAAAAATTAGAAAAAGCAAAAGAAAATGTTAAAGAAAAATATAAAGACAGGAGAGAGGATTTGATTTATGAGGTAGAAGAATTTTACTCAAATAATGAAAATCTGGAAAAAGACGTAGAGGAAATGCTGCTCAATATAGAGGAAGAATATTTAAATGAAGAATTTAGCATTAAGATGATAGAATACCAGAATTGCAAAGATAAAATAGAAAAGGAAGAAATTTTTAAAAAAATAAGTGAAATAACAAAAAGAAAAGAAGATATTAAAAATAGTCGTATAAGAAAATAAACTACGAGCTTAACGGTACATAAAATATATGAAAAAAATAAAAAACAAAAAGAAAATAAAAAAGGCAGTAAGAAAAGTTGTAAAAAAGATAAAAAAAGTTCAGAAAAAGCAAAAGATACCTGCCCGCAATGCTACGCATAGCGTTGCAGGCGGGAAGAAAATGAAAAAGACAGCAAAGAAGAGCAAGACTGTCAAAAAAGAAAAAATTAAAAAATTGTCTTCTGCCGAGAAAAAGGCTGAAAAATTAGATGCTTTGGCAAATAGTCTTATAGAAAAAGGAAGAAAACGCGGATTTATCACTTATGATGAGATATTGAAAACTTTTCCGGATATTGAAAACAATATTTTATTTTTGGATGAGCTTTATGAAAAGTTTTCAATAGCTTCCATTGATGTTCTAGAAGGAGGAAATTTACTCAATTTAGATATTGATCTAAATGATAAAGATTTGAATAAAGGGAATATGCATGATTCTATCCAGATGTATTTGAAGGAGATAGGGCAGTATCCTTTAATTTACGCTAGTGATGAAAAAGATTTAGCCAAGCGCATTGAGCATGGTGATGTAGAAGCGAAGAACTTATTAGCACGGGCAAATTTGCGTCTGGTTGTTTCTATCGCAAAAAAATACGTGGGCAGAAGTGCGAATTTGACCTTGCTTGATTTGATTCAAGAAGGGAACCTCGGATTGTTTAAGGCGGTTGAAAAATTTGATTGGACTAAAGGCTATAAATTTTCTACTTATGCCACTTGGTGGATTCGCCAGTCTATCACTCGGGCATTAGCAGATCAGTCTAGAACCATTCGTATTCCGGTGCACATGGTAGAGACAATTTCTAAATATAAGCAAACCCATCGCCGGCTTTCTCAGGACTTGGGTAGAGAACCGCTTGCTGAAGAGATTGCGACTGAAATGGGTATCCCAGTTGAAAAAATTCATGTCATTGAAAACATCTCGCAGGAAACAGTCTCCCTCGAACAGCCAGTCGGAGATGATGATGATAAATCTACACTAGAGAATTTCATTCCGGACGATAAGATTTTACGTCCAGATCAAGAATCTTCTAGAAGAATTCTATCTGATCAAATCCGGGAAGTGCTAGATGAATTAAACCCAAAAGAAAGAAAAATTTTAGAAATGCGTTATGGTTTGCTCGATGGCATTCAGCACACCTTGGAAAGGGTGGGGGAAGAGTTTGGAGTAACCCGTGAGCGTATTCGTCAAATCGAAGCGAAAGTTCACGAAAAACTCCGCCAACACGAAAAGATCGCCAGACTAAAAAATTACTTTGATTAATTATTGCAACGCAGAATCGATTTTTGGTTTTACTGTGCTCCAGGATTCTGCTCCATCTATAGTTCCTGCAATCTTATTATCTCTTAATATAAATCCTTTTGGAGTGCCAGTTACACCAGCGGTAGTTCCTTCAGTTTTAGAATCCGTAACAGCTTCCGTATATTTGCCACTATCCAGACATTTATTAAACTCGGATGTGTCTAACCCAAGTGTCTTCGCGAAAAATTTTAAATTAGTATCCGAGAAGCCTCCCTTATTTTCTCCATTTTGGTGTCCATAGAGATAGTTATAATATTCCCAAAATTTTCCCTGATCTCCAGCGCACCTTGCGGCCTCGGAGGCTTTCACGGATTCTGGACCGAGAAAAGTAAAATCTCTGTAAACAAACAAAACTTTCCCAGTATTTACATAATTATTTATAATCTCAGGCATAAAAGGAGTCCATGTGGGATCATTTTTTTTAAGATAATCCATTACGGGTTTCATGGAAGGTGAGTTGAGCTCAAGTCCAGTTACTGCTCCGCAAAACGGACATTGAAAATCTTCATACATAATGAGAGTGACTTTTGCTTGCGGGTTTCCTAGGGTTTTATCTTCTTTTCCGACTGGTGCCAAGGTAGCAGTTGTTACTGGAATTCCATTTATTACTGGAACCCCTTTCTCATTTGCTTGGGGATTTTTAGGGATTGAGCTGCCTTTTAGTAAAATTGCTCCAGCTATTAAGACTCCTACTATAATAATTGCACTAACTATTGATTTTTGACTATTATTTTCCATATTTCTTTAATTAAATTTGTAATACACTATTGTAGCATATTTTATAAAAAGTAGTATAATATGGGTATTAATAATTTAATTAATAAAATATATGGATATGAATAAATGCAAAGGTATGTGTGTCTGTTCTAAGATTGGTAAAATCCTATTAATCATAGGAGGCTTAAATTGGGGCTTAGTCGGTATTGGAATGTTGATAGGCAGTGGGGATTCATGGAATGTCGTTCGAATGATTTTTGGAACAATGCCAGTGGTTGAAGGAATAATTTATGTTCTTGTGGGTATTGCAGCCATCATGGGTATTTTTGGTTGCAGATGCAAGAAAAATATGGAAGCGCGCGCTGCTTGTTGCGGAGGGGTAGAAAAGATGGAAGGAAAGATGTAATTTGAGCATATTTAAGTTGCAAAACTCCTCCGACCCAGGTCGGAGGAGTTTTGCGTTAAAGCCTAAAAAATGCTATGATATTGCCAGTAGATGACTTCAATTTTTGACCTTATATTTTATATTTTGATCTTTTTATCTGTCTACGCGCAGGTGTTTTTTCTTATTACTTTTCTTGAGAATAGAAAAAAAATAGTCATCAGAAATGGAAAAATAACCTTAAAGGATTATCCGGCTGTGACTATTGCCGTGCCTTGTTGGAATGAAGAAAATACAGTTGAAAAAACAGTAAATTCTTTGCTCGGTTTGAATTATCCGAAAGACAAGCTTCAAATATTTTTGATTGACGATGGTTCTACGGACGGCACCTTCGAGGTGATAAATAAGTTTAAAGATTTTACAAATATAAAAGTTTTTCAAAAAGAAAACGGAGGCAAGTTTACCGCGCTCAATTTAGCGCTCGAGCATTGTGAGACGGATTTCTTCGGCGGTCTTGATGCTGATTCTTTTGCAGATTCCGAATCCCTTATTCGTATTATGAGTTATTTTGAAAAAGATTCTAACATTATGGCGGTCGTTCCGTCTGTGATTGTTTCTAACTCAAAAAATATTCTAAAAAAGGCGCAAAAAGCCGAATACAGCATGGGTGTTTATTTCAAAAAAATGCTTTGTTTTCTGGGAGCTATCAACGTAACTCCGGGGCCGATGACGATCTTTAAGAAAAAAGTTTTTGATAATTTAGGAGGTTACTGCCATGGTCACAATACGGAAGACATGGAGATCGCTTACCGTATGCAAAAAAATAGATATATAATAGAACATTGCAATGACGCATATATTTATACAAACACTCCTGAAACAGCCAAAAAGCTCTACAAACAAAGGATCCGTTGGATTTATGGTTTTATTAACAACACCATAGATTATCGAAAAGTTTTATTTAAGAAAAAATACGGGAACTTCGCTCTTTTCACTTTACCTTTGGGTGTTATCTCTATATTTTCCATTGTTTATCTTTTTGGAAGAATCGTTTATAATTTTGGAAATTTCCTATATACAAAGATTATTCAATTTGAGACAGTCGGCTTTATTTTTAAATTGAAAAGTTTTGTTTTTGATCCTTTTTTCATAAATACGCAGTTCTTTGTATTCTTGTTTCTCTCTATTTATATTTTGGTGATTTTTGCCATGATCTTGGGGCAGAAAATGACAGAAGGGAAGTGGAGCTTGTCTTTAGATATGGTTTATTTCTTTCCAGTTTTTACTATCATTGCCCCATTTTGGCTTATTAGGGCATTTTATAATACGCTTATCCAGCGAAAGCCAGCCTGGAGATAGAATCAATTTAAAATTACGAATTACGAATTTAAAATTATGAACTCAAATAATATAGATTGGAAAAAATATTTGATTGTATTGCTGATAACCGCCGGGCTTTTTATAACTGCTATTTATTTGAGCAATTATTTTGGCAATCAAAAAATCAATCAATTAAAAACAATTCAAGATAAAATAGCTATAGATATATTGTCTTCCGAAACTCAATTTTCTCTTCTCTCTGAACTTTCTTGTAAAAGCATTTCTGATTCTGTTTTTTCGAGCGAGCTCGGAGAACTCGGCAGCAAGCTAGAATGGAGCGAAAACAATTTAGGTTCTTCGGCTACAGACGAAGTGACTTATTTAAAGAAGTACTATTCTTTATTGCAAATTAAAGATTATTTGCTGACGAAAAAGATTTCTTCAAGATGTGGAACAAAGTCTGCCTTTATTCTCTATTTTTATACTACCGCCCAAAACTGCAGTGATTGCGAGAAGCAAGGCCTAGTGCTTTCGACGCTTCGTTCGGAATATCCCGAGCTTCGCGTGTATTCTTTTGATTACAGTACCGATCTTTCCGCTGTTACCTCTATGCTTCAGATTTATAAAATAAAAGACACAGAGCTTCCTGCTTTAGTCATAGACGATGAGGTGTTGACCGGTTTCCAAAGCTTAATAGATCTAGAAAATCGAGTTCAAGAATCTTTCAAGCTCCAGCAGGGAACACCAACTCAACAAAAAGTTTCAACGCCTAAGAAACAATAAACGAATTTCTGGAGCCGCCTCTCGGATTCGAACCGAGGACCTTCACTTTACAAAAGTGTTGCTCTACCAACTGAGCTAAGGCGGCAATTATTTTTTTTACAAATTCTCTTCTTCCCTTATTTTGTGTCTTATTTCTCTGATTTTTTGTTTGTATTCTGAGATGATTTTTAAGAATTTTGGGACTTCTTGTTTTTCTTTTATCACACTATTACTTCTTATTTTTTTACAGTAGATTTCTTTTATTTTTATTTTTACTTGTTCGTATTTATTTTTTATAAAATTGGAAGATCTGACATAAATTCTAACAATTGTGACCAGCCCAGTGTATCTGTGTTTCTTGATTGTTTTGACAGCGGAATGTTTTAACTCTTCGAAATATTGCGCTTTTAAAAAAGTTTCCTCATTGTCATTGTAGGATATTTGTCCGCTCTGAAGCATCAACAGCTTCTTTCCGATCATGAAAGTGATTCCAATAAATGATCCAAAAAACAAAATTAAAATAAGATACATATTGTTTATTATATTGAACAAACCTTTACTTCTTTGATTTTTGCGTGATTATTTTCTAGAAGCTTGCCCACTGTTATCTCTCCATCTTTTATAAATATTTGGTTAACTAAGGTTTTTTCTTTGAAATAGGTTGCCATTTTTCCATCCAACATCTTTTTCTTTATTTCTGCAGGCTTGTCGACATTAGCAACTTCTTTTTCGAAAATCTCTTGCATTGTTTTTTTAGCATCGTCAGTTATTTCTGCTTCTGTAATATATTCTGGTTTCATGGCGGTTATGTGCATGGCTACATCTTTTGCGAGCTCTGCATTGCCTCCTTCTAATGAAACAATCACCCCTGTCTTATTGTTGTGGACATAATTTCCCAACACGCTCCCCATTACTTCGTACACATCGCCCAATTGAATATTTTCTCCAGTTTTTTGAATTATGGGATTTATTATATCTTTTGCATCCATTTTTATTTTTTCCACTCCTTCCTCTAATGCTTTATTGGCGAGAGTTTCAAGCAAGGCCACAAAGTCTTCGTTTTTAGCGACGAAATCAGTTTCGCAAAGCAGGGAAATCAATACTGCTTTATTCGTTTCGTCTTCATTTTTGACTTTTATTGCCACTCTTCCCTCAGAGACTGCGCGATTGACTTTCTTTAATGCGATGTCCGAACTAGTCTTTTTTAGGATAGCCAGAGCTTTTTTCATATCACCCTCAGCTTCTTCGAGAGCGTGTTTGCATTGCATTACTGAGATGCCCGTGGCATCTCTTAATTCCTTTATCTGTTCAGTTGTTATTTGTATTGACATAATAAAAACTCTTTTACCTGCCTGCCGGCAGGCAGGTTTGCTCTGTTAATTCACTGGTACGCTAGCTTGCCCTTCCTTATAGGCATCGGCAATTGCAGTAGTGAAAAATTTAATGGATGGCATGCCCGAGTCATTTGCCACGATAGGGTAGTCAATTCCTTTGATATTTGAATCAGAATTCACCAAAGAGATGACCTTGATACCAGACTTTCTGGCTTCTGTGGTTGCGATGTGTTCACTTTTGGCGTCTATTATAAACAACGCGTCTGGAGCTTTCTTTAATCCCAGTAGGCCAGTGTAATACCTTGCCAATTTTTCCATTTTTTTTGCTATTACCACTCTTTCTTTTTTAGTATATTTATCAAGCCCGCCGCCAATTTTATCCTTCTGATAATTTTCCAATTCGATAATTTTCTTCTTAATTTCTGTAAAATTAGAGAGAGTGCCACCGATCCATCTTTCCGCAACGTAAGGCATTTTTAACATTTCTGCGATTTCTTTTGTCGCAACCTTCGCTTCAGGTTTAGTGCCGACAAAAAGCACCACTTTGTTTTTTGCTCCCAAATTTTTCATAAATTCTGTCGCTTGATTTAAAAGTTCGTTTGTTTTTTCAAGGTCGATTATGTCTCCTTTGTTTTTTGTAGCGTAGATATATCTAGACACGGAAGGATGTCTTCGTGTTTTACTATAACCATAATGCGCTCCGGCCTTGAACATCTTTTCGATGATTGTATCCGCACCCTTTTTGATTTCCGTTTTTTGCATAGAGTTAATATAGCAGAAAGAATTGTTTTTTGCAACCCGGCCTTATTTTATATATACTTTAACTATATCTATGGAATCAATCAAATAAATAAAAAAGAGCAAGAAAACGAGGCGTTGAGGATTTTAGGAATGGAAGATATTAATAAAATTTTACAATTGATTATTGATAAAAAAGATCAGATTGATTCCCTGAAGGAATATATTAAGATCAATACGGAAAAATTAGATAAAGTTATCACTCCTCCATAAGAGAGTAATAATGGAAAAATGGAAGGGTATGGATTCTTTGAAGCAAAAAAAATGTTTCCAAGGCTTTTAACTCTTTTTTATATTTTAGAAAATGATTTTGAGATACTACCCCAAAACGTACTAATAAAAGAAGGTATAGTTACAAATCAAATGATGCGCCAAACTCCTTATGTTAGAGTAGAGATGCCAGATTTAGAACGGGTAGCCTATATCTGCGATGAAGAAGGCAATGTTAGTTATATTTTTGATACTGCAAAATTTGCAGAAAAAGGCTTAACTTTAGAAGAACTAGACATAGAAGACAAAGGAGATAAAAATTCTTTAATTGAAAAATATCCGGGGATAGGAGTCAGGATCATCCAAACAAAAAATTGGAGAAATCAAATAGAGATCGCCTTACAAGAAGAGATACCAAAAATACAAAAAGAAATAATTAAAACAAATAAAATAGAGCCTAAATCAGAGTTTAAAGAGAGAAGAAATTGGTTGTCATTCAAAGAAAAATAAATAAAATTATTAGGTCTTGCCTTGCAGATTTTCTTAATTGCTTGTTTGTATGGATTTGGGTTGGCATCTTTGCCAAACAAGATCCATATGATATAATTCGTATTATGAGTAAATTAAAGTTAAAAAAATTAAAATTTCCAGTTATAATAGAAAAAGATGAATCTGGTTTTTTTGTCGGTGTCGTACCTTCTTTGAGAAGTTGTTACACACAAGCAAAAACTCTTCCAGAACTTTATAAACGCTTGCAAGAAGTTGTTTCTCTTTCGCTGGAAGTTGAAAAAAAACTTTTTAAAACAACCATCACAACTAATCAATTTATCGGAGTGCAAAATATGGAATTTGTGAGTTAAAATTTATGCCTAAGCTAGTTCCTATTTCTACATCTAAAATTATTAAAATTCTTAAGCGACTTGGTTTTGAAGAAGTTAGAATAAAAGGTAGTCATCATTTTTTTATTCATCCTATCACTAAAAAATCTACAACTATTTCTGTTCATTCCAATGAAGTTTTGGGAGTTGGTATTTTAAAAATTATATTGCGAGATATAGACTTGTCTTTGGATGAATATGACAAGTTGAGATTGCGTATATAAATATAAAACTTTTCTTTGCCAAAAGGACTTTTTTCGGGTAAGATGAGCCTAATATGAGACAATCTAAACTTTTTACAAAAACAAGAAAAGAGGCGCCAGCGGACGAGACATCAAAAAACGCTGAGCTCTTAACCCGTGGTGGTTTTATACATAAAGAGATGGCGGGGGTTTACACTTTTTTACCTTTAGGGTTGCGGGTTTTAAAAAAAATTGAAAACATTATCAGAGAAGAAATGAACGCAATTGGTGGAACCGAGATGAGAACCTCTGTGTTTCAAAATAAGGAAGTATGGGAAAAATCCAACAGATGGGATGACGAGGTTGTAGATAATTGGTTTAAAACAAAATTAAAAAATGGAGGAGAAGTTGGTCTTTCTTTTACAAATGAAGAAGCTTATTCAAATATTTTAAAACAATATGTAAGTTCATACAAAGATTTGCCGCTTTATTTATATGATTTTAAGAATATTTTTAGAAATGAAACAAGAAGCAAATCTGGAATTATGCGAGGTAGGGAATTTTATTGGAAGGCATTATATTCATTCTCAAAAAATGACGAAGAACATAATATTTTTTATGAAAAAGCTAAAGCAGCTTACAAAAATATTTTCAAAAGAGTCGGGATCGGTCATTTGACCTACATGACTTTTGCCTCCGGGGGAAGTTTTTCAAAATTTTCTCATGAATTTCAAACGATAACTTCTGTCGGGGAAGATACCATTTATTTAGATGAAAATTCAGGCATTGCTATAAATAAAGAAGTTTATAATGATGAAATTGTAAAAGAGCTAAAGCTGAAAAAAGAAAATTTAGTTGAAAAAAGAGCGGTAGAAGTGGGAAACATTTTTTCACTTGGGACAAAGTTTTCAGCTCCTTTTGATTTAAAATATAAAAATGAAAATGGAGAAGATAAATTAGTAGTGATGGGTAGTTATGGTATTGGTCTGGGACGTTTAATGGGTACGGTAGTAGAAACTCTTTCGGACGACAGAGGTATAATTTGGCCGGAATCTATCGCGCCATTTAAATTACATCTTCTTGTTTTAGGTGAAGATAAAATAGTTTTAAAAGAAGCAGAAAAGATTTATCAGAGTTTAATAAAAGCTGATATTGCAGTTTTGTTCGATGATCGCGCGGGCTTGTCGGCTGGAGAAAAATTTTCTGATGCGGATTTGCTTGGCATGCCTTACCGTGCGGTTATCTCGGCAAGGAGTATGAAAGACTTATCTTCTGGGGGTATAGAATTGAAAAAACGCACAGAAGAAAAAGGGAAAATGGTAACTTTGGAAGAATTAATAAAAACATGTTCGACAAATTTTACAAATTAATTTCTAATGACATCGGAATAGACTTGGGGACATCTAATACCTTGGTATATTTGAAAGGTCATGGGATTGTAATAAATGAGCCGTCTGTCGTGGCTGTAAACATCAAGACGAATCAAATTTTGGCAGTGGGAATGCAAGCGAAAGAAATGCTTGGACGCACTCCGGGGCACATAAAAGCTATCCGCCCGCTAGTGGATGGCGTTATCTCTGATTTCGAAGTTACCGAAGAAATGCTTTCTTATTTGATAAACAAAGCGGATAAAATGTCTAAAAAATTTGCCCGACCGAGAGTTCTCGTCGGAGTGCCGTCCTGCACGACGAATGTGGAAACTCGGGCTGTGTATGATGCTGCCAGGAGCGCTGGGGCCAGGGAAGTTTTCTTGGTAGAAGAGCCGATGGCGGCGGCTATTGGAATAAGGCTCCCAATTAAAGACCCTGTAGGCTCGATGATCATAGATATCGGCGGAGGCACGACGGATATTGCTGTCATTTCTCTGGGAGGAATCGTAAAATCAAAAAATTTAAAAATAGCCGGCGATAGATTGAATAATGACATCATCTCTTATATGCGGGATGAGTTTAAAATTTTGATTGGGGAGCGAACTGCGGAAATGGTAAAAATAGCCATTGGTTCGGTGATTCCCGGAGAATATATGGAAACAGAAGTTCATGGACGGGATCTTTTAACCGGGCTTCCGCGTGAAGTGGTAGTCACAGATTCGGATATTCGCGAAGCAATTTCTTTGTCCATCAAAGGTTTGATAGATGGCGTGAAGGATATGTTGGAATCAGCTCCACCGGAGATTTTATCTGACATAATGCATCGCGGAATTACCTTATCTGGCGGGGGGGCTTTACTTCACGGACTCGGAGAACTTTTACAAAAAGTTCTTAAAATTCCGGTTTATGTTGTGGAAGATCCGCTTTCAGCTGTAGCCCGCGGAACCGGAGTAATTTTTGACGACGTCCCGCTTTATAAAGATGTTTTGATTAGAAATCAAGATGAGCTACCTCCTAGATAAAAAAATAAAAAGAAATAAGATTTTTAAAATTACGTTGGGCGTTGTTGTTCTGATTATTTTATTCTATTTTAGATTAAATATTTTTAATGGGCTTTCTTTTGTCGGTCAAGTTTTTTTTCGTCCCATTTTAGTTGTGGGGCAGAATATAGGCCAAAAATTTAATAATATCGGTTCATATTTTGTTTCAAAAAATTCTCTTTCTTTAGAAAATCAAAATCTTAAAGATCAAATATCGGCAAGTGCAGCTGACAGAGCCAACTATGATTCTGTCGTAGCAGAGAATGTAAGCCTCAAAGAGACCTTGGGAAGAAAAGATCCGAAAGTAAATATAGTTCTCTCTGCTATTTTAGCTAAACCCAATCAAAGTCTTTACGACACGCTTCTCATCGACGCAGGCACGGCGCAAGGCATAAAAACAGGAGACATAGTTTTTGCTTTAGGGAATATACCTATAGGGCGCGTGGATTTAGTTTATGATAATTCCTCTAAGATTATCTTATTTTCAAACCCAGGGGAAAAAACACAGGCAGTTGTTTCTAGTAAAAACATTTTTATGGAATTAGTTGGACGAGGCGGAGGAAATTTTGAAATGATTTTGCCGAGAGATTTTGTTTTACAAAAAGGAGATCAAATCGTAATGCCTGGCATTACTCCGAATGTTTTAGCTATCGCGCAAACAATAATTTCCGATCCTCGAGATCCTTTTATAAAAGCATTGCTCGTGAGCCCAGTGAATGTACAGGAACTTAAATTTGTGGAAGTGGAGATTTAAACCTCACTCCCCAGCCCCTCTCCTTAGTAAGGAGAGGGTGGCCGAAGGTCGGGTGAGGTGAATTATGATTTTTAAAATAGAAAAAAAACTTAAGAATAGCAAAGGCGGAGCCGGTAAAACATATCTGGGAAGGGCAGGGGTAATCAAAACTCCGCATGGAGATATTTTGACTCCGGCTTTTGTGGCTGTCGGTACTAAAGCGACTGTGAAATCTTTGAATCCGGAACAAGTGAGAGAGGCTGGTACGCAAGTAGTGCTCGGAAATACTTATCATCTTTATTTACAACCAGGGGATGAAATAGTGCGAGACGCGGGTGGTATCGGTAAATTTATGAATTGGAAAGGACCGACCATGACTGACTCCGGCGGTTTTCAAGTATTTTCTTTGGGAGTTGCTTACGGAAAAGATATATCTAAACTTCTAAAAATTACTGATCCATCATTGCTGATTCCGGAGCGTTTCGATGATAGCGATGCTCCGCGTCTGGCAAAGATAGGGCAAGATGGAGTTTCCTTCAAGTCGCACTTAGATGGAACTATCCATTACATTACTCCGGAAAAATCTATACAGATTCAGCACAACTTGGGTGCAGATATAATTTTTGCTTTTGATGAATGCACGAGTCCGACTGAAGATTTAAAATATCAAGAAGAAGCGCTCGAGCGCACGCATCGCTGGGCGGAGAGAAGTTTACAGGAGCATCATCGTCTCATGCGGGAAGAAAAATCTTTCTCTGCGGGGTCGCTGTCTGTGTCTGCTGACACAGCGCTGCCTCTCGGCTCGTCAGCCTGCGAGACACCCCGCAAAGAAAATTTTTCTTCCCGTATTTCACTTTTTGGCATTGTGCAAGGCGGGAGAGATGAAAAACTAAGGAAATTATCAGCTAAAATTATATCTGAAATGAGTATAGATCTTGCCCCGTACGGAGCCGCAGGCTCTCGTTCGGGGTTTGATGGTTTTGGTATTGGTGGAAGTTTTGCAAAAGAAGATATGTCTACCGCTGTAAGGTGGGTGAATGAAATATTACCAGAAGAAAAACCTCGTCACTTGCTCGGCATAGGGGAGCCAGAGGATCTTTTTATGGGGATAGAAAATGGAGTAGATCTTTTTGATTGTGTGGCTCCGACACGATTAGGAAGAAATGGCACAATTTATACAAAAAATGGGAAAATAATTATAATGAATACGAAATACAGAAATGATTTTGGTCCACTTGATGAGGGATGTGAGTGTTTCACTTGTAAAAATCCTGCCCCGTACGGAGCCGCAGGCTCTCGTTCGGGGTACACAAGGGCATATATCGCGCATCTTTTTCACGGCAAAGAGATGCTTGCTGGCACCTTGGCTTCCACTCACAATTTGTATTTTATAGTCAACTTGGTCAAAAAAATTCGGCAGTCAATAATAGATGAAAAATTTTTCGAATTCAAAGAAGAATTTTTGAAATCATATTTAAGCTAATTCCTTTTTTTATTTCTTTAGTTTCGTTTCTTTTAGATCTTTCGCTGTGTCCTTTGCGGTGTCTTTGGTATCTTTTGGCGTTTGATGATGGAGCGATTTATGTTCGTCGGTATTTAAAATTCCACAGTCTTTGAATTTCTTGCCACTGCCACAGGAACAAGGTTCATCTGAGGTGCATTTATTTATCGATACAATTTTTGTTGGCTTGAACCCATTGAAGAAAGAGGAAGAAGCGGTGGTATAAGCGCCGATGTTTTCAGCATAAAGCAAATCATCAATTTCTAAATCCTCCGGCAATTCATCTGATAGGGAAATAGTGTCGAAAGCATCACAAGTCGGACCAAAAGTAGCGCAAACTTTGTTTTCTCCATCTTTGAAAGAATGAAGAGGATATCTTTGGTGATCGTAAACTTGTCCAGAAAAAGTATTGTAAACTCCGTCATCTAAATAATAGCAAGTTTTTCCATCTCGAATAGATTTACCGATAATTTTTGTCACTAAAGTACAAGTGTTTGCCACCATAAATCTTCCTGGTTCGGCGATGACATCGACATCCCCATTGAACATTCTTTTGATTTCTGAGTTAATTTTTCTAGCCAACATTGGAAAAGGTTTCACGTCCGGAGTATATTTCACAGGGAAACCGCCTCCGATATCCAAGACTTTCATTTTTTTACCGTCTTTGTCTATAAAACCTATATCCAGCCCTCTTAACTTTGCTTCTTTAAAAATAGAAGAAGATAAAGAAAGGGCTAAAACATAATTTTCAAAATTATTGCATTGGCTGCCCACATGAAAGCTGATACCTTCCACTCCTAGTCCCATACCGATAGCTTCCGCCATCAAGTCGACTGCTTCTCCTGGATGAACTCCGAATTTACTGGAAAGCTCTACCATAGATCCAGTGTTCGGCACGCGAATGCGCAACACCAGACGCACGTCTGGTGCATTTTTCTTTATTTTCTTTAACTCTTCAATGTTGTCAAAAGTGACCAAAGGTTTGTAAATATTCAACTTTCTTAAAATGGAAGCTGGTTTGATAGTATTGGCATAAATTATATTATCCCAGATATATTGCTGTCTTTCTTTTTCAGGCAAATGCTTAATATTGTTATAAACTTTCATAAATTCTTGGAAGGAGGCCACATCAAAACTAGCTCCCATGTCATACATGGTTTTTATGATATCAGTATCAGAATTGGATTTGACTGCAAAATACGCCTGGACTGTCGGTAACTTTTCTTTAAATTCTAAATAATTTTGTCGCAGTTTTTCATGGTCCACCACCAAAAGAGGGGTGCCGTGTTTTGCGGCGAGCTCAAGCAATTGTTTTTTTTGTTGGGTGTTCATCCCGTTAGAAGCAGGTCGCGGTCATTGCGCCGTAACTATGCTTGATTATGTTTATAAATTTTATATGTTTCATTTTTTATATATTTTTATTTTAAACTGCGACCGCGGCTTCTAACGGGATAAATAATTTGTTTATTGTAAGGTAATTAGAAACAATGTCAAGCAAATACAAAATATTATTTTATATAATTTTTCTTTACAAGGAGTTCTGCATTTAAAATTCCTCCACCGGCGGCACCGCGGACAGTATTGTGGCTCAAGGCTACGAATTTATAATCAAAAATTTTACATTTTCTTAGACGGCCGACAGTCACAGCCATACCTTTGTCGTTATCTCTGTCCTTTCTTGGTTGGGGACGATTTTCTTCCTCTTGGTAAATAATGGGACAAGCAGGAGCGAAAGGGAGTTTAAGCTCTTGGGGTATCCCTTTAAAATTTTTCCAGATTTCTATAATTTTTTCTTTTGTCGGTATTTTGTTTTTAAATAAAATATTAACGCAAGCTAAATGCCCGTCTGTTACAGGAACTCTAGTGCATTGCGCAGAAATTTCAATATCTTTTTTCTTGATAAATTTTCCATTTTTAAGACTGCCTAAAATTTTTAAAGGCTCTTCTTCCGTTTTTTCTTCTTCACCTCCGATGTAAGGGATGACATTGTCGATCATATCCAAGCTTGGTACTCCGGGATAACCAGCTCCGGAAACAGCTTGAAGCGTAGTAATAAATATTTTTTTAATGGGATAGCCGGCTTTTTCTAAAGCAAAAATAGGGGTGATGTAACTTTGTAAACTGCAATTCGGTTTGACCACAATAAAACCCTTGTTCCACTTATGATTTTTCTTTTGTTGTTCAATCATTCCTAAGTGTTCAGGATTAATTTCTGGAATAATCATAGGAACATCTTCAGTATGGCGATTAGCGGAAGCATTAGATACAACAGGGATCCCTGCTTCAGCATATTTTTCTTCTATTGTTTTAATCATTTCTTTGTCTTTAATTTCAAATGCTGAAAAAACAAAGTCGCATTTTTTCTTTGCTTTTTCTACATCAAGCACGTCTTCCACCATAATATTTTCTATATTTTTAGGAATTAGAGAATTCATTTGCCAGCGTCCAGAAACAGCCGTAGCATATTTTTTGCCAGCTGAATTAACTGAGGCAGCCAAATATACAACTTCAAACCAGGGGTGGTTTTCCAAAAGACGAATATAATTTTGACCCACCATGCCAGTAGCACCCAAGATTCCAACTTTGAATTTTTTCATCCCGTTAGAAGCAGGTCGCGGTCATTACACCGTAACTATGCTTGATTATATTTATAAATTTTTTTATATTTCATTTTTATATTTTTGTTTTAAACTGCGACCGCGGCTTCTAACGGGAGTCATAAAATGATTATACATCGTTAATTACGGAACACAAACTTTTTTTCGGTACGGATTTTTTGAAGCTTAAAAAATCCTGAAGTTGGCTCGCCGTCGCTCGCCAAACCCCTACAAAAAGTTATGTTCCGTAATTTATAGACTTTTACTAACTTTTGTTTTTAATTTGGGATTAGCGATGAAAGTTATTTCAAGCGGGGTATTGGATAATTTAACGTATTGAATCGCTTTGCCGTGAATTATTTTTCCAGCCATTTCAGCTTCTTTATAGCTAATGACAGGGAGAGTTTTTGCTTCCGGAACAATTTTAGGATCAGCCGAAAAAACTCCGCCGACATCTTTCCAGAGAATCACTTTTTCTGCTCTCAGGGCAGAGCCGACGAAACAAGCCGTAGTGTCCGTGCCACCTCGCCCGAGGGTAGTGGTTTTGCCTTTTTTGGTTCTGCCAGTAAAACCGGGGATAACTGGGATTTCTTTTAAGGTGTTTGTTTTATTTTGAATTTTTTTCTGGAGATTTTTTTGGGAAATTTCATAAATGATATTAGCATTTTTAAAATTATCGTCGGTGATAATAGGGATTTCTTCCGCTAGAAATCTTTGAGCTGGCAAGCCAAGCATCTCTAGGTAAAAAGTAAAAATCGTCGCTGATAATTTCTCTCCATACGCGACGATTTTGTCTTCGTTCGCAAGAACAGTTCTTGCGAGTTTTAAATCTTTTTCTAAATCAGTAAATATTTTATTTAATTCTATTTGAGTCTTTTTTATCCATTCTTTACTGAAACCCATTTCTATCATTTTTTGTAGATTTTTTTCCTTGAATTGTTTTAAAAAAGTTTTATCAGAAATTTTTAAAAGTTCGTCCGTGACTCCAGGAAAAGCCGAAATCACGACGACAGGACTAAAGCCGTCTTTTATTTGTTCCTGCAACCTTTCTACCATCAAAGGAATAAAATCTTTTATCAAAATTCCTCCTCCGAATTTATTTACGATGATTTTTTTAGGGGATGAGTCCTTTTTCCGTGTTTTCATTTCTGTTGTTAGCATATAGTATGCTAAAGCATGTATATCTGTCAATAAAAAGTTGAATGTACCTATATTTTCCTTGACTTTTAGTCTTAAGTGTGTTATCTATAAGATAGTTAATTCGTTGAAAAATATATCCTATAAATTTTATTCATCATTGATGAATGAGTTTAAGGAATAAGATATAGAAAATTAGGAGGGTTTATGAAAAGTAAAAGGATTTCCTATTTAACCAACATAAGCAACGGCTGGTTCTTAGAGGATGAGTATCTGATTGGGTTACTTCGTGGTATCGGTTACGAAGTAAAAATATGCCATCCTCTGCATCCGGATTACGACACGGATGCGTTCGTAATTAGAAACGTCTGGCCTTCTCCTTCAGAATACAGGGAGGAGTGGGAGAAAGTTAAAAAGAGAATTGTCGAATCCGGCATCCCGTCGTATAATCCTTTGACGGGGAAAGGAGATAATGCCGGCAAAAATTATCTTGTCGAGTTGTACCTGGATGGATATCCAGTCATTCCCTCCATCGACATGGTGGAGTATTTGGATATCCTCCCTGAACCTGAGACTGGGTTGTATTACATCAAGCCGAAAATCGGCTGTGATGGCTCAGGGGCATGGAAAAGTACTTGCCCATGGCAAACAGGGAAGTTGGTTGATGATTCTATAATTCAGCCCTTTCTTAAATTTGTCTCAGAGCCGTCGTTTTTCTTTCTTGACGGCAAGTTCCTTTACGCGATCGACATGCCCAATAGGATTGCGGACACTGATATAGAACTGTACAAGCCGACCCTAAAAGAGTTGTTTTGGGCGGCTCAGTTTGTTCAGTGGAACAATTTATCTTACGGTATTCAACGTATCGATGCCGTGAGGACAAAAAGTGGTGAGCTTCTGCTCACCGAAGTAGAAGATATCGAAGAATTTTTGTATCTCTTCAACCTCCCTCAGAAAAAGAGGGAAGAGATTGCGAACGCACTTCTGCGCTCGATAATTAAGAATTGTTGTCTTTAGTACCCCACACTTGTGTGTGGATGGTGCAGAGCAACGTATCATTCACACGCAAGTGAGCAGTAGGATTTTTCCACGCTCACTTGTTTTTATTTTAGGTACAATTTTTATTGACATTAGGGTACTAAGTAGTAAACTATTCTTATTATTATTTTATAATTTTTTTTTAAAAAATATGGCTAGAGTACTTGTAATAGGTTCTGGAAATGTTGGCAGAGTGGGCTTGCATAAAATGGCTCAATATCCGGAGATTTTTTCTGACATCCATGTAGTCAGCAGGACCACTAAAAATTCGGAAGCGGTCCAGGCTTCAATTTTAAAGAAAACACGCGGGAAGGTAAAAATAAATATTCACCAAGGAGATGCAGGGGACAAGAAATTCTTACTAGAGCTTTTCAAAAAAGTCAGGCCTGATATTTTAGTGCATTTTGGGCTGTCTTACGACAATTTAGTCATTATGGATGTATGTTTGGAAATGGGCGTCCACTACATTGACACCTGTTGTTATGAAGATCCAAAAAAATACGGCTTCTCTTATAAATTGCAATTGGCCAAAGATAAAGCTTTCAAAGAAAAAGGATTGCTGGCTGTTACTGGTTTAGGTTTTGCTCCGGGAGTTACAAACATTTTTGCCGCTTATGCGCGAGATTATATTTTTGATAAAATAGACACTATTGACATTATCGACTGTAACGGTGGTTCTAAAGACAAGAAAATTAAATTTGCTCCGAACTTTAATCCAGAGATTAATTTACGCGAATTAATTTTACCAATTCATTTTTGGGAAAAAGGGAAGTGGCAGAAACGCGGGCGTTTGATAGATGAAGACGCAGCTTTCTTTGAATTTGATTTTCCAGAGACTGGCAAATTTACGCCATACTTGATGTATCACGAGGAGTTAGAAACTCTAGTCACTCGCATTCCCCATCTAAAAAGAGCAAGATTTTGGATGACTTTTTCACCAGTCTACCTTTCATATTTGAGAGTGTTGTTTGATGTTGGAATGACTAGAATTGACCAAGTCGAATACAACGGCTTTCCGGTTATTCCAGTAAAATTTTTGAAAGCGCTCTTGCCTACAGGTGATGATTTTAATAAAGGTTATAAAGGCAAGACCATCGCTGGGGACATTATTTCTGGAACCAAAGACGGTAAGAAAAAAGTAGTTTACATCTACAATGTTACTGATCATCACAAGGCCTTTTTAGAAACTGGTGGTAATGGGATAGGGTACAATACAGCTGTTCCTACAGTTGCTTGCGCCAAACTAATGCTGGAAGGGAAATGGGCAGGTAGTGGAGTAAAAGTTCCTGAGGATAAAACTCTCGATTCAAAAATATTTTTGGAAGAAATGTTCAAGCTCGGTTTGCCTTGGGTCGTTAAAAAAATGAAAGATTTACCAGCGCCTTTAAAAAAGAATTATTAATTAACTTTGAATTACAAAACATAAACTTTTCTTCGGTACGGATTTTTTGAAGCTTAAAAAATCCTGAAGTTCTCGGCTCGTCAGCCTCGAAACCCCTTCGAAAAGTTATGTTTCATAATTCATGATAAATATCATGTCACATTGCAATCCGGAAGAAAGACAAGTTGAGCCTTGGGTTAACGAAGAAGGTTTTCAAAAATTGAATTTAAAAAATGTTGAAACTCCTTGCTATATTGTAAGCGAGGGGAATCTTGAGCGTAATTTAAAAATTCTCGAAAAAATACAGAAAGATTTAGGAGTAAAAATTTTAATTGCCCTTAAATGCTTTTCGATGTATTCTGTCTTTCCGCTCATAAGAAAATATTTAGCGGGGACAGAAGTGAGTTCAGTAAATGAAGCGCGTCTAGGATATGAAGAATTCGGCAAGGAAAATCATATTTTTTCTCCATCCTACACCGATAAAAATATCAAAGAATATATAAAATACGGCAACCATATATCTTTCAACTCTTTTTCTCAATGGAACAAGTTCAAAAAAACCATCAAAAATTCCCTCGGTCGTAGCCCTACGGGTGAGACCAAGAAAAAAGTGTCTTGCGGTATCCGAGTAAATCCAGAACACAGCGAAGGAACCATGCCTATGTATGACCCTTGTGTGCCCCGTTCGCATCTAGGCGTGACTTTAGCGAATTTTGAAACAAATAACATGGAAGGGATAGAAGGATTGCATTTTCACACTCTTTGTGAAAATGGCGCCGATAAGTTTGCGCGCACTCTGAAAGCTTTTGAAGAAAAGTTTGGAAAATTTTTAGGAAAGATGAAATGGGTAAATTTCGGAGGCGGGCATCTTCTTACCAATTCCGATTATGACCTTGATTTGCTTTATAAGGTCGTTTCTGATTTTAAAAAAAGATACCCGCACTTGACGGTCTATTTCGAGCCGGGAGAAGCAGTAGTGATGAATACCGGAGGTCTAGTGGCTTCTGTGATAGACATTTTTAATAACGGAGTAGATATTGCCGTTCTTGATGTGTCAGCGGCGTGTCATATGCCGGATGTTTTAGAAGTGCCGTATTTGCCGAAAATTGTGGGTGCGAAACCTATAACTGGTAATTGTAAAATTGAGGGAGAAAAAAATGTTTATAAGCTAGTGGCGCCGACGTGTTTGACTGGAGACGTTATCGGTTTTTATTCTTTTCCTAATAAATTAAAAATCGGAGACAAGATAATTTTTCTCAATATGGCGATTTATACGATGGTAAAGAATAATACCTTTAATGGAGTCAATTTGCCGAATATCACCAAGATGGACAAGAAGGGGAAAATAAAGGTCTTGAAAAGATTTGGGTATGAGGATTTTAAAAGAAGGCTATAGAATTTTGAATTACGAAACTTGTCGCAGGCGCAGTTTTATAGAAGCATTGCGCAGGCTGACGAGCCGAGCATAGCAAAAAATCAGCAGATTTTTATGTGTGCTGATATAAAACTTGTGCCAAGAAAGAGTTTCGTAATTCAAAAGAACTTCTTATTTACTTTTTTGTATTTTGTACTACAATTAGAGTTGGTCCTGCATTTGATAGCTACTCTCTGACTTAGGTCAGAGGGAGGAAAGTCCGAACACATACTCCGACCTCGCGTCGGAGAAGCGTAGCGGGTAACGCCCGTCGTCCGTAAGGACAGAGTTGCGAACAGTGACGAACCGATTTAGTTCGGGTGAAACGGCAAAATACTTACGTGTGTGCAAGATCGTGCTCCCCGACCCAGGTCGGGGAGAGAATCGCTTGAGCTTGGGAGTAATTTCAGGCCTAGATAAATTGCTATCGTCCGACTTCGGTCGGATCACAAAATTCGGCTTATAAATGCAAGACCACAAACATGAAAAATCCTCTCTAACGAGAGGATTTTTCTATTTAATTCATAAAAACTTGCATTTTTTTTGCAAGTATGCTATACTGTTCCTTAGTGAGTGTAAGGTTTTATCTTACATTTTTCGTGAACAACATAAGTGCCGCAAAAAAACGCCGTAAGGTGTTTTTTTGTTTTGTCTTTTGTTTCAGTTAGGGTTGTCCTCGCTAGGTGCATAACTTGCTATAGTCAATTACATGAAAAGTAGTATAATTGTACTTGAAGACTTTTGCACTAAACAATTTAAAAGGAGGGAAGGAGATGATTCCTCTACAATTTTGCAAGGGAGGTATTTTGTTACAGTGTAAATACTGTAACAAAATTTATCGTCTTGGAGAAAGGGTAAAGTTAAGCTTAGCTTTGGAATTAAAAGCTAGAGCTAATGGATGTACTTTCATAGAAGACGATTGTGGGTGTAGTAAAGATACTGCCACCCTAATCGCTGTATGGAGGTAAATCATTCTCAATTTTAGGCAAGGAGTTTGCATTTTTGCACGCTCCTTTTTTTTCATATAAAGAATTCTAATTTGAGTAAATGCAATTTAATAGTACAATAGTTATATGCAATGGTTTTTCATAGCTTTAGCCGCACCATTTTTATGGGCTTTAGTAAATGTAGCTGATAAATATTTAGTCACTAGATTTTCTCACAAAGAAGAAGAACGTAGCTCTGGAGGACTGGTTCTTTTTTCTAGTCTTATTGGTATTGTTATTTCTTTTTTAATTTGGATTTTTGTTCCAGATGTATTTAATATTCCAATACTGGATAAATTTTTGCTTTTTATTTGTGGTATTTTGACTATTATTTGGATTGTTTTTTATTTATTTGCTTTGGAAATAGAAGAGATTTCTAATGTTGTGCCTTGGTTTCTCTCTGTTCCTATTTTTGGATATATATTAGGTTTTTTCTTTCTCGGGGAAAAGTTAACATTTAGTCAATTTATTGGATCTGGAATAATTTTTTTAGGTTTGATTTTAATTTCTTTGGATTTTAGTAAAGAAAAAAAATCTTTTAAACATAAGCCTGTATTTTATATGCTTTTTGCGTGCATAGCTGTAGCTATCTCTGGAGTTATTTTTAAATATGTTACGGTAGGAAATAATTTTTGGATTTCTTCATTTTGGGAATATTTAGGTTTAGGGGTGTCTGGTTTGTTTATTTTTCTATTTATTCCACATTACAGGAAATCTTTTTTGCATATGAATAGAACAGGAGGGTATACGATTTTTATCGTAAATACTGTAAGCGAATTTATGTCAATTATTGGCAACCTTTTAACCAGCTATGCATTGCTTTTAGCCCCCGTTGCTATGGTATTTTTAGTCGGAAGTTTTCAGCCTGCCATTGTGCTTTTTTTAACTATTTTTACTACTAAATTTTTCCCTGAAATTACAAAAGAAAATTTAGAAAAACGCATGTTATTGCCTAAAATGGTTGCCATTGCGATTATGATTATCGGGAGTGTGATATTGTTTTTGTAATAAATATGAAAACTATAATTAACAAATGGCATTCGATTTTAGATATGCCGAAAAAAGATTTTGAATGGCACAAAGCTGATGTTTTGGAAGAGTTGAAAGAATTTGAGGAGACAAGGGGATTGATAAACAAATGGAGCGAATTATCAGATATTGCTTATACATATACCAGAGCGCATTGGTCTGGGTATAAAACTATAGAATATCCTTTAAGTAAAATTAGTTTTTATTTAGGACTTTTATATATGTTTCCTAAATATTCTCTTCGCTGGAAATTTTATAGAGTTTTAGGGCAGAAAATTGATAAAAACGTAAAAATGACCGAGGTACGTAATCCTAGAAAGACATGGAAATTAAAACATATTGCCTTAAAATATAATCTAGATGAAGAACAATTTATAAATCAAGCAGAAAAATTAATGAAAAGGTGGGTGTTTTTGAAATAGAAAGAATCGCTCTTGTTTAAACACCAGATTTATTTCCCCCTTTTTATTTTTGCAGCTAGTTTGGCAAGTTTTACATCATCAGCTCTTTTGGAATCATGTGAAGAAATATACCCTTCATATTTATCAAAATATTTATTCACTTTTGATTCGATAGGCTTCCATTTTTTTAGGTTTGCAGTTCCATGCATTGGAAAAAGTTTTGCGTGAACATGATCAACGCCAAAACCTTCGAATACCATAGCGGTCCGACCAACGCCCTTTAATTTTAAATCGAGTAGTTTTGCGACCTTTTTAGTGGCAAGTAAAAGATCAGTGAGTATTTTGTCCGGTAAATCAAAAGCGTAGCTTGTATAATGAGTTTTTGGAATTACTACAGTAGCACCTTCAGTATTTGGAAAAATAGACAAAAAAGCTATATGCTTTTTATCCTCCCAAATTATATGAGCCGGAGCTTCGCCTTTTACAATTTTACAAAATATACAATTGTTCATGTTAAATTTATAGCAAGTTTTTTTGTGAATAGCAAAATATAATGTTATTATCCTCTTATGATAAGCTTATGTACTAACTAGTGTCATTGTATTGTCTTCGCTAGTCTTAATTAAAAGTAATAATATAAAAATATGAATATATACAGAATGAAATTAGATCGCGAGCCATTTGAAAAAATAGCAAGTGGTCAAAAAATAATAGAATCGAGACTTTATGACGAGAAACGCCAATTAATTAAAGTCGGTGATAGTATAGAATTTTATCAGAATGATGATGAAGAGAAAAGAGTTATAACAAAAGTTAAGTCTTTACATAAATACAAAACATTCAGTGAGTTATTTTCTGCTTTTCCTGTTGAGTATTTTGGGGGGATATCAAAAAAATTTTTAATTAGGGAAATAAAAAGATTTTATTCAAATGAAGATGAAAAAAAATACGGGGTTGTTGGAATAAAAATAGAGCTTAAAAAATAAGAAAGGAGTCCAGACATGTGTCAGGACTCCTTCGATTGTTTTGTTTGTTATGCTATTTTTTTTGAGTTGGGGTAATATCAAAAACGATGACCCCAAGTTTCTCCTTGTCTTTTGCGTAGATATTTTTCAATAAATTGAGAACATCTTCACTCGAAGAAGCGTCAGGAGAAATACGTTCGTAAGATTCTTTTGCAAGCATTGCTTCAAAAGTCTGATAGTGGCGAACTGCATTTACTCGAACAACACAGCTTGATGTGTGTGTTACCATCCTAATATCTTCACCAGCGTTTATGCGCTTAAGTGAATTATACCCAACACGCACCTCAAGAGTTTTTTTACCTGAACTTATAAGATCAAAAAACCTTTTTTTTATTCTCATTGTTTTCATAGTTGTTTCTCCTATATGCAGACTCCATTGCTGAGTAATTATGCCTGGGTGGTATGCTGACGGTAATGCTGCATCCAGTTTCCATCCAAGTCTTTGGAGAGAAGTAACTTCATCTGCCGTTGGATTAATGTGAATATAAAGTTTGTGTCCGTATGGCACCAGTTGGTAGGGGATATCAATAAGCATGGCTTCAAATGCAACTATGTTCGTCGCAATAAAAGGCATTACTTTGATGGGATTTCCCTTTTTAGGTGTTGCACCTGCCACACCTTTCACTCTTCCAGTACTGTCAGTGGCAACATAAATCAATTTGTACTTGGCGTTGATATCAGCTGCGTGCCTACGGCTGTAGCCGTTAAAAAGCGCATTGACCCATTCATCAGTTATTCCTTCAAACGATTCTGGTAGTTTTTCGAGCAACAAGCGCCCCACTTGTTTTCGAAGTTCTGTATTTGTTTCATCAAATAGTACGACAGAAACATGAAGCTGATCCAGAGAAATAATTTTACTCGTGCTATATAAAGGCTTATACAGCATGGTTTCAACAACGCCACTCTTATAGTGACTATCTGAACTTCCTGCTCGTATAAATCCTTTGTGAACAAAAAACTGCATCGCTGATTTGTTTTTTTCTGCTACGGTGCAATATATTTGACGGGAATTTTGACTACGGATGTACTTCTCAGCATATTTTAGAAGTTGGCTACCAATTCCGAATTGACCTTGAAAGGCAGGGGCAACAATAATAGGGCTTATTTTGTAAGTGGATTGCCTCTTGCCGACTAAGTGAATCATTCCTGCACGTGTGTTATTTGCTTCTATGATGAACATACGCTGTTCAAAAGAAAAAAATCCCACATTATCATGGCCACCAGCCATATGAGCATCAAAAATTCTTTTTGCATGAGCACGATGATCTCCACCATAATATTGCTCAAGAGAATTATGCATTAGATCAGCGACCCAATCAAAATCATGAATTTGTGCTTCCCTAATCGAGGTGGTAATACTTTTCATTTCTTCTCCTTGCTGAGTTGCTATCCTAATATCAGGATATGCGCAACTCAAATTAAATGATTTGTAAATGTGCAAGCTCATCTGTGATACTTGCGTTGATATACCTTTTCTACCTCCTTTCTTATTTTGTCGAAGAATTTACATCTATATGAAGTCTAGCCTCCTGTTGCCAAAAGTCAAGCTCGTGGTGTAATAATAATCTTTTTAATTAATTTAATTAATTATTATGTTATAATGAATCTATGTCTGAAGAAGATAAAAAGAGTGATTGGTTTTTGTGGTTGATTGGCATTAGCTGTCTAGTTGCAATTCTTGTATCTTTTTATTTTTTTTATTTTAAAAAAGACTATGACTTTATCGTGGAGGTTGCTTGTGATCCATCTGTGGAGATTTGTTTTCAGCGTGATTGTTCTAATCCTGACGATTGCCCGCCGAATGAACTCTCAGATTTTAAAAGATTTAGCTTGAAAGCTAGTGATTTCAAAATGTGTGAGAATGAAGACTGCGCCAATGCCTGTGAAGCTGGAACAATAAAATGCGAACCCATAGAATGTGAAGAAGATGAAGAAATGGGGGAGTCTTGTAGTGTGTTAGAATTACCGGTTGCTGAAGAAGAATAAAATTATGATAAAGATTGGTGACTACAATACAATAATGAATGATCGGAATATTTTTAATCAAATTGTCTATACTCCTCTATCTGAAGCATTACTGCTTTTAGAGAAAAGAAGAAAAGATCCAGAACTGATGGCGAAGGTTGAGAAATTACTAAAGGGAGATATCCCAGAGGTTTTTAAAAAAGATAAGAAATACGCTGTACTTTTTAGACAAATTTCTACACCAGATTACGAAACCAATAGATTTATAGCATTAGCTAAGGAAAATAACTTACACCCAGTTGTTTTTGAATATCATGACGACATATTTTCGCCTGATGATAATCCATTTAAGTATTCATTAGGGATATTGTCTATCCATAAAGGCTCGTGCAAGAAAAATAATACTAACCTAGTAGAAAATCTTAGGATTGTTGATTTTAATGAACACAGAGGAAATAAACTAAATGAGGTAAAAACGTTATGGTCTGAACCCCTTATTGATTTCCATAAGTTTTTATTTAATGATCATTTTAAGGATGAAAAAATTATCACTTGGGATGGATCAGGGTGGTTAAAAAGTAAAGGTGCTCATGCACGAGATTATTATAAATATGTTTTTCTTCTTTTTGTTTATCATGGAATAATTTTTGAAAATTTTTTAACATCTAAAGATAGTGGTGGAGATTTCTCTAAAAAAATAGTATTGCCAGCTATTGAGGAGGTTATGAATATGACAGGAGTGAAGCCCCTTATCGTGCCGATTGAGCCATTTGAAATCGAATTAGATGATTTTTGGACATATCATAGCCTTAATGTAAAACAATTAATAAAAGATCGTAAAAAAATAAAAAGATAATATGATTAATTTCGCAAATACAATAGTAAATACATGTTTTTTAACTAGAGGAGATTCTGGTACTATCGCTTATTATTCTCACGTAATTCCAATAGTTTTATCACTTATTTTAGGAACTTTTGTATTTATAAAAACAAAATTTAATCTTTTTTCAAAAGTTTTCCTTGCTTTTATTATTGTGTTCTCACTTTGGCTTATTGGTGATGTGGTTCTTTGGACACAAAATAATTATTTTCTTCAATATGCTTCATGGGCACCACTTGATTATCTTGAAATAGTTTTTTATGTGTTAGGATTTTATTTTGCTCTTATATTCGTAAAGAAGTCTGACATATCTATATTATGGAAAATATTTCTTTTTGTCTTAACTTTACCGACACTTTTTCTAACCATAATTAAACAATCATTGACTGGATTTTATTATCCTGTGTGTGAAGCGTTAAGTAATAATTTTATAAGTGAATATAAACTTGCTGTTGAAGTAATATTATTGTTGATAATTTTTATCTACGCAATTATCCCATTTTTCAAAAAGTTTTCACGGGAAGAGAAAAAAGCAGATTTAATAGTTCTGGGTTCTATGTTTCTTTTTCTTTCAATCTTTGGAGTGACAGAATATCTTGCATCAACAACCGGATATTATGAAATGAATTTATACAGCTTATTTCTTTTGCCGGTATTTTTGATTGCAATTATTTATTCTGTATTTGAACTTGATATTTTTAAAGTCCATATTCTTGGTACTTATTATCTAGTGGTAGGTCTTATTATTCTTATGGGGGGGCAATTATTCTTTATCACTAGCACGACCAATAGACTACTCACTATTTTAACTATCGTCTTGCTCGCTCTTTTAAGCTTGATTCTTTTCAGAAATTTAAAAAAAGAGTCTGACCAAAGAATACAAATTGAAAAACTTAATATTGACCTTCAAGATCTCCTCAAGCAAAGAGAGAGTCTCGTGCACTTGGTTACCCATAAAGTGAAGGGTTCTTTTACTCGCTCAAAATATATTTTTGCTGGGCTTTTGGATGGGACTTTCGGTGAAATAAGTGAAGTGGTAAAAAAATATGCGCAGATGGGCTTGGAGTCGGACAATGGTGGAATCCAAACGGTTAATCTAGTTTTGAATGCTTCTAATCTTTCTACTGGGTCAGTCAAATATGAAATGAAACCGGTTGATTTTAAAGAAATAGTGTTAAAAGTTTTGGTGGACAAAAAAGTGCAAGCGGAAGCGAAGGGGCTTCAAATGGAAAGCAATATCCATGACGACAAGAGTGATGTGTATAATGTTTCGGGTGATGCTTTCTGGCTCACCGAATCGGTCAATAATCTGATTGATAATTCTATTAAATATACCAAGGAAGGGAAGATAAGTGTCGATTTGCATGACGGCAATGGAAAAGTGAATCTCTCTGTGAAGGACACCGGCATAGGCATCACTGAAGAAGATAAAAAACATTTATTTACCGAAGGCGGAAGAGGTAAAGAATCTGTCAAAATAAATGTGGACAGTACTGGCTACGGGCTCTATTCAGTCAAACTGATTATCGAAGAACACAAAGGCAAGGTCTGGGCAGAGTCCGCAGGCGAGGGCAAAGGTTCGGCCTTCTATATAGAGTTGCCAGCTAATTCTACTCCTGTTGTTTCTGAGGTGGCTAAAGCATAAAAGAATGCTTTTGTGGGGGAAAATTGTATTGAAAACAGTGAAAATAAAAGAAAAAATATAGTTTTTCACGGTTATGTTGACAAAAGCGTGAAAAAGACTATAATTTATATATGTCAAAGACACCAGCAGTATTTAATAAAATAAATTCTTTACGAGAGCGTTACTATAAAGCTTCTATTGGTAAAGAGGCACTTATTAGGCTCGTTAGTGAAGCAGAAGTTGCTGAGCAAGTATATAACTCAAATGCTATAGAAAATAGTACATTGTCACTTGAAGAAACAGAAAAAATTTTACTTCAAATTGATCTTGAAAGGTTTATTAGTCAGAGAGAAATTTTTGAAGCCAAAAATCTCGCGCGAGTAGTATCGTATATTGACAAACGATCGAAAGAACAAGAATTGACACTTGATGTAATTCTTTCACTTCACAAAATGCTCATTACAAATATTCGTGATGACGTCGCAGGAAGATTTCGTAAAAATAATGAATATGTCAGAGTGGGAAGTCACATCGCTCCAAAACCAGAAGAAGTTTTAGAAAGACTTGAAAAAATGTTGTCCGAGTATAATGCAAAAAGTCACGAAAATATTATTAAACGGATAGCAAAATTACATTTAACATTTGAATATACACATCCTTTTATCGATGGTAATGGGCGTATTGGCCGTGTGCTAAACAATTATCTTTTGATTCGTGAAGGATTCGTTCCTATAAATATTAAGTTTATAGACCGCAAGAAATATTATGATGCATTTAAGGAATTTGACGAAAAAGGTAAAACAAAAATAATGGAGGAGATTGTCGCTAAAGCTTTGACTAATAGTTATCATAAGCGTTTGGCATATTTGGAAGGCAAAAAAATTATGACATTAGTTGAGTATGCAAAATCTAAAAAAATTTCTCACTCTAATCTTATTAACAAAGCAACACGTCAGACAATTGAAGCTTTCTTGGAAAAAGGTGTTTGGAAAATAGGAGTACATAAAAAATGAGTTTATGTGTGATAAGAATCTTTCTGTGGATTTATATAATAATTTGCATTATTAGTAAAATAAGATAGAATAGTTTTATTGAATAAGGGCCCATAGCTCATCTGGTAGAGCGCCTCATTTGCAATGAGGAGGTAAGGAGTTCGAGTCTCCTTGGGTCCACCAGAGTATTATGCTTTATAAATTTTTCACTAATTCGAAACGGGCGTGGCAAGCCATGTTTGCCGACATGAGCAGGGCTGAAAAATCAATATTTTTAGAAATGTATATCTTCGTAGATGATATGTCGGAATTTAATTTTTTAAAATTATTAAAAGAAAAAGCAGAATCCGGGGTTAAAGTAAAAATAATTATAGATTCTTTTGGAAGTTCTGATTTAAGCAAAGAAGGAATTTTAAGTTTAAAAAATGCAGGAGCAGAAATTATTTTCTTCAGTCATATTTTTTATCGGACGCACAGAAAGGTCCTGATAGTGGATGAAAAAGTGGCATTCATCGGAGGAGTTAATTTTGAAGAGAAGATGAATAAATGGATGGATTTGGTAGTCAGAGTGGAAGGCAGTTTGGTCAAAAGCATTACTCGATCTTTTAGCAAAGCTTATGCTAATTATGGAGGCAAAGACCAAGCCTTGATTGCTTTGAATAAGGAGATTGTTTTTAGCAAGGCCAAAACTTGGGTTATGGAGCATTTTCCAATCAGTAATAAATATCATTTGAAGAAACTTTACAAGGAAGCGCTGAGAGATTCTGAAACAAGTGTTCTTTTAGTAAGTCCGTATTTTACACCCAAACGCTGGCTCATGGGAGCTATACATCAGGCTGTTTTGCGCGGGGTAAAAGTCGAGGTTCTTATTCCGAAGACGACTGATCATTTTCTTGTCGATCGCGTCAATCATTTTTATATATATAAAATGTCTAAACTCGGCGTAAAATTCTTTCTTGAGCCAAAAATGAATCATGCCAAAGCGTTGATCGTAGATGAAAAAGAGGGGATGATAGGAAGCAACAATTTAGACTTTTTTTCTTTTGAACTTAATTCCGAAATCGGAGTTTTTATAAAAGATACCCAAGTAATTCACAAGCTTTTAAAGATAACAAACGAGTGGAAAGAGGAATCAGTCTTATTCGATCCAAATTCGTATAATCCAAAATGGATTGATCGCATCTTGTCTCCGTTGATTCGTTTGTTGTTTTTTCTCTAATTTCTGCTAATATTATGAAAGTTCTTTAAAGAAAAAAGAAATTCTAAAGTGTCCACCATTTGGTGGAGATGGAGGTTTATTAATAAGAATTCCGGGGTATCCGCCAGTTGGCGGAGGTAGAGCGTTCTTCTGTAGTATAATCAAAAGATGAACTACTATGTTTACGTTATCTATAATCATCGGAATAATAAGATTTATATAGGCCAAACTATTAATTTAGTTAAACGATTAAAGCAACACAACGATTCTTCATTTAAAAAATTCACTTCTAGATATTCAGGAGAGTGGGTTTTAGTTCACAAAGAATCATTGGCAAGTCGTTCTGAAGCGGTTGTTAGAGAAAAACAACTAAAATCTTATCAAGGAAGAAAGTTCATTAAAAGTAAAATAATAAATTCGTGGTATCCGCCAGCTGGCGGAGGTAGAGCATCCACAAATAATTTATAAAAAAAGTTTAATAATAAATTCCGGGGTAGCTCAGCGGTAGAGCGGTCGCCTGTTAAGCGATTGGTCGTAGGTTCGATCCCTACCCCCGGAGCAGAGCAGTATAGAGCCCAAAATTCGGCGCGCGCGAAGCGCGCGAGAGTTCGGCGGGAATTTCGGAAACCCAAGAATTCAAAAGGATTTCCCAAGATTTTTTTGGAGAAAATGAAAGCGTGCGAGCGGAGAGAAGATGGTTCGAGCCAATCTTTTTAAGAAAATTTTTCTTGTCTTCCAAATTTTCTTCGGAAGCGATAATTATGGCTTGTTTACTATCTAAAATAAAAAGTCGCATTGGTTCGAGCCAAAAATTTCCCTTTTGCTCAAAATCTCGCAATTTGTCTGAAAGCTCAATTTTTTGATTGAGGATTTTTTGTTTTTTCAGCACATATTCGTCTTTCGGAATAAGCCCATCAATATGTGCGTCTAGTAATTTTTCAATTTTAATATTTAAATCCTCAATCTGAGCTTTCAGATTTTGAGCAAAAATCAATCCGTCTTGCCGTTCTTGCTCGCGTTCATTTTCCAGCTTCGCGAGCATTTCATCTGCCCAAGACGGCGGTAAAGAAACTTTTTGAAGGACATCATTTATTTGTTCAACAAGAAATTCTTCGCGAATGTAACCCTGCGAACAATTTCCTCGTTTTTTAGTACAGCGATAATAATGATGTCCTTTTTGTGTTTCGGAAGTAATGGCACATCTACAATCCGCACAATTTAATAATCCGCGAAGTGTCGGCTTTGCAATATGGCGTTTTTTTGGTTGCGATTTTCTGGCCATTACTTCCTGACATTTTTCAAAAAGTTTCTTTGATATCATTGGCTCGTGTTTGCCTTCGTGGAGTTCACCATTATATTTAAAAACTCCGTAATAAAATGGATTAGAAATAGTATGTTGAATTAAGGAAACCGAGGGGACTTTTCCACTTTTTCCAAACAAGCCGATATTTTTTGCAGTATTTTGTAAATCTTTCATTGAGTAATTGCTGGTTGCGTACATTTCAAAAAGTTTTTTGACGAGGCGAAAATGCTCAGGATCTTTCATAATATTGTGTTTAACTTGATCATTTAAATATCCGAGCGGAGCCCAACCGGGCCATTCGCCTCGTCTTAATTTTTGACGCAAACCACGTTTAGTATTTTCCGAAAGATTATCTACAAAATACTTCGACTGACCAAAAGCAATGGATAGCATGAATTTGCCTTGGGGTGTGGCTTCAAACCAAAATGTTGGGAATTTTAGCGCGGTGATTTTTAGCGAGTCCACAAAATAAATTATTCGTCCGCCATCCACGCTATTTCTCGCCAGTCTATCCGGATGCCACGCTAAAATTCCTTCCGCTTCGCCACGCTCCATGCGGTCGAGCATTTGATTGAAAATCGGTCTGCCGGGACATTTCGCGGTTAAAGATTCGCGAAATGTTTCGACAACAATCAAATGCTCTCGTCTGGCAAATTCATTCAATTCAAACTCTTGTGCTTCAAGCGACAAAACTTGTCTGTCATCCTCGTCGGTTGATTTTCTTATGTATAAAAAGTATTTCATTGCTTTTGATTTTTTATAATTATCGTTTCACTTTGGCTCACAAAATTATTATTTTGTCTGAATGAAATTCAGGGAACCATCTTCTCGACGCTCGCACCTTTTCTTTTTCTCCAAAAAAATCTTGGGAAATGCTTTTGAATGCTGGGGTTTCCGAAATTCCCGCCGAACTTTCGCGCGCTTCGCGCGCGCCGAATTTTGGGCTCTATACTGCTCTGCTCCCTCTATACCACAAAATCCGAACTTATTTTCAAAACAATACTGAAAGCTAATGTGCACGCTCCACGCTTTCCTTAATTTTAATATTCTTACTACGCTCTCCTAATGTGATAATTTTAATGGACTCCGAAAAGCAAAAACATAAATTTTGGGAACAAGGATTTTGCTTTTCCTCGACTTTGGTCTTTTGACGAGATTTCAAATTCTGCCCGCAGGAAGGGTTTGGGAGGGAATGCGGGCTTCTATTGTATTATAAAACATCATTGTTAGAAAAGACAATCAGGTTTATACTAAAACTGTGAATAACTCAAAAAAATTGGGACAAAATATGAAAAGAATTCGTATTGAAAAGCAAATGTCGCAAGGCGACATTTGCCGAAAATTAGGCGTTGATAGAGCTTACATCAGCAATGTTGAAAGTGGCAATAAAAATCCGACACTTTCAACTATTACTAAATTAGCAAAAGCATTAGGGGTTTCAGTGGATGAGCTTTTGAAATAAAAATATGGATCAAATAATATCTAAATTTACTCAAGAAATAGAAAAAGAATTTAAAACAGGGCAGACGACTGAGCATACTTACCGTCCGGCATTTAAAAATCTTATTCAGTCTCTAGATAATAAAATTACTGCAGTAAATGAACCCAAGCGACAAAAAGTAGGTGCACCAGATTTTATATTTCTTAAAAATAAAATTCCGATTGGTTATGCTGAAATGAAAGATATGGGAATTGGCCTTGATTTATTTTTTCAAACAGGCGCAAATAATAAACAATTTGAGCGATATATGGCTCTTGATAATATTTTTATCACAAATAACTTAGATTTTATTTTTTATAGAAAAAGCAAGGAATACGCAAGGGTATCTATTGGAATATTGCAAAACAATAAAATTATTTTTGATGAAAATCAATTTAATACATTACAACATTATCTTGAAAATTTTTTAAGAGAAGAATCTCAATTAATAGTTTCCGCCAAGGATTTAGCAAAAAGGATGGCGGAAAAAGCAAAGTTAGTAAAAGATGTTTCAGAAGATATTCTTTTAAATCATAATGATGAAAAAAGTGATATTAAGGATTTATTTCAAGCCTTCAAAGAAACACTCATGCACGACATTTCTCCAGAAATTTTTGCAGATCTTTATGCTCAAACGCTTGCTTATGGTCTTTTTGTGGCTCGTTGTAGTAGTAAGACAAGAGAAAATTTTTCTCGTTTTGAGGCGCAAAACCTAATACCAAGTTCTAATCCATTTTTAAGAAGATTATTTCAACATATTTCTGGTTCTGATTTAGATCCTAAAATTTCTTGGGTAGTTGATGAACTGGCGACTGTTTTTCTTTATTCCGATATGGAAACTATTTTAGCAAAATTTGGAACTTCAACAAAACAAGAAGATCCAGTTGTTCATTTTTATGAAACATTTCTTGGAGAATATGACAAAAAATTAAAAAAATCTCGTGGTGTTTACTATACTCCTCTTCCAGTTGTTCAATTTATAGTTAGGGCAATTGATGATATCTTAAAAAAAGAATTTAATTTGGTTCAAGGATTAGCTGATACAACTAAAATACCCCACCTAGTTAGAAATCAAGGAAAAGAAGTCAAAACAGAAATTCATAAAGTCCAAATTCTTGATCCTGCAGTGGGAACCGGCACATTTCTAAATGAAGTTATAAAATATATTTACAAATTTTTTAAAGATAAAGGTATTTGGCCTAGTTATGTTAAAAAAGATTTGATTCCTCGCTTGCATGGTTTTGAACTATTAATGGCACCATATACAATGTGTCATTTCAAACTTGCCTTAACTCTTAAAGAAACTGGATATATTGAAGAAAAAGAACGTTTTTCTGTTTGGCTGACTAATAGTTTAGAAGAAGGTGTAAAAGAATCACCGAATCTTTTGATGGGAAGTTTTTTGAGTTCAGAAGCACAAAACGCCGGAAGAATAAAAAATGAAACGCCGATTATGGTAGTTCTCGGTAATCCTCCATATTCTGGTCATTCCTCTAACCAAAAACTTTTTGAAAAAGAACTTGAAGTATATAAATTTGAACCAAATACAAAACAAAAATTACAAGAAAGAAATTCGAAATGGATTAATGATGATTATGTTAAATTTATTCGTTTTGCAGAAATTTTGATTGAGAAAAATAATGAGGGGATTGTAGGAATGATTACTCCACATGGATATTTTGATAATCCGACATTTCGTGGTATGCGTTGGCATCTCTTAAATACTTTTGAGAAAATACATATTTTTGATTTACATGGAAACGCGAATAAAAAAGAAAAATCAACAGATGGTAGTACAGATGAAAATGTTTTTGATATTAAGCAAGGTGTTGCCATAGTTATAGCTATAAAAAAGAAGCAAAAAGGAATTAAAAAACTCGCCACAATTTCTCGTTCTGATGTTTTTGGAACCAGATCATTTAAATATGATTTTCTTAATGAAAATTTGATTGAGTCTATAAAATGTGAAAAATTTATACCAATTGCACCTAATTATGATTTTGTTTTGCGAGACAATAAAGTAGAAAATCTTTACAAAAAAGGGTTTTCTGTTGCTGAATTGTTTATAAAATCTAGTGTTGGTATCGTTACTTCTCGTGATGATTTTGTAATTGCACCTACAAGGCAAGAACTTGAAAACAGAATGAGAAAGTTTTTTTCCTATAGCGATGCTTCACTTGCAAAAAATGATTTTAATCTTGTAGAAAATAAATCATGGAAAGTTAGCAATGCATTAAAGCAAAAATTTAATACAGACGCAATTATTCCTATAAGTTATCGTGCTTTTGATACACGTTTTGTGTACTACGACGATTCTTTTGTTGAACGGTCAAGAAAAGAAATTATGAAAAATTTCACTCATAAAAACCTAGGTTTAGTTGTAAATAAACATATCCGTATTGATAAAATTTGTCACTATTTCATTGTTAATAATATTACTGATTTACATATTATTGAAACCATGAACGCAAGTGCTAATATATTACCTTTATATTTATTTTCTGAAAATGGTCAAAGAACTTCAAATCTTAAAAAGGAAATAGTTTTAGAAATAGAAAAAATTACAGGGAAAATAGAGCCAGAAAATATTTTAGATTATATTTATGCAGTATTATATTCGCCAAACTATCGTGAAAAATACAAAGAATTTTTAAAAATAGATTTTCCAAAAGTACCATATCCGGAAAATAAAGATGTTTTTGGGAAATTGGCTGAAAAAGGAAAGGAATTGCGAGAAATTCATTTACTTGAATCTTCTTCATTAAATAATTCTATAATTTCATATCCGAAAGATGATGGAAAAAATATTATTGAAAAAATAAAATTTGAAGAAATAGGAAATGGAGTTGGTAGAGTCATGATAAGTTCGTCTCAATATTTTGAAAATGTGCCAAAGATTGCATGGGAGTTTTTTATGGGCGGATATCAACCAGCTCAAAAGTGGCTTAAAGATCGTAAAGGTAGAGAGCTTTCCTATGATGATATTATTCATTATCAAAAAATAATAGCTGCATTATCTGAAACAGATAGAATAATGAAGGAAATTGATAAAATTATTTAATTAGTGCTAATATAACAAATATATGCCAGAAAGAGCAACATTTAGAGAAATATTTAATGTGTTTCCAGATGGAACACTTGAACCTAGAACCAATATACAAGTTGGAGATGTTTCTTTTGGTCCCGGAGTTCGTTTTTCAAGAGGTGCTTCTTTTGCGGGGATAGATTTTACTCTTTTTATTGATCGAGATTTACAAATTATTCGACACGCTGATAGAATCCAAATTCTAGGAGTTTTTTAAACCATGACACAAAAAATACAATTTAAACAAAAAGATCTCGCCGTTATTTCTGAGGCAGTAAAACTTTCCGCGCAAGATTCAGAAAATAAAATAAGGGCAACCGCTAAAAATTTTCAATGGTGGATTGCAGCTGTGGTATTAGTTTGTGTTTTGGGCTTTTTACAACTTCTTGTCGCTTATTTTCAATTTACTTCTGCAACTTATAGAGAATATTCTCAAAAAAAAGAATCTATTGATTTAACACAAAAAATTAACCAGGAATTACTTAATCAAAATATAAAAAATCAAGAAATAATTATTGAACTAGAAAAACAAATTTTAAATAAAAAATGATTTATGGAATTTGTTAATCAACCAACATATATTTTTATAAAAGATTTAGTAACATTTATTTTAACTATTATTGGAATGATAATAGCTGGAGGAGGACTTTCTACTTGGAAAAAACAAATTAAGGGGACTAAAATAATGGAAGTATCTTATAATTTGAATTATTCTATCTTGAAACTTAGGGATGCTATAAAACACGTGAGAAACCCTGCTATATGGAATGCAGAAAATTATAAAGCAATTCAATATTTTAAAAATAAATATCCTGAAAAAATAGATAATGAGAATATGAAGAAAAATTCTGATATATATGTTTATGAAATGAGATGGGAAGAAATTACAAATGCATATACAGAAATGGAATCACATTTGCTTGCAGCTGAAGTTTTGTGGGGTTCAGAAATTTTAAATAAAGTGAAGCCATTAAGAAAAAAAGTCACTGAACTTAATATAGGTCTTCAGCAATATTTAACTCCTGAATTAAGAACAAAAAGCCTAGAAAAGATCGACGAAATTATTTACGATACAAGTAATGAAAATGAAAAAGACGTCTTTAGTCAAGAAATAGATAAAGCTGTAGAGGAAATTGGTAATTATATTAAACAGAAATCGTAATATTATCGACAAAAAATTTTAAAAATCAAATGAAAAAGATTTTAAGGATAATGATTATGAAATATGCAGGCTTATGAGAACAGGGGATATAAACCCCCTGAGACGCTGGAAGAATCTTTTTAGTTGCCATACATTCTAGCTCTTATTTTTTCTAGTTCGGCAATTACTTTTTGGTCTTTGATTTTTTCAAAACGGTTAAGGGTATTGCCATCCTTGGCTACTTTTTCTAGAAACATTTCAAGTGGTCGCAAGTCAAAAAGTTTACCAGCTTTATAAACCAATGATTCGTATAATGGTCTATAGACAACCATGTATGGGTCAACAGGACAAGAATCAGCTTCTGTGTGATGTCCTACTCCCATAACTTCATAAGCGTAGTTGTTTATTGATCCATCTGGATCGTGCTTGTAATGATAATAAAAACCTTTATCTGGTACTTTTCCCGGTATTTTTAACATAGAATTATTATATCAAATAAAACAACAATCCCAGCATTTCAATGTTGAATGTGTGCACATTACCCAAGAGCCTTGACTTTTTACTCAAATAATGTATTATATACAAAGGTTTTTTGATCGTTGAAAAAAGTAGTTAAAAGAGAAAAGAAATCTATTGAATATAGATTTTTTCTCGCTTTTAACTAAATAGATAGGAGGAAACAAATATGTGGTACTTGAAATGGGAAAATCCGAAAGGAAAAATCATTCGCACCAAATTACACTTTCTCGATGGTTCACACACAAAACGTGAATTTAAAGAGAAAGCAAAAGAGCTTGCGGAGGAAACTTGGAAAAAAATTCCACCCGAAAAAAGGTCAATCGGATGTATCCCTTTATTGGAATGGAAAGAAACCTTCCCTATTAATTGGGGAGAATCTGAAAAAAATAACCCTTAGATAACAAAAATCAAACCCAACATAACCTTAAAGAGGTGGGAAGAAAAATGATACTCTTAGAAAAACCTGACTTAATTTTAGCGTTGTACAAAGGAGAACATACATTAGACTCACTCGGGAAACTTATTTTAACCCGGGAAGGAAGAGATGTATCTGAAAAAATCATTATAAAAGGGGGTCTGCTTTATAATGATAACGACGAGGCAGCCAAGGTTACACAGACTTTGGCAGAAAAATTTAAAGGATATAGTTGCAGATTCATCGGCAATGTATCAATGTATGACGTAGTGGTTGCTTATCAAATATAATCAAGCCGTGAGAATGTCCGCAAGACTTTTCGCGGCTTTCTCATTTATATAACTTTTCTTTTCAAATCGTTATTCGAGCAATTGCTTGTTTTTAGAAAAATGGTAATATAAAAATATGGAAGTTAATAAATCAAATCATCAATTCAATCAATGTTGCATCTCCCCATATTGTCGGGAGATTCTTGTGATTATTTAATCTAAAACGTTTTTGATAAATAGATAAAAACACAAATCCCCGACGAAAGCGGGATTTTTTATTATTAGCATCTTAAAAATAATAATTATGATATATAAAAATATTTTAAAAACAATCGGAAAAACTCCTTTAGTCAAAATAAATAAAATTAATAAAAATAAGAAAATTAAAATATACGCGAAAATAGAAGGGGTGAATCCCGGAGGAAGCATCAAAGATAGAATTGCCCTGAAAATGATAGAGCAGGCCGAAAAAGAAGGAAAGTTGAATAAGAAAAAAATAATTATTGAACCTACTTCTGGCAATACTGGAATTGCCTTGGCTATGATCGGGGCGGTAAAAGGCTATTCCGTGAAGATTATTATGAGTAAAGCCGTTTCCATTGAGAGACAAAAAGTGATAAAGGCATTTGGAGCCTCGGTAATTTTAACCGATCCTAATTTAGGAACAGATGGCGCTATAAGAAAAGCAAAAGAATTGGCAAAGAAATATCCAAAAAAATATTTTATGTTGGATCAATTTTCAAACAAATATAATAAAATAGCTCATTACCAAACCACCGCAGAAGAGATTTGGAATCAAACGAATGGAAAAATTAAATATTTTGTTGCTCCACTTGGTACTTCTGGGACTTTGATGGGCGTAGGCAAATATTTGAAAGAAAAAAATCCTAAAATAAAAATAGTCAGCGCACATCCTGTAAAAGGGCACTATATTCAAGGTTTGAAAAATATGGAAGAAGCGATAGTGCCTGCTTTGTATAATCCTTTAGTGATAGATGAAACGATAATGGTTGAAACAAGGTCTGCGTTTGAAATGACAAGACAAATTATAAAAAAAGAAGGGATATTTGTCGGGATGAGCAGTGGGGCGGCAATGTATGCAGCAATAGAAATTAGTAAAAAGATAAAATCAGGCATAATCGTGGTTATTTTTCCTGACAGGGGAGAGAAATATCTAAGTACCACTTTGTTTGATTAGTAAAGCTTTTAGCTATAATTATTCGAATATTCTCTCAAATATAGAAATAATTAAATTATGTTATACTATAACTATGCAAAAAATAGCCACACGTATATTTATTTATTCATCCCTAGCTTTTGGAGTTATAGGAATTTTACTGGTTTTGTCTAATGCAGGTGATAATTCGGAACCAAACAAAACATTAATGAAACTTCTACTTACGACTATTTTTATTATATTGCCTTCCTTTGCATTAAGTGTGGCTGGCAAATATTTAAACGACAAATCTTAGCTTTTATTTTTGGATAAAGTATTTTTTTGTTATAATTTAGATATTATTAGCTTTAATTTAAAAATTATGGAAACATATTCTACAAGCCCAGCACAGGCAAACAAGGGAAAGATTTTTTTAAACACTATATTTTGGGGATTTGTTCTTTGGCTTTTTGGTTATATATTAGGATTTGTGTTTTTCGCCATTGTGCCGAAAGAATCTCTCGGTTGGTATATTATGCCTTTTGGGGTAATTGCAACTCTTTGGGTATTACTTAAAAAGATTAAAAGAGAAAAGTTTATGTGTTACCTAGGACTAGGTGTTGTTTGGGCAATTATGGCTATAGTTTTGGATTATGTTTTTTTAGTTAAATTGCTCAAGGCAACTGATTATTATAAATTAGATGTTTACTTATATTACTTTTTAACCCTAGTTTTACCGATTGTTGTTGGGTGGTTTACTTTAAAAAAAGCAAAAAGATCAGAAAATAATAATCAAAATTAATTTTATTCCGTTTTTTTATTATAGTTAAGTGCTATACGTCTTTTTGTTAATTATATTTTTCTAATGGTTTGAATAAAAAAAGCCAGTCAGATGATAGAGGACTGGCACTCTTAAGTTGATTCTCAGGCTTAAATTTTATAATACATATCTTACCTCCTACGACTACGAATCGGTCATTGCACGGCACTCCGTGCAAACTGTATAATTTGCCAAACCCTTATCGACAAAAGATTGTTCTTCCTTTGTCGGTTCTCGAAACTCTTCGTCCATGATTTGGACGTCCCCGCAACACGCACAAACTTGCATTTGTGTCTCCTTTCTTTTCTGGAAACTAGGCTACCCCTGCTTGACCCTCATCTTCCTGATCAATACAAGGATTGCAAGTTGTAAATTTAATTTTCATTCTGAGTGCAGTTGCTTCCTTTTCTATCACTTCAGAATAAGGAACCCATGCCCATCCTGCATCCCCATGCCACCATACATTGCAACATCCTGGCCTTGAACACTTTAGCAGTGTTCCACTGTTTGGCATTTACCCCACCTCCTTTCAAGGAACCAGATTTTATTCAAAATAACACATATTTTTAATATTGACAAATACCCTTTATTTTTTAATCTTACTCAAGAATAGGGTAGAGGTTTTTATTTAATAGCTATTTGAACTTGTGATATGATTAAATTATGAAAAACTATTTAAAAATAATATCATTTGGAATGATAGTTGTGGTTTTCGTCGGCGTTTTGATTTATTATCAAAAACCAAAAAATGGATCGTTGAATAATAATCCTTCGGTAATTTCAGAAGAAACAATTTTAGGTACTTATATAGGCCGTCTAGTAAACGATGTTTATGTTCTTACGATTTCATTAGAGCAAGGTGAATCTTTTACTGGAAAGCTTGATATTAAAAATTTTGAAAAAGACAGTTCTACTGGTACCTTGGCAGGTACATACAAAAATGGAATCTTACTGGCAGATTATACATTTCAATCCGAAGGCATGAAATCTGTCGGCTGGGTGGCATTTAAAAAAGTAGATGGGGGTTTCATCCGAGGATTTGGCGATACTGGCACTGAGGAGAGAGCGCAATTTATTGATCTAAGTAAAATTACTTTTGATACTACTGTAGTATATAAGCTTGTGACAAATGTAATTAATTCGGTGGTATTTAAGTGTGCCGATAATAAAAATATAAAAGCAATTTTTTATAAAGACGCAGTCGATATCACATTAAGCGATGGAAGAAAAATGTTGCTACCCCAAACATTGTCTGCCTCAGGAGCGCGATATGCCAACTTTAATGAATCACTTGTCTTTTGGAATAAAGGAGATACAGCTTTTATTAACGAGGGCAATACCACTACTTACAAAGATTGTTCTCTGTGATACTCGCAGAGATTTCCTTATGGCTTATCGCGAGAAATTGAGTTTTAAGAAAAAATCAAAAAAATGAAAACAAAAATTAATTTTTTAAAATATGATATTCTAATACCCGGGTTTATATCTGCTGGATTGCTTTTAGGCGCTATCTTTTATAAATTTCATTACGAAAATCTAGATCATAAAATTTGGTTTATTACCTTGGTAATAGGATCTCTTCCTTTTGTCTTAAGAACTTTTAAAGCAATAATCAAAGGTAAGTTCGGGGTAGATCTCATAGCCATAGTCGCTATTTTTGCTTCGTTTTGGGCAGGGCAGTACTTAGCAGGGATTGTAATTTTATTAATGCTTTCAGGAGGCGAAGCGTTGGAAACATACGCTCAAGCCAGAGCTAAAAAGGAGTTAACTCAACTCTTAAATAAAGCTCCAGCATTTGCTCATATTAAAGAAAGCGACAACAAACTTAGAGATATAAATGTCGACGAGGTGAAGATTAATGATATTTTGGTCATTAAACCAGGAGAAGTTGTTCCGGTTGATGCTATCGTAATAGAAGGAATCTCAAATTTAGATGAGGCGGTTATTACTGGAGAAAGTTTACCAGTGGAAAAAAGACCAGGTTCTATGGTGTACAGCGGTTCTATAAATGAAGATAGGGCTTTAGAAGTTCGAGCACTAAAAAATAGCATAGAGAGTAAATATCAAATCATAGTTAAACTTATTAAAGAAGCGCAAGATGCAGAAGCGCCAGTAGTTCGTTTGGCAGACCGTTACGCTTTATTTTTTAATATTATTACTTTTGGAGTGGTGATTGTTGCTTGGATTTTATTTAGGGATCCAATTCGTGTTTTAGCAATACTAGTAGTAGCTTCTCCTTGTCCACTTATTTTAGCGACACCTATTGCCATGATTTCGGGGATTAGTAAGGCTGCTAGCAGGGGTATCATTATTAAAAATGGTACAGCCTTGGAAAAATTAGGAGAAGTAAAAGGATTAGTGTTTGACAAAACTGGCACTTTGACTTTAGGTGTTCCTGAAGTAGTAGAACCAATATCCTTTTCTAATTTACCCACCAGTGAGGTGCTTCGAATTGCTGTTTCTGTTGACCAGCTATCGGCTCATATTTTTGCTAGATCTTTGATCCAGTATGCTCAAAAGCAAAACTTGGAACTAGATTATCCGGAAAACTTTGAAGAAATTTTTGGTCAAGGGGTCAAGGCTAAATTGAAAAATAAAATTTATTTTTTTGGTAAATTAAAATATATTGAGGACCAAAATATAATAATAAAAGAAGACGTAGAGAAAGCGCACAAGATTTTTCAAGAACAAGGAAAGACCGCTGTTTATTTAAGTGATGACAAAAATCTGCTTGGTTACATTGTATTTGCCGATATTATAAGACCAGAGACAAAAGCGATGTTCGAATCGATAAAAGAACATGATGTTAAGAGGTTGATCATGTTGACTGGCGATAAAAAATTGGTAGCAGAAAATATTGCAAAAAGTGTCGGCATCACAGAATTTCAAGCTGAATTATTGCCGGAACAAAAAGTAGAATGGTTGAAAAAAATTCAAAAAGAATATGGACAAATGGCAATGGTTGGAGACGGGGTGAATGACGCTCCGGCGCTTGCTATCGCAAGCGTGGGCATTGCCATGGCTTCCCACGGTGCTACGGCTGCCTCTGAAACGGGCGATGTAGTGATTATGGTAAATAATATAGATCGAGTGCACGATGCATTGCATATTGCTCAGAATGCAATAAAACTAGCAAAACAAGGTATCTTCTTTGGGATAGGGGCTAGTATCATATTAATGATTTTTGCATCACTTGGATATATCACTCCAATCTTTGGGGCTTTAATGCAAGAAGTTTTAGATGTATTGGTAATTATCAATGCCTTGAGATTAAACTTTCAAAAGATTTAATAAATTTTAAGTTAAAGAAAATTTTGCTAAAAATTTCACTACAGGGTATACCCCCACACTTATTTTGACTTTGAATAAGTGTGGGGGTATACTAAAATTAGCTTATTAATAATAATCAAAAAAATTTATGGCAAAAAGAGGAACCACGCTTAGTCCAAAAAAGAAATCAAGACGCTCACACAAGACAGCCAAACGTTTAGCTGTGAAGAGAGTAATGATCACAAAGAGAGCTCTCAGAAAAACTTCAAACAAAGGTTAGTTTTTCGCAAGAATAGTTCTTGCGAAAATAATATATATGGAAAAAAGATTCTTAAAGGTAGACTCTGATGTTCTTAAATTAGGTCTTGTAAGTTTCCTGACGGACATCAGCTCTGAAGCTATTTTTTCAGTCTTTTCTATATTTTTTACAGTGTTTGCCGGCGCTTCCGCATCACTCCTCGGTGTCGTGGAAGGTTTTTCAGATTTTTCTGCATCTTCTTTGGATTATTTTTCTGGCTGGCTTTCTGATAAGTCAGGAAAAAGAAAAAAACTGGCTCTGCTTGGTTATGGATTTTCCACCTTAGCAAAATTTATACTTTTAGTGGGGACTTCTGTTTTAACTCTTTCCTTTTTTAGAATTATTGAACGAATTGGAAAGAGCTTCCGTGGTCCGCCGAGAGATGCTTGGCTTTCTGCAGTAGCGGAACAAGCTACAAGGGGGTATACCTTTGGTCTACATAAAGCAATGGACAAAATGGGGGCTGTCTTAGGTCCACTTATTGCATATTTTCTTCTTCTTTATTTTGGACAGAGTTTGGGAACTTTTCGTTTAATTTTTATCATCTCGGTAATCGGAGCGATAGGGGCGGTATTGGTTCTCGTTTTAATAAAAGATCGTCCGGGGATTCCGTACGAAAGAGAAAATATTTTCAAAGCTTGGGGAACTCTAAGTGGAGAATTTAAAAAGTTTCTTATTCCTGCCGGTATTTTTTCTTTGGCATATTTTAGTTTTGGATTTTTATTGCTTCGAGCCTACACTTTTGGTTTTGCTGTGGCAGATGTGGTATTGCTCTACGCGCTTTTCAATATTTCTTTTGTGGTTATGTCCATACCTATAGGCAAACTAGGGGATTTTATTGGAAGAAGATATATTATAGTTTTAGAATATTTCATTTATATCGCTATGTCTCTTGGTTTTATTTTTGTAAAAGAAAAATTGGGAATAATAATTTTATTTATTATATTCGGTGTTTTTTATAGCATTGACGAAGCTCAGAGTAAAGCATTTATTTCTGATCTGGAAAAAGACCGGAGAGCCACGGCTATCGGCGCATACAATTTTATTACGGGCTTAATTTATCTTCTAGCCTCTGTAATTGCAGGTTTTCTTTGGGTTTTTAACCCAATTTACGCCTTTGTTTTTGCGGCCATTATAGCGTTTATCGCTATGAGTGTTTTTGTTTATCTTTTCTTTGTGAAGGTGGTATACCCCCACACCTATTTTTAACTTGGAATAAAATAGGTGTGGGGGTATAATAAACATTATGGAAAATATAAAAAATAATTGGGTTTTGATTATCGGGGGAGTGTTCTTGGTTTTTTCTATTCTTTGTTTTTTTGCTGCAAGAAATTTTTCTAAACAGCAGTCTTATGTCGAAGTCAAAGGTTTGTCGGAAAAAATAGTGAAAGCGGACGTGGCAATTTGGTCAATTACTTTTGATGTAAAGTCCAACGATGTGGATTCTTTGTATGCGAACATCCAAACCAATATTGACACCATCAAATCATTTCTCATAAGCAAAGGTTTTGAAGATTCAGAAATAAACGTAGCTCCGGTAAACATATATCAGGATACATACAAGGATTCATTATTTAGATATAATTCCAGCACCCAATTATCTGTCTATACAAAAAAAGTTGACTTAGTGAAATCTACTTCCAAAGATACTTTATTTTTAGTTAAAAAGGGAATTACGATGAGCCAGAATTCTATTGTGTTTGAATTTTCAGATATAAATAGTGTAAAGCCGGAAATGCTGGCTGAAGCAATCAAAAATGCAAAAGACACAGCCGCGCAATTTGCTAAAGAATCCGGCGCGCGTCTCGGCAGTGTGGCTCGGGGCAACCAAGGTGTGTTTGATATTTCAGACAAGGATCCCGGTTCTCCCGAATTTAAAAAAATACGCGTAGTGTCTACCCTTAGGTTTCTTTTAAATTAGTTTTTATTAAATTAGATTTATGAAAAAGAAAAATAAAACTTCAATAAAAAAATCTAAAAAACAAAAGAAAGTAGTGATGGTCAGTGGAGGATTTGATCCAGTACATATTGGGCATGTGCGAATGTTTAATGAGGCCAAAAAATTAGGGGATGAGCTGGTGGTGTATTTGAATAATGATAATTGGCTTAAAAAGAAAAAGGGCTTCGCCTTTATGCCCGAACATGAGCGCAAAGAAATTATTGAGGCATTTGACGCCGTTGATAGAGTTATCATAAGCAATCATCCAGAAAATCCTGAAGATATGAGTGTGTGTATGGGTTTAATAGAAATTAAGCCACACATTTTTGCGAATGGGGGCGATAGGGATACTAAAGATTCTCTTGATCCAAAATCTTCTTTATATAGAGAAAGAGAAATACATAAAAAACTTGGTATTGATATGATATACAATGTAGGACATGGGGGAAAAGTCCAAAGCTCATCAGATTTAGTAAAGAAAGCCAAAGTAAATAAAAAGAATCCCAGTAGTAAAGCAAAGCTTACTACGGGACGAAGAAAATAAAATGAAACCTTTAAACGAAATGTCAAAAAAAGATATCAGTAAAATCAAGTTAGTAGTTTTTGATGTTGACGGAGTAATAGTGCCAAGAGGCACAAAAATAAAACAGATTGGAAACACAACCACCTTAGAAACAAAAGTCATTGCGCCTAGGCAAATAGAGCAAATTAAAAAATTACACAAAAAAGGATTTCTAATAAATATTAGTTCTGGAAGGGGGTTATATATGCTTCAAGAAATGTTTCGAGACATTTTGCCTTTTATCAGTCTTACTTATGAATGCGGCAGCGCCACTTGGTACAAAGGGAAAATCTACCAGCATATCAACAGCTTTGAACGTTTAAAAGATATTTTGCCAAAATTAAAAAAAGTGGCAATTAAAAAGAAAGATTTCAAAGGATTTGAACCTAAAGAATTCATCATAACGATTCATTGCAAAAAACAAATAAAAGAAATCGAAGACGTGGTAAAAAGTGATAAAAATCTTGTCACTCTCTGGAATGGTGAAGCGTATGATGTTTTGATAAAAAAAGATCAAACAAAGGCTCTCGGTTTGAGACATACGATGAAACTTTTTAAATTAAAGAAAGAAAATGTGATGGCCATAGGGGATAATTACAATGATCAAGAACTTTTAGAAGAGAGCGGAATGCCTATATCAGCTGATAAAAGCAGAGTTCAAGGAAAGTTCTATGTTCCATTAAAAGGTAAGTTTCTTCCTGCAGACGAGTTAATGCAGAAGATTTTAAAACTTTAAAATTAAAACAAATGGAAAGATTTGAAACATATCAAGAGGAACGTCCATGGGGAAATTTTAGGCAATTTACTCACAACGAAGTAACTACCGTAAAAATTATTTCAATTAAAAAAGGTTGTTCTTTAAGTCTACAATATCACAATCATCGGATAGAGTTTTGGAAAGTTCTTTCGGGTCATCCACTTGTTACGATTGGCGAAGAGAAAATCAACGCAGAGCCTGAAAATGAGTTTAGGGTAAATAATTTGCAGATACATCAGTTGGAGGCTCCAATTGATGATGTAAAAGTTTTAGAAATAGCTTATGGGAATTTTGATGAAAATGATATTATAAGGATAAAAGATAAATATGGCCGCGTTAAAAAAGAAAATTAAAAAGATAGCTGAAAAGAAAACAGTAAAAAAAACTTCTGTAAAAAAGAAAGTCCATCTTAACTCAGCAAATCGAGCCAGAATTATAAAACGAAAAACTATATTTAAAAAAATAGTAGTAAAAAAAACTACTAAAAAATTTACTGCTCTTAATTTAGAAAGGTCAAAAAAGAATCCAATCATTGAACCAGAAAATCATTCATACTGGGAATCAAAAGCGACGTTTAATCCCAGTGCTATCCATCATGATGGGAAGATTCATGTTATTTATCGAGCGATTGGAGATAGTGATATTTCCGTAATGGGCTACGCAAAAAGTTCTGATGGTTATTTTTTTGATAAAAATTCAAAAGAACTGGCTTATTACCACAAAGGAAAAGTGGCAGTAAAAAAAGATCCAAAAACTAAATTATCAAATTATTCTTCGGGGGGTGGATGGGGCGGTGGTTGTGAAGATCCTCGCTTAACACTTTTAGGCAACACTGTGTATATGATATATACAGCTTTTGATGGTTGGGGATCATTGCGAATGGCTTTGACTTCTATTAGCTTGGATGATTTTATAGCTAAACGTTGGAACTGGAAAGAACCTGTTTTGATTTCTCCACCTGGACAAATACATAAAAATTGGGTGCTTTTTCCAGAAAAAGTAAATGGAAAATTCGCAATATTACACAGTTTTGCTCCGAAAATTCTTATTGATTATTTTGATAGTCTAGATGGGCTTGATGGTGAAAAATTTATAAATAGTAACAATACTAGACCTGTAGATGAGACGAGAGAGTGGGATAGTTGGTTTCGCGGTGTCGGTCCTTCTCCCATTAAAACAAAATATGGCTGGCTTGTTTTATATCATGCTATGGATCACAAAAATCCGGATAAATATAAAATGGGCGCAATGATTTTAGATATGAAAGATCCAACTAAGGTTCTTTATCGTTCCAATCAACCAATTCTTGAACCGGAAGAGTGGTACGAGAATGAGGGATATAAAAGCGGAGTAATTTATTCCTGTGGAGCTGTTGTAAAGGATGGACAATTGTTTGTATACTATGGAGGAGCAGATAAAGTTTCTTGCGTAGCTACGGCGAATTTAGACTCATTTTTAAATGAGTTAGTGCATTCGAATGTCACAGTAATGAAAAAAATAAATTAAAAATAAAAATTTAAATAATGTACGCAACAAAAAGATCACATCACAATCCGGTTCTTTTTCCCTATAGAGACCATTATTGGGAATCTTTTGCCACTTTTAATATGAGTGTTATTAAAAAAGGCAAGACTTTTTATGGCGTTTATCGCGCTATTGGAGCTGTCGATAAGCTGCGCGTACCGGAGCAGATTTCCATTATCGGTCTGGGGTCTAGCAAAGACAAAACTCATTTTGAAAACTGTGTGCCGTTTATTGAACCTATAGAGGAATGGGAAAAATACGGATGTGAAGATCCTCGCATTACTTTTTTTGAAGGAAATTACTACATATTTTATACTGCTCTTTCCAAATATCCATTCGAGGCAAGCGGTATCAAAGTCGCCTTGGCAATTTCAAAAGATTTAAAGAAAATCGATGAACGCCATTTAATAACCCCTTTCAACGCTAAAGCCATGACTCTTTTTCCAAAACGCATAAATGGCAAAATTACTGTAATTGTAACTGTAAATACAGACATGCCTCCTTCTAAAATTGCCATTGTACAGGTTGATAAAATTGAAGATTTATGGAATCAAAAATTTTGGGAAAAATGGTACGCGAATATAGATAAAAACGCTCTTGATTTCAAAAGATTTCCGACTGATCATACCGAAATAGGCACTGCTCCTATTTATACTTCGCAAGGTTGGTTTCTTTTGTATTCTCATATTCAAAATTATTTTAAAGGGGGAGAAAATTCCGATAGAATTTTTGGAATTGAAGCGGTGCTTCTCGATTTAAAGAATCCTCTTAAAATTGTCGGGCGGACAAAAGGACCTATTTTGGTGCCGAGAGAGCCATATGAACTTCTTGGACATGTTCCCAATATAGTTTTTCCTTCCGGAGCAATTCTAGAAAAAGATACCCTTTTTATGTATTATGGAGCAGCCGATACGACGACCTGTATGGCTCATGTGAACATGACTGATCTAGTGGGTACCATGCTTCCGAAAACATCTGCTAGATGGCATTTCAAACGTTATGCCAAAAATCCTATTATTACCAAGAATGAAACACATCCCTGGGAATCCAAGGCTACCTTCAATCCAGCCGCTTTGAGGATAAAAGATACAATCCACATATTGTATAGAGCGCTTTCGGATGATAATACTTCTTCTCTCGGTTATGCATCGAGCAAAGATGGTTTTTTGATCAATGAGAGACAAGCCCTGCCAGCTTATGTGCCGAGAGAAGGTTTTGAATTAAAAAAAATTTCGGGAGGAAATTCCGGTTGTGAAGATCCGCGGTTGACGAAAATAGGGAAAAATATTTATATGTGCTACACCGCTTTTGACGGTGTTGGTCCTGCACGGGTTGCCATTACCTCCATTACAGAAAATAATTTTTTGCAGAAAAACTGGCAATGGGAAAAGCCTGTTTTGATCACTCCCAGAGGTTTCGATGATAAAGATACGTGTATTTTTCCTGAAAAGACAAATGGTAAATATTTTGTTTTGCATCGAGTGGGAAATGAAATATGCGGAGATTATCTAAAGTCGCTTGATTTTAACCAAGAAACTATCCGAAAATGCATCAGGATAATCGGGCCAAGGATAAACAAATGGGACAATGCCAAAGTGGGGATTTCTGCCCCGCCTATCAAGACAAAGTATGGCTGGTTGCTCCTTTACCACGGAATTTCAAAAAATCACAATACTTACAGGATTGGAGCTGTTTTGCTTGATCTTCATGATCCAGCCACTGTTCTCACCCGCACTTCTGATCCTATTTTTGAACCGGAAGAACCATATGAAAAAAACGGCATAGTAAATAACGTTGTTTTTCCTTGTGGAATGGTAGAGAAGGATGGCTTGCTTTACATTTATTATGGGGGAGCGGATACCGTCGTCGGAGTGGCGACGATAGAACTCAGCGTATTGCTTAGAGCTCTCACTCGAGATATAATCAAGGGATGAATCCCGAACAAAATCGCGGACGCATAAAATAAACATAATTATGATTATTCAAAAAAATATTATTAACAATAAAACAAAGGATATCGCGTAAGCGTACGCGTCCTATTTTGTACGGGATGAAGATAAATTTACAAGGAAAAGGTATTGAGCTGACGGAGTCCATTAAAGACTATGTATTAAAAAGAGTTACCAATTTAGAGAAATTGCTCTCTGGTATTGAAGCAGGGAAGGGAGAAGCGATGGTAAATTTTGAAGTGGTAAAGACTACTAATCATCATAAGACAGGTGAGATTTTTCATGCTAGTTGTGCGATAAAGGTAGATGGAAAAAAGTTTTATAGTGAAAGTGATAATGAAGATTTATATAGTGCAGTGGATGAGGTGAAAGAAACTCTCTTTAACGAAATAAGTAAAAACAAAGACAGAAAACAAACTCTCTATAAACGTGGAGCCACCAGCGTGAAAAAAATGTTCAAAGGTCTTTCTAAAAGAAACCCTTTTACTTCAAAGTATTAGTCTTCAAGAAATCCTTAAGAAATCCTCGTATTTTATTTCTTTTTTTCCTTCAGGAAGAACCCCATACTAGAGCGAAGCTCAGTACGGGGCATGCTTTTTTTAATTTACATAATCTATTTCTTTTCCATTTTCTGGTATTATTTTTTTTATCACTAATTTTTTATTTTCTAATTTAGCTTCGGTTATTTTTATTCTTTTGCCATTTTTTATGAAATATATACCCGGCCAGCCGTAAAGCGCGCAATATTTAGTGTAAATTTCTTTTGGCGAATCATTTAACAAATCCACCAAACCATCTTCTTTTTTGATTTTTTCACAATAGGTTGCTTTAGATTCATCTTGAGGTTTTGGAGTTATTTTTTCTTTTATATAATCCTCCAGTACTTTTACTAATAATTTTCCGCCTTCTCGAAAAAGTTTTTCTTCTAAAATAGGCAAAAGAGGAGGCCAATCCTTGTCATCTATTTCGACATTTTTTTGCGCCACGATCGGTCCATGATCCATTTTCTCATCTAAAATTATTACTGTTGCTCCAATATCTCTTTCATTGTTGAGTATCGATGATCTTACAGGGGAAGGTCCGCGCAATCGAGGCAACATTGAGGGATGTACATTTAAAATTCCATGCTTCGGCATGTTTAGGATTTTTTGGGGCAGAATTTTTCCATAAGCAGTTAAGACAAAAACATCATATTCCATAAGCCCTGTCGGGTGTCCAACACCCGACAGGAAGTTTTCATCAATAACTTTAGGCTGGAGTGTCGGTATCCCATGAGCCTCTGCCCATTTTTTTACTGGCGGAGCTTCAAAATGGTGACCTCGTCCGATTTTTAAGTCTGGGGCAGTTACCACAAGAGAAGGGAAATATCCATCTTCTGCAAGTTCTTCTAATACATACACAGCCAAGTCTGGTGTTCCAAAGAATACAAATTTTAAGTTTTTGTTTTGCATAAATTTATAAGCTATCAAATGGGCTTTTAATATTTTTTATCGCAGGATTGGTTACTTTTGTGTATAATTGTGTGGTTCTGATATTGGCGTGGCCTAAAAGCTCTTGCACATAACGCACGTCCACACCATTTTCCAAAAGGTGAGTGGCAAAACTATGACGAAGTGAGTGAAAAGTAGCTTCTTTATTAATATTGCATTTTTTTAAAGCGTTTTCAAAAATCTTTTGTGCGGTTCTTTCTGTTAATTTGCCGCCACGTTCACTAGCAAAAACATAGTCATTTAAATTTCTTCCAGTTATTGATTTTTCAATTTTTTTACTTAGTTTTTTCGGGAAAATAGTAATTCTATCTTTGTTGCCTTTTGCCCCTTTGATATGAATAGTTAATTCTGCTAAATTTAAGTCTTTAATTTTTAAATTTGTTGTTTCACTGACCCTGAATCCGGAAGCATATGATAGAGAAATTAATAGTTGATGTTTTTCATTACTTATTGAATCAATAATTTTTTCAATTTCATTTCTTGACAATACGATTGGCAATTTACTCGGTGTTTTTGCAAATTTAATGTCAATTTTATTATGAAACTTTAGTACATTCCAACAGAAAAAATTAATAGCTTGTAAGCTTTGATTGATGGTTTGCGAAGACATTTTTTTATCAATTTTTGACAATAAATATCGCTTAATAAAATCAACATCTACCGAATCAAAATTGTTTTGCTTAGTACGCAAATATTCAGCTACACAGCCCACGTAACTTTTAATAGTTTTAGGACTATAATTTCTGAGTTTTAGCTCGTCTTCTAGTTTTTTTAAATATACTTTCATTTATTTATTTGTTATAATTAAACTAATATAAATATACACAATAGTCGTAAAAAGTGCAATATTATACATACTATACGAAAACACTTCGTATATAAACGAGTTAGGCGAAATAATTTTTTTCTCTCTTTTAGAAATGTTTCCTTCTGGTCTTCTTTTTTTGAATAAGGAATGCAAAATAAGATTTTCTTTTTATTTTATAGAGGGGAATAAGGTGTTTTCTTCCGCTACGCTACAGAAAACGGATTTTTTATATAAGTAAGAAAAAGCCCCAAATGGTTATACCACCGGGGCTTGAGTGAACTTGAAAGAACTATTTTACTCCCTGATTCGGCAGAGAGCTTACCGACCGCGATGGTTATTAGGATTTGCCGACTGCATCCAACGCGTGTTTCAACGTTTTTTGGATGCACATAAATTGGCTAATCCCTTTTTCCCAGCAATCTGGGTTAGGGACCGAAACTTCCCTATTTCCGAATTTGCCTCTTTTTTCCTCCATTACTTTTTGAATCTCGGGATCCCTTCTCTGCTCAGCAGAGAGGTCTTGATAGTAATGAAGGATGATTTGAGGTTTGTCGCTCGCTCCGATCGCCTCCACCATTAATCTGGTGTTTTTTTTGAGGTAATCGCACGAGGGACATGCAACGTTGAGCATGTCGGGCTGCTGTCTGACCGCCCTTGACATAATGTCAAGGCTGTCAAGCACTTCCTTTGACCCAGCAATAAGCCAATGTGGGCCCTCTTCATGCTCGAACATCGCCTCAATCACATCAGAATCCTTCTGCAGTTCAGGAGTAATTCCGACGTAATTGTTGGTTGCCAAGCTGATCGCCGCAAGGGCAACATCCTTGTCGCCTTTCAACCGTTCGGAGATAAAGCACATGTGAGAATTCAAGGCTTCAACTCTCTTCTCGATCAGCCCGAGAACAAACTCCTTGTCATCCGCCATTTCAGGCAGCAGATGCTCTTCGCAAAATGCCCCTGGATTCTCAAGGAGGTACTTTTTTATCGCCTCGGCATCCCCGACAATTTCATCAGGAAGACAACTGCCGTGATCTACCTCAGTCGAGAAACCTCCCTCTTTCAGAAGGTCCACAACCGCGGCGTAACCATCGACTTCACCATGGCCGATGATCTGGAGAAAAACCGGGATAGGGATGCAGTTTTCGTCCTCGGTGCCACGATTGACCCAGAGGAGATCATAGTAGGTATCTCCATCACACGATCTCCGTTCGTAGGAAATCTCATTGACACCAAAAAGAGTACCGAAGAAATCTCTGTTCTTATCTTCGTACTCCGCCTCACAGCCGTCAAAATTCAATCTGTCAAATATCATTTTCTTTTCTCCTTCTTTCAGAATTTTTGCCCGCAACTGCCGGAATTGCTTCGCGACAGAAGTCGGGATGAGGTTTTGAGCGACAAGATTCTCAAGCCCGTCTTGAAGCGTCTTGAAAACTTTTTTGGCCTGGCCTTGCTCAAGGGTCAGGACTCCTCGCACCAACTGCTCAACCGTTAGCTCCGAGGACAAACTCCCGGTGCCGTCCATTTGGTCCATAGCGGATCCTCCTTTTTGGAATTTTACTACTGTCCCGCCATCTGGTCGGTAATTCCGCTTATGCGGAAAATAGCTTGCTACGAAGTAGCAATAAAATGGCAAAAAATTGCCGTCTTATTGCTACTTCGTAATCCATTATTCAGTTTTCAAAGTGCTGTCAATTTTGATTTTTCAGTATAGCACCTTTTCAATAATCTGTCAATAGTAATATCGTAAAATGGCTTATTTTGGCTAAATAATCCAAAAAGCAACAAGGAGTTTTGGGCTTTGGGCATTCACCTCTTTAATTCCCCTCTGCCCAAAGCCCAAAACGGAAAATCTTATTTTGCTCTATATTATATAAAAGAAGACCAGAAGGAAACGAATAATAAGGATGAGAAAAAATTACATCGCCTAACAAGTTGTATCAGGTTCCAGAAATTCGCCTCAATTATCTTCCAAAGGAGTGCAAATTTCTTCCACCCAAATTTTTGCCTTCTTCTTTCTTTTATATTACACTAAGGAAAGAAGGCAAAAACTTCTGATACAACTAACGTTGTCTGAAATGACGAAAAACAAAAAATGCAAAGTTATTTTTGGAAATTTTTAAAAACAAAAAAAGGAGGGCAACAAAATGAAGCCCTCCGAAGTGTGCGTTAAAAAACGCTGTTAAATATCTTTGACATACAACCTGAATCCGCCGCCACCCCACGCCGACCACTGCTCAAGGCTGATTGTCCTTTCGGGGCTTATTACATCCTTGAGTTCCTCGATGTCGGCCTGGTCAAGCTCGGCACTGAACTCGCCAGGAAAGTCACATTTGGGGTGTTTGAACACGATTTTATTGCCCTCAAATGCGATGTCGGCGGTTCCGTCCCTAAACAGTGCCTTCGGAAATGACGCGCAAAAATCGATTGACTCCGTGTGTGGTTTTGCGCTCAGCTTAACGCCGTTTATTCTTCCTGCATCATTCTTTGTTACCTCAACGTCAATCTCGTAGTTCATGGCCGCCTCCTCTTTTGGATTGTTTTTAAAAATTTCCAAAAATAACTTGGAAATCGATGTGGTTAGATGTCGTTACTACCTTTAAAGAACTTCAAAGTAGTATACAGATTGTAGCGAAAATGTCAATATCGATTTCCTTTTGTTTTTCGTCACATCAGACAACACAGCACATGCGGTTCAGAAATTTCTCATTTAAAGAGAAAGGGGTCAGGTACCTTTAATTTAAAAATATGATATAATAAAAAAATGCCACGTTCACCACGAGTCGATGTTGGAAATGAGTTATACCATGTGATCAACCGTGCTAATGCTCGTTTACCTATTTTCTTCAAAGAAGAAGATTTTGAACTTTTTGTTTCTATTTTAGAAGATGCACAAAAAAAATACGACATGAGAATTATTGCATATTGTTTAATGCCAAATCACTTTCATCTTGTTTTATATCCAAGACAAGATAATGATTTGCAGAAATTTATGCAATGGGTAACACTTACTCACACTCAAAGATGGCACATCCATAACAAAACAATTGGTAGTGGACATCTGTATCAAGGGAGATATAAATCTTTTTTAATAGAAGGGGATAAGCATCTTTTGTCTGTGATTCGTTATGTAGAACGCAATCCATTACGCGCAAAATTAGTTAAAAAAGCAGAGAATTGGAAATTTAACAGTTTGTCATATAGGCTTTTTAAAAATACTAATAAAAAACTTCTATCCAAATGGCCAATAGAAGAACCGAAAGATTATCTTTCTTTTGTAAATACACCGCAAACAAATTTTGAAGAGGAAAGTATTAGAATACCAATAATTAAAAGTAACCCATTTGGAAGCATTGATTGGTCGATTAAAACTATTAAAAAATTTGGTCTTGAATCAACAATTAGACAAAAAGGAAGACCTAGAAAAGGTACCTGACCCCTTTTATTCCTAGAAAAGGTACCTGACCCCTTTTATTCCTTTTATTTGGTTACAAGAGAAAAAGGGGAATTCTCAGGTTGTTGGGAGACGCCTGGGGGACATATAGAACAGGGAGAAACACCAGAAGAGGCACTCATCAGAGAAGTCAAGGAAGAAGCAGGAGTTGATGTAAGAATTATAAAATTTTTAGGCATTTTTGAAAACAACAATAGTATTTGTAATTATTTTGATTGTGAATTAGTGTCACCTAGGCAAATTGAGGGAAATAATCAAATAAGATTAATTTCCGTTAATGATATTTCAAAATATACAATAACACCATTTGCCCTTGAGAATTTAATCAAGCTAGGGCTTTATAAAAAGTAAATGTAAAATATATGACGAATAGTTAGTTTATAGTTCCAACCTTAGATAATCTCTCCCATTTACCTCATCGAGTTCTTCACTAAATCCTTCTTTAAGTAAAAATTCTTCACCTTCTTCAGTGTCAGCAATTGCAGTGATATATTCGCAATTGTTTTTTGTAGCAATATTCTTGAGTTCCAAAATTAAATTTTTCATTACACCCCCACCTTGTGATTCTTTTTTAGTTAACATTATGCCGATAGAAAGATATTGCATACCTTTTTCATCTTTATTAATGACATAGCTAATCATTCCCTCGATTTCATTGTCTTTGTTTCTCTTTTCTATAACATCCATTCCTTCTAACCCACTATTTATGAGTTCATCCATTTTATAATTGCTTTTTTTCTGAGGATAGTTTTCTTTAACAAAACGCTCTCTTTCTACAAAAAGAATTTTGTCATCTTTTCTTTCATTTTTAATTTGATCAAAATTTGTCATAGATTTTAGCTATCTAGGTAATTCTTCCCTTATGTCTTTTGCATGGTCGATAAAGAGTATGCCTTTTAGGTGGTCAGTCTCGTGTTGGAAGATCTGCGCCAAAAGACCCGAGGCGCCGCGAGTGAATTTTTTGCCATTTTCATCATAAGCTGTAACTGTTGCTTTTTTTGATCTAAAAGTATTCCCATAGAGCCATCTGACGGACAGACATCCTTCTGGCACCCACATTTTCTCACGGGAAAGTTTGGAAATTTTTGGATTGATAAAAATTAAATCTTTAGGGATTTCTTTTTTGTTAATTTCTTTTAATTCATCTTTTCCTCTTAAAAAATCTTTATGAAAAATTTTTCCAGAAACGACAAAAATTTGTAAATTATATCCGATCTGCGGTGCCGCTATGGCCACGCCGTCATCTTGGCTCTTGAGAGCCGCAGACATTTCTTTTAAAACCTTTTTTATTTTAGGAGTTGTAATTTCTTTTACGGATATTTCTTTTGCTTGTTCGCGTAAAACTTTATTTTCTTTTTGAACTATTTTCTTCATTGTTTTTTCCGTAGTGAGCTTTGTTCTACTACTGGGACTATTTAAGTTCTTTAAGATATTCCAGAAGCTTAGTCAACTTAACTGTTTCTTGCGATCTATTTGACATATCTCGAACAATAACAGAATTATCAAGAGCTTCTTTTAATCCAAAGATTATGGCGTGGGGAATAGAAAGCTTTTCCGCGATAGCTAGTTGAGACCCAAGACTGTCTTTGGAGAGCGATTGGGCTATAGGAATGCGTGCTTTGCGCAATATTTCAATAATATTCAAGCTTTTTAATTTTGCCTCAGGGCCTAATTGGATGAAATAAATTTTTGGTTTCTTGAGAATGCGGGGTGAAAGTTTTTTATACCAATCTGATGCGATTATTCTATCTACTCCGATGGATATTCCCACTGCCGGCACATCGCGCTTGTTTCCCATTTGGCGAGCCAAATAATCATAACGTCCGCCACCAGCCAAAGTGAGCGGAGCGCCTTCTTCACCGCCTGTTTGCTCAATAATTTCAAAAACTGTCCGGGTATAATAGGAAATTCCCCGCACTAAATTTTTATTCACATTGTAAGATATGCCCATTTCCTCCAAGTATTCCAGCACTTCTTTGAAATGTTTTTTGCATGAGGCGCAAAGAAAGGAAACTGAATCGGGGGCATTTTCATTGATTTCTTTTGTTTTTGGATCTTTTGAATCTAAAATCCGAAGCGGATTTGTTTTTAGGCGCTCTCTGTCTATTGCTCCTAAATTATTCAGGTGTTTTTTATAATAACTTGTAAGTTCTTTGAGATACACATTTCGACATTCTTTATCGCCGATTGAATTTATGTCAATTGTCAGGTTCGTTGCTCCCGCTTCTTCTAAAATACTCATACCCACTTTTATTACCAATGCATCCATAATGCTTTTATCATTACCAAGGCAATCTAAATCAAATTGCCAAAATTGCCGGTAGCGTCCTCTCTGAGGTTTGTCATGTCTAAAAACCGGACCGTATTGATAAAACATTACAGGCTGAGGCAGGGTTTGCATTCCATGTTCTATATAAGCGCGCATTAGGGGAGCAGTGTGTTCGGGACGCAACGCTAGGTGATCTCCGCCTTTGGTTTTGAGGGTGTACATCTCTTTATCTATAATATCTGTCCCCAGGCCGATCGTTCTAGAAAAAATTTCTTCATTTTCCAATATCGGAGTATCTATCGGTTTGAAACCATAATGCACGGCTACTTCTTGCGCTTTTTCAAAAAAACCTTGGAAAGAATAATATTCTTCATTCATCAAATCCCTCATCCCCTTAGACGAGGATATTTCCATTGTTTTATTCTTAATTGTCTTTTTCATATTTTTTGTAGAAAGCACCTAAGGTACTATTTGTTGGTAATTACCAGGCAACAGGTTTAATTTGCTTATCGGCAACAAACGAAGAAATGCTCTTCCTGTAAATAAATCTTTTTTTACCGGGCCCCAAGCTCTTGAGTCTGAGCTGGCACTTCTGTTGTCGCCCATAACAAAATATTCATCGCTTTTCAGCACAATGTGCTCTTCGTTGTTGGAAGTATTTTTTACGAAAGGCTGGTCTATCTTGAAACCCTCCGGATGGGCGCTGTTGGTAATAGTTACGTCGTTACCTTTTATATCCACTGTTTCGTTTGGCAAGCCGATGACTCTCTTAATGAAAAATTTTGTGGTGTCTCCTGGGTATCGGAAAACTACCACATCGTCCCTTTTTGGATTGCCTAATTCATAAGATATTTTGTCTATTATAAGATAATCTCCGTTTGTAAATGTCGGGACCATCGAACTTCCCGAGACTATAAAAGGCTCAGCGACAAAGGCTCTGATAGGGACGACGATAATCAATGCTACAAGGGCAAAACGTACTAGCTCCCAAAATGACTGCCATTTGGTTTTTTTAATTTGTTCTTCCATTGCTATAATATAGCATATAATGTCCTTGACAGCTCAGTGTTTTTTGTTGGGTAATATTAAATTCACCTCTCCCCAACCCTCTCCTGTCAGGAGAGGGCGAAGGGTGAGGTTTTGTGTTATAATCCTAACCATGAAATTAGTAGTAGGTTTGGGAAATCCGGGAAAAGAATATGAAAATACTAGACACAATACTGGGCGGATTTTGGTTGGGATTTTGGAAAAAAAATTGGCGGACAGCAAGATAAAATTTCTTACCCCGGATACTTTTATGAATAATTCTGGAAAAGCTGTTGCGCCTCTGATAAAAAGTAAAAAAGATTTAAAAGATCTTATAGTGATTTATGATGATATTGATTTGCCAATTGGTAAAATGAAAATTTCCTTTGATAAAAGTTCCGGCGGGCACAATGGATTAGAATCGGTTATTAAAAAATTAAAATCACGAGAATTTGTAAGAATCAGGATTGGCATTTCACCTGCCACTCCGAAAGGCGTAGTAAAAAAACCAAAAGGGGAGAAAGCGGTTTTGAATTTCTTGCTTGGCGAATATAAAAAATCAGAATTGGAAACATTAAAAAAGCTTTCGAAAAAAGTTGCCGAAGCGGTGGAGATGATTTTTACCGAAAGCAAAGAAAAGGCAATGAGTTTGTATAATTAAATATTTAGATCTCTTTTACCGCTTCGATAATGATGCTTTTTTCTCCGTTTTTATTAGAGACTTTTCCAGAGAGAGCGATACATTTTTCGGCGATAAGTATCTCGATAGATTCTTTAAAGAGGGAAGGGAAAGCAACGGCTTCTATAGAATCAGTCAAATCTGCAATTTTAAGGAAGGCCATGCGTTCATTATTTCTTGTCACTACTTGCCTGGAAGTTTCTATAATTCCAGCGATGGTGATCTGCATTCCGTTGCCGAATTCCTCTTTTATTTTTTTGATGTTAACAGTTCTTTTTTCAAGTTTTTCACGCAAGCGATCCAGCGGATGTCCTGAAATATAAAGTCCTAATAGTTCCTTTTCCCAAAGCAATTTTTCTGCTTGGCTGGCAGTTTGGGCGGTCTGTAATTTGAATTCCGGAGCCTTGATAGAATTTTCACCTCCAAAAAGAGAAATTTGATTTTGGTTTTGTTTAGAATTTTCATGACTATATTTCAACATTGCCTCTAGATTAGCAAGAAGCACTCCGCGATCCTCCCAATCATCCATGCATCCAGATTTGATCAATGCTTCCATTGATTTTTTATTTAAATTTTTATGCTTTATTCTATTTAGAAAATCCGTGATGGATTTGAATTTTCCATTCAATTTTCTTTCCGCAATTATTGCGTCTGAAATATCAGTGCCTAAATTTTTAATAGTATAAAATCCAAACCTAATCCTTCCTACTTTTTTTTGAGTGGTCGACGTGGCAGGTTGACCATTTTTGTTTTCTCGAATTACAGTAAAACCCCCATAACTTTCATTGATGTTCGGAGGAAGAATATCAATCTTCATTTTTTTACATTCCTCAATTATTTCTGAGATTTTTTCTACGTCCCCTGATTCAGCAGTGAGGATCGCAGCCATATATTCGACTGGATAATGCGCTTTCATATAAGCTGTCTGGTAGGCCACTCTGCCGTATGAAGCCGCGTGCGCTTTATTGAAACCATATGCCTGAAACGGTTCAAAAAGTTTCCATAATTTTTCAGCAAATTCTGGAGTCTGGCCGTTTGCGATTATGCCTTTGGTAAATTTCTCTCTCTGGGCAGCCATTTCTTTTGGAATTTTTTTACCAACAGCCTTACGGAACTTATCTGCTTCTTCCCAATTGTATCCCGCGAGTTCTATCGCCGAGAAAAGCAAGTCGTCTTGATAGACGATGAGCCCGTATGATTCTCCTAAGAATTTTTTCATTCGAGGATCCAAATATTTTACGAGATTAGGATTATGTTTGCGTTTTATGTATTCCGGTATTGATTCCATAGGTCCCGGACGATAAAGCGCGACCATGGCATTAATATCATGAATTGAAGTAGGCTTTAATTCTTTTAGATATCTGGTCATACCGCTGCCGTTTAATTGGAACAAGCCTTCTGTCTGACCACTAGCTAAAAGTTCAAAGGTTTTCCGGTCGTTCAATGGAATGCGATCTATATCTATATCTATATTGTAGAATTTTTTTACAAGATTTACTGCGTCTGAAAGAATGGCTAAGTTCCTTATTCCCAAAAAGTCGAATTTAAGCAACCCAGCCTCTTCGGCGCTATACATATCATATTGCGTGATTATCTTTCCTCCTTTTGGATCAAACTGAGTCGGCATATATTCATAGATTGGTTGCGGGGCGATGACTACTCCAGCCGCATGCACCGAAATATGCCTGACGCAGCCCTCCAATTTTTTAGCTAAATCAATTATCTCTTTCGTGTCTTTTTCTTTTTGATACGCCTCTTTTAATTCTGGAACTATCTCCATCGCATGGTCTATGGTCATCGGCATACCTTGCGAACCGAGTGGAATCATTTTTGAAATTCTATCTCCAGTAGCATAAGGATAGGCAAGTGCTCGAGCGACGTCGCGGATGGCGCCTTTGGCCATCATGGTGCCGAAAGTTCCTATCTGGGCAACTTTATCTTCCCCGTATTTTCTTTTAACATATTCAATCATTTCATCTCGTCTGTTGTCGGCATAGTCCATATCGATATCAGGAGGTGAAGGACGAAATGGATTTAAAAATCTTTCAAAAGGGAGTTTGTATTCAATTGGGTTTATATTAGTAATACCTAACAGATAAGTAACCATTGATCCCGCGACCGAGCCTCGGATAGCGCTTAAAATACCATTTTCTTTAGCGTAACGTAGCAGATCACCAACCACCAAGAAATATGGCGAATATCCTTTTTTAAAAATAACTTGTAATTCATATTCTACTCTTTCTTTGATTTCCGGAGTTTCTTTTAAGTTAAGCCTTTCAAATCCAGCATAGGTGAGTTCTCGCAGTTTCTCATCAGGAGTTTTTCCATCGGGTATTTTAAAATCTGGAAAAACCCAACGTCCTAATTCCAATTCCAAATTGCACATTTCTACCACTTTCATAGTATTGGTCACAGCCTCCGGTGTTTCTTTGAAAAGTTCTTTTGCCTGCTCGGTGTTTACAAAAAAATAATCATCCTCGCCAAAAGTAAATTTATTTTCATCCTTGATGTCTGAGTTGGTCTGAATAGCGAGCAGAGTTTCATGCGCCTTTCGGTCTTCATGACAAGGATAGTGTGAATCAATTGTCCCTACTAAGGGAATGTTAAATTTTTTTCCAAGAGCAATGATTCTTTTGTGGACTTCCTCATCGTTGGGTGATTTTGGATGTCTTTGAATTTCTAGAAAATAATTTTCTTTTCCAAAAATTTCCTGATATTCTTTTATTATCGATTCTCCCTTTTCTTCATCTTTATTCATGAGCGCCTGAGCAAGTTCTCCGCCGAGACATCCTGAAAGAGCAATTATTCCTTCTGAATATTGTCTTAATATTTCTTTATCCATTCGAGGTTTGTAATAGTATCCTTCCAAGTTTGAGATAGTCACCAGCCTCATCAAATTTTTATAGCCTTGGAGGTTTTTTGCTAGGAGAGTGAGATGGTAGTAACGCTTAGCTCCATTTTCTAGTGTCTTATCTTTCCGTGAACCTGCGGTCATATAAGCCTCTACTCCGAGAATTGGTTTGATACCAGCTTTTTTAGCTAATTTATAGAATTCAATTGCACCGTACATATTTCCGTGGTCGGTAATAGCCAGAGCTCCCATTCCGTTTTTTTTAACTAAATCCACCAAATCCTCAAGCTTTGAAAGCCCATCCAGTAATGAATAATGGGAGTGAGTATGGAGGTGTATAAACTTTATTTCTGTGTCTTTTTCCATTTTCATGATTATACACTTTTTTTATTTTTTGGTATAATTTAATTATGAAAAAAATACGAGTAGGTATAAATGGTTTTGGAAGGATTGGTAGAGCTTTTTTAAAGATTGCTTGGGATAAGCCGGAGATTGAGATTGTGGCGGTGAATGACCTAGGGTCACTCGAAAGCCTTTCTTATTTATTAAAATATGACACCGTGTACAAGACCTGGTCTCACGATGTGAAGCACGATGCCGGTAATATTATTATTGACGGCAAAATGGTTAAATTCTTGTCGTTGAAAGATACCTCGAAACTGCCCTGGAAAGAACTCAACATTGATCTAGTCGTAGAGTCTACGGGACTTTTTACTTCTTATGAAAAAGCAAAATTTCATATTGATCAAGGTGCAAAGAAAGTTGTGATTTCAGCACCATCAAAAGGAGATGTGGGAGGAGCTCACGGCGAGACTATTTTATTGGGTGTGAATGAAGAAAAATTTGGTACATGTGACATTACTTCAAACGCTTCTTGTACGACCAATGCAGCCAGTCCTCTTATCGCAATACTCTTTGAAGAGATTGGCATAGAGAAAGCAATCTTAAATACTGTGCATGGATATACTGCATCTCAAGCGCTTGTCGATGGACCAAGTAAAAAAGATTTGCGTGAAGGACGAGCTGCTGCGCAAAACATTGTGCCTTCTTCTACTGGGGCGGCTGTGGCGGTGACAGAGGCATTTCCTGCCTTGACGGGTTTGTTTGACGGTATCTCTATTCGGGTGCCTGTGCCAGCTGGGTCAATCGTAGATATTACATTTATTGCAAATAAAAATACAAGTGTAGAAGAAGTAAATAAAATATTAAAAAAACAAGCTGGTTCAGATAAGTGGAAAAATATTTTTTCAGTTACAGAAGAGCCCCTTGTGTCCTCGGATATTTTAGGGAGCAAATATGCTTCAATCGCAGACCTTGCCATGACGCGCGTCGTCGGAGGCAATTTAGTAAAAGTGATGGCTTGGTATGATAATGAGATGGGGTATACCCATACGTTGGTGGACCATGTTATTAAGACAGGGAACACTGTATAATAAAAACAATACTTGTCCCGTTATAAATTCAACAAATGGGACACAGTAGATAAAAATTATTAATTAAAATTTATAATGGGATGAAAATTTATATTGGAACAGATCATGCAGGGTACGTATTAAAAGAGGCTCTTGTGGTTTTTTTAAAAACTCAAGGGCATGAAGTCATAGATGAAGGTGCGTATGATTATGACGAAAATGATGATTATCCGGATTTCATTTCCAAAGTTGCCCGAGCTGTCTCTAAAGACGTGCATGATTCAACAAAAGTAAGAGGCATTATTTTAGGAGGTACTGGACAAGGAGAGGCAATAGTCGCCAATAGATTCCCCTATGTAAGAGCTATCGTTTATTACGGTAGAGCAACAGCAGTGGTGGAAGCTGAGTCAGGAATTCTCGCTAGATCAAGAGCGCACAATGACGCCAATATTCTTTCCTTGGGCGCTCGATATTTTACCGAAGCGGATTTGGTAGAAATTGTTAACTTTTGGTTAAATGCCCCGTATAGCGGAGATGAAAGACATATTCGTCGTTTGGCAAAAATAGATGAGTTAAAAATAGACTAAATTATGGCAGAAATAATTCCGGCAATTTTAGAAAAAGATTATGAAAACTTAAAAAATAAAATTGCTTTAGCGCGAGGCGTGGCGCCTGTGGTGCAAATAGATCTTTGTGATGGAATTTTTGTGCCTACTCGCACTTGGCCGTTTTCTTCCGGTGGTGGAGCAGATCTCCATTTTCAAAGAATTTTGAATGAACAAGAAGGAATGCCTTTTTGGGAAGACATTGATTTTGAGCTTGATTTAATGGTGGCTGACGCTGTGGAAAATTTCGATATTTATACCAAGCTCGGTCCAAAGAGAATAATATTTCATATTGAGGCTGTGGGGGAAATTGAAAGTTTCCATCATTTCTTAGAAGGAATAGATATGTATATTAGAGATTGTATCGAAATAGGTATCGCTATAAATCCGTCAACACCACTTGAGCAAATTTATCCATTGATTTCTTCTGTAGATTTTGTGCAATGTATGGGAAACGATATCATAGGACATAAAGGGATTCCCTTAGATGAACAGGTTTATGAAAAAATTAAAATTTTAAGAGAGAAGTACCCTGATCTACCTATTGCAATTGACATCGGTGTCAACAAAACAACAGCGCCACTTTTAATCAAAGCAGGAGCGACAAAACTTGTTGCCGGTTCGGCTATTTTTAATGTTGATGATATAATTGGAACGATAGAAGAATTTGAAAGCTTATAAAAACATGCTTACTGAAGAAAAAATTTTGGAGTTGGAAAAGAAGGCGAACGAGATTCGCATCTCTATTATTGAAATGCTTATGGAGGCGGGGAGTGGACATACTGCTGGGCCTCTCGGGATGGCGGATATTTTTACTCTTTTTTATTTTCATATTCTTAAACATGATCCCAAAAATCCTTCTTGGGAAGAACGGGATAGAGTGGTGCTTTCTAATGGTCATATTTGCCCAGTGTTGTATTCGGTAATGGCGCATGCTGGATATTTCCCAGTTGAAGAATTGAAAACCTTAAGAAAATTTGGCACTAGGCTTCAAGGGCATCCTCATAGGGAATATCTGCCATATATGGAAACTTCTTCTGGCCCGCTCGGCTCTGGTCTTTCACAAGCAGTCGGTATGGCACTTGCTGACAAGATAGATGGTAAAGACAAAGATAGATTTATTTATTGTTTTATGTCTGATGGAGAGATGGACGAAGGAAATACTTGGGAAGCAATCATGCTTGCAGGGAAAAATAAATTACATAATTTGATTGCAGTTGTCGATAGAAATAACATTCAGATTGAAGGATATACCGAAGATGTAATGCCTCTTGAACCTTTTCACGCAAAATGGAAAAGTTTTAATTGGCACGTGATAGAAGTTTCCGGACACGATTTTAGATCATTGAATGAAGTGATAGAAGAAGCGCAAGCTATCTATGAAAAGCCGACGGTCATAATAGCGCATACCATACCAGGCAAAGGCGTAAAAGAATTTGAAAGAAATTATAAATGGCATGGCAAGGCTCCAAACAAAGAAGAGGGGGAGATGGCAATAAAAGAATTGCGGGAAGTAAGATTTTAAAATTATTTTATTTTTATGTTGAATCCGAAATTAAAATTGAATCCCAAAATTTTCAATGACGATGTCGAACAGGTCCCCATACGTAAAGGTTTCGGGCAGGGGCTGTTGATAGCGGGTGGGGTTAGTGAAAATGTCGTAGGACTTTGCGCCGACCTGACAGAAAGCACTCAAATGAATTTATTTGCGGAAAAATTTCCCAATAGATTTATCCAAGTCGGAGTAGCAGAACAAAACCTAGTAACAGTGGCTTCGGGTATGGCAGCTATGGGCAAGATTCCTTTTTGTTCTTCTTATGCGATGTTTTCTCCCGGGAGAAATTGGGAACAAATCAGAACAACAATAACTTACAATGATAGGCCGGTAAAAATCGTGGGCTCTCATTCGGGTATTTCTGTGGGTCCTGATGGCGGTACGCACCAAGCGCTTGAAGACATAGCTTTGATGCGGGTGATGCCGAACGTTGACGTCATTTCTCCTTGTGACGCCCTTGAAGCTAAAAAAGCGACAATAGCGCTTGCAAAAACGGGGAAACCAGCATACTTGCGTCTTGTTCGTGAAAAAACGCCAATCATTACCACGGAGGAAACTCCTATGCAAATAGGTAAAGCAGAAATTTTTTGGATGCCGGATGTAGGGTTGGCCCAGGTGGGAATAATCGTTACTGGCGGACTCATGTCGCACGCGCTTTTTGCCGCCAAAGAATTAGAGCAAGAAGGCATAAAAACAAAAGTGATGAATTTATCAAGTATAAAACCAATAGATTCTGAAGCAATTGTCGCTTTAGCAAAAGAATGTAAAGCAATAGTGACAGCAGAAGAACATCAAATTGCCGGAGGCATGGGTTCGGCTGTAGCAGAGGTTTTAGCGGCCAATTATCCAACTGCCATTGAATTCATCGGTGTGCATGACCGATTCGGCCAATCCGGTACTCCAAAAGAACTTATCGAACATTATGGTATGGGCAAAAATTCTATCAAAGAAGCGGTGAGGAAAGTTTTAAAAAGAAAAATTTAAAATAGAACTTTTTTCGGTACGGATTTTTTGAAGCTTAAAAAATCCTGAAGTTTTCGGCTCGACAGCCTCAAAACCCCTTCAAAAGTTTATTTTAAATTTTTACAGTTTTATAGCTTTCTGGTATATTTTCTAGATATTCTTCCAATTTTTCTTTTGTCAAAAGTCCTCTTTGCGCTCCGACTTCTTGGACCACGGACATAGAGTTTATGCCTGCCCAAGCCAAAGCTTCAGGCAAAGTTTTACCCAATATGGTTGCAATTACAATAGTGGAGGAAAAAGCATCTCCAGCGCCGGTGCGTTCATGGGGAGGTTTTGGATCAGGGTAAGGGGGCATAAATAAGTACTCTGCGCCGTCAAAAGTATAAGCGCCTTTTGGTCCGTCTGTAATTATCACAGTCTTTGGCCCGAGAGAATAAATCTTTTGGAGTAATTCTTTGATTTCTCCGCTATCTAACCCTAATATTTTTTTTGCTTCCTCAACATTGCAGAAAAACATATCAGTATGTTTATAGAGTCTTTGCAATTTTTCTTTTCCCAATTTTATTTCAAATTTTCCCGGCTCGAAAGCGAATTTTGTTTCTGGATGGGCATCTAAATAGTCGGCTATAGTGTAATGAAAAGGAAAGGCTGTTTCATTTACAGAACTGAAATAAATCCATTTTGGTTCGTCAAATTCTGGCAAGCTGTATGGATAAATTTCATGTTTTATTAAAATAGTTCTTTCAGCTTCATACCATAGAACAAAATGTTGATTAGTTTTTATTCCAGAATTTATTTTTATCAACTCGGTGCCGACCCCGTCCTTTTTAAGTGAATCTAAACAATCTATTCCTGCTTTATCATCCCCAACGTTGGAAACGAGCTTTGTCTCAAGTCCTAGCCGAGCAGCTGCCACCGCAACATTGCCTGCATTACCTACGGCGGGGAGAGCAAAAACATCTTCGTATGGAACTTTGTCCGCAAAAGGCAGGCATATCTCGTAATCTTTATTGTCAGGAGTCCCCTTGATGCTTGCGTCTTTTAATTTAATAAAAACATCTATCACAATATCCCCAATTGCTAAAAAATCAATTTTTTTATTGTCTTCACTCATGGTATCATTCTACCATGTTTAAAAAACTGATTCTAGTGGGGTTTGTTTTTTTATTTTTGGGATTTAAGTTGGTATTAGCTACAGAAGTGACACCGATTATTTCTTATACTTTAAATGGAACTTCTTCCAATATTGTGGCAAATCCTGTTGTTAATCCTGTAGAAATTAAGTTCTCTGCTAATGAAAACATACCTAATTGGGTTTCAATAAAAATTGAAAAAAACGATGATTCTAGTATTTATAAAACATTTTCTCCTAATTCTTGTGACGGCACCGCTTATTGTACTGAAACATGGAATGGTGCCATATCTCCTAAAAATAAAGTCTTAGTTGATGGTATATATAATATTTCTGTTCATGTGAAGAAAGATGTTGCAAGCCCAGTTACTTACGATTTCATATTGACTTCGCCTTATACAATAACAGTTGATAGCTCTTTATCTACTCCGTTACCTGTCTCTGATTCACCTAGTAATGATTCAAATTCTTCAACCAACACTTCAACAACTCAGCCAGAACCCAAGCCAAAAGTGATTGAAAATCCGACCATGAAAGTAAAAATTTTAGCCAATGCTTTAGCTTTTACCGGGCAACCGCTTGAAATAAAAACTAATGTCTTAGGGTTTTCCAATGAAAATGTTGTTCTCGGCAGGGCTTCGTGGAATTTTGGCGACGGCGGTTCGTTGGAACAAATAAATAATTTTGAAAAATTTTCTCATACTTATTATTATTCAGGCGAGTATGTTTTATTTTTGGAATACTACCAAAATAATTTTTCAAAAACCCCCGAAGCGACCAGCAAAATGGTGGTAAAAGTTCTTCCGACTTCTGTTTTTATTTCTAAAGTAGGGGATGCAAAAGATTTTTTTATTGAACTCTCAAACAATGCCAGCTCGGACATAGATATCTCAAATTGGGTCATTAATGCAAATGGAAAAATTTTTATTTTTCCCAAAAACAGCGTGATTATGTCTAAAAAACAAGTAATTGTTCCTGGTAAAATAACCGGATTTACCCAGAACGATCAAAACAACTTAAAACTTTATTCTGGAACTGGTGAATTGATATCTGATTATAATGCGGAAATACAACCCCCTAAATCTCCCCATCAAAATATGACGAGTAAAGTTTCTACAGCGGTTCAACCGCTGGGAAATTCAGGAACTATCAATTTACAAAGCAATGTTATGAATAGTAGCAGTGAAGACAATTACTCTGTGCCCATCATTCCCATCGCTTCTTTTGTTTTTATTGGAGCTAGCGCGGGCGCAGTTTATTTTATTCGCCGGAAAAAAGCCGTTGTCCAAGAAGGGGATGATTTTGATATTTTAGATGAATAAAAGTTACGAAACATAAACTTTTCTTTGGTACGGATTTTTCGAAGCTTGAAAAATCCTGAAGTTCTCGCGCCGTCGCGCTCGAAACCCCTTCGAAAAGTTATGTTTCGTAACTCACGATTATAATGCCCTTTGAAATAAGGGTTTTTTCTGCTAGAATAAAAAATAGGGCAAAAATTGTCCTCTTTTTATATGGAAAAAGATTTTTCAAATTTAGATGTTGGGTTGGTGCTCAAATATTATTGGCAGGTAATTAAGAATTTTAAATTCTCCTTTTTTTGCGTTCTTGTCTCCACAACACTTTTTTCTGCTCTCGATATCTATATACCGCTCCAATTTTTAAAACTTTGGGATATTCTTAATACCAATAATTTTGCCGTCGTTTCGACTGCTAAATCGATTATTATTCTGATATTAATATTGGGACTAATTGGCTGGGTGCTTCGCAGGACTTCTGGATTTTTCCTATCATATTTCGAATCAGGAGTGATGGCCGGCCTCCGAGAACAGGCTTTTTCTTATATGATCGGTCATTCCCATTCTTTTTTTGCAAATAATTTTTCAGGTTCATTAACCAGGAAAATAAATAAATATGCTAATGCTTTTGAAAAATTAACAGACAGAATGGCTGCCGATGCTTTACCGCTTTTTGTCCGCAGTATCGGCGTATTCATTGCTGTTTATTCTTTGATTCCGAAATATGCATATATTTTAGGAATATTCTGTTTAGTTTTTTTATTAACTGCCTTTTTTTATATTCGATTTAAAATTAAATATGATGTGATCTCAGCTTTGGCTGACACCAGAACCACAGGAGTTTTTGCTGATGCCATTGGCAATCATTCCTCAATCCAGATTTTTACTGGTCATAAGTATGAGGAAAATCGAACAAGAAAAATAATTCAAAAACAACGGAAAGCGACAGTCTTTAATTGGTATTTATGGGAGGGACTTAATGCCATTCAAAGTTTTTATTCGGTCATCGTTCAATTTATTATTTTTTGGGTAGCAATTAATGATTGGAGACTATCTCTCGTTACTTTACCCTTTATGGTATTACTTCAAAGTTATCTAGTTCGTTTGATTGATAGTTTATGGAGTTTTGGCGGTATTGTGCGTACTTTTTATAACAGCTTTGCTGATGCTCAAGAAATGGCTATAGTTTTAGATTCGCCGTATGAAATAAGTGATAATGTAGAAAAAGTCGCGGAAAATATTAAAGGAGAAGTTGTTTTTAATAATGTTACTTACACATATAAAAATAATAAAAATAAAGTATTAGATAATTTTTCTTTAACCATACCACCAGGACAAAAGATTGCATTGGTCGGTTCGTCTGGCGCCGGCAAGACGACCTTGGTTCGCTTATTGATGAGGTTGTTTAATATTCCTTCAGGGAAGATTACTATTGATGGAATTGATATCAGTAAAATTTCCCAAGAAAATCTTCGAGAGCAAATAGCTTTTGTTCCGCAAGACCCTGTTCTTTTTCATCGTACCTTGATGGAAAATATTCGTTATGGTAAAAGAAACGCCACAGACGAAGAAGTCATGAGAGCAGCCAAGCTCGCGCATTGTGATGAGTTTATTGATTCTTTGCCATTTCGCTATGAGACATACGTGGGAGAACGGGGAATAAAACTCTCGGGTGGGGAGCGTCAGAGGGTGGCTATCGCCCGCGCCATTATCAAAAATGCGCCGATTCTTATTTTAGATGAAGCTACTTCTTCGCTTGATTCCCATTCTGAATCTTTGATCCAAGATGCCCTTACTAAACTTATTGCCGGGAAAACTACTATTGTTATCGCTCATCGACTTTCCACTATTAGGCAGATGGATAGAATAATCGTATTAGAAAAAGGAAAAATTGTCGAAGACGGAATCCACAGCGAACTGATAAATAAAAAAGATGGATATTATAAAAAATTATGGGATCTTCAAGCGGGAGGATTTTTAGATTAATCCCGTTAGAAGCCGCGATCGCAATTTAAAAACAAACAAAAACATGAAATTAGAAATTATAAAAATTAATAATATTAAACATCAGATACGCGAGTTGATCGCGATCTGCTTCTAAACGGGATGGATTTAAAACACATTAGAAACTTTAGCATAATAGCGCACATTGACCACGGTAAAAGTACTTTAGCGGATAGAATGCTTGAAATTACGCATACAATAGAAACACGGAAAATGCGCAACCAGTTTTTAGACTCTATGGAACTGGAGCGCGAAAGAGGAATTACTATAAAAATGCAACCCGTTCGAATGGAATACACCCCTCCCCAAACCCCTCCCCAAAAGGGAGGGGCACCTTCTCTTTTGGAGAAGGCGGGGGAAGGGGTGTATATTTTAAATCTTATTGATACGCCCGGTCATATAGATTTTTCTTATGAAGTTTCTCGAGCATTAAAGGCGGTAGAGGGTTCTATTTTGCTTATTGACTCAACTCAAGGGGTGCAAGCGCAAACGCTTACCACTCTCGCTATGGCGCGAGAGGGAGGTCTTAAAATAATCCCAGTACTCTCTAAGATTGATTCGCCTTTATCCAGAGTTTCGGAGGTAAAAGATGAAGTAGTGGATCTTTTAAATTGCGATCCGGATGAAATTTTATTAGTTTCTGGACGCACAGGAGAAGGAGTTGAAAATCTTCTTAAGGAAGTAATAAAACGAGTACCAGAACCAAAAGAAACCATTTCGGACGTTGGACGTCTGGATTCCGGACGTCCAACGTCCGAAATCCTGCGCGCCTTAGTTTTTGATTTTAAATATTCAAATCATAGAGGGGTGATAGTTTTTGTGCGCGTCTTTGATGGAAAAGTCGCAAAGGGCGACAGTTTGGTTTTTGCAGTTTCTGGCGAGAAATTTACCGCTCTTGAAGTCGGAACTTTTTCTCCAGAAGAAACCCCGCGCGATTTTCTTTCTCCTGGGGACACGGGTTATATCGTCACTGGCATAAAGAAGCCCGGCATAGCATCCGTTGGAGATACTATTACGATGTTTAAAAATCCTTTGCCTGCATTTGAGGGATATATGCAACCATTGCCCGTAGTGTGGGCGAGCGTTTTTCCAGAAGATGCGGATGATTTTGCAGAATTAAAACTTGCTTTAGGAAAATTAAAACTTTCTGATTCAGCGTTTTCCTACGAAGAAGAATCTTCTGGGTCCTTGGGCAGGGGATTCAGATGCGGATTCTTAGGAATGCTTCATTTGGAAATTATCACTGAGAGACTAAAACGCGAATTTAATTTGGAATTAGTCATCACTACGCCTTCCATCACTTATGAAGTTTTGTTAAAAAATGGAAAAAGAGAAAAAGTTTATTCCCCGTTTCATTTTCCGGACGATGGCCTAATCGAGAAGGTTTTCGAGCCTTGGGTAAGTTTGAAGATTATTACTCCAGTCCAATATGTCGGCAGTGTTATCCAACTTCTTTTTGACCATGAGGGAGAAGTAGGTGATACAGAGAATTTTGGAGACAATCGCTCTACTATCTCCGTGAAAATGCCCTTACGAGAGCTTATGCGGAATTTTTTCGATGAATTAAAAAGTATTTCTTCTGGTTATGCTTCAATTTCTTATTCCATTGGGGAATTGCGGGAGGCAAATGTCACTAGGCTTGATCTACTAGTAGCAGACGAAGTGGTGCCAGCTTTTTCTCGGGTGGTGGCTAAAAAGAGAGCTGAAGTTGAAGCAGAAAATGCCGTCTTAAAATTAGATAATTTATTGCCGAGACAAATGTTTACTTTGAAAATTCAAGGCCGAGCGCTTGGACGGATTATTTCTTCCCGCACGAAATTCGGCATGAAAAAGGATGTGACTCAGCATATGTATGGAGGCGATATTACGCGAAAAATGAAACTTCGAGAGAAACAAAAGAAAGGCAAAAAGAAGATGAAGGAAAGGGGACGAGTGAACATTCCGCAAGATGTGTTTTTGAAAATGATGCGAACGGGGGAAAAGTAATGAAATGCGAAACTCTTTCTTGGCACAAGTTTTCTGTCAGCACACATAAAAATCTGCTGATTTTTTGCTATGCTCGGCTACCCGCCTGCGCAATGCTTCCATAAAACTATGCCTGCGACGAGTTTCGCATTTAAAATTACCTACCTAAAAATCGGCGAGTAGAGCAGGATCATGCTGATGATAATCAGTATACTTACTACTGCCCAAACTATTTGTATTTTCTTTTGATGTTTTTTATTAAAAAGCATACAATAAGGATAGCATATTATGAGTCCCGTTAGAAGCCGCGGTCGCAGTTTAATATAATAAAATAATGTTGTCAAAATAAATATGAAATTTAATCACATAATTGAGCATAGTATCGGTATACAGACCGCGACCTGCTTCTAAACGGGATGAGAAATTTTCAAGAAAAAAGAGGCTGGAGAAATATAGTCCAATCAAAACCATTTTTGATACTTTTTTGCATTGTAATTTTATTTTTTTCATGGAATGTTTTTGTTTTCTGGAATAAAATGCAAGAGACCGTAAAAAATAAAAGAATAGTCGAAGACAAAATTGCTTTGCTGGAAAAACAAAAACAAGATATTTCTTCTGAAATAAGTAGTTTAAATACGCCGGAAGGCAAGGAAAAGTTCTTTAGGGAAAATTTGGGCTTAGCAAAAGAAGGGGAAGACGTGACGGTGGTGATAGAAGACAAAAACCCGCCTGCAGCTTCCAAACCGGCGTCTTCGGGTTTTTGGTCCTTTTTTACCAATTTGTTTAGATAATATCTATGATATAATATAGATTATGAAAATAGCATTTTTTGAGGTGCCTAAAGAAGAACAATCCTTTTTCTCCCAAGCTTTTAGCGGAGCGGAGGTTTCTTTTTTTGAGGAAAAATTAACTGAGCATAACGCGGAAAAAGCAAAAGACGCGGAGATTCTTTCCGTTTTTATTAATTCAATTATTAGTAAAAGTGTTATCGAATTATTGCCGAATTTAAAATTTATCACTACTCGCTCCACAGGCTTCGAACACACAGATCTCGAGTATTGTGCCACCAAAGGTATCTTGGTTTCCAACGTTCCTTCTTACGGTTCTCACACTGTGGCTGAATTCGCTTTCTCTTTGATATTGAATCTCTCCCGAAAGATAATAAATGCAAACAATCATCTGCGGGATTCAATGGACTTCAATTTTTACTCTTCTTTACAGGGTTTCGATCTAGATGGCAAGACCTTGGGAGTCATCGGCACGGGGAAAATTGGTAAAAATTCCATAAAGATAGGGAAGGGTTTCGGAATGAATATTGTCGCTTACGATTTGTTCCCAGATTTAGCTTTTGCCAAGGAAAATAATTTTACGTATAAGAGTTTATTAGAAGTCTTGGGAGAGTCTGACATTGTGACCATTCACACTCCTTACACTAAAGAAAATCATCACTTAATAAATAAAGAGAATATTTCCAAAATGAAAAAAGGAATATTGGTCATAAACACCGCGAGGGGAGCCTTGGTAGACACAGAGGCCTTAATTTGGGGAATAAATGAAGGGATTATCGCAGGCGCTGGGCTGGATGTTTTGGAAGGGGAAAGGGATTTGAAGATCAAAAAAGAGATTATCGGTTTTAATACCACTGAAAAAATAGACTATAAAATAGTAGTCGAGGATCAAGTCTTGATTGATATGCCACAAGTCATAGTCACTCCACACATTGCTTTTTATTCTAAAGAAGCCGTAAGAGAAATTACCAAAACAACCATAGAAAACATCGAAGGATTCATTCAAAATCAGCCAAAGAATCTTGTAAAATAATATTATGACTAAGCATTGGATAAAAAATTTTGATCAGTTAGCTACGACTGAAAACAGGAAGAATGCGATGGAAATCATGGAAGCTGGGCTCGACGCTATAAATACACAAGAAGTAATTCGAAATAAAATAAAACTTGAAAATAATATTTTAACTATAAACGGCGAGAGTTTTGACTTAACGAAATTTAAAAATATAAAAGTTGTCGGTTTTGGCAAGTCCTCTTGCGAGGGTGCTTTAGTATTAGAAGAAATTCTAGGTTCTAGAATTAAAGAAGGCGCAGTCATCGGGCTTTGCAAAGCGAACACTGTGCATATAGAAACTTTTGAAGGAACTCATCCCAAACCGAGCGAGGTAAATGTTTTAGCCGGAAAAAGAATATATGAAATAGTAAAAGACTCCACTATTGATGATTTAATCATCGTTTTGGTTTCTGGCGGAGGTTCGGCTCTTTTGTGCTATCCGGAGACCGAGAGCGCCATGGGAGCAAAACTTTATGATGCATTTTTAGGATCAGGCAAAACAATAATTGAAATAAATACGATCAGAAAGCATTTATCGCTTCTCAAAGGCGGAGGTTTGGCAAAATTAGCTTATCCTGCGACGATTGTCGGGCTTATTTTTTCGGATATTCCCGGGGATGATTTTGAAAATGTCGCTTCCGGTCCGACTTGTAAAGATGAAACGACTGTAAGCGATGCAAAGAAAATCATTAAAGAAAGTAATTTAGGGGAATTTGATCTGATTGAAACACCTAAAGAAGATAAATATTTTGAGAAAGTTCATAATTTCGTTTTGGTTTCAAATAAGATTGCCGTAGAAGCGATGGCGAAAAAAGCGGAGGAGCTTAATTTTAAAACAAATATTGTTTCGACTAATTTATACGACGAAGAAGAAAAAGCCACTCAAAAAATATTTTCTGCCAAAGAAGAAAACACAGTAGTGCTTGTTGCGGGTGAACCAGAGATTGTAATAACAAAAAAAGGAGGAAAGGGCGGGAGAAATTTGCATATGGGATTAGAAGTAATAAAAAATGAAATGATAAATAAAAAAAATACAAAAGAAAATTACAGTGATTTTGTTTTTATATCGTTTGCAAGTGACGGTATGGACAATAGCGATGTGGCTGGAGCGGTGGTGGACAAAAACACGCTAGAAAAAGCTGAGAAGCTTAGCTTATCAATTGATGATTATCTGGAAAGATTTGACTCTTATAATTTTTTCCAAAAGACTGGCGATATGATTATTACCGGTCCGACTGGGGCAAATGTTTCGGATCTGATGATTTTATTGAAAAAAAAATAAAAATGAAAGAAAAAGAAAACAACGTTGCGTATATAGATGGGGCAAACTTACACAAAGGAGTGGAAAACCTAGATTGGGATTTTGACTACGGACGTTTTAGAATTTGGTTGAAAGAAAAATATGGTGTTCAACAGGCGTATTTATTTTTGGGATTAATTCCAAAGTATAAAGATCTTTATACAAGACTGCAGGAACAAGGTTACACTTTAGTTTTTAAAGAAGTAATTTTTGACGGTGATGGAAAAGCAAAAGGTAATTGCGACGCAGATATTGTTGTCCATGCTATGAAAAGTGCATATGAAAACAGATTTGAAAAGGCAATTTTAGTGACTAGCGATGGTGATTATGCTCCTTTAGTAAAATTTTTAAAAGAAAAAAATAAAATCGGATTTATTTTATCGCCATATGAAACAAAAAAATGTTCTATTTTATTAAAAAGAACCGGAGTGAAAATATCTTATCTTACTGATCAGAAGAATATTCTTAAAAAAGATATATAAAAAGAAAAAGCCCCCGGTGTGGACGAACCACACAAGGGTCTTTTTCGTAAGGATGCTTACATTATAACAAGATCTTAAACAAAAAGTCAATAATTATCCACAAGCAGTAAATATGTTAAAATATAAAGGTGTTATGGAAACTAAAATTACAAAAATCACAGCAGAAGAAATAAAAGATTCGAGAGGGAATCCAACTCTAAAGGTTAAGGTGTTTGTCGGCAATGTTGAAGATGATTTTTCTGACCCGTCCGGAGCTTCAACAGGCATTCATGAAGCTCATGAATTGCGTGACCTGGATGGTAGGGGTGTACAGAATGCTATAAAAGAGGTAGACAGTGTAATTGCTCCAGCATTAATTGGATTGAACGTCTTAAATCAGAATGAAATAGATAAAAGGATGCTTGAATTGGACGGTACTACCAACAAAGACAGGCTGGGTGGAAATTCTATGATTGGGGTTTCCATTGCTTGCGCCAAAGTGGCAGCGAAAGTCTCTGGAGTAGAAGTTTATGAACACTTACGCACTCTAGCGGAAATCAAACCTTCTCGTAAAATACCATTTTTATATATGAATTTAATTAATGGTGGGAAACACGCGAAAGATGGGCTTGCTTTTCAGGAATATCATATTGTCCCTGATACAGAAAATATCAAGGAAGCCATAGAAATTGGAATAAGTGTAGATAACACATTAAAGGAAATAATCTTGAAGGATTTGGGAGAAGAATCTGTGATCATGGGGGATGAGGGAGGTTTTGCTCCGCAAATTTCAGACATCAGAAAACCACTTTTTTATTTGAGAGAAGCGATAAAACAAAATGATTTAGAGGGAAAAGTGAGACTGGCTTTAGACGTTGCTTCTTCTTCTTTTTATAAAAATTATTTTTATAAAATTGATGGCAGAGATGTATCAAAAGAAGAATTGCTGGGGATCTATATTTCTCTTATAAAAGAATTTAATTTACTTTCCATTGAAGATCCTTTTAATGAAGAAGATTTTGAAAGTTTTGCAAAATTAAAAGAACAAAATGATGGTCTTTATGTAGTGGGAGATGATTTAACGGTGACAAATGTTTTACTTCTTAAAAAAGCGATTGAAAATAAAAGCATCAATGCAATGATTATAAAACCAAATCAAATAGGTACGCTTTCTGAAACGCTAGAAACCATGAAATTAGCTCGAGAAAATGACATAGAGCTTATTGTAAGCCATCGAAGTGGAGAAACAGAGGATAGTTTTATCGCGGATCTGGCTTATGCATTTGGTTGTTTCGGATTGAAAGCCGGTGCCCCCACAAAACCAGAAAGAATGGTAAAATACAATAGATTGATTAAAATTTCAACAAATTTGTAAATTATGATATTATATATTCTATGAGTATTAAAGATTTACAAAATAAATTATCCCCAATATTTAAGCAATATGGTGTCAAACATGCTGCAATTTTTGGATCCGTGTCCAGGGGAGAAGATACCCCAGAAAGTGATGTTGACGTGCTTGTAAAATTAGGTAAGCCAATGGGTTTAGTGGGCTTTTCGGGATTAGTGATAAAGATGGAAGAAATACTAGGACGAAAAGTTGATCTATTAGCTGAAGGTGGTGTAAATAAATTTTTAGAACCTTACATTTTACCAGATCTAAAAACCATCTATGAAGAATAATAAAGTTTACATAGATCAAATTCTTGATTCGATTAAAAAAATTGAGTTATTTGTAAATGGAATTGATAAAGAAAATTTTCTAACAAATTCTTTAGTTCAAAGTGGAGTGATTATGCAACTCACATTAATTGGAGAAATTTCAAAAAAAATTTCTAATGATTTAAAATTAAAAATAAATTTGCCATGGAAAGAAATAGCTGGATTTAGAGATAAAGCTATTCATAATTATTTTGATATTAATTTAGATGTGGTTTGGAATACAATTATTATTGATTTACCACCGTTAAAAGAAGAATTGATTAAGCAATAAATTAAAAATTTTATATGACGACAATTTTAACCACGAATCGAGAGAGAGAGAGAGAGAGTGAATGACGCTCGCCAATTTTGTCATCCTGAACTTGTTTCAGGATCTAATGCGTTTGCCAAAATAATAAAACTTTTCCGTTTCATTTTTTTCTTCTCGATATTTCTGGGAAGCTTTTTTGTTTTGGCAAACGAAGCAAGCGCGGCGACGTATTATGTGGATGCGACTCTTGGAAAGGATACATATAATGGTATAACCACAACTATAAATGATGGAGCAAGTGAAGGTCCATGGAAAACACTAACTAAAGTAAATGCCGCGCTGAATGCCGCTTCTATTCATGCTGGTGATAGTGTTTTATTTAAAGCAGGGGAGACTTTCTTTGGCTATTTGTATGTTAAGGTAACGGGAACGGTAGGAAATATATTAACATTTGATTCCTATGGAAGTGGAAATAAACCTATAATCGACGCTACTGGAAATAATAGCGGTATCGATCTTCGTGGAATAAATTATGTTACGTTTAATAATTTGGATGTTAGAAATGCAACATTCCAAGGATACTTTTTTCTCAATGGAAATGACCACATAACAATAAATAATGGAAGTATATCTTCTTCTGCAAAGGCTATCCATCTCTATAACAATACAATTTCAAATCTAACAATTTCAAATCTAAATGCCAGTAATAATACATATGGTATTTATGGATTTGCCGGGGTTACTGTTAACACATTGTCCATATCCAATAGCCATTTCGACGACAACACATCAGAAGGTTTTTTCACCGATGGCACTGCGAACGGGAGTAATTTTACGATAACAGATACCACCATGTCCCGTAATGGGATCGGATCTGATAAAAATGGATTTTTACTACAAGGGACCGGCAGTACAGTTATCCTTACCAGGGTAACATCAGCCAACAACGGAGGGGATGGATTTGGTGTCCATAACACTTGGATTGGTGTTATTTTTGATTATTGTACGGCGGATACTAACGGAACAGACGGGATAGGATCAGATGGAGACGGATTCAGTTTCCATGAGACTTCTTCTGGAATAATCAGGTATTCAATCAGCAAAAATAATTTAAAAACTGCGATTGCTCACGTTAATAGCTCCGCTGTTGAAATGTATTATGATCTTTTTTATCATGCAACCAATGGCACCTTGCCGCTTGTTTTATTACAAAATACTGGAAATCATAAATTATATAATAATATTATTTACAGTGGAAGTCAGACTGGTGATGCAGTAAGCGTTGAAGGGACCGTTGATATGCAAAACAATATAATAGATGGTTTCAATCGTGGCCTTATAAAAACTGGAGGAACAATATCCAATGACCATGATATTATTTATGGAGTATTAACTTCTAATTATGTTGGTATTTCTGCCGGTGCTTATTCAATTATACAGGATCCAAAATTTTTTAATTCCAGTATTTATAACTTTTCCCTTCTCCCCACTTCCCCCGCCATCGACTCTGGCACCGATGTCTCATTAACCACCGACTACGCCGGCAATTCCATCTACGGTACGCCCGACATCGGCGCTTATGAATACCAGCCGCCATATACCATGGGCACGGATGCAGTAAACACTTCCACCAGTGTCAGAATGTACGGAGACGAAAAGTTCAGAAACAAAACCGCCACCACCACGGAAACCACGGCTGATCTCTCAATTACCATTCCCGACTCGGATAAAACCAAGTGGCTGGACATAGCAGTTTCCACCTGGGACAACTCCGGAACTTATCACAAAACCTGGACGGAAAACACTACCAGCACCATTACCAACACCCTCCATACCATCGGAGACCTGGAACCCAACAAATACTACAATGTGTCCGTGGATTCCGTTCTGGGAAACAACATTACCGGCGATAACTGTTCAAACGGCCTCTGTCTTTCCAACGCGGAAGGTAAAATATCTTTTACCTATACTGGTTCATATTCCGAACACACCTTTGACGTGGAAGAAGGAGATAATACCGCCCCCATCCGTTCCGCCGGTTTGCCTTCCGGCAGTCAACCTGCTGGCACAACGCAAGTAACAATGTCTTTGACCACCGACGAAAACGCCACCTGCAAATACTCCACCTCTGCCGACACCGCTTACGCTTCCATGACCGATACCTTTACCACAACTGGCACCCAATCCCATTCCACCACCATTTCCGGTCTCTCCAACGGCAATACATACAATTACTATGTCCGCTGCACTGACGGCTCAAATGCTAACAGCAACGATTACCCTATTTCTTTTTCCATTACTAACCCTACCGCGCATTCTTCAGGCAACAGTGCTCAGAGTCGAATCAACAATCTGCTCTCCATGGGCAACTACACCCAAGCGCAACAATTGGCTAATCAATACAATATTTCAATTCCAGTAATTACCACCCCGCCTACAGCACCCCTCCTGAATCAAGGAGGGGAAAGAAGTGTTAATGCTTACAACTTTGGTCTCTCTGTTCTCAAAAAAGGAAGCAAGGGTGAGGCTGTGAAAGAATTGCAGAAGTTCTTAAACCAAGATCTGAAACTAAACTTGAAAATAGACGGCATCTTGGGATCAAAAACAACTATGGCTATCAAACAATACCAAAAAGCGCATAATCTAAAAGTGGATGGGGTAGTGGGGGAGAAGACGAGGGGGAGGATGAATGGGGAGAAATAGTACTAATTAATTTTATGTTATAATACACTCATATTTAGTGAGGTATATTTATTATTAATTAAAAAAATATTTTTATGGCAGAACAGGAAGGACAAAGTTTTATAAAATGGTTCAATGAAGTGAATATTGATGATGTCGGAATTGTGGGAGGAAAGAATGCAGCTTTGGGAGAAATGTTTTCTAATCTTGTACCGCTTGGTATAAAAATTCCTGACGGATTTGCTCTTACCGCGGATGCATATAGACATTTTTTTAAGGATACTGGGTTAGATGAAAAAATAAAAGAAATTTTAGCAGATCTTAATACTAAAGACCTTCGTAATCTTCAAAAGAGAGGAGAAAAAGTCCGCTCAGCTATTTTAAAAGCTAAGTTACCACAAGACCTAAATGATGTAATTAAAGAGTATTACATAGAATTAGGAAATAAATACGGCAAGGATCCAGATGTGGCTGTGCGTTCCTCTGCTACTGCGGAGGATCTTCCCGGGGCATCTTTTGCCGGTCAGCAAGAAACTTTTTTAAACGTGCGTGGTATAAACAATGTTTTAGAAGCGACAAAAAAATGTATTGCCTCTCTTTTTACTGATAGAGCTATATCCTATCGCGCTGACAAAGGATTTTCACATTTTGATGTAGCGCTTTCGGTGGGTATTCAGTGTATGGTACGTTCCGATCTCGCAGCTTCAGGCGTAGCTTTTACGATAGACACGGAAACAGGTTTTGATAAAGCAATAGTAATTACTAGTATTTATGGTCTGGGAGAATTTATAGTGCAAGGGAAAGTTATTCCTGATGAATATATAATTTTCAAACCTGCTCTTGATAATGAAAAAAAGTATCCTATTATTTCAAAAAGCATAGGCAAGAAAAATATTAAACTTGTCTATTCCTCTAATGGAACCAAGGAAGAAAAAGTTTCCAAAGATGATCAACAAAAATTCTGCCTTACAGATGAAGAAGTAGTTAAGCTTGCAAAATGGTGTTATGAGATAGAAAAATATTTTTCAAAAAGACATGGACATTATCAGCCTATGGATATTGAGTGGGCAAAAGATGGAAAAACAGGAGAGCTTTACATAGTTCAGGCTCGTCCAGAGACTGTCGCTTCAGCCGTAGATAGAAAAATCTTGAAAGAATACAAACTTGAGAAAACTAGCAATGTTAGATTGAAAGGTATAGCTGTAGGTTCTAAGATTGGTGCAGGCAAAGTGAGGGTTTTAGATAATGCAAAAGACATTAATGCTTTTAAAGAAGGCGAAGTTTTAGTTACAGAGATTACGGATCCAGATTGGGAGCCTATTATGAAGATAGCTAGCGCTATTGTGACAGACGAAGGCGGACGCACGTCTCATGCGGCCATAGTCTCACGAGAGCTTGGGATTCCTTGTATAGTAGGTTCTAATAATGCTACGACATTGTTAAAGACAGGGGAGGAAGTGACTATTGACTGTTCTTCTGGAAATGTCGGCAATGTTTATGAAGGAATTTTGCCATTCAAAATAAACGAACATCATTTAGACAAAATACCTCAAATAGAGACAAAGATCATGATGAACATTGGTTCTCCCGATGAAGCATTTAAGAATTACAATCTTCCTGCGCAGGGTGTTGGTCTCGGGAGATTAGAATTTATAATCGCTTCTCACATCGGGGTACACCCAAATGTTTTGATTGATTATGATAAATTACAAAAAGAAAAGAAAACTCCTGAAATTCAAAAAGTTTTAAATAAGATTGACGAGCTTACGCCTTTATATAAAGACAAAAAACAATACTACGTGGACAATCTCGCTTTGGGTATCGCCAAGATCGGCGCTGCTTTTTATCCAAATAAAGTTATTATTCGTTTTTCTGATTTTAAGACGAATGAATATCGCACCTTGCTTGGGGGAGAAATGTATGAACCCCATGAAGAGAACCCTATGATAGGTTGGCGCGGGGCATCTCGTTATTATGATCCAAAGTTTAAAGAAGCTTTTGGTCTTGAGTGTGTGGCTATGAAGCGGGTGCGGGAAGACATGGGTCTTACAAATGTTCTTCCTATGATTCCATTTTGCAGAACTCCAGAAGAAGGCAAACAAGTGATTGAAGAAATGAGAGTAAATGGTTTAGATCGAGCTAAAGATGAAACACTCAAAGTGTACGTCATGTGTGAAATTCCTTCAAATATTCTTTTGGCTGATGATTATCTGGAGATTTTTGATGGCATGTCGATTGGCTCAAACGACCTGACTCAGCTTACTCTTGGGCTCGATCGTGATTCTGGAATAGTCACTCACATTGCAAATGAAAATAATGGAGCAGTGAAGAAACTTATTGCTGAAATCATCCATAAATGCAAAGAAAAAGGAAAGTACATAGGCATTTGCGGTCAAGCGCCTTCAGACTATCCTGATTTTGCTCAATTTCTCGTAGATGAAGGCATAGAGAGCATGTCGCTCAATCCTGATACCGTGATTAAAATAATCATGGCGCTTGGAGAAAAGAAATAAATTTGGTGCGAGTAGGGGGAATCGAACCCCCGTCTAATCCTTGGGAAGGACTCATTCTACCACTAAACCATACTCGCATATTATGCTATAATAGCTTATTACAAATAATTTACAATATTTTTATGCAAAATGTAACAATTTATTCTACCAATACGTGTCATTTTTGCCACATAGCAAAAGATTTTTTTACGGCAAATGGAGTAGTTTTTACAGAATATAATGTAGGAACTGATCAAGAAAAAAGAAAGGAAATGATGGAAAAAAGCGGGCAAATGGGCGTGCCGGTTATTGTGATCGGGAATGAAATTATCGTGGGTTTTGATCAGTCAAGAATTTCCAAATTACTTGGACTTTAGTCTATTTCTACTATATGATTGTTCTGTTGCCCTCGTAGTTCAATGGATAGAACAGTTCCGTCCTAAGGAATAGATGCACGTTCGATTCGTACCGAGGGCACAAAAAAGAAAACCTTTTTTAAATTGGTATTTTTGAATTTTTATGTTAAATTATATCTATGGATCCTGAATCCAAAAAGCTTTTAGAAGATACCCTTGTTCTTGCACAAGAGAACAATAAAATGCTTCATTCTGTAATGCGTTCCATGCGTCTTGCTCGCATAATGCGCATTATTTATTGGGTTATTATTATCGGTTCTGCTTTGGGTGCTTATTATTTCATCCAGCCATATATTGATCAATTAATTGGCGTATATAGTGGAGCAAAGAGTGATTTAGATAATGTCGGTTCCTTTTTGAACAAAATACCAAATTAAATATTGCCGAGGTAGCTCAGTGGTAGTAGCGCTTCCCTGAAGAGGAAGATGTCGGCGGTTCGAGCCCGCCCCTCGGCACAAAAAAAGTTTACCTAGATTGATTTCACTTTGACGGTATTTTTCTTTTCTTTGTCTACTTTTTTAATTTTAATGGTGACTAATCCATGTCTCTCAGTTGCTTCCACTTCTTCTGGCTCCACTTCTAGGGGAAGCGATATGGTGCGGGAAAACTTTCCCCAATAAAGTTCTTTGGTGAAATAATTTTCATCGTCGATATTTCTATTTTCTTCACGCTTACCGGAAATGGTGATAATATCTCGCGCAATTGATAATTCTAGATCTTCCGGCTTAACTCCGGCTATCATTGTTTGCACAACGATATCAGTCGGCGTTTGATAAACGTCGACTGACAATTCCGCCTCTTCGTTTTCTTCTTCAATCCAATTGCTGTTTCTTTTGTCTCCGTTGTTTTCTTTTATGTTTTTCAACGAATAATTCTTTCTGTAGGTTATTTCTTCCTCTTCATTATTTACGCTTCCAGTTAATCTTTCAAAAAAACTTCTTTTTCTATTTTCCATAATTTATTTTGTTAGTTAATAATTTTTGCTCATTCTTCTTACTTTTTCAAAAAGTAACATTATTATAATTGTGACGACCCACAGAAAAGTTAAAACTTTCAAGGAATCATTTCCATCGTTTCTTATTATAAAAAAATTAAAGGCGGTATGCAAGGCAATAGCAATCAAAAAACCAACGAAAAGAGAAATATTTTTTTCCCATTTTTTTGCGTAAAAGGAAATTCCTATGGAAATACCCACAATTCCGCTTGAGATGGCATGAAGCAGATTGGCTCCAAGAAATCTTAAGTTGCCAGTACTCAGGCTCTGGGTGGTGCCGATCGATGCAGGGAAAATTTTGAGCAAAAATAACATATTTTCAAGAGCGGCAAAGCCCAAAGCTGCGGTAATGATATATATTGGCCAATCGATCGGCTTACTAGCATTGTTTGTTTTACACAGGATTATCAATACCGCCAAATATTTCAAAATTTCTTCTACACTTGCCCACAATATAAGTTTACCTTCATATGAACCCACATTGTCTTGGATAAATTTTTGAATAGGCAAAACCAATATAACCGCTATCATGCCCATAATAAATATTATGGTGACTAATCCTTTAGGTTCAGGATGCTCTTCATCTTCTTTTAGCCAAAACCAAAGCCATAAAAGAGAGGGGATGATCCCGCCAAAGAATGCTATCAGCAAAGTTTTGGGATCGATTGTTAAGATGGCCATTGTCCAATCATTAAAAGTCCCGACCTATGTCGGGATCCCGACTCTGGTCGGGAATTTATAATTTGCCAAATTTCTTCTGTGACGAAAGGCATAAAAGGATGAAGTATTTTTAAACAATCTTTCCAGATTGAGGCTAAAGCAATTCTTCTTTCATCCGCTTTTTCACCGTTCGTTTTGAGAATCTCTTTTGTTTCCTCAATAATCTGATCAGCAAACCTGTGCCAAATATATTGGTATATTTTTTCTGACGCCAAATGGAAACGATAATTTTCCATATCAGTCGTTATATCTTCTTTGATTTCTTTAAACTCTTTTGTTAGTTTATTTTCTATAGTTTTTCCAAAGTTGTTTTCATCCACATTGTCTAAAATAAAACGGGTAATGTTCCAAATTTTATTTGCAAAATTTTTGTAGCCTTTTATTTTGTCCTCTGAAATTTTACTATCTGTGCCAGGCGCAGTGCCCACGATGAGCGCCATTCGTCCAGCATCGGCTCCGAATTTTTCCGCTATATCAATAGGATCAAGCCCGTTATTTAGGGATTTAGACATCTTTCTTCCTTTTGCGTCCCGAACAGTTCCATGAAGGAATATATTTTTGAAAGGGACTTCACCCAAAGCATATTCTGACATTAATACCATTCTCGCCACCCAAAAGAAAAGAATATCATAACCAGTTTCTAGGACGTCTGTGGGGTGATAGGTTTTTAGGTCTCCTGTTTTTTCGGGTTTACCCGCCGTAGTGGAAACGGAGGCGGGCCAGCCTAGAGTGGAAAAAGTCCAAAGTCCGGAAGAAAACCAAGTATCTAAGGTATCCTCATCTTGTTTCCAATTTTCACCAACAGGAGCTTTTGTGTCGCAATAAACTCCACCTTTACTGTCGTACCAAACTGGAATCCTGTGTCCATACCAAATTTGCCTTGAAATGCACCAATCGCGTAAATTTTCTATCCAGTGAAAATATGTTTTAGAAAAATAATCCGGAATAATTTTTATTTCTCCCTTGGAGAATGGCTCACGCATCAAATCCTTGAGAGTTTTATTACCGCGTTCTTTTATAGGCTTATTTACGTTTATAAACCATTGCAATTTAGGAAGTGGTTCTATTGTTCCGCCAGTACGTTCAGCGGTAGCGATATTTTGTTTTATTTCTTCTTCTTTTTCTAGTAGATTTTGGGAGCGAAGCCATTCTACAATAATTTTTCTTGCTTCCGTTGTCTTTTTGCCTAGTAAACTTTCTCCGCCAATAGACATTTTGGCATATTCATTTATGACTTGCGGGCGAGGTAAGTCATGTCTGTCAGCCATTTCCCAGTCAATCATAGAATGGGCTGGAGTGACTCCAAGTGCTCCGGTGCCAAACTCTGGATCAACTTCTTTGTCAGCTATTATTTTAATATGAATTGGTACTTCACAAAACTTTAAATCATATTCTTTTCCAATAAATTTCTCATATCTTTTATCGTCAGGATGCACCGCTACAGCGGTGTCGCCGATCTTTGTTTCAGGTCTGGTGGTTGAAATTGCAATGGGAAATTCGTGGGAATACTTAAAAGTATAAAGCTTCGCTTCGCGTTCCTCATAAACTATTTCATCATCAGAAATTGTGGTTTGGCCTTTTGGGTCCCAATTTACTATTCTATTACCACGATAGATAAGTTCATCGTCATACATTTTCTTGAATATCGTGTTTACAGCAAGATTTCTTTTATCATCTAAAGTAAAAGCTTCACGAGACCAGTCACATGAGGCGCCCATCGTTCTCATCTGCGATGTCATAATATCTCTATTTTTTTCTACAAATTCATCAATGCGTTTTAGCAACTTTTCTCTCCCCAAATCATGCCTGGAAAGACCTTCCTTTTTTTGAATTTCTTTTTCAACTTTTGATTGGGTAGCAATGGAGGCATGATCTGTTCCGGGCAACCAAAGCGTTTTATATCCTCGCATACGCTTGTAACGAATCATAATGTCTTCGAGCGTTAAAAAAAGGGCATGCCCCATGTGCAAAGTGCCGGTAGCGTTTGGCGGAGGCATCATGATAGTGAAAGCTTCTTTTTGCTGTCCGTCTTCCTTGCCAGGCAGATTGTCTGGGTTAAAAAAACCGCTTTCTTCCCAAAGTTTGTAAATTCTTTTTTCTGTATTTTTGGGGTCGTACGGCTTGAGTAACTTTTCGTTCATAGTTAGATAATATCACATTTATCTTGACTCGAGAAGGATTAGAGCCTTAAATCACCAATTGCTTTTATGCTATCTAATTTAGGAACTTTCTTTTTATTTTTTATATAATTTAAGTACCCAGCAATCCCGATCATTATGGAATTATCTCCAATAAGTCCTTTTGGTGGAAACATAAACTTGATTTTACTTTTAGTAATTTTCTTTATTTCATCTTGCAAATATTTATTTGCTGCAACCCCTCCGGCAACAATGAGAGTTTTTATATCGTATTTTTCTAAAGCTTTTTTTGTTTTATAGGTTAGACATTCGATGGCGGCGTTCTCAAATTCCAAAGCAATTTGTTTTTTTGTATTCTGATCGATTTTCTCAATTCCGCCTAGGTCTCTTATTAAATATAAAACTGCCGTTTTAAGACCAGAAAAAGAAAAATTAAAATCTTTTGTATGCAGCATCGGGCGGGGGAGGGAGAAAGAAAGAGAATCAATCTTTATAGTGTCGCGCGAGAGAGAGAAGCGAGAAACTTGTGCGGACTCAGCACGCATAATTTTCTGCTGAAAATTTGCTATGCTCGGCTCGACAGCCTGCGCAATGCTTCCCTCGCACAAGTTTCTCGCTTCTCCAGCTAATTTTGAAATTTGTGGCCCTCCAGGGTAAGGCAGATCAAGCATTCTGGCTACTTTATCAAAAGCTTCTCCGACTGCATCATCAAGCGTTTTGCCAATGATTTCATAATCCATCCACTTTTTCGAAAGTACTAATTGCGTATGTCCGCCAGACACTAGAAGCGTTAGGATTGGTGTTTCCACTTTTTTTATTTTAAAAGTTCCTTTTTCTTTTCCAAAAACGGAAAGAACATGTCCTTCCATATGATTGACCGGTATCAAGGGCACTTTCCATTTTTGGGCGAGTTCTTTGGCAAAGGCGATTCCGGTCCAAAGAGACATCTCAAGACCTGGACCATAAGTTATCATTATCGCGTCTATTGGCTTTTTCTTTTTATCTAATTTGGCTTGTTTAAGACAAAGCTCAAGTAAAATAGGTAGATTCTTGATATGTTCTTGTTTAGCGAGTTTTGGGAAAACACCTCCAAAAGGAATGTGAATATTTATTTGAGAATTTGAATTATTCGCCAACACTTTAAAGGAAGCATTTGTAATGCCTCCTTTCTTGCCCGCCTTCGGCGGGTGAACTTCCATAATACTTATTGCTGTATCATCGCAAGATGTTTCGATGCTTAAGATTTTCATTGTCATATTCTTGTGCGCGATGAGGGGATTGAACCCCCGGCCTACCCCACGTCAAGGGGTCGCTCTACCACTGAGCTAATCGCGCATTTAGACACTATACTACCAATTTCTCTAATGTTTCAAGTTCTTCTTTTGAATTTACACCTAAAGCTTCACGTGGATCTATGTTTATAGATTGTATTTGATTTTTTTCTTTCATGGCTATTTTTACTAAATCAGTCAAATAATATTCTTTTTGAGCGTTGTTGGTATTTAATTTTTTAAGATTCTCCCAAAGCCATTTTGCTTCAAAACAAAAATAACAAGGATTTAACTCCTTTATATTTTTTTCTTCGTCATTAGTATCTTTGAATTGTACATCTTTTACAATGTATCCATTTAGATCTCGAATTATGCGAGAAAAATTTTTATAAAATACAGTCCTCCAATCATTAAAATCTTGAACGATAAAAGTGGCCATGGTTATTTTTTTATTAGAAGCTAAGTGTGTATCTTTTAATTTCTTTATTGTTTCAGGGCTAACAAGTGGGTGATCTCCATAAAGAACCATTATGTGGTCTGCATTATTTTCAAGTATTTTTTGGGTATTTATTACTGCATGTCCTGTGCCGAGTTGTTCTTCCTGAACCACATAATCATAATTTTTACCAAGGGCTTCCATTACTTTTTCTTTGCCATAGCCGACGACAATGATAGGTTTGTCGCTTATTCCAGATTTTTCAATAGATTCGAGCAAATACTCGATCATTATTTTACCCCTTATGGTTTCTAGAACCTTGGGCAAATCACTCTGCATCCTTTTACCTTTACCGGCAGCCAAGATTATTATTTTTATTTTATTTTCGCTCATACTGTGACCCTACCGGGAGTCGGACCCGGATTTAGTGCTTGAAAAGCACTCGTCCTAACCGTTAGACGATAGGGCCTTCTTGTTGCTTAAAAACATTAGTATCATAACATTTTTTGAAAAAACTGCAAAAAATGCTAGATTATCAAACGAGGAGGGTTCGCCTAATGGTATGGCACTGGTTTCGAAAACCAGCGGGAGCAATCCCTTACAGGTTCAAGTCCTGTACCCTCCGCAAATACTTTTCTACTTGTGCAACATCCGATGTTGCACAAGTTTATTTTGCTTTTAGAGTAATATAGATATCTTCTATGGCGCGGACGGCATCGCCGGCTGCGATGAGGTTTTGATGATAGTGAATATTAGTGCAGTCCCCAGCAGCCCAAATTCCAAGGACTTCTGTTTTTTGGGACCAAGCATCTATTTTTACTTTACCTATTTCATCTAAAGGAACCAAATCTTTTACAAAGTCAGTATTTGGAATCTGTCCGATTTCTACGAAAATGCCTGCTACTTTTAATTCTTTTTGTTCTCCGGAAATTTTATCCTTATAAATTATTCCTTCTACAAATTTATCGCCCTGTATTTCTAAAATATCAGCATTTTTTATTATTTTTATTTTTGGATTTTTTAAAATTTTATCAATTGTAGTTTGGTCAGCGCGAAAAGAGTCGCTTCTGATTATAAGCGTGACAGATTTACAATATGCTAAAAGCTGGGAGGCTGATCCGAAAGCGGCATTACCTCCGCCGATCACAGCCACATCCATGTCTGCAAAAAGTGGACCATCACAACTGGCGCAGTAGGTAAGGCCTTTGTGCTCTAAAGTATCTGCATTCTTAGCGGTGAGTTTTCTGTGTCCACTGCCGCTCCCTATTAAAATTGTTTTAGTTTCAAATTCCTTTCCAGATTCTGTTTTTACAGAAAAAAAGGAAGCAAGGCTTCCTTCAGCTCTTCCTTCAGCTGAAGGAAGCCTTGCTTCCTTTTTTTTAATTGCTGTTACTTTTTCGCCTTCTTTTACTTCTAGACTTTCTCCCACATTTTCTAAAACATGTTTTTTAAAATTTTCTGCAAGTTGTGCTCCGGAGATAGCAGGGGATCCTATCCAATTTTTAATTTCTTCTGAAGCTATGCTCTGCCCACCCCACTCTGAAATAACAAAAAGTGTCTTCAGTTTCTTTCGAGCTGCGTAAACAGCCGCTGCGCTCCCAGCCGGCCCACCTCCAATAATTATTAGATCGTAAATCATTTGCATATTATACATCATGAATAGGAATTTCAAAATAAACTTTTGCAGGGGTTTTCCGAGCGACGGCGAGGAAACTTCAGGAATTTTTAAGCTTAAAAAATTCCGTACCGGAAAAAGTTTAATTTTGGAATTCCTATTTCTTGTTGCGTCTCAAGAATGCTGGAACAGCGCTCCAGTCATCGCCATCATCTTCTATGATATCTTCTTTGGTTTCTTTTTTTTCTATCTTTTTTATAAAATCATTATTGTGGATATTTGTACTGTGGGTATTGTGCAGATTGCTTTGGATAGTATTGTGAATTTCTTTTTTTACTACTGCTGGAGTTTCATCTTTTAAAAGCTGGCCTGCTGTTGTTCCACTAAAAAGATTCTTGCGAGGCATATCGGCAGGGAACGAAGTGGCGATAACAGTGACTTTGATTTCTCCTTTTTTTAATTTTTCATCTCGGATTGTTCCAAAGATTACTTTAGCATCTTTATCGATTGACTCTGTGATAATTTTTGCAGCTTCCTGAATTTCATTGATAGTCAAATCATCACCGCCAGAAATAGCAAACAATACTCCCTTGGCGCCGTGGATGGAGACCTCAAGAAGAGGTGAATTGATAGCGGCCAAAGCTGCTTTTTCAGCACGTTTCTCGCCAGAAGATGCGCCGATACCCATAAGTGCCGAGCCGGCGTTTGACATTACAGCTCTAATGTCTGCAAAATCAACATTGATAATACCTGGAGTGGTAATCAAATCGGAAATTCCTTCTACGGCTTGGCGCAAGATATCATCGCATTTTGCAAAAGCGTCTTTGAAGTTAGTGTTTTTATCAGTCAATTGAAGTAATTTGTCGTTCGGAATAATAATGATCGCATCCACTTCTTTAGCCAAATCCTCAATTCCTTTTTCCGCTATTTTCATACGGTGATTTCCTTCAAAAAAGAAAGGCTTGGTAGTGACTGCTACGGTCAAGATTCCTTGTTCTCTCGCTGCGCGAGCGACGATAGGAGCAGCTCCTGTGCCGGTGCCTCCACCCATTCCACAAGCAAGAAAAATCATGTCCGCCCCTTTGATGACGTCTTGGATTTCAGATTTTGTTTCTTCGGCTGCCTTTTTCCCAACTTCTGGATCCATGCCTGCGCCAAGACCCTTGGTAAGATTTTTTCCGATATGAATTTTTTTCTCAGCGAGGGAGTGGTGCAAGTCTTGAGTGTCAGTATTCATACAGATAAAAGAGACACCTTTGACTTTAGAATTTATCATATGGTTCACCGCGTTCTTGCCTGATCCACCGATTCCGATGACCATAATGCGAGCAAAACTTTGTATTTCTTGGTTTATTTTTGGCATATTTTATACTTAAAAATGATTAGGTTTATATAGAATCATACTAGCACTAGCGCAAAAAAAAGCAAACCCCCACAACTTATGAAATAAGTGTGGGGCAACCTACGGCATCAATTGCTTGAGGTTTGATTTTAAAAGGTTTTTGAAATCTTTGAAAAGATTACCCAAAGAGCTGTCGGAATAACTGTCGCCGTCCTTGCCGGAAGAGAGAAGGCCAATAGCGGTGAAATAAGACGGGTCGCGAAGTTTTGTCTTGGCATTGCCGAAGATTTCTATAGCGCCAATATTCGATGGAAGCTTGAGAATCGATTTTGATAATTCTGTCAAACGAGGAGTATTTGCTCCGCCGCCTACGAATACTATGCCCGCCGGCAAGAGTTCTGATCTTTTTATTTTTCTTAAATTATTTTCTATTGATTCAAAAATATCGCACAATCGCGCTTCGATAATCTCATCGAGTTTTTTCTTAGAAAATTCTCCCGTATCGTTTCCGAGTTTTAAAGCTTCCGCTTTCTCTAGTGGGATTTTAAAACCAAGAGCGATGTCGTTGGTTATTTTATTCGAGCCTATAAGAAAGGTGCTCATTGATACCAATAATCCATTTTCAAAAACAGAAAGGGAAGTCGTCTGGTCTCCGATGTCTACCAATGCCACTCCCACGATTTTTTGTTTTTCTGACAAGGCTATGTCCGCAATGGCGACCGGCGATGCTATGACATCCAAGGTATCGACTCCGGCTTCTGCAATAGCTTTTACCAAATCTTCTAAATATACGATAGAATAAGTGACAAAAAGAGTTTTAACTTCAAGCTTCGTTCCAAACATTCCCTCTAATCTTCCCAGCACTTCTTTTCCATCAAGCCTGAAAGTTTGCGGATAAATATGAATGATTTTTTTATTGCTTAGGTTTAAATTGTTTTCACAATCTTGAACGGCTTTATTGATGTCGAGAGCAGTTACTTCGCCGTTTGCTTTTGAAATAATTGTTTCCCCTGAACTTGCGATGCTCTGCAAAGTGGCGCCAGAGATCGAAACAAAGCATCGTTTGATTTTTAGGCCGGAAGTTTTTTCAGCCATCTTCACGGCAGAACTTACCGAAGCGGTTACGAGAGAAGAGTTTACGACATAACCATTCCGCATGCCGAGCGTCACACTTTCACCCATACCAATAATTTTAGGATTTTTTTCTCCCTTGATGAATTCTCCGACTACGACTCGCGTCATGGACGATCCCACGTCTATGCCTACCGAAATATTTCTTATCATCCCGATACTAAAATTTTAACTTTTAATACCCTTATTATATCACTTTCTCAAAAATTAGGCGCTAGCCGTTACGGGATAAATATTTTTCTTCCATTTCTTCCATTTTCGAGCCGTGTTCATATCCTTTTAGATGCAGCATTCCGTGGATAACTAAAAAGCCCAAAAAGTCGCTGAAAGTTTTGTTAAAATTTTTAGCCTCCTTTTTTATAACAGCGGGGCACAATATTATTTCTCCTTCATTTTTACTTAACAAAAAAGATAAAATGTTTGTGGGTTTATTTTTGTTCCTATATTTTTTATTTATTTCTTTAGAAGTTTTTTCATCGACGCAAGCGATGGACAAGGAATATTTCTTACCTAAAATATCTTCTTTTAAAAGTACAAAAGGCAAGCGAGGAAGCTTGCCTTTTGTTTTGTTTATTAAAGAAAAATTCTCCTCCATGTTTTTACTTAGATATCATTTTGCCCAGTTTGCGAAGCTTCTCTATTTCTTTTCTTCTGCTGATTTTCTTTAGAGCGCCTTTTTTTAATTTAAGTTTTGATTCTTTTCTCAAATTATAGCGAGAACCTTTGACTTTGCGAATGATGCCGGATTCTTGAATCTTGCGCGAAAAACGGCGCAAGACGCTCGAATTGTTTTCGTTCGGATTTTTTCTCACTTCAATTACTGTTTTTGCCATAACCTACACTATCATATAATTGACTCTTTTGTCAAAAAAAGATAAGATATTCAAATAATGCAACAAACAGCGGATTATATAACCGAAGAAAAAAAGCAAATGCTTTTAGCGGAGTTGAAAGATTTAAAAGGTCCTAAAAGGAAAGAAATTTTGCAAAATTTGGAGTACGCAAAATCACTTGGGGATTTATCAGAAAATGCAGAATATCATCAATCTCGCGAAGATCAAGGCAAACTAGAAGCGCGTATCGCTAAAATAGAGCAGATTTTACAATCCTCCCAAGTCGTCAAAGGTGGAGGAGGAGATGTGGTTAGTATTGGCTCTAATGTAATAGTCCAAAAAGTTGGTACCAAAGAAGAGAAAAACTATATCATAGTCGGGTCAGAAGAAGCAGATATGGCATCGGGGAAAATTTCTAATCGTTCCCCTGTAGGGACTGCGCTTTTTGGAAAAAAGAAAGGCGACAATGTTTCTTTTCAAACTCCGAACGGCTTGGTTAATTATAAAATCATTAATGTATCTTAATGTCTTCAATTGATGAAATTAGGGACGCTCGAATAAAAAAACTCGAACTTTTAAAAAAGAAAGGGCATGAGGCGTATCCCGCAAATTCAAAAAGAGAAATTTCTTTGAAGGATGCAGTTGATGATTTTGAAAATCTTGAGAAAGAAAAACAAGCAAAATGGATTGCCGGTAGAATAATGTCTATTCGTGGACAGGGGGCAATTATTTTTATTACCTTGAATGATGGTACTGGACTCTTCCAAGGACTTTTGAAAAAAGATGTTCTTGGCGATGAGAAATTCGATTTTTGGAATGAAGTGGTTGATATTGGAGATTTTGTAGAAATCCAAGGAACTTTTTTTACGACTAAAAGAGGAGAGAAAACATTAGAAGCAAAAGATTGGCGGATGCTCTCAAAGAGTTTGCGCCCGCTTCCCGAAAAATGGCATGGATTAGTGGATGTGGAAGAAAGATTCCGCAAAAGATATTTGGATATTTTAATGAATCCTGAGATAAAGGATCTTTTTGAAAAAAAAGCAAAATTTTGGGATGTTGTGCGTAATTTTATGAAAGAAAAAGGTTTTTTAGAAGTTGAAACTCCAACTTTAGAAACTACGACCGGTGGAGCAGAGGCCACTCCTTTTAAAACCCACCATAATGATTATGATTTAGATGTTTATTTGCGTATTTCTGTTGGTGAATTATGGCAAAAGAGATTGATGGCAGCTGGTTTTCCTAAAACTTTTGAAATTGGCAGAGTTTATAGAAACGAAGGCACTAGTCCAGAACATGCTCAAGAATTTACCAATATGGAGTTTTACTGGGCCTTTGCTAATTATAATGATGGCATGAAACTGGTTCGAGAAATGTATATTAAAATTGCTAAAGAAGTTTTCGGTACGACAAAATTTACTGTGCACAAACATACTTTTGATTTAGCTGATGAATGGGAGAAGATTGACTATGTTTCTAAAATAAAAGAAATGACAGGAATTGATATTTTTAAAGCCAGTGAAAAAGATATAAAGGAAAAACTTAACAAGCTTGGTGTAAAATATGATGGAGACAATAAGGAACGTTTGATCGATTCACTTTGGAAATATTGTCGTAAACAGATTTCTGGTCCAGCTTTTCTTGTTCATCATCCTGTGTTGGTTGCACCGCTTGCAAAAATAAATCGAGAGGATTCTCTTACCACTGAACGATTTATGCCTATTATTGCTGGTAGTGAAGTAGGGAATGGATATTCAGAATTAAATGATCCGATTGATCAAAGGGAGAGATTTGAATCTCAGCAGAAGATGTTGGATAAAGGGGATACTGAAGCCATGATGCCAGACGATGAATTTGTAGAAATGCTTGAGTATGGTATGCCTCCAACTTGCGGGTTTGGTTTTGGTGAAAGACTTTTTTCTATTCTATTAAACAAGCCTCTTCGCGAAACTCAAATGTTTCCACTAATGAAACCAATTAAAGAATAAATTAAAAATTATTATAAAAAACCATCAATAAATTGATGGTTTTTTATTGTTATTAAGAACTACAAAGTTATCCACAGGGGAGGGGTTGGAGGTATTTTTTTAGTGGTTTATAATGTATATCAGGTGGGAAAAAGTGGGAAATTTTAAGAAGCGACAGCGACTGTAAAATTTCACCACCCTGTTAAATAATTTTTACAAAGCAAAAATTGCCAAAAGGCATTTAACAGGGTAAAGATTTTTATGTTCACTTTCCTCTCTAAAAATCATTTATGTTAATTGGCGAATACATACACACAATAGATGAAAAGAATAGAATGTCTTTGCCAGCAAAGTTTCGCAAAGAGCTCGGCAAGAAAATAATTATCACCCCAGGACTCGGACAATGCTTGTTCATTTTTACAAGTAAAGAATGGGAAAAAGTAAGCAAGAAACTTTCTGATTCAGACAACGACCTTTCATTTTTAAAAGCAGATCAAAGAAATTTTAATAGATATATGTTTGGACGGGCGGCAGAAATAGAGATAGATTCGATCGGCAGAATTTTGATTCCAGATTTTCTGAAAGAAAGAATCGGACTCAAAAATACGGCAGCGATCGTGGGAGTCAAAGACAGAGTAGAAGTTTGGAGCGAGAAGAAGTGGTCAGAGGAAAAAGCGTTAGTAGAGAAGCAAGCAGAAGCATTAGCAGAGAAGCTCGGAAACGACGGAAAATAAGATGGCCTCGCCTATAGGACAACGGCCGAAGGAGAGTATACACCAGACAGTTCTTTTAAATGAAACAATAGAAGGTTTGAACTTGAAAATAGATTCTGTCGTTTTGGATTGCACTTTTGGGGGAGGCGGACATAGCCTCGAGATCTTAAAAAGATTTCCAAAAGTGAAAATTATTGCGCTTGATCAAGACAAAGGTGTGTGGAGAAATAATGATAAGAGAATTTCTTTTCATAATGAAAATTTTTCCAATCTAGATAAAGTATTGAAGGAAGAAAAAGTGGATGGCATTATCTTTGATTTAGGTTTGAGTTCTGACCAATTGGAAAATTCTGGACGAGGATTTTCTTTTATGAAAAATGAGCCTTTGCTTATGACCATGAAAGAAAATCCTCAGGCAGAAGATCTCACTGCGATGGATATCGTAAACACATGGAATGAGAAAAGTTTGGCTGACATTATTTATGGTTACGGAGAAGAAAGATACAGCAGAAGGATAGCCAAAGGAATCGTGGAAGCAAGAAAGAAAGGAAAGATAGAGACGACCTTCGATTTAGTAAAGATAATCAGCGAGTCAGTTCCAGCATCATATAAAAGAGGGAGATTGCATCCAGCCACCAAAACATTTCAAGCATTACGAATCGCAGTCAATGATGAGTTAGGAGTTTTAAAAGATGGTTTGGAAAAAGGATTTGGCAAATTAAAGACGGGTGGAAGGATGGCAGTAATTTCTTTCCATAGCCTAGAAGACAGGATAGTAAAAAGATTTTATAAAGAATTAGAAAAAGAAGGAAAAGTAAAATTAATAAATAAGAAAATCATTTTAGCAAGCGATGAAGAGTTAAAAAATAATCCCCGATCAAGAAGCGCAAAATTAAGAGTTATGGAAAAAATAAAATAATGAGACAAGCAACCTTACAATTAAAAACACGAATATCCAATGTAAATATTATGAACAATAATATTGAAATTAAAAAAAATATTTTGTATACAATGATCTTTATTTTTGCGGGTTTGGCGCTTTTTTATGTATTTATTTTGGGAAACATGGTTTTCAACATTGTGGAAAGAAGAAATTTAGAAAAAGAAATGCTTTCTTTGTCCAATGAGGTGGGCAACTTACAAGTTTCTTATTTAGCTGTTTCAAATAGTGTTGATATGAATCTTTCATCTTCTATGGGATTTAAGGAAACCAAGGCAACTTTTGCCACTCGAAAAACCCTCGGCCGTAGCCCTACGGGCGAGGCTCTCGGATTCAATGCAAGCAGTGATCATCTTGGAAACGTAAAATTTGCCAATAATGAAATCTAGTTTTGTTTTTAGATCCAGAATAATTCTTCTTTTTGTTTTGATTTTTGCCGGTGTGCTCGTAACAAAACTTTTTTTTGTGCAATTAGTACATAGCAATACTTATTCAGAAACCGCAGATCGCCAATATTCCACGCCTTCATCCAATATTTTTGAACGCGGAACTATTTATTTTGTACGCAAAGATGGAGCGCTTGTTCCGGCTGCGATCCAAACTGCCGGTTTTAAAATGGCTATCAATCCAAATAAAATTACCAATGGAGAAGCTGTCTATAAAAAATTATCAAAAATAGCAACTTTTGATTACACGAATTTTATATTAAGAGCAGGACAAAAGAATGATCCATATGAAGAGATAGCGAACCATCTTTCTAAAGAACAAGCTGATGCCATCTCAGCATTAAAAATTCCCGGAGTAAATATTTTTAAAGAAAAATGGCGTTTTTACCCTGGAGGCAATTTGGCTGCGCACGCGCTCGGCTTTGTGGGGTATAAAGGTGATGAATTGGGAGGGCGTTATGGGCTTGAAAGGCAATATGATTCCATCCTTGCCCGAAACGTGGACAATCCTTATGTTAATTTTTTTGCTGAAGTTTTCTCCAATATTAATGAAACTTTGTTTGAAAAAAATAAAGTGGCAGAGGGGGACATCGTGACGACAATCGAGCCTCAAGTTCAAAGTTTTTTAGAAAAAAAATTGGCTGAAGTAAAGAATAAATATCAGATTGATTCTGTCGGTGGAATAATTATGAATCCTATGGACGGATCCATCTATGCGCTCGGAGCGCTACCTTCTTTTGATCCGAATAATTTTGCTCAAAATAAAACTGTCTTAGTTTTCTCGGATCCATTAGTAGAAAATGTTTTAGAGTTTGGTTCCGTGGTTAAACCTTTAGTTATGGCATCTGCTCTGGACGCAAAAGTAGTCACTGCCAACACGACGTACAACGATAAAGGCGAAGTTACTGTCGAAAAACACCAAATATTTAATTTCGATAAAAAAGGCAGAGGCCTAGGCACTACTATGCAGGATGTTCTTAATCAATCTCTCAACACCGGTATGGTTTTTGTAGAACAGAAATTAGGTAAAGTAAAATTACGCGATTATTTATTGAGTTTTGGCATTAAAGATAAAACTGGGATAGATCTGCCGAATGAAACCTCGGGACTTGTTTCTGGGATACTGACTAGTCCTCGCGAGATCGAGTATGCCAATGCGGCTTTTGGACAAGGAATTGCTTTTACCCCATTTGAATTAATTCGAGCTTTAGCCTCTCTTAGTAATGGCGGTAATTTAGTTACTCCTCATCTTGTTTCTGAAATAAAATATACTGATGGGACTTCTAAGAAAATTACTTATTCGGCAATTCCTACAAAAATTACCAAAGCCTCCTCGGAAGAGATAACCAGAATGCTGGTGCAAGTTATGGATAAAGGAATAGCTGGAGATTCGAAAAAACTTGAGCATTTTAGCGTAGCAGCCAAGACAGGTACGGCGCAAGTTGCGGATAATCTAAATGGAGGATATTATAAAGATAGGCATAACCATTCTTTTGTAGGTTATTTCCCCGCTTACGATCCTAAATTTATAGTTTTTCTTTATGCCATAAATCCTAAAGGGGTGCTTTATTCTGCTACGACTTGGACGGATCCTTTTTTGGAAATTGCGAAATTTTTATTAAATTATTACAATGTTCCGCCGGATAGGTAATAGGATATGAATCCCGAACGAAATCGCGGACGCATAAAATAAATAAATTTATGAAATTGATTAAAGATATTTTTAATAGTAAAACAAAGGAAAAAGCGTAAGCGTACGCGTCCTATTTCGTACGGGATGAAAACAACTTTCAAAAAAATAATAGTTTATATTTTAAGAATAGAGTCGGAGCTAGTGCTTTTAAAATATAAACCTAAGATCATAGCCATCACCGGATCAGTGGGAAAAACTTCCACCAAGGACGCAGTCTTTGCTGTCCTTTCAAAAATATCCCATGTACGAAAAAGTGAAAAAAGTTTTAATAGTGAGATAGGTTTGCCTCTTACCATTTTGGGTGTTCCGAATGGGTGGAACAATCCGCTTATCTGGCTTTTAAATATATTAAAAGGGTTGTGGCTTTTTCTCAATCCTTTTAATACTGACAAATATCCCAAATGGCTCGTGCTTGAGGTCGGCATAGGGAAGCCTGACGATATGAAAAAGACAGCGTCCTGGCTTAAAACTGATGTCGTGATTATGACAGCGATAGGAGACACGCCTTCACATGTTGAGTTTTTCAATTCACACAAGCACCTCGTGGAAGAAAAAAGTCTGTTGATAAAAACCTTAAAAAAAGACGGTCTTTTGTTGTTAAACGCAGATGATCCGACGATCTTGGAAATGAAAGAAAAAAGCAAAAATCTTACTGTCACCTATGGATTTAAAGAAGGCGCTGATGTTTTGGGTTCAGGAGATACTATTTTTTACAACAAAGACAACAAACCCGAAGGAATAATATTCAGAGTAGATGTAGAAGGCAAGAGTTTGCCTATCGTAATAGAAAAAGTTTTTGGAAGAAATCATGTCTATGCGGCTCTCTCCGCTTTGGCATTATCCTTTGGCTTGAAATTTAATATGATGACAGCGGTAGATTCGCTCAAAGATTATGACGTGGCGCCTGGGCGAATGAGACTGCACAATGGGATAAACGGTAGTTTGATCATTGATGATACTTACAATTCTTCTCCCTTTGCTTGCGAGTTTGCGCTTAGAACTTTGGGACAGATAAAAATAGAAAAAAATAAAAACGAAAAGGGGAGGAGGGTGGCTGTTTTGGGTGATATGCTCGAACTCGGCAAGCATACCAGTGAAGCTCATAAAAATATTGGGAAAATTGCCAAAGATAACGTAGATATTTTAATTGTTGTGGGTCCAAGAGCAGAAAAGATAAAAGAAGGGGCGATAGAAGCAAGAATGAATGAAGAAAGTATTATTCAATTTTTAAATTCACGTGAGGCAGGGAATTTTATAAAAACTTTTGTAGAGAAAAATGACATTGTGCTGGTAAAAGGTTCGCAAGGGATGCGTATGGAGCGTGTCGTCGAGACTATTCTTTTAGATCAAGAAAATAAAAGCAAATTATTAGTGCGCCAAGAGAGAGAGTGGCTGGAGAAGAAATAAAAAAGAGGGCCAGCTATACGCTAACCCCCAAAGTGCTCCTCACCACTGAGGAGGGGATACTGAAATTCAAGACTTTGGAGTCGAAGGACGATCGGGCTCAGGCAGATTTGCATATCTGCATAGCTGCCTCATTGGATTTTCTGGAAACAGACTGTACATGTACCTCGTACAGCCCTTATCCTGACCCAGTGCCCGTTTTATCTCTAAAACGAACACTTTAAAAGTGGGTACAATTCCCCACTTTTCATGATAAACCAAAAGAAAATTAAGTATCTCTAAGTGGTCTATCGTAAGATCTAAACCGTCCGCCTTGGCCAACTTAATGGCCAAATCTAAATCAAAATCAGTCGGCATACTCACACTCACTCCACCTCCTTTCTTTTCCTTCCTAAGAAGGAAATATTATTTTTTTGCTACATTATTGTCTTTTTTGAGATTACGCCTAAGTATGAAGAAAGTCAAATCAGATCTCCCCGATAAATTCTTTTATTTTATTCTCGATTTTTTCTATTTTCTCAACCAAATGAGGGTGTTTGTGTAAATATCTTTTTAAAATAGTGTTGGTTTGGGGAAAATAAAAAGACAGTAGTAAAAATCCTATTATCAAAAAAAGAATTCCTTGCAAAAGAGGTACTACTAAACCAAGCAATCCAAGTAGAATAAAAAATATTCCAAGACCCAAGATTATTATTTTTTTGATTTTCTTTTTCATCATAAATTTAATATAACATGAAAATATGATATTATCATTAAAACTTATTATTCAAAATGAGATTGGATCAGCTTACAAAATTAGCTATACGCCACACCTTGCACTGCCTATTTGGTTGTTCAATAGGGGAAATGCTAGGTATGTCCATAACGACCTTGCTTGGCTGGGCAGTATTCGCGAAAGTGATTTTTTCTATACCGCTCGCATTCTTTTTCGGGTACCTTCTTACATCTTGGTCGCTTAAAAAGAGTGGTATTTCCTGGCGTCATGCTATCAAGACCGCTTTGTCTATAGACACCGTCTCTATACTTTCCATGGAGGCTGTTGACAGTACTTTTCTGCTTTTCATTCCGGGTGCAACAAACGCACACCTTGGAGACTCGCTCTATTGGTTTAAATTATTGGCTTCACTCGTAGTCGCCTTTGTTATCACTATTCCCGTCAATCGTTATTTCATCTCCCGTAAAAGCGATCATAAACATTAAAAGATTTTTTTATCTTATACCTGTATCGCAAGAAATAGTTGTTGTGGTAAAAGTATTTGCGCTTACAGTGATTTGAGGATGATCGCATCTTGGTAGAGTGCCTTCTCCGGCGACTAAGGTATAGTCTCCGGGCGGTAGGGAAACTGAGAAAATTCCTTTTGTGTCACTGGTAGTCGTTGCAAATGAATGAGCGAGATCGCTTGCTTGAAATACAACAATGTTAGTTTTAAATGGCTTGTCGGCGCAATTTGGATCTGGAGGAATGTGCTCGACTGGGCATGTCGGGCCCAACACGACTTTTCCTTTCACTCCTGATTTATACGGAAGAATATTCTTTGTTCCATTATTATTGTTTGCGGGAGCAGCCTCGGGGCAAACAGCAAAGTCGCAATTTAATCCCATACGTCCCACATAAGAACCATCTGGGCAGAGTTTCGCTTCCATCGTGCATGCGACATGGTTAACTGGAATGGCATTATTTTTTTTATTGCTTTTTGCCAAGATACTGCATACTATAGTACATACAATAAACGCCAAGATTAAGAGCGAGATTGATATGTATAAAAAACGTTTTTCAAAATTTTTCATAATTAACTATAATGATGACACTAAAGCCAAAACTTTTCAACTGGCAAAATTTTCAATCAAAAAAAAAGTGTTTTAATAACAAATTAATGATATTATGCTTAAATAAATAATAAGATGATTAAAAAAATTATATTAGCGGGAGGATGTTTCTGGGGATTGCAGGATCTGATACGAAAACAAGCAGGTGTCGTGAAAACGCGTGTGGGATATACCGGTGGAAAAGTAGGAAATCCAACTTATCGAAATCATGAGGGTCATGCGGAAGCAGTAGAGATAGAATATGACACAGAAAAAACTTCTTATAAAAAATTGCTGGATTTTTTCTTTCAAATTCACAATCCTACGACCTTAAACCAGCAAGGGAATGACAGAGGGACTTCATATCGCTCCGCGATATTTTATAGCAATGAAGAGGAGAAAAAAGAAGCAGAAAATTTTATAGATATCGTAAATAAATCAAAACGCTGGAAAGATCCTGTGGTTACAACTCTTGAACCATTGGGTGATTTTTACGAAGCGGAGGAATATCATCAAGATTATTTACAAAAGAACCCTGGCGGATATTCTTGCCATGCCATTTATTTTGATAGTTATCTGTGACGTATGGTAGAATCACTTTATGAAACTTTTAATACTTTTTGGTCCTCCAGCGGTGGGGAAAACTACAGTAGGGAAGATAATAGAATCAAAATCAGATTTTAAGCTTTTTCATAACCACATGGCTTTGGATGGCGTTATGCATCTATTTGGAGTTGGAACTTCTTCTGAAAATAAACTGAGCAGGATCATTCGAGAGAATATAATAAAAGAAGCTGCAGAAAATAAAATTAATCTTATCTTCACTTATGTTTGGGATTTTGGACAAGAGAGGGGAAAGAATAATATAGATTTTTACAAAAATATTTATGAATCTGCCGGAGGTAAAGTAATCTTTGTGGAATTAGTTGCGCCGCTTTCAATTCGAGCAGAACGCGCAGATAATCCAATGCGTGGTGTAGAAAAAAAGTATGCGCCAAATAAAGAACACGTACTTGCTCTAGAAAATACTCTTAATTTTACCAGCCCAACTCCTTTTTTCTATCCCAATTACACAAAAATCGACACAGAAAACAAAACACCAGAAGCTATCGCGGAAGAAATTCTACCTTTGCTTTTATAGCATAAGGAATCTGTGACTCTACTGGGAATCGCACCCAGATTTGAAGCTTGAGAAGCTTCCGTCCTGACTATTAGACGATAGAGCCTAAAGAAACTTACTTGGGAAAATATAGCATTTTTCATCAAAAAACTAAAGAAAATTAAAACTAAAGGCTAAATAATAATTCCGCTAGGAAAGACCTAGCGGTAGAGTAATAACAGTTTTTACCGCTCATGTTATAATCATCATATGAAAAAATTTATATCGGTGATAATTATTATCATTATTTTAGTAATTATGGCTTTGGTCTGGCAGATTAATGTTAAAAAAGAAACGACCATGGAGCCGAGCCTGGTAAGTAATATGGATACAGGAAACGCTGAACAGAAAAAAGATCTTATTCGCGTATTTTCACCCCAGCCAAACGATGTGATAAAAAATTCAATCGACATAAAAGGCGAGGCGAGAGGGAATTGGTTTTTTGAAGCTTCTTTTCCTATTAAATTAATTAACACCGAAGGCAAGGAAGTTCCGCTTTCTCAAGGTTATATTATGACTTCAGCAAATTGGATGACGACCGATTTTGTTCCTTTTGAACAAGTTGTCACTTTCCATACACAAAAAGCCGGGAAGGGGAAACTAATCCTAATGAAAGACAATCCATCTGGACTTCCTCAAAATGCTGATGAACTCGTCATTCCTATTTCATTTGAGTAATAAAATTTAGTCTCCTGATTTTGGCTTCTCCACTTCAAGAAGCGCTAGCTCGGGTGAAGCGCCGGCTATGCGAAGCACATCTTTGTCTATCTTTTTTAGTTCTTTATTTGAAGCGTTGTAGTGGTTCACCACTGTGCCCAGGGCATTGCCGAGCTTGTTGTGATATTCATCATAAGATTTTAAATGTTTGCCGAGGTCTTCTACTTTTTTAATTATTTCTTTAGCGGACTCTTCTATTTGCAGAGCCTTGAGTCCTTGCAGGACAGTTTGCAGATAAGCAAGAAATGAAGTGGGGGAGGTGATAATGACTTTGTACTTTCCAGCCGCGCGTTGGATTAGGTTCTCATTATCGTCACTTGCGCCGACCTTATTGGTGATCAAATCATAGTAAATGGCTTCGTGGGGGATAAACATAAATGCAAAGTCAGTAGTGCCTTTGGTGGGCTGGATGTATTTTGATGTTTCAGTAATGCGATTTTTTAAATCATTTACAAAAATTGTTTCTAGTCTTTTTTTCTCGGTGCCGTCATGTTCCTCGGCCATTTTGTTGTAATTTTCTAAGGAGAATTTTGAATCGATAGGAATGATTTTATCTTTCACAAAAACAACTGCGTCCACGATGGTTCCATCGGGGAAAGCATACTGCATCTGATAGCTTCCAGGAGGCAATACATTTTTCAAAACTGTTTCTAAATAATATTCGCCTAAAATTCCGCGTTGTTTTGGATTTTTTAAGATATTTTCCAGGCTTTGGAGCTGGTCAGCGAAGGAGATGACTTGCTTGTTTGTCTCGTCCAGACGGGTGAGTCTCTCTGTGACGTCCCGAATTATTTTATTTGATTCAGAAGAATGGAACTTCAAACTTTCATTGACCTGTTTGTGGGACTCGCCGATCTTGCTATCTACAGTTCTAGAAAGTTCATTTATTTGCGTCAAGATAAGATTCAATCCGATGTCGTCTTTTCCATTTATGTTCTTTTTTCTATTATTAAGGTAAAGCAAGAAAAAAATAATAGTTATACAGACAATTATTATAATTATTAAAAAAATATTTTCTTCCATATTAGTAATTTTAGCATTTTTAATTTATAAACAAAAACTCTGGCCTTATGCCAGAGTTGCGTAGTCTTCTAAAGACTAAAGTTTTTGTAGTGGGTACGTCTTTGAAAGGTCTTTGGTTAAAAGTAGGATCCAACCATTCCTAAACAGTTGGCAGAAAACCTCAAACTCATATTATAAGTATGTAATTACTAATCCCCATACAAGTGAGTTGCCTCACACATTCGCAGTCGTCAGCATAGCTGGCTTTACTTCAGGGCTATACGCCTGTACAACTACTATTGTAAAATAAGTATGTTTTTTTGTAAAGGTGGATAACTTAAATTATTTATATAACCAGTGTGTTATGATTGCATTTATGGATTTATTTGAATTTAAAGATAAACATTTTCAAGAGGCTTATTTATTTGATCCAAAAGAATACGGGAGAATTTTTTCTTTTGTAGATTTTGCTAACGTAAGGAATTGGGCGAAAGTTTTTTGGAAAAAAGAAAATAAAGAATATTTAAAAAAAGAAATTGATATAGAAAAAATTCATAAATTAATTAATCATATTAAGGCAAGCAAAAAATATTTTTATTATGGGCATTATAAAGAGCATATAGATTTACCTGAGGAACATACTTTAAATTTGAAATATCGCCAATCAATATTTCGTATAGATAAAGCTAGAAAATGTGGTTTCAGAGTTCGTACTAAAGATATAAAAGAAATAAACAATTTTGATGAAGATGGTAAATTTTTAGGAAAAATAAATAAATGTAACTTTGATGTAGAAATGACAATGGACATAATACAACAAATGGAAAAATACGATACAATATTTCTTTGGTCTGGAGATAGTGATTTTCATACCCTTTTACAATATTTAAAATCAAAAAAGAAAAAAGCTATTGTTATTTGTGCTAGGGATTTTGTTAGCGAAGAACTTAAGATGAATTGTGATAAATATATTCCAGCTGATTCTTTAAAAGATCATTTAGAGTATGTAAAAACAAACTCGCCCAAGCGGTAAAGCTTGGGCGAGGCATAAATACAATCCTAATATCCTATAGGCGAGGGTAATTTTCATTACAAGTTTAGTATAATATATTTGTTGTAAAAAAACAACAATATGTGGATAACTATTATTTTTCTAAATAATGCTTCAAAGTGTAAATCCAATCTTCGTCTATGCCGTCGCCGTTTAATTTTTGGTCTAAAAGCCATTGCAAATAGCCTCTATCTACTTTTATTACATCCTCAATTCTTTTACCATTATGTTTGCCGAATTTGAAAGTGTGCAAAAGGGAAGGATGCGAAGAAATTTCTATCATTTTATTTATAACTTCCTCTTCTGTAAGTTCTTTTTCTTTCTCTGTTAGCATCTTCGACATTTTATTTTTCAATCTTTCGAAAAGTTTTTCTAACACTAAAACATCCCCCATAGCATCGTGGGCAGTGGCTTCTACTTCGATATCCAACAAATAGCGCAAATATTGCAGAGTGTACCGGTCAATTTTTTCTTCTTTATCTAAATATCTGGCGAGCCTTAGAGTGCAGATGAAATTTTTTGGTTCTATACTTTCTTTTTTAATTATTGCCAAATCGAAGGGGGCATTGTGGGCAACGACAACAGAATCTTTGTCTTCAAAAAGTTTTTTAATTATTGCCTGATCAGTGCTTTCTTTAAAAGTAGGTTTATCAGCTACCATTTTATTGGTGATGTGGTGCACAGCTGAAGCCTCCGGAGGAATCTTTATTTCAGGCTTATAGAGGCCTGTAAAACTTTCGTCTTTGCTTTTATAGGCGATTTGAACCAAAAAATCCTTTTCTGTATTGCCTGTGGTTTCTGTATCAAAAAATATCAACTTAGACATCCCATTAAAAATTTTAATTAATAATCTATATCATTATAACATGTTTTTTGAATTTCTAACGGGACAGGTAGTGCTATTTTAGCATACTTCTGGTATGATTTATATAGATTTATAAAATATCAATTTTTCTTCGGTACGGATTTTTTTCTGTTGAAAAAAATCCTGAAGTTCTCGCGCCGTCGCGCTCGAAACCCCTTCAAAAATTATATTTTATAAATTTTTGTTATGTTACACGAACAAATAAAAAATGGAATAAAAGAAGCGATGATGGCAAAGGATGCTTTACGGCTGAAGGCTTTTCGCGCGATGTCCTCGGCCTTTACAAATGAACTGGTAGCGAAGAATAAAAAACCGCAAGACATGCTTTCGGATGAAGAAGCCTTGGCGGTGATTACCAGGCTGGCAAAACAGAGGAAAGACTCTATCGAGCAATTTAAAAAAGGGAATCGAGAGGATTTAGTAAAAGAAGAACAAGAAGAGCTCTCTATTTTAGAAACTTATTTGCCAAAATTGATGGAGAAGAGCGAAGTAGAAAAAATAGCGCGAGCTAAAAAAGACGAGCTCGGAATTACCGATGCTACAAAAAAAGGAATGCTGATGTCTGCTTTAATGAAGGATTTAAAAGGAAAAGCAGAAGGATCGATGGTGAAAGAGGTCGTTGATTCTTTATTTTAAATAAAAATTAATGAGTAAGGCGAATATAATTTTTTTTACCCTGTTAAATAACTTTTGCTTCGCAAAAGTTGCCCAAAGGGCATTTAACAGGGTGTCGATTTTAATAGTCACTGCGTTCCTTTCAAATCAGCCATGCATACAGTCAACCTTTTAACCAGTTTAGTAGAGAATCATCAAGTTCTCGCTTATCTTTTAATTTATGCCGGATTAATTTTTGAAGGAGAGTTTTTTGTAATATTTACTGGAATTCTGGCTCATATTGGCGCCTTGAATTTTTATTTTTCTTTACTGTTTATTATTTTGGGTTCAATAACTAAAACTTTTATCGGGTATGCTTTAGGAAAATATTTATTTAAAAAATTTAATTATAATAATTTTTTTAAATATATTCAAAAACGTGTTTATAATGTTTTGCCAAAATTTAAAACGAAACCTTTTTGGTCTATTTTTGTTTCTAAATTTATAATTGGTGCCAATAATTTGGTTATTATTTTTTGCGGTTATGAAAAGATAAATTATAAGCAGTTTTTAAAAGCTGAAATTTCTGCTACAGTTGTTTGGGCGCCTCTTTTATTGTCGCTTGGTTTCTTTTTTGGCTATACTGCATTGCATATCAGCCACGAGATTTGGAAATTCTCAGTAGTGGTCCTTGTATTGTTCATGTTATTTGTATTTTTTGACAAGTTAGTCACTTGGCTTTACGAAATATTTGAGGAATTTTATGACAAAGATAAATAAATTAATTACACACAACGGGTCCTTTCATGCAGATGATGTTTTTGCCTGTGCTGTATTGTGTTTACTGGTGGAGAAAAAAGGCGAAGAATGTGAAATCATCCGCACGAGAGATGAGGAAATAATCCAGTCTAGCGATTATGTTTTTGATGTTGGAGGGATATACGACGCAGAGCAAAACAGATTTGACCATCATCAAATAGGCGGGGTGGGGAGTAGGGGAAATGGCATTGAATATTCATCTTTTGGCTTAGTGTGGAAAAAATTCGGCGAAGAACTTTGCGGATCGCAAAAAGTGGCTGACACAATAGATCAAAAATTAGTTTCTTCCGTTGATGCGCATGATAACGGTATAAATTTATACAAAAATAATTTTGAAAATGTTTTTTCTTATAGCGTAAATGATGTTTTGTCTATTTTTTCAGGAACAGCTTTGGAAAAAGACGAAAAAGACGAACAGTTTTTACAGGCTTTAGAGTGGGCAAAAAAAATCCTAGAAAGGGAAATTAAAAAAAATAATGATCAAATAGAGATTACAAAAATAATCCAGAATTATTACAAAAACAGCCAGGATAAAAGAGTGGTGGTCATAGATAAACCAAAAGTTTCCAGGCATGAAATTTATGACGCCTTGCAAAATTTTCCTGAACCGCTTTTTATTGTTTATGGTGATAAAGAGGATTGGGGAGTAGTGGCAATGAGAAAAGAAATAAATAGTTTTAAAAATCGAAAAGATTTTCCTGAGAGCTGGGCTGGCTTGCGCGATCAAGAACTACAAAAAGTCACAGGAGTTTCTGATGCAATATTTTGCCACAGAAATGTGTTTTTAGCTGTTGCTAAAACAAAAGAGGGAGCTATTAAATTAGCAGAATTGGCACTTTTAGGGTAAAATAAAGAAAATCAAAAATTTTAGAGCCTTCGCCCTCGGAGTCATAAGGACAGGGGACCAACACGACTCTTAAAATTTTTATTTTCTTTATTTTATATGGCATTTATTGATGAAATGAAAATTGAAGCGTCCGCCGGACGGGGCGGAAATGGTGTCGTGCGCTGGCGCCAGGAAAAATTTATACCCAAAGGCGGACCTGCAGGAGGAGACGGCGGCCGCGGGGGAGATTTCTTTGTACGGGCTGTACGCGATATTCATATACTTTCAAAATACAAAGCAAAAAAAAGTTTTACGGCCGGGCGCGGAGAGGATGGCGGAAATAAAAGCTTGCATGGCAAAAATGGCGAAGACTTTTACCTTGATTTACCGATTGGTTCAATAATTACAAATCTTGAGACTGATGAGAGCTGGCAACTCGCATCTGAGGGAGAGAAATTTATGATCCTAAGAGGCGGTTACGGCGGTTTCGGAAACGAGCATTTTAAAAGCTCTACTAATACGACCCCAAAAGAATCACGTGAGGGAGCGGAGGGTGAAAAAGGAAATTTTAAAATAGAGTTGGAGCTTTTTGCAGATGTGGGTTTTATCGGGCTTCCGAATGCGGGGAAAACTTCTCTACTGAATTCACTGACCAATGCGGAAGCGAAGGTGGGAGATTATGCTTTTACCACTCTTGATCCGAATCTAGGGGAATTTTACGGTTATATTATTGCTGATATTCCTGGAATCATTGAAGGAGCTTCAGAAGGCAAAGGTCTAGGTGTTAAATTTTTGCGCCATATTAAACGCACAAAAATGCTTGCACATCTAATATCCTTTGAGAATTTAACCAAGGGCTCGGCTGGCATGATGAAAGTCTACAAAGAAATCCGCAAAGAGTTAGAAAAATATGATAAAAAATTAGGCTTAAATAAAGATGGTGAAGAGAGTTTGGCTTCCAAGAAAGAAATAATAGTTCTAACAAAAAGCGATGTTCTTCTTCAGCAAGGGGAGTCCTTGCTGAAGACAATAGAAAAAGAAGTGAAAAAATTCGAAAAGATCAGCAAAAAAGTTTTTGTAATTTCTTTATATGATGATAAGTCAGTGAAGAAATTCAGGGATGAATTAATAAAGATTTTAAAGTTTCACTCTTAAGAAAAAGCTGAAGAAAATTTAATTACTTTTTCCTCCTTAAAAAGGTCAGACTTTTAATTTATACCCCACTCCGCGAATAGTTTGAATTAATTTGTTCTTCCTGCCTTTGTCTATTTTGTTTCTCAATCGATTGATATAGACATCGACGCTATTGGAAAAAGAATTTTGATCAAAATCCCAAATATTATCTACTAGATTAACTCTTTCTATTACTTGATTCGGACGGCGCATAAAATATTCCAGAAGCCTGAATTCCTTTAGGGTAAGGTTTAAGTCTTTTTTGTTTCTGAAAACTTTTTTATCACTTGGGGATAAAACCAGATCGCTGACTTTCAATTCGACAGGCAGAGAAACTTTTGGTCTGCGGGTTAAAGCTCTGATTCTAGCTAATAATTCGGTAAGTTCGAAAGGTTTTGACATATAATCGTCTGCACCTATGTCTAGCAATGATACTTTGCTGACTGAATCGCATTTTGCGGTTAATACCAGAACAGGAGTATGAATATTCATTTCTCTCATATTGTGGCAAATTTCCTTTCCTGATTTTAAAGGAAGCATCAAGTCTAAAATTATTAGATCATAATCTTGATGATGTAAAAAAATACGATTTTCACCAGATTCTCCGTCTGTTAAATAGTCCACAGCATAACCTTCAGATTCCAAACCTTTTTTGATAAGCTTGGCTAGATTTTCCTCATCTTCAATGATTAAAATCTTCATGTAAATATTCTAACAAGAATATAAAACTTTTTCAAGAGTGCGTTCAAATTAATTAAATGTGATATTATGTTAAGATAGTACATATTGTCATGATAAAAAAATATTATCCAACAATTGGTCTTGAAGTGCATGCGGAATTAAAAACACAAACGAAGATGTTCTGTGGCTGTAAGAACGATCCAGATGAGGTAAAACCAAATGTAAATATCTGCCCAGTTTGCATGGCGCACCCCGGAGCCTTGCCGGTGCCGAATAAAAAAGCGATTGAGAATGTGATAAAAGTTGGACTTGCTGTAGACGGCAATATTGCGGACTTTTCAGAATTTGATCGCAAAAATTATTTTTATCCGGATATTCCGAAAGGCTATCAGATTTCTCAATACAAATATCCGATAGTTTCTGGTGGAAGATTAGCCGAAATGGATATTACTCGAATACATTTAGAAGAAGACACAGCGAATAACAAACACAGAGATAGTGTGTCGGACGTTGGACGTCCGAAATTCGGACGTCCAACGTCCGACGGGGAAGGATACTCCTTGATTGATTTCAATCGCGCTGGAGTGCCCTTGATGGAGCTTGTCACTGAACCGCATACTTTTGAAACAGCCGAAGAAACCGCCAAAAAAGCCACCAAATTTGCAAAAGAATTACAACTTGTTCTTTGGTATTTGGGAGTCTCAGAAGCGAATATGGAAAAAGGTGAAATGCGTGTAGAAGCGAATATTTCAATTTCAAGAGACCAGAAATCTCTTGGTACAAAAGTAGAAGTAAAAAATTTGAATTCCTTTAGGAGTGTCGAGCGCGCTGTTAAATACGAGATAGATAGAATGACGGAGCTTTTGGATAGTGGAAAAGGCGCAGAGATAGTGCAAGAAACCCGCGGATGGGATGAGAATAAACAGAAAACTTTTTCTCAGAGGAAAAAAGAAGGAAGCGCAGACTATAGATATTTCCCCGATCCTGATTTACCGAAAATGAAATTGCATGAAGCGTTCAATTTAGAGCAAATAAAAAAAGAATTGCCGGAATTGCCATCCGGGAAGCGATCCAGATACAAAAGTGATTTTGGAATAAAAGACGAAGATATTGAGGTCTATATAAATGATCCAGCACTTGGTTTCTGGTTTGAAGAGGTGGCTAAAATTTTAGTTGATAAGAATAAAATAAAAACAGCCTCAAATTATATAACTTCAGACTATATAGGAATAAAGAAATCAAATGCGGAAGCAAGGCTTCCGCAAGTAAATAATTTTGTGGAATTGATAAATTTAGTCACGGAAAATAAAATCTCTTCTCGGGTGGCAAAAGATATTTTAGCTATGATTGTGATAAAAGATGAGTCACCACTGAAAATTGCAACTGAGAAAAATTTAATTCAAAGTAATGACGAAGGAGCGCTTAAAATAATAATAGAAAAAATAATAAATGAAAATCCTGAAGTAGTTGCTACTTATAAAGCTGGTAAAGAAAATGCCATTATGTCTCTCGTTGGGAAAATAATTAAAGAATCTAACGGTTCCGCCAATCCTCAAATTGTTATTAAATTATTAAAAGAATTATTAAAATAGATTAACCTGAATGTCAAAGGTTCCCTTTGACATTAACACTATGAAAACTTTACGCGAATATATAAAAGAAGCAGAAGAAAAAAAAGTAGCCATAGGGCATTTTAATATTTCAAATCTAGAAGGTTTTCATGGTGTTTATAATGCGGCGAAAAGCCTAAATGTGCCGGTCATCATCGGTCTTTCTGAAGGAGAAGAAGAATTTATCGGGAGAGAAGAAGCTGTCGCTTTGGTTTCCACTATTCGTGAACGAGATAATTTTCCGATATTTTTAAATGCTGATCATCATCACAGTTTTGGTTCTGTAAAAGCTTGCATTGATGCCGGTTTTGATTCTGCGATTATTGATGGAGCAAAGTTAAGTTTTGAAGATAATGTAAAAATTACAGAAGAATGCGTGGATTACGCCAGAATGATTAGGAAAGAAACAGGCAAAGATATTTTAATAGAGGCAGAGCTCGGTTATATTGGCGAAGGCTCAAATATAAAGGACACAATTCCGGAAGGTGCTGGAATTTTCACCAAGACAGAAGATGCAAAAAAATTTGTGGAAATGACGGGGATGGATATGCTTGCGCCATCCGTCGGCAGTATTCATGGATTAATAAAAAACGAGCAACCTCATATCGATGAAAAACTTGTTGCCGAGATAAAAAAAGCAACAGGAATCCCGTTAGTATTACATGGCGGGTCAGGATTGAGCGACGAAGATTTTACCAAAGCTATTGCGGCAGGTATTTCGATAATCCACATTAGTACAGAGATTCGTTTAGCATATGACGAAGCGCTCAAAAAGTCCTTGTCCGACAATCCGCAAGAAACTACTCCTTACAAAATACTCGAACCAGCCGTGAAGGCGATAGAAAAAATAGTGGAAGCGAGATTGAAACTTTTTAATGGAATAAAATAATAATTTTAATCTTTATAAATTTGCAATTTTTAAATTCTTTCTATATAATGTTTCCATGTTTGCAATTAAAGCTAAAAAGAGAGAGGAGGGCATAAAATTAGATTTTTTAAGAAAGTCTGGTGAAATACCAGCCGTTTTTTATGGAGCAGGGAAGGACACGACTTCCATTTCAGTACCTATTGTTGAATTCAAGAAAGTCTGGAGAGACGCAGGAGAGTCTTCCGCTATCAAAGTTGAAATATTAGACAAAAATATCGATGTGCTCATTCACGAAGTGCAAGTCGACCCGGTAAATGGCGAGCCGATACACGCAGACTTTTTAGCTATTGATATGAAAAAGAAAATACGCGTTAATGTTCCGCTCAAATTTGAAGGAATATCAGAAGCCGTCAAAAGCGGAATCGGAAACTTGGTTAAGGTTATGCATGAATTTGAGATTGAAGCACTGCCTTCTGATTTACCTCACGATCTAGTTGTTGATATTTCTAAATTAAAAACACTCAATGACCAAGTTTTCGTCTCTGACGTAAAACTTCCAGCCGGAGTGGTAGCTATTAATGAGCCGACTGAAGTGGTGGCTTCCATCGTCGAACAAGTAGAAGAAAAAGAAGAAGCAGCAGCACCAGTAGATCTATCTGCAATTGAGGTAGAAAAAAAAGGCAAGAAAGACTTGCCCTCTTCTGAGGATTCTGAGGGAGAATCTGAAAAGAAAGATTAAATATTTTATAAAATATGATACAATAGAGTTATGACGAAAAGAATAGTCATAACTTTTTTTGTTTCAATATTAAGTCTTGCATTTATTGCTTTATTAGTTTTCTCTTTGTTTTTTACTCAAAAAGTAAATGCTGCTTTTGATTGTTTGACTTTAGTAGCGTCCTCCAGCCAGTCTGATAAAGATTATTGTCGAAACGAACTAGCTCAAATAGAAGCTCAGCTTGCGGACCTATTAAATAAGCAAAAAGCGCAACAAAAAGCTACAGGCACTCTAAAGGGAGACGTCGCTTATTTGACCTCTCAAATTAATGCCCTAAAAACAAAAATAAAAGCTCGGTCGCTCGCTATCGCTCAATTAAAAATAAATATTGGAGAAAAAGTCAATAAGATCAACACCCTTTCCAATAAAATAGATCGTGAGTATGCATCGCTTGCTCAATTGCTTAGAAATACAAATGAATTTGATAGTCAAAATTCCGTGACTTTTTTATTATCTAACGACAGTATTTCAGGTTTTTATAGCGATCTAGAATCCTACAATTCAATCAAGCAAGCGATAAAAAATTCTGTTGATGTTATAAATGGAGTAAAAACGCAGACAGAAGTCGAAAAACAAGGCCTGGTAATAAAACAAGACGCTGAGGCAGACGCAAAAGCAGAGCTGGAAAGCGCGCAAAAAAGTACCGCCAAAGCGGAAGCTGACAAAAAGCAATTACTCGAAATTTCTAAACAAAAAGAAGCTGCATATAAATTGCTGGCTGCGCAGAAAAAAGCTCAGGCGGACAAAATTCGCGCAGCTTTATTTCCACTTGCAAATTCCTCAACTAAAATTGATTTTGGAACAGCTCTTGCCTACGCCAACGATGTAAGCAATAAGTTGGGAATTGAGCCGGCATTTTTGCTCGCAATTCTTACTCAGGAAAGCAATCTAGGGGCAAACGTTGGCCAATGTTATCTGACTGATCCGGACACCGGCGCAGGTGTAGGTAAAAATACCGGAACACCATTTTCAAATGTTATGAAACCTACACGCGACGTAGAGCCATTTATGGAAATAACAAACGCTCTTGGCTTGAATACATTTAAAACTGCTGTTTCCTGTCCGATAGCGGGGGTAGCAGGATACGGTGGGGCCATGGGGCCTGCACAATTTATCCCTTCAACGTGGAAACTTTTTACTAGTCGCTTGCAGGACATTCTAGGGCATTATGCCAATCCTTGGTCTCCAAAAGATTCTTTTATGGCCTCTGGAATGTATCTCACTGATCTTGGAGCCATAGGTACTAGCGCCAGCGCGCAAAATAGAGCTGCCTGTAAATATTATGGCTCCGGAGGGTCGACGTGTTCATACAGCAGAAGCGTTGCGTCCTTGAAAACAAAAATACAAGCTAATATAGATTTGCTTTAGGGAACCTCACCCCCAGTCCCTCTCCTTAATAAGGAGAGGGTGGCTGAAAGCCGGGTGAGGTGTATTTGCTTTTGAGTTAAAATTATGTTAAACTTTCAAAGTTATGAAAAAAGGTACTCATCCAAAATATGATTTAAAAACAAAAGCTACTTGCGCTTGCGGAGCTATTTTTGAGGTTGGTTCTACTATGCCTTCTATTGAGATGGAAATCTGCAGTCAGTGTCATCCTTTTTATACTGGAAATGAAAAAATAATGGATACTGCTGGCCGCGTAGAACGCTTCAAGAAACGCCTCGCCCGTGGCCGGGCTACGGCCGAGGGAGCAGCTGCTACTACTAAAACTAAAATTAAGAAATAACAAACTCTTTCTCGGCACACTTTTTATAAAGCACACATAATTTTCTGCTGAAAATTTGCTCATTCTCAGCCCGTCGGCTTGCGAAAGACTCTAAAAATACAAATACCAGTTTTCGTTTATTCTTTATGTTAAAATCATTTATATGAGCCTAGACCTCGAAGAACTTAAAAAGAATCACAATACGAGCTATTTGGCTGGTGAGCTAGAACGCTTGACACGGGAGGAAGCTGAAGTGCGCGAGATGCTCGACAGCGATGAAAGCTTGCATGAAATGGCTGCGAAGGAACTTAAATTTATCCAAGAAGAACGGGAAAGAATTGAAAAACAAGTGCAAGACATTTTGGACAAAGATAAAGAAGCAGAAGACAAATTAAATGAATCGCCAAATGAAATAGTGCTGGAAGTGCGGGCGGGAGCTGGGGGAGATGAAGCTTCGCTTTTTGCTTGGGAACTTGCGCATATGTATGAAAAATTCTCTGAAATGCAAGGCTGGCAATGGAAGGTGAATTATGAATCAAAAAGTGATTTGAATGGATACAAAGAAGCCAGTTTTGAAATAAAAGGTAAAGATGTTTACAAGAAGCTACGTTATGAAACGGGTGTACATCGAGTGCAGAGAATTCCGGCAACTGAAAAAAATGGCCGAGTGCACACTTCCACCGCGTCGGTGGCAGTGCTTCCGATTAGAAAAAAAGTTAATTTTCAGATTAATCCGGCAGATTTTGATATGGAATATTCTCGTTCCGGCGGAAAAGGAGGGCAAAATGTAAACAAGGTAGAGACGGCGGTGCGCATTATTCACAAGCCTACTGGGCTGGATGTGCGTTCCACAAATGAGCGAAGCCAACTCGCCAATCGCGAAAAGGCAATGATGATTTTGACAGCGAAACTTCAACAATTGGAAGAAGAAAAAGAAGCGAGCAAGCATGCTGGCATTCGCAAGGGGCAAATAGGCACCGGTGATCGCTCGGAAAAAATTCGCACCTACAATTTTTCTCAAGATCGGGTGACAGATCACCGCATCAAAAAATCTTGGCATAATTTGCCTAAAATTCTAGAAGGGGGGATTGGAGACATTATTGAATCTATTGAATCTGGGGTAGTGGGGGAGGAAGATGTGGAATGAAAATTGCTTTTCATTTTAGATATGTTACTATTAATTAGTAGGATCTCATCTAGCGAAATAGAGTTTCTACGTCTGCCCCCAAAAAAAATTAGTGGGTGGGTTTATAAATAGTTTTTGCCCGATTTTTTAAAACGGGAGAAGTATAAAGTATGGCTACAAAGCTATATGTAGGGGGACTCCCTTACAGCACTCAAGAGGATGCTCTTAAAGAGCTCTTCGCACAAGCTGGAAACGTTGTTTCTGCTGTGATTATCATGGACAAAATGTCCGGTCGTTCAAAAGGTTTTGGTTTCGTAGAAATGTCATCTCAAGATGAAGCTTCAAAAGCTATTTCTATGTTTAATGATCAAGAATTTGAAGGACGAAAACTTACTGTCAACGAAGCTCGCCCTATGGAAGCTCGTCCACCACGTTCAAATGGAGGAGGATATGGCAACAACGGAGGAGGACGCAGAGAATACTAATTTAAATTATATTCTAAAAATAAAAAACGGAAGCAATGCTTCCGTTTTTTATTTGACCTCACCCGGCTTTTAGCCACCCTCTCCTTATTAAGGAGAGGGGCTGGGGGTGAGGTGTGTTTGCTGGAACTTTTTTTTTCTGTTATATTTGGCAGTGAGGGAGAAACAAAAATTTATTTTTATTTCGACCGAGCGAACCAAATATATTGTATTCGTTATATATTTCTTATATTGTTTAAAATATAATTTGAGCGTGTAGTTCAGTGGTAGAACGCTGTCCTGATAAGACAGAGGCCGATGGTTCGATCCCATCCACGCTCACTATGAAAATAAAAATTTTTACAGGGGGGGGTACCATCGATAAAATTTATTCGGACCAAAAGGGAACTTTAAATTTTTCTTTTAGTGACAAACAAGCTGTTTTAGAGTTATTTGAAAGTAAGTTAAAGTTAAATTTTGAATATAAAGTTGAGCGTCTTTTGATGAAAGATAGCTTAGAAATGAATGATGAAGATAGGCAGTTAATAAAAAAAGCATGCGAGAGTACAATTGAAAATAAAATTTTAATAACTCACGGCACAGACACAATGATAGATACTGCAAAAGTTTTAAGTACTATTCCAAATAAAGTTATTGTATTGACGGGTGCTTCTCAGCCATACCAATTTCGTGAATCTGACGCGGAATTTAATGTAGGCGTGGCTATTGGCGCTCTTAATGTTTTAAATCAGGGAGTTTATATTTGCATGAACGGAAGAGTTTATCAATGGGATAAATGTGAAAAACGTTCTGATGGAATATTTATGGATAAAAATTAATTTTCATTTATCCAAATTTTTTGCATTGATTCTATCTTTTTGTTATAGTGTATGCATGAACTGGAGACCAGTAATAATTTTTTATGTCAAAACGACTTCATGGATAGTATTTCCTTTAGTTTTAGGTTATTTGGGAGGGAGTTTTATTAGCAAATCTGCGGGTAGTCAGTCTTTATTTTTTATCATCATTATGCTCGGCTTCGGTATCACTTGTTATGGAATTTATCGAGAGATTAAACAATATAAAAAAGATTTAGAAAAAGATGGCAACAAATAACATAAGCGAACAACCAATACACGAAGAAGTAATACACGAGACGACCATTTATGCAGAACCGATTTTTAGTATTGGGAATTTTCAAGTCACTAATTCTTTGATCAATTCATGGTTTGCAGTTTTGATTATTATTGCACTGTGTATTTTTCTGCGTTTAAATATTAAAAAAATTCCCGGGAAAATTCAACATATTTTTGAAATGTTTTTAGAAGGAGCATTATCTCTTTGCGATCAAGTCACCAATGATCGCAAAACGACGTTGAAGATTTTTCCTCTGGTTACATCATTATTTTTATTTATTTTAATTAATAACTGGCTCGGACTTTTGCCTATAGTTGGTTCTGTCGGGTTTGTAGCCAACGAAGCTGGGCAGTCATTTTTTATTCCACTTTTCCGAGCTGGGACGGCTGACATAAACACCACTCTCGCTTTGAGTATCGCTATTGTGATAGGTTCAAATATTTTTGGCATCATTGCGATAGGCGCTTGGAAAACTTTTAATAAATATGTTAATATAAAAGCGCTCGGAGGAATATTCACAAAATTCCGAGAAGACAAAAGTGTTTTGATTGTGGCGCCTATTAATTTTTTTGTCGGTATATTGGAGTTGATAGGGGAAATAGCCAAGGTGGCTTCGCTTTCTTTCCGACTTTTCGGCAATGTTTTTGCAGGCGAAGTGTTGCTGGCTTCTATGGGAGCGATTTTTCTTTATCTTTTACCTACCCCTTTTCTTTTCCTTGAAGTGTTTATCGGACTGATCCAAGCATTGATATTCTCATTGCTGGCGACAGTATATTTTACGATAGCTTCGCAGGATCATGAAGAGCATGACAAAGAAAGTAGTCATGAAGAAGGATTAGTGCACGCATAAAATTATTAATTATTAGTCGAAATTATTATAAGTTTAATTTAAAAAAATTATGGAAAAAGAAGTAGTAGATACAGTTGTTAGTTTTGCACCAGTAGGCAAGGGTCTCGCTATTGGACTTTCAGCAGTTGGAGCTGGTATTGGTATTGGTCTTATCGGTGGTAGAGCCATGGAAGCTATTGGAAGAAATCCAGAAGCTACTGGAAAGGTTTTGGTTCCGATGCTTATCGCTTCCGCTTTCGCAGAAGCTGTAGCAATTTACGGATTAGTTATCGCATTTTCTATTAAATAGGCCCAAGTATCCTTATGCAGGAATTTATAGGTACATTTCATATAGATTGGAAATTGATGATCGCCCAGCTGATTAATTTTGGCATTGTTTTTTTGGTATTTTATTTTTTGGCTGCTAAACCGCTTCGCAAGCTCATGGAAGAGCGAGGAAATACTATTTCCAAAGGATTGGACGATGCAAAAGAATCCAGTGAATTATTGCAAAAAGCTTCCGAAGAATACAAACAAAATACAAAAAAATTAAGGCAAGTAGCCATAGATTCTCAAAAAGCACTTACCAAAGAATTGGATCAATTAAGAGCTAAAAATCTAGAAAAAATAAAAGCAGATAATAATGAATGGGCAAAGAAGAGAGCAGAACAGATGGAAATAGACAAAAAAGCTTTAGTGGAATCAGCAAAAAGTGAAGTCATATCACTTGCGATGTTAGCCGTTAAGAAAATTATGGCAGAAGAAAACAAACAAAATAAATAAAAAATGACAAAAATTTCTCCCAAAAATATAGCAGAGGCGGTATATGAGGCGACAGAAGGCAAGTCTGGGGAGGAATTAGAATTGGCGATCAAGCGTTCGGCTCAAATACTAAAAGACAAACGAATGCTGGGCAAATCCGACGAAGTCCTAAATGTTCTCTCAAATATTATTGATAAAAAAACGGGTACCATTAGAGCTAAAATCACTACAGCGAAGAATATAAAAGGAGAGGAGAAAAGCAAGTTGGAAAATGAAATAAAAGAAAGATATAAAGCGCAGAATGTCATTAGTGAATTTTTTGAAAAAGAAGAATTACTAGGCGGAATGAGGGTGGAGGTCGGGGATGAAGTGTTAGATAGCACTTACAGCCACAAACTTCATGAATTAGAAAAATTTTTAATGCAAAGAAAATAAAAGAAATATATGTCAAACCACATTGTAGAGATTTTAAAAAAAGAAATAGAAAATTTTAAAACTGAAACCAAAGTTGAGAAGGTGGGAAAAGTGCTGGAAGTTTTTGACGGTATTGCAAAAGTTTCTGGACTTTCTGATATAAAATCTTCCGAAATGGTAACTTTTATGGGTGGTGAGACGGGTGTGGCCTTAAACCTAGAAGAAGACACCGTCGGTGTGATTATTCTTGGTGATTTTTCAAAAATCAAAGAAGGAGATGAGGTAAAAGCCACTGGGAAAATTCTTGAAATTCCTGTGGATGATAATATTTTAGGAAGAGTGGTAAATGCTATTGGTGTTCCTATTGATGGTAAAGGCGCCATAAAAGCTGGAAAAGATGGTCTAAAAACTTATCCAATTGAAAAAGTGGCTTCGGGTGTTATCACTCGCTTATCAGTAGACCAGCCTTTATCTACAGGGATAAAAGTTATTGACAGTATTATTCCTATTGGTCGCGGACAACGCGAACTCATTATTGGTGATCGACAGACAGGTAAGACTGCAATTGTTATTGATACCATCCTTAACCAAAAAGGCCAGAACATGATATGCGTGTATGTTTCTATCGGCCAGAAAGATTCTAAATTAAGAAAAATTGAAGCGAGGTTGGAAGAAGGCGGAGCGATGGCCTACACAGTGATCGTTTCAGCAGGCGCTTCAGAAGCTGCTTCGCTTTCATATATTGCTCCATATACCGGAGTAACTATTGCAGAATATTTTATGGATCAAGGGAAAGACGTGTTGATTATTTACGATGATCTTTCCAAGCACGCTGTTGCCTATCGTGAAATTTCTCTTTTGCTTCGCCGTCCTCCAGGTCGTGAAGCATATCCTGGAGATGTTTTTTATTTGCATTCTCGTTTGCTCGAAAGAGCTTGCCGTAGAAATAAAGAATATGGCGGAGGCTCTATCACCGCGCTTCCAATTATTGAAACCCAAGCTGGCGATGTGTCCGCCTATATTCCTACGAATGTTATTTCCATCACTGACGGGCAAATTTTCTTGGAGACAGATCTTTTCTATAAAGGTATTCGCCCTGCCGTGAACGTCGGTCTTTCTGTTTCCCGAGTTGGTTCCAGTGCTCAAATCAAAGCAATGAAAAAAGTAGCGGGAACCTTGAAGCTCGACTTGGCGCAGTTTCGTGAGCTTGAAGCATTCGCTCAATTCGGATCTGATTTAGATGACGCTACCAAGCGCCAACTTGAACGCGGAAAAAGAGCGGTAGAAGTATTGAAACAGCTTCAATACGCACCAGTCCCAATCGGGAACCAAATTGTCACTCTTTATGCTCTCTCAAATGGTTTTATGGATGATGTGGCGATTGATAAAATAAAAGAATTTGAACAAGGTCTTATGGATTACAGCGAACGTAACGCTAAAGTTTTTTATAAGCAAATTGACGAGAAAAAAATGTGGGACACCCAAGGCGAGGAAGAAATTAAAAAAGTAATCACAGATTTTAAAAGTAGTTTTCTCTAGAGCTTAATTATTTACTTGTCCCGTTATAAATTCAACAGACGGGAACAATAAATAGAAATTATTAATTAAAATTTATAATGGGATGGCAGGAACAAAAGAGATAAAAAGAAGAATAAAGAGTGTGAGGAATACAAAAAAAATCACTAAAGCGATGGAGCTTGTTTCTGCTTCTAAAATGAAACGTGCTGTATCTGCTACTTTGGCTTCGCGCTTGTATGCTGAATATTCTTGGGGAGTGCTCACCTCTGTTGCCACGAATATCGGAGATAGCACAAATTCTCTTTTCATAGAACGAGAAGTGAAAAATATATTATTTGTTCTCATAACTTCCAATCGCGGACTTTGCGGCGCCTATAATGCGCAAGTTATTAAAAAAGTTATTTCATTATTAAAACTTGAGGAGAAAAACACTAAAATAGATTTTATAACTATCGGTAAAAAAGGTGATATAGCTATGCGCCGGATTGATAAAAATATCATTGCTAGCTTTACTGAATTGCCAGACAAAATATCCCTTTCTGACATTCTCCCGGTGTCAAAATTAGTTATGGATGAATATATTTCTTTGCATTATGATAAAGTTTTAATTGCCTTTACTGATTTTATTTCAGCTCTTAATCAAAAACCAAACATAAAACAACTTTTACCAATCTCCAAAAAGGATTTTGTGGAAGCCTTGCTTTCGCAAGATAAGAGCAAGGCTTCCGCAGCTGAGCAGAAGATAAATTATTTATTCGAAGGAGATTTTGAAACATTGATCTCGTCGCTTGCTGAAAAAATTACCAGAATGCAGATTTATCAGATGCTTCTTGAATCCAATGCTTCCGAACAATCATCCAGAATGGTGGCCATGAAAAATGCCAGCGATGCTTCGGGAGAGATGATTGATGATTTGACATTAGTTTTCAATAAAGCGCGCCAAGCAAATATTACCAGAGAAATATCAGAGATCAGCGCTGGCATGGCATCAGTCAATTAACAATTACGAATTATCAATTAATAATTAATTATTTTTTTATGAAAACAACAGGTACAATCAAAAGAATTATCGGACCGGTCGTCGATGTAGATTTTGGCGACAATTTGCCAGAGATTTATTCCGCTTTAGAAGTAATGAAAAATTCGGACGTTGGACGTCCGGAAACCGGACGTCCAACGTCCGAATTTAAGAAAATAATTCTTGAAGTAGAGCAACATTTAGGCGGAGGAATTGTTCGTGCAGTAGCCATGGATACTACAGATGGCCTTTCACGCGGAATGCCTGTGACGAGTACCGGAGCGCCTATTTCTGTACCTGTGGGAAGCGCCACTCTCGGACGTATTTTTAATGTTTTAGGTGAGGTAATAGACGATTTACCAGCGGTTGAACCGCTGAAAAACAGCGGTTCAACCGCTGGAGTGCAAAAAAAATTACCGATTCATCGCCAAGCTCCAGAATACGTGACCCAGGCAACAAAAGTTGAAATTCTAGAAACTGGTATTAAAGTTATAGATCTTATTTGTCCTGTTTTAAAAGGAGGTAAGGTTGGGCTTTTCGGCGGTGCCGGCGTGGGGAAAACTGTTGTCATTCAAGAATTAATTCATAACATTGCATCAAATCACGGCGGGTACTCTGTCTTTGCCGGAGTAGGTGAACGTACTCGTGAAGGTAATGACTTATACAATGAAATGAAAGATTCAGGAGTTCTTCCGAAAGTGGCGATGGTGTTCGGACAAATGAATGAACCGCCAGGTGCGCGCTTGCGAGTGGCTCTTTCTGCTCTCACAATGGCAGAACATTTCCGTGATGCTGAGGGTAAAGACGTGCTTCTTTTTATCGATAATATTTTTCGCTTTACTCAAGCTGGATCTGAAGTGTCCGCTTTGCTCGGACGTATTCCTTCGGCTGTAGGTTATCAGCCTACTCTAAGTACGGAAATGGGAATTCTTCAAGAACGTATTACCTCTACCGATAAAGGTTCAGTGACCTCTGTGCAGGCTGTTTATGTGCCGGCTGACGACTTGACTGACCCCGCCCCAGCTACGACTTTTGCCCACCTTGACTCTACTGTTGTGTTAAATCGTTCGCTTTCAGAAATAGGTATTTATCCAGCGGTAGATCCACTCGATTCATCTTCTACGATCCTAGATCCAAACATTGTTGGTCAGGAACATTATGCCGTAGCTCGTGAAGTTCAGCGTGTCCTTCAGCGTTATAAAGACCTGCAAGACATTATTGCAATTTTGGGAATGGAAGAATTGTCTGAAGCGGACAAAGAGCTCGTAGCTCGCGCTAGAAAAATACAAAAATTCCTTTCTCAGCCAAATTTCGTAGCAGAGCAGTTTACAGGAATAAAAGGTGTTTATGTTCCGCTCGCTGATACCATTCGTTCATTCAGAGAAATCTTGGATGGCAAACACGATGATAAATCAGAAAATGATTTTTATATGAAAGGAGCACTTTAAAAATTTTGATTGCTCCCTCTCCTTGATAAGGAGAGGGTTGGGGTGAGGTGAATTAATTAAGAACCTCCCCTCATTCCCCTCCTTATTAAGGAGGGGAGGAATAAATACAACAATGAATTCAAAACAATTAAAATTAAAAATAGTTACACCAGAACGTCTTGTTTTAGAAGAAATGTTTGATCAAGTAGTTTTACCGACTTCTGAAGGCGAAATTACAGTTCTGCCAGATCATATTCCTTTGATTACAGGTCTTAAGTCTGGAGATATTGTGGCGTTCATAAATGGTGAGCATGTGCCTATTGCTGTGGCTGGCGGTTTTATTGAAGTGAAGAAAAATAAAGAGAATCAAACAGAAGTTGCTGTGTTAGCGGATTTCGCCGAAAATGTGGCTGAAATTTCAGATGCTGAGATAGAGAAGGCAAAAGCTCGCTCTATAGAATTGAAAAAACAAATGGAAAATAAAGAACTTGTAGACTTCGAACAACTTGAAGCCGAGCTCGAACGCTCCCTCACTCGCGTAAAAATCGCCGACAAATGGAGGACAAGGAAATATAGGAAGTAATTTTATGTCTAAATTTTATGTGGTGGCGACACCGATAGGGAATATGGGGGACATTACTTTTCGAGCTATCGAGACGCTTAAAAGCGTGGATTTGATACTATGCGAAGACACTAGGCAAACGAAAAAAATATTAGATAAATACGATATCAAAAAACCAACGATGAGCTATCACGCTCAAAGCAAGCTCTCCAAAGTGGATAAAATTTTTGAACTTTTAGAAGAAGGAAGGAATCTTGCATTAGTGTCAGACGCTGGCACACCAGGGATTTCTGATCCAGGAGCACTACTCGTTTCTCAAATCAAAGAGTATTTTAATCCAGCAAGGGGAGTCCTTGCTGGAAAAACTGTAGAAGTCATTCCAATTCCAGGGGCCACAGCATTAATTACTGCGCTCTCGGCTTGCGGTTTACCTATTCATGAATTTACCTTTTTGGGTTTCTTTCCGCATAAGAAGGGTAGAGAAACTTTATTTAAAGAAATTAAGGACGCCAAAAGAACTTTCGTGTTTTATGAATCTCCGCACCGAATTTTGAAAACATTAGAATCATTGGTAAAATTTTGTCCAGATAAAAGGGTTTGTGTTGCTCGAGAATTAACAAAAATTTATGAAGAATTTAAAATCGGAACTCCAGCTGAAGTCCTCGAATATTTTCAAAAAAATAAAGAGAAACAAAGAGGGGAGTTTGTGGTAATAGTTGCATAAATTTACAATAGATCTTCAGGATCTACAAATATTTCAAAAAAAGAGGGAAGAGAAAAAAGTTTAGCCAGAAGATTTTCATCTATAAAAGAATTGATAGAAATTTCTGGAAGAGACCATTTTTGAGTGTCAATTTTTATTAATGTATTTGTCACATATTTGCTTTTATTTTTAGCTATGAATCCGCTAAAAATTTCAGGAGAATATTCTTTAAAAATTTCTTCTAATATTTTCCTTGCCTTTATTGTTTGCTCTTTATCGCCAAAATATGTGATCTTAATAAAACGTTTATATGGTGGATAGGATAGTCTGCGTCTATCCTCCAATTCTTCCCGCACAAAAGATAATAAATTTCCTGATTTGATGGCGAGGATGGCAGGGTCATTTTCATTTTTTGTTTGGATAATAATTTTTTCTTCAGTGTTTTCGATTATGGAAAGTATGATTTGAATGATTTTTTCTCCCATTTTAAAATTTGGAATGCTCCAAAGTGAATCAAAAGAAGCCACGATAGAAAGCGGAATCTTGTCTTTGAGATAAAAAAATGCCATTTCTGTGCCCATGAGAATTGCTCCTCCGCTTTCAGCAGAAAATTCCCTTATAATTTTTTTCGCTCCAGCTGCTGTTTTTGCTGATTCTTTATCCAGCTTAAAAATTTTTATTTTCGGCTCGCCCGTAGGGCTATGCCCGAGGTGAAAAGTCTTCTCTATTTCTTCAAATACAGTATCGGTGCCGATGCCGAGAGGCAGCAGATTCCAGCTTCCACAAGAAACGCAAGCTACGTCTCCCTCTTTGTTCATCTCACATCTATTGCATATAAACATTCTTTTTTTGTTTTGGTGAGAACTATAAAGGACTAGGGGTGCTTTGCATTTTTCACAACTTACTATTTCATTGCAGTCTTTGCACAGAGTCATGGTTGCCAAACCTTTTCGGAGAGTAAAAATGAAGATCTTCTTTTTATTTTCAAGCGTAGATTTTATTTCTTTTATACTTTCGTCATTAAATATTTGGAATTTTTTATTATCTTTTTTTTCCCCGCCTGCCAATTGGCGAGCGGGTTTTCCTAAAACCTCTATTTTTCCATTAAAATCAATTCTAAAAGACAATGGATATAAGGAATTAAAATTACCAATATCTTTTCTCCCTATTGTCTCGTAACGTAGGATCTTATCAGCCATTACAAATCTTGCATTTATTTTTGAAGCATAAATTTCTACAAAAACTCTTAAATCAATATGAGTCTTATTCATCATCCTATAAGCATTCGAATTTTCATGTTCTAAAATTATAGTGCCAATGTCTTTTTTAGGAATAGATAGAAATATCGGAGTACAAATGATCAGGACCGGATGAGTTGAGTTCACAATTTTCTCATAAGTTGCTAAATTTTTTTTAGCACTTATTCCGCCGTGCAAAGAAAAAGTGAATTGTTCAATTCCTTTTGATAATTGATCAGTAAATTTTTCTATATCTGTCTCTGTTGGCAGAATCATAAAGATAGATTTATTTCTAGCAAAGGATTCACGAACCAGAGTTTTATATATAGAGATGCGGTCTCTTAATGGATATTGAAACAATAACTTCTCTGCTTTCAACTTTAATGTTGATCTTTGTGCAGGCTCGGCTCGTACATTTTGCAACCTGGCAATCTTGTCGTATTCTTCTATAAAAATATTTGGAATTAATGAAGAAATAGTGCTGTTTTTATTTTGAGCAAAATATTTACTTGTATCAAAAATCGTATCTAAAAATTCTTTTAAAAAAACTGAACTCCCTTTATCTTTTGAGACTTTTCTAAGATTAAAATTCATTTTTCGTACATTGCTTTTTTCTGCTTTTAATTCTTCACTCGCGGTAACCAATGCCAAGGTTTCTTTATTTCTTATTGAAACAGACACAATGTTTCCAACATTTATATTTGAATTGGTAAAATAAGTTAAATCACCACTCGGGACACTTTTTTTAAGCGGTATTATAGATATTATTTTCATATAATTTATGTTTCATTCTAGCATAAAAATGTGTTATACCCCCACACCTATTTCCTTGATTTTAAATAGGTGTGGGGGTATATTGCTTCTATGGGTCCTGTTAGAAACCGCGGTCGCAATTTAATAGAAATAATCAAAACTAGTCACGGCTTTTTGACCGCGACCTGTTTCTAACGGGATGGCATTCTTTTCAAATAAATTAGGGATAGATTTAGGAACGGCTAATACGCTGGTATTTATGCCTGGTAAAGGCATCGTTTTAAACGAGCCTTCAGTTGTGGCAGTTTCTGAACAAGATAATAAAATTATAGCGATTGGTTTTGAAGCAAAAGACATGATAGGTAAAACCCCGGAATCTATTATTACTTATTGTCCAATGAAAGATGGAGTTATAGCAGACTATCGAGTTACTGAAGCAATGCTCCGTTATTTTATTGGGAAAGCGATGGGTAAATTTAATTTTTTTAAACCCGATGTAATGATTTCTGTTCCTGCTGGGGTGACTTCTACTGAAAGAAGAGCTGTGATTGAAGCAGCGATACGTGCCGGAGCTAAAAATGCTTATGTGGTTAAAGAGCCGATATTGGCGGCGATTGGCGCAGGGATTCCAATTTATGAATCTAAAGGCTATATGGTTGTAGACATTGGCGGAGGCACGACAGATGTGGCAGTAATTTCACTTGGGGGAATTGTATCTTCTACTTCAGTAAAGTGCGCCGGAAATAAAATAGATCAAGCCATAGCAGATTATATTAAAAAGACTTTTAACTTAGCGATCGGTGATAGAACCGCCGAAGAGGTAAAAATTAAAATTGGTGCGGCTGTTCTTTTAGAAGAAGAGCTTCGTGTTACCATAAAAGGCAGAGATTTTATCCAAGGATTGCCGAGAAGCGCCCAGGTGGGGACTAATGAAATTGCCAAGGCAATAAATGATGAATTGAAACAAATAATAAAAGCTATTAAAGATGTCCTTCAAGAAACTCCTCCAGAGCTCGCTTCAGATATTATTGACCATGGGATCATTATGACCGGCGGTTCTTCTCAATTAAGAAATCTTACAGATTTGGTTTATAGAAAAACCGGAGTCAAAGCTACCCTGGCTGAAGATGCTCTTTTTTGTGTGGTGAAAGGCACAGGCATAGCTCTCGAGCATTTAGATGTTTATAAAAAAACAGTTTTAAGTAAAAAGTAGAAATGAATATTTTAGAGCACTTAGATAAAAATAATTTACACCACGCATATTTGATAGAAGGCGCGCGGGAAGAAATTTTTTTAGAAATTAAGGAATTTTTAAAAAAAATTGACGTAGATACTGTCGGTAATCCTGATTTTGTCAATATTTCAATTGATAATTTCAAAATCGATGACGCTTTTGCTTTACGTTCAATGTCGGCTGGTAAAAGTTTTTCTTCTGTAAAAAAAATATTTTTAATTTATGCTAATACTATGTCTATAGATGCTCAAAATGTTTTACTTAAAATGTTTGAAGAACCGATAGAAAATACACACTTTTTTCTAATAGTGCCGGATGCCAACTTTCTATTGAAAACTTTCATTTCTAGATTTTATTTAATTTCAGCTAGGCCTTGCCTAGATGAAGAAGAGGCGAAAGAGATAGAAAAATTTATTAAGATGCCATTAAAAAATAGAATCGATTATATTAAAGAATTACTTGCCGTGCCTGAGGAAAAAGAGGAGGACATCGCTCCACTTGATTCTGCCCGTTCCAAAGCTTTAAGATTTTTAGATGCATTAGAATTTGTTTTACATAAAAAAATGTCAAAGGCGGCCTTTGACATTAATCCATTTCTTCATTTTTTCAAAGTCCGAGAATTTCTTCGTATGCCAGGAAGTTCCACAAAAAGTTTGATGGAATCTGTAGCTTTAATTACACCAAATATGTTATAATAGGAGTATGCAATCCCGTTAGAGATCGAATAGTTAAAAAATCAATCGGGTTGTAAATAAAAATATCAGCGAGTTTTGTCGAATTATTAACTTAAATTACGAGAATCTAAAGATTCTCTATCTCTAACGGGATGCAATATAATTTTTCAAATTTCAAAATGGAGTTAAAAAAAGTGGGAGGATTTTTGAGTAAAGAATACAACCAACTTAACATAGGACGTGCATCACCAATGGTGCTTGATGGTATATCTGTTGAATCATACGGAACATTTCTCCCTATAAAGAATGTGGCTTCTGTGTCTATCGAGGATCCGAAAACACTTCGCATAGCTCCTTTTGATAAAACTCAAATAAAAGGGATAGAAAAGGCGATCATCGCTTCAAATTTAGGTTTGTCGGTGGCGACTGACGACATGGGCATCAGAGTTATTTTCCCGCAACTAACGACTGACACCAGAAAGACTCTCGTAAAAGTTTTAAAGGAAAAACTAGAAGAACAGAGGATCGCTGTGCGCAGGGAACGCGAAACTATTTTGAGTGATATAGAGGCGAAGGAAAAAGGCGGTTCGATGACTGAGGATGAAAAGTTTCGAGCCAAGGAAGAATTGCAAAAAATTGTCAACGAAACAAATAGCAACCTGGAAGCAATTTTTGAGAAAAAAGAGCGTGAAGTAATGGGGTAGAAGTCAATTACGAATTAAGAATTACGAATGAGCATAATTATTTTTATAATCATCCTTCTAGTACTAGTACTAGTTCATGAAGCTGGGCATTTTTTTACTGCGAAAGGATTCGGCATCAGGGTGGACGAATTTGGCTTTGGTTTTCCGCCGAAATTATTCAGTTTTAAAAAAGGGGAGACAGAATACAGTTTCAATTTATTGCCCTTGGGCGGTTTTGTTAGAATTTTCGGAGAGAATGTTGATGAGGCTAATTTACTGGAAGTTGGATTTTTAGATAAAGAAAATACTCCTGAAAAGATTGAATTGGAAAAAAGAAGTCTAGCAAATAAGCCAAAATGGCAGCAAGCTTCAGTGCTTTTCGCCGGAATTTTGGCTAATTTTTTATTAGCTTGGATTTTATTTTCTATTGGTTTTATGTCTGGGCTTCCGACATCGGCCGGCAGTGAACTTGCTGGTTATAAATTGCAAGATGTGAATTTGGTAATCGTTTCCATTCTGCCGAAATCTCCTGCTGAAAATGCGGAGCTCAAAATAGGAGATAAAATCGTAAATATAAAAAATGATAATAATTTTTCAGCCTCTATAAGTCCTGAAATTATAAAATCTTTTGTGGTTGATGGCGGAGGTAAGGAAATTGACATTGGATACACCCGAGGCAAAAATCCCGAAGTAAACATTGCCAAAATAACTCCAAAAGAAACCAACGGAGAATTTACCATCGGTATTTCGATGGATGAAATCGGTACGGCAAAATTACCCTTTTTTAGTGCGCTTTCAGAAGGGATGAAGCTAACCTGGTTTATGACCAAAAATACAGCTATAGGTCTTTTTACGCTTATTGTTGACGGGTTACGAGGGCAGGGGAGCTTTGCTTCAGTGACCGGCCCTGTCGGCATGGTTGGAATTGTGGGAGATGCTTATCAATTTGGCTTCGTCTATCTTTTATCCTTCACTGCCTTAATTTCAATAAATCTTGCAATCATAAATTTGATTCCATTTCCAGCTCTCGATGGCGGGCGGCTTTTCTTTTTATTAATTGAAAAAATAAAAGGTTCGCGCATCAATCCAAAAATTGCGAACACTTTAAATATGGTTGGTTTTAGTATTTTGATATTGCTTATGATTGTCATTACTTATCACGATGTAGTTAAATTGTTTTAACCTCTCCCCAACCCCTCTCCATATTAATGGAGAGGGGAAAGCAAGGGGTGAGGAGAATTTTTATGCAAAAAACGAAATTGATTCATGAAGTCAGGGCGGTAAAAAGCAAAAAAGAACTTGCAAATATTATTAAAGCGCAAAGAATCAGCGAAAAAGTTTTGCAAGATGTTTTGAAAATTCTAAAGACTGGAGTGAGCGAAATTGAAATCGCTAATTTTATGAAAAGATCTTTTATAAAATACAGCGCACCCATTTTATCTTTTGCACCAATTGTTTCTTTTGGTAAAAATACTGCTGATATTCATCATGAACCCGGAAGCGCAAGGTTAAAAGAAGGTGATATGATAATGCTGGATTTTGGATGTACGGTAAACCATTATTGCTCGGATATGACGAGAACTTATTTTTGGGGAGAGCCTAATAATCGACAAAAGAAAATTTATGAAAGTGTTTTAAAAGCTCAAAATCTCGCTCTAGAAAAAATACGAAAAGGGGAGAGAAGAGGAAAAATGATAGATAAGGCAGCCAGAGATTTCTTAAATAAAAAATATGGCGCGAAGAAGTTTGCTCATGGTCTTGGTCACGGAGTCGGCACAGTTATCCACGAATGGCCGAATTTCAAACCGAAGAGCAAAGACGTAATTCCCACAGGTTGCGTGATGACTGTAGAACCAGGGCTTTATTTTAAAGGTTTTGGCGGAGTACGTATAGAAGATATGGTTTTAATAACCAAAAATGGTTATAAGAATCTAACAAATGTGCCGAAAGATTTTAAAAGTGTTATATTAAAATCATGAAGAAGAAATTAAAAATCGGGGTGTTAATGGGAGGAAAATCAGCGGAGCATGAAGTGTCGCTCAAGTCAGCCAACAATGTGATTAAAGCGTTGGATGAAACAAAGTATCACATTACTCCGATAAAAATAAACAAAGACGGAAAATTCGATTTCAACAATCTTAAAAATTTTGATGTTATTTTTCCAGTAATGCATGGACCTTTCGGTGAGGACGGCAGTATGCAGGGTCTTTTAAAACTCGCCAGTGTTCCTTTTGTGGGGCCAGGAGTGCTCGGTTCGGCTGTCGGAATGGACAAAGATGTTACCAAAAGACTCTTGCGAGATGCTGGTATTCCTATTGGAAAATTTATCACTGTTAAATTTGGCGACAAAATAAATTTTAGTAAAATAAAAAAAGAACTTGGTTTGCCACTTTTTATTAAGCCAGCCAATATGGGCTCATCGGTCGGAGTTAGTAAAGTGCGAAATGAAAAAGAATTCAAAAAAGCTCTTGGTGAGGCGTTTAAGTTTGACACTAAGGTAATTATTGAAGAATTTATCGATGGACGGGAGATAGAGTGTGCGTTGCTTGGAAATGACATGCCTATGGCATCTATCCCAGGCGAAATTATTGCCAATCAGGATTTCTATTCTTATGATGCAAAATATATTGATGAAGGATCAGTGGCAGTCATACCAGCAAAAATCGATAAAAAGACCACAAAAAGAATTCAAGAATTAGCCATCAAAACATTTCAGGCGCTTAATTGCGAAGGAATGAGCAGGGTAGATTTTTTTCTTAAAAAAAATGGGGATATTTTAGTAAATGAGATAAATACGATTCCAGGATTTACTGATATCAGCATGTATCCTAAATTATGGGAAGCGAGCGGTGTTCCTGCCTTGAAACTTTTAGACAAGTTGCTCGAGCTTGCAATAGAAAGATTTGAAAAAGAGCAGAAATTACAAACAACAGTCAAATAATTGTGAAAAAGAATTTACCCCTCTCATATACAGAGCTTTCGAAAAGAAATTTAATTCACAATATTAAACAATTTAAAAATTTAGCCAAAAAAGGGACCCAATTCTCCGTTGCTATCAAGGGAAACGCTTATGGTCATGGACAGAATGAAGTGGCTCAAATTCTTGAGCCGTATGTGGATTATTTCCAGGTTGATAGTTTTGAAGAGTTAAGATTGTTGCGAAAAGTAAGCAAGAAAAAAGTTTTAGTTTTAGGATATATACAAAAGCTAAATTTATTAGAAGCCGTTAAACTCAGTTGTATTTTGACTGTTTTTTCAATACAGCAAATAAAGCATATATCAGCCATGGCTGATATATTAAAAATAAAACAAGAAATACATTTACCCGTAGACGCATATCTAGGACGAGAAGGATTTTTATTAGACGAATTGCCAAAAGTTTTTGGAGAAATAAAAAAGTGCAAATTTATAAAACTCACTGGCATTTATGCGCATTTTGCAAACATTGAAGATACTTCTAATTTTACTCATGCGCAAAAGCAAATAAAAGAATATCAAAAAGCTTTAAAATTGGCAGAAAAATTTAATTTTAAAAACCTACAAACACACATATCAGCGACTTCTGGACTTTTAGCTTATGAAACAGGAAAGGGGATTCATCCAATTATACGCTTAGGTATTGGCGTTTATGGAATGTGGCCTTCTGAAAATTTGAAATTATTATACAAGAATAAAATTAATTTAAAACCAGTGTTCACTTGGAAAACAAAAATAGCGCAAATTAAAATAATGCCCTCGGGGAGAACTATCGGCTATGGATTGACCTATAAAACAAAAAAAGAAACCAAGATTGCCATTATTCCTCAAGGCTACGCAGACGGATTTGATCGAGGTTTTTCCAATAATGGCGTAGTGCTGATCAAGGGTACTCGATGCAAAATTTTAGGCAGAGTGTCTATGAATATGTTTACAGTAGATGTGAGCCATCTGAAGGGTGTTAGAATGGAAGATGAAGTGGTACTTTTGGGAAAACAGGGTAAAAGTGAAATTACTGCAGAAGAAATGGCAAAAAGAATTAATACTATTAATTATGAGATGACCACGCGGATAAGTGCATTGCTACCAAGAATTATTGTGAATTACGAAACATAAACTTTTCTCCGGTACGGATTTTTCGAAGCTTGAAAAATCCTGAAGTTCTCGCGCCGCCGCGCTCGAAACCCTTGCGAAAAGTTATGTTTCGTAATTCAAGCTTGCTTTTTAAGCTTTTTTATATTAATCTATAAGTATGTCACAAGATAGACTTATAAAACTTGCTTGCGGAACTTGCAAACGCATAAATTACTGGTCCAGCAAGAACAAAAAACTCGTTACTAAAAAAATCGAGCTTAAAAAATATTGCAAATGGTGCAAAAAGCAGACGAAGCATAAGGAGGTTAAAAAGTAGATTTCAGATAGATTTTTTACTTATTTATGTTACACTTTAAACGACCTTACAAAGGATCGTTTTGTTTATTGGGTCTATAGTTCAGTGGTAGAATAGCGGTCTCCAAAACCGTTGACCGAGGTTCGAATCCTCGTGGACCCGCATGGAAGAAAGGATTCAAAAACTAGAGAAAGAAATTGAAGAAATAAAACAAAGGAATTTAAGGGTGGAAGGGGATAAGGCTTGGGAAACTAGCTATTTTCGAGTACTTTTAATTTCAGGAATCATTTATGTAGTGGCAGTGAAAGTTTTGTATTTTATTGGAAATAATAATTATTTTTTAAATGCCCTTGTTCCGCCGATAGGGTATTTTATTTCTGTGCAATCTTTGCCTTTTGTTAAAAAATGGTGGATTAAATCAAAGTCTTAGCTGTATTTATAGCATCACGGGGATTGCTATTTTCGGAGGATTATTCATAATAATGAACATGGCGCGTTTGTGGAGAAAAACATTTTCGAAAATAAAAGAAATTTTAGCTACAATATGGCAATACATTTTTGCGCTTGATTATGTCAAATCGCACAAATTAGAAATGTCCGAAAGCGAGCAAAAATTCCGCCTTATTGCCGAATCGGTAAACAATGCAATCATTACATTCGATGATGCCGGACTCGTGGTGTATTGGAACAAGAGCGCCAAACGCATTTTCGGCTATGATGAGAGGGAAGTCCTTGGAAAGTCATTTATTTTAGGTAAGAACGAAAAAGAGAACAACTGGAACGTAGAAAAAAATACCTCTGTCGAGATAATTGGTGTGCGGAAAAACGGTGAAGAATTTCCCCTGAAAGTTTCATATTCGTCGTGGAAAATCGGCGTGAAGATTTTTCATACAGCAATAGCCCGCGATGTCGGACGTTACCGTGAATCAGAACAGAAACTTCGGGATTATGCTCAAAAAATGGAGGAAGGCAAAGCATTCGATGATGCGCTTCTTTTGAGTATTGCCGACGGTATTCTGGTAACCGATACAATCGGCAGAATTACTTACATCAACAAAGCGCTCGAGGGGCTCTGTGGTATGAAGTCTTCTGAGTTATTACACCATGATCTGGATGAAAGTATCCCTTTTTTTGATGAGTTTAAGAGAAGAGTGCCACGGGACAAACGGCCTATATATATAGCGCTCGATGCAGAAAAAAGAAAAGAATTCTCGTCAGTCGCAAAATCTGCTACCTTTTATTTGGCTAATAAAAAAAGTAAACGCCTAATTCCTTTATCTATTAGTTCTGCACCGCTCGTAATAGATGGCAGTGTCAGGGGAGCGATCGGAGTTTGGCGCGACATCACCAATGAAAAAGAGATAAATAAAGCGAAAGATGAATTTTTATCTTTAGCAGCACATCAATTACGAACCCCGCTCACTACTATTTCTTTAACCACAGAAATGCTGATGAAAAATGTGGTAGGGGATATAAATAAGGAGAATAGAAAATATTTGAAAAGCATTTTTAAAGAGGTGAAAAATATGACAGAGATGGTTCAAACATTCTTAAATATTTCCCGTATAGAAATGGGTAAATTTGAAATAAAGCCGAAACCGGTAAAATTATTCGAGGAGATAGAAGAAATAGCCGAAGCAGTATTGCCTCAAATTAATCACAAGAAAGTCCGTTTTAAGAAGAAATATGATAAAAATCTTCCTACTCTAAACTTAGACAGAAGAGTTTTTAGAATAATTCTTGAAAATCTTCTTTCAAATGCTATTAAATATTCGAGACTAAACGGTCAGATAACTCTACTTGCAAAAGAAACTAGTAATAATGCTATAATACAAGTTACGGATAATGGTATTGGTATTCCGAAAAAAGATCAAGACAAAATATTTACAAAAATGTTTCGAGCAAAAAATGTTTCTGAAATCAAAAGCAATGGTTCAGGATTGGGTCTTTATTTGGTAAAAAATCTTGCAGAACAAAATGGTTATAAGGTCTCTGTCAAATCAAAAGAAGGCAAAGGCACTACTTTTTCAATTTCTTTGCCTCTCTAATTTTATGCAAACAAATCAAAAAAATTATAAATATCTTGGAGTGATCAGTGTTTTCTTTGTTTCTATTTTATTAATTTCTAATGTTGCTTCGACAAAGATTTTAGATTTTGGTTTGTTTACTTTTGATGGGGGAACTTTGCTTTTTCCTCTTTCTTATATCTTTGGAGATATATTAACCGAAGTTTATGGTTATAAAAAAGGGAGAAGCGTTATTTGGCTTGGATTTTTTATGGCTTTATTGATGTCAGTTATTTTTATAATAGTGGGCAAACTTCCTCCTGCAGTAGGTTGGGATAATCAAGCTGCGTATGATGCCATTTTAGGGTTAACACCGAGAATTGTGATAGCAAGTTTAATAGCCTACCTCTGTGGGGAATTTTCTAATTCGTATGTTTTAGCCAAAATGAAAATATGGACTAATGGTAAATGGCTCTGGACTAGAACAATAGGATCAACTCTCATCGGAGAGCTGATAGACAGCACTCTTTTTATTTCGATAGCTTTCCTTGGCGTCCTTCCTAATTCTTTGCTTTTTACCTTAATAATTTCCAATTATATATTCAAAACTGCAGTGGAGGTGCTGTTTACGCCGGCTACTTATAAAGTTGTGAAATTCCTAAAGAGGGAAGAGGGCGAAGATTATTACGACAAAGACACAGATTTTAATCCGTTTAGAGTTTAAGAATCGTGAATTACGAAACATAAACTTTTCTTAGGTACGGATTTTTCGAAGCTTGAAAAATCCTGAAGTTCTCGCGCCGTCGCGCTCGAAACCCCTGCGAAAAGTTATGTTTCGTAATTATTCTCTTTTCTCAAATACTTGCAAGACCCAGCCTATGATTGCAAGGACAATACCGAATAAAAACGCAGACCAGAAACTGTCCACTGTAAACCCTGGGACGATGTAGCTTGCCAGCATGACCAACAATCCATTTATAACTAAAACAAAAAGACCGAGGGTGAAGATTGTGATAGGCAAAGTTAAAAATATAAGTATCGGACGCAAGATAAGATTAATGGCTCCAAGAACGACAGCTAGAACAAAGGCTGCCAATAATCCGCTGACATGCACTCCGGGCAAGATATAAGCTGTTATTAATATTGCTATCGTCGAAACGATAAAATGTATAAATGTTTTCATATATGTTTATTATAACAATCAACTATGATAAAATACAAGTATGAAAAATATTTCAAAAAATAAACAGGGCGGTTTTTTACAAATAATTATTCTTCTTATTATAGTTTTGCTTTTAATGAATTATTTTCATCTCACTGTATCTGATATTTTGAATTATTTTAATCTTACTTGGGCTGAAATCATAAATTGGCTAAAGGGAGCTTTTGATTGGTTTAAATCATTATTTCAAAGCGTAGTAAGATAAGTTAAATACAACATATATTTATTATTATGTGGATAAGTTCGCTTTACATATATTGTGCGAACTAGTATACTATTGTTTATGAACAGCAAAAATGTCACTCAACCAATATCCCAATATATTCTCCCCTTTCTTGATTACTGTGAAATTGAAAAAGGATTATCTAATAATACACAACGCAATTATGAGCAGTATCTTAAATTATTTACTGATTGGCTAAAGAAAAATAATAATGAAGACTTGAAGCCACATGAATTAACCGCAAACCATATTTGGGATTATAGGTTATATTTAGCTCGAAGCTATAAAACGCGTTCTGGCGAATATTTGGGTAAGAAATCTCAAAATTATTATCTTATAGCGGTACGCGCTCTCCTTGATTTTCTTGCTGATCGTGATATAGAAACACTTTCCTCTTCTAAGGTTAAATTAGCTAAACAAAAAACAGATGAAACTATTTCTTTTCTTGAAGTTCGCGACATTGAAGAAATGCTAAAAACATCTGATATAAAAACTTCTATTGGTCTTCGCGATCGCACAATCATGGAACTATTCTTTTCGTCTGGTATGCGTATTTCTGAATTAGTAGCATTAAATGTTGATCAGATGTCATTTTTGAAAGATAAGGATACAAAACGTACATTTGAGCTTTCTATTGTTGGAAAAGGGAAACACATACGAACTATATTTATTTCTCCTCGCGCGGCTCTATGGCTTAGGATTTACCTAGCGTCAAGAAAAGATGTTCAGAAGAAGCCCTTATTCATAAATCATCGCGGAAAAGATATAGATGATGATCACAGACTTACTCCCCGCTCAATACAGAAAATGATTTCAAGATGTGCAATACTTGCAGGAATTTCAAAAAAAGTTACGCCACATACGCTTCGCCATAGCTATGCTACCGATCTTTTGAGCCATGGGGCTGACTTACGAAGTGTGCAAGAGCTTCTAGGCCATAAGAATGTTGCTACGACGCAGATTTATACCCACGTAACAAACAAGGGGCTTAGAGATATACATGAAAAGTTTCATGGAGGAAAGGAGCTTGATAATAAATAACATATTATTATGACCAGATATTGTATAACTTTTATTACCTACACGAGGTAGAAAGCGTATATCCGGCCGCTTGCGCCTCTTCCCCTGTTGTAAAGTAAACTCTGTTTTCTTGTTTGATAGTTTTCCCAGCAGAACAACCTAGAGAATAATATTTACTTCCCTTGCTTGAAGCAAAGAAATTTTTTCCTGAATTATTTGTATTATTTTCAGCTGGTGCCCTATTTTCGCTATTTATGAACGCAGATAGAACATTAGCCGTTTTGCCCGTAATTGGGTTCGTATATTCGATTTTTAGGCCTTTCTGGCTGTTTTTCTTTGATAGTCTACCTAGCTCAAATGACCCTATGCCCACTAGAATTACAATAACAACTACTAAAATATCCTTCCCCTTTTCGCTTTCTATGAATTGCTTGACCCCGTTAAAGACAGAGGGTCGCTGCGAGCCCTCGCGGTCTTTAACGGGGTTGATTTTTTCTTGGGAATTGTGTAGACTCATATTATTACTTATAAAGTATAACATAAAACAACATGGCACATAGAAAGGCGGGCGGAACCGCGAAAAACTTAAGAGATTCAAATCCACAATACCTTGGCATAAAGCTTACAGATGGCCAAAAGGCTCAATCTGGGTCTATTATCGTTCGTCAACGAGGTACAGCTATAATGGCTGGTGTAAACGTATCTACAGGCAAAGATCATACCCTTTTCGCTATTAAAGACGGGATAGTAAAATTTGGCACTAAACGCAAAACATCTTTCAACGGCAAAACTGCGGTTAAAAAATTAGTAAACGTAGTATCTTAAGCTTTCTCTACTTTTAGTTTAAAATAAGACTTTTTATCTTTTACAGAAATTGGGATTTCAAACTCCCCTATTTCTTTAATCGGTTTTTCTAACACAATGGATTCTTCGCTGATCTCAGCTCCGTGTTGAGCTTTCATTTCTTTTATGATTTCCTTATTTTTTATTCCGGAAAATAAATGCCCTTTTTCATCCGCTTTAGATTTTATGGTGACGATTTTCCCTTTTATTTCTTCCAAATTTTTCAAGAGAAGGCTTTCCTGAGTTTCTCTTTCTATTCTGATATTTTTCATTTTCTTTTCCAGTTGAGCGATCGCGTTTGGAGTCGCCATTTCTGCTAGCTTTCTTGGAATCAAAAAATTCAAAGCGTATCCGTCATTGACGTCCTTAATGACATATTTTTTTCCTACTCTCGGTACGTCTTTTAAAAATATTACTTTCATGATTTTAACAATAATTCTACTGCCTTATCCATTTGTGGATCTATTTTTGTATCTAAATCTTTTTGAGTTATTTCCACAGGGTAATCCGGCGTTAAACCCTTTTCAGAGATGGAAGTTCCATTAGGAGTCAGCCATTTTGCCACGGTAATTTTTAAAATCGTATCTGGAGTCACGTCGACGACTTCTTGTACTGATCCCTTGCCGAAACTTTGACTTCCTACTAATTTTGCCCTTTTGTTATCTTGCATAGCCCCAGCCAGAATTTCAGAAGCCGAAGCTGAACCGCCGTCTATCAAAATTACAAATTTCAATTTGTCATTAAAAATATTATAACCCTTGCTTCTAAAGATCTCCGCCTTTCTATTATTGCCGTAGTCTTCAGTCACGACGGTTTTTCCGCTTGGCAAGAACCAGCTTGCCATATCCACAGCGGCATCCAAATATCCACCAGGATTTCCTCGCAAATCAAGCAAAAGTTTGTCTGAACCAGATTCTGAAAATTTCTTCATGGCATTGCGGAAAAGATTGGCGGAATTGGCAGAAAAACTATAAAGTTTTATTACGAAAATCCCATCGGTTCTTTTTTCCGTATCCAAGGTTGGTATGTTTATAGTATCTCGCACAATTTTTATTTCTTCCGGTTTGTCGCTTCCCTCTCTCAAAATTGTGAGCGTAACTGCCGTTCCTTTTGGCCCTCTTATTAATTTAATTGCTTCGTCAATACTTAAGCTAGAAGTCATAGTTGAGTCAATTTTAAGAATTTTATCGCCGGATTTTATATTTGCCTGATAAGCGGGAGTATTTTTGAGCGGAGCGATAACCGTGAGTATTTTATCTTTTAATCCTACTTCAATGCCAATACCATCAAAATTACCGGCAATTTCTTCCTCAAAAGACTTTGTCTCGTCTGGATTAAAAAATACGCTGTATGGGTCGTTTAACGAGCTTACAAGCCCTCCAATAGCTCCGTAGACCTTGTCTTGGTCAGTAGTTTTACCTACAGACGGACTCTTTTCATTAATGATATTCCAAACTTTCCAAAATGGGGCAAAGTCTGTTTTTGTTATGACCTGGGTTTCTTTATTGGAAATACCTATGACCTTATCTATCTCCGGTCTGTTTGAGTCGCCGACATACACGCCTCCGATGAAAGTAATCATAAACAAAAAAACTATTAAAATAGTGAAAGCGACACGTCTTGTTTTTAAAAAATCAGCGAATTTTTGCATTATATTATATATTTTCTTCTTTTCTGAAATCGTTTTCTTTAAAATTGTCAAAAGTTTTTTCCATTTTTATTTCTTTAATTTTTGGTTCTTTACACAGAATATAACCTAAATAAACTAGCCCAAGCCCAGAAAGAGTAGTTAAAACATCTTTCCATGAATATGGAAAACCTAAATATGGCAATATCGTTATCCAAATACCTAAAAACAAAAATATGCGCACTTTTTTCATAAGCATATTGTATCAGTAAAAGACGAATATATGCAAGCCCATTATTTCAAAAAAGCATCTATATTTTTTTTGTGCTGTTCGTAAGTTGCCGCGCAGTGGATTTTTCTATTTTTATCGTGCAAGTAAAAAAGACAATTGGTTTTTTGCGGATTGTAGGCAGCATTGATGGCAGCCAGGCCTGGGTTTGCGATAGGTCCGGGCGGTAGTCCAGCATAGAGGTAAGTATTGTATGAAGAGTTTATTTTTTTATCCTCAGAGGTTACATTTTGCCACCATCCATCTTCTTCGCTACCCTTGGCATATTGCAAAGTCGCGTCTACTTGCAGTTTCATTCCATTGAAAATACGATTCCAAATTATTCCGGAAATCAAAGCCATATCATCTTTACTCCCCGCTTCCCGCTGGATGATAGAAGCGATTTTGATGACAGTGTCTTCATTGGTTATTTGTTTGGATTTTGGTTTTTTAACGGTACTTACTTGTTTATTAAATTCGTCAAGCATCGTTGTTTTGACCGTAGAAGGATCGTCATCCTTGTAGATTAAATAAGTTTTTGGGAAATAATAGCCCTCCACGCTTGCATTAATAAAATCCTCTTTTTCCTGCGTGTTCCAATTGAGCTTGTCTGCCACCACCTGCGCCACTTGTTCTTTGCGCAGACCCTCCTCCACCCTGACTATGCGCATAGAAGGGTTCGCCAGGCTCAAATAAAAAGAAATCCTAGTGAGCAGAGACGGATCGAATTTATAGTAAAAAACCAAAGTGGATATCAGTACAACGAAAAGAAAAATTAATGTAATAATATATTTCTTCATTAATATAATTGTAACACAAAAAAGTCTAGTTCTGAATTGAATAATCTAAACTTTGAGTGATTATCATATTGTGATGGCTTAAATAATAGTTTATAGAAAAAATTGCCCCGATAATAGCCAGAACGATTAAGCCATTTGTTATTAAATCAATATGATGATTTTTCATTTTTAGAATAATATATAAAAGCAATGCAATAAAAATTATTCCAAAAATAACGTAAAGAATTATATTGGTAGTGTTGCGAGGCGAAGCCAATAATTTTTGCCAGAAAGTAGGATTTTGAATTGGATTTGTTGTGGTATTTAGAATAGCGTTGTTAGGGGTATTTTCTACATTTTCTACGGTCTCTGTTCCGAGAACATTTGCTGGTTCTTTTGTGTTTGCAACCTTAGGTGTTGTTACTGTTATTTTTGTAGTTGTTTTTTGGGGCTGGTTTTGAGTTACTGTTTCTGGTAAAGGATTTGCATATACTTGTGCCACGAATATTGTTTCTCTGCCTTGATAAATGCCTTTTGCGATTCCTGTGCCTATCTCTGTGTAGTTCCCTTTTACGATATTTGCTCTGTGGGTAGGGCTCGCCATCCACGCATTCGTAACATCTCTGGAGTCGCTAAAATTAATAGCGAGGTTTTCACCCGCGTATTGGTATTTGTAACCGACTTGCATGAGCCAATACCAAGGGGTTTTTCCTTCAGGACTGGTGTGGGAGAAATAGCTTTTTGTCGCCATGTCATTTGCTTTCATTTCGGCTGCCTTGTTTAAAATCGGACTCACGGTTAAAGTCGGAAGATTTTGAGATTGTCGTTCAATATTTGTAAGATCATCCAAAACTGCGGGCAAGACAGTGGCCATGCCCCCTTTGGTGTTTAGATGCGTGAGTGTCGGGATTAAGAAAGTGAAGAGCTCAAATAAAATAATAATCGCGACGATATTGCGAGTGCTCACATCCCGCAAGATATGCGGGCGATGATTATTTCCTTCGTGTGGAATAAAATGTTTTTTAAGCCAAGAAAACATTTGTATATTATATATAACAAAACCCTATCTGTAAAGATAGGGTTTTGTTTGTTAGATTTAAAATGTTTATTTAAAATATTCTGGGGTATTTACAGACATCCAGTTTAGAAGCTGGCCCATAATAGATGCAGCGGCGCCACTGCCTGTTGAAGATGGCCCATTCTCCATCATTATTGCAAAAGCGTATTTGGGATTGTCGTAAGGGAAAAAGCCGATGACCCAGGAGTTCACTTTATTTTTTGCGAGGCCGACTTGCGCGGTACCGGTTTTTGCAGCGACTTGGGTAAAATTAACGTTGAGTGATTTTGCAGTTCCAGATGTAACAGCAAGCCTCATTCCTTGGTGGATGGTGTCAAAATAATTTTTGTTTAAATTTAGCAAAGTTTTTTGATTTTCCTTTTCTGTGTCTCCGAGAATTAAATGCGGAGTCAGCATTGTCCCCCCGTTTCCTATAGCGGCTACGGCGCGAACCATTTCCATCGGAGTCACTTGGAAACCATATTGTCCGATGGCGGTGTGATAAGTGTCTCCAATGCGCCAAGGGTCATTTTTGAAATTCAAAGCTTTCCATTGCGGACTCGGGATTGTCCCCTTTTTTTCATCTGGCAAGTCGATTCCAGACCTGTCTCCAAAGCCAAAAAGCTTGGCATATTTTTCAATATTTGCTATTCCAAGCCCTTTTTGATCTTGAAATCCTCCCCCAATTTCATAAAAATATACATCCGAAGATACTGCCAAGGCTTCCATCATATTAGTCCAGCCGTTTACTTGCCAGTCCTTAAAAACAGTCTTTTGGTCAGGAAAATAAGGATTTGGAATAGAAATAGAACCCGTAGAAAGAATTTTTTTATATGGATCAATCACTCCTTCAGTCAGAGCTCCTAAGGCAAAAAATGGCTTCACGATAGACCCAGGGGTATAGAGTCCTGAGATATTTTTATCCAGAAAAACTTTCCTTTTATCCGTTAAGTAACTATTTATCGTCTGTACATCTTTTCCAAGAGATAAAATCTCAGAATTATACTCAGGAAAACTGGTAGTGGTTAGGATCTCTCCGTTTGTAGCATCCATTATCACCCCTGATCCGCCTGAAAAGGTTCTATTAGCTGAAAGATTTTTAATAAGATTAAATAGTTCTCCTTGAATTCGAGCGTCGATCGTAGTTACTAAATCTTTTCCTTGTTTGGGAGTATTTACAATATTTTCTGAATAAATTTTACCGAAAGCATCAGTTTCCACTATTGTTGCTCCATTTTCGCCCTCAAGAGTATCGTTGTATTCTTTTTCCAATCCATCTTTTCCTATAAATTTACTTTGCCAAAAATTCCCAGTGTTGTCTTGCGAAGGATAGCTCACATATCCTAAAAGATGCGAAAATCCAGGAGATAAATATGCGCGAGCAGGAGGATTTGCGATTTTGTTTTCTTCAAGAGGTGGATTGATTCCAAGATCTCCTTTTTCGTTCCAGGCCAACTCCTTTTTATTTCGATCATAAATTATCCCCCTGTCGGCAAAAATAAGAGTCTTTTCAAACATATTGTTTTGACTTCGGTTAAAATACGACTCACCTTTTTGTATTTGCAGATAGACTAGGCGAGCTCCAAAAATCCCAGAAAAAAATAAAAACAAAATACCCAGCACTAAAATAGTTTTTTTGGAGATCGGGCGCTCTATTCGCCCCTCAAATTGCTGGCGATCAAAATTCTGCAAATTTTTTGAGTCTAGGAAAATTTCATCTGGCTCTACGAAGGAATTTTTATTTTTTAATTTATTTTTTTTAATTATTCTGGTGATCATGTTCGGTTTTATGCGGGGTAAAACTTTAACTTCTTTTTCATAATTTCTACGATTATGAAAATAATTACTGTCATAATAAAAGAAACAAAAATCATATTGTTGAATTTCGCTTCTTTTGCTCCAAAAAGCAAATCTGATAAAAGAAATAGAACAGCTGCTTCGAAGAATTTATTAAAATAAATCATGCCTCCTAATGCCAAAATTGCAGATACCCACCAAGGCATGAAAAGTATTGAAAGCAAAAGCAAAAAAAAAGCCAAAACTCTAAGTAACATAATCTTATATTACACGCTTTATTTCAAAATACAAAATATGCAAAAACGACTAGGTCTGACCTAGTCGTTTTTAATACACTTCCTGCTGATAACATTTTTCACAATACACTATTTCAGGCCGATCTGGGGCATAACTGGTTTCAAATTCAACTTCACATTTACCAGTATGGATATGATCTTCCTTATCACACATACATTGTCTATGCCAGAGCTTAAATGGGTTTCTTTGAGCGATACGTTGATAATGTCTGCAATTTGGACAAAGTTTCGGGATAGGTAAATTCATTCTTTTGTAAAAAGAAAATTCCTCGGCTATAACCTTAAAGGCTTCAGTGCATTGATCATTGCATTTCCCTTTGTGCTCGCATTCTATAACCTTACCGATTATTTCTTCTTTTGTGTCGGCAAAATTATCCGGAAGATCTTTGTTGTTGATTTCGATTTTATAGTTTCTTTCTTCGGTGTCTTTCCATTTGTAACCTTGTTTTAAAGCTTCTTCTTTAGTTAAAGGAAAGTATTCTTGAGCAATGGTTTCGTTGTAGCAGAAAGGACTTAATTCTGTTGGAAAGAACTCTCCGTATTTGTATATTCTACCTTTACTATCTATGTAGGGCATAGTGTTCATATGCTCTATAATTTTAGGGACTAATTCTTCGTATTGTTCTTTGGTGTATTGTTTGTTTAGGATGCAGTAGGATTTGTTGCGGAGACCGACGCAGGCGAAACAATTTGAACATACATAACAAAAATCACAATAAGAAAGTTCATCAGATTCACCGCAAGTATTTGAAAATTTTGTATTAGTATTTTTCCAAAATGATATGTATTCATAAGTAAGCTCCATAAATTCACAATAATTTGTATCGTAAACATTGCGACCATCAATCATTCGCATACAATATTTTTCATCTTCACATTTTTTAACGTCGAAACAATTGTGAACATTTTTTGATTGAACGATGTTGTTTCCAGTCACGTTTTTGCACTGTATTTCTATGGCAAATTTATGCGGAACATTTCCTTTGATTTTTAGAAATTCTTTTTGAATGTTTCTTAGTCCTTCTCTTCCATTTTTAAGCAACTCATTTTTCTTTTCAAGATATTGTTCCTTAGAATATGCTTTATTGAAAATGTGATATTTTTGACTGCGCAGTCCTGTACAACCAATACAATCTTGGCAATTTTTGCAGTCAAAACAATAAATAAGGTCAAAAGAATTGGAACATTCTTGAGCAAATATAGAATTTGATAATTTTTCGCAATCTATGCATTGGTAACAAAATTGACATTCTCGCGCTAGATGAGTATCAACGCAATTTTTTGATTCATAGGGAGACCCATACATACAGTCCTCAATAGCGATGGATCCGAAACAAAGATAAGAATTTTTAACATCGCCAACATAATTGCAATAATCACTATTGTGAACAAAGTTAGCATTTAAATTTATCCTAGGAACTTTCTCTTGTAATTCCTTGAATTGGATAAAAAAATTCTTAGAGAAATCGTATTGTCTTCCATAAAATAAAGCATCCCAATTATCAGACCAATAATAGTCGCGTTCATAAACTTTAAAGGGTTTATCTAAAGAATAAACAGAAATAATATTTTTACCGCTTCCGTCGCAAGTCCTTTTGTAAAGGGTTCTCTCGTTTCGAAAAACAAAACGACGCTGTAAACGGCAATCTGGGCAAAAAGTCGGAGGAGGTACTTTTATTTTTTGGTAAAATTTAAAATCCTCCGATTCTATCGTAAAATCTTTTTTACAATTTTGACAGATTTTTGTTTCACTTTGCATTTTTATTACTTTGAAGCGAGTTTGGAAGCAAGACCGGTGTAATTTTCCGGAGTGATTGTTAAAAGTTCCTTTTTGATCTTTTCATTTACATCTAGGGATTTTATAAATTCGTGAATATCTGCGAGGGTTATTTGTTTACCACGAGTCAGTTCTTTTAATTTTTCATACGGCATAGCCACACCTTCACGTCGCAGAATAGTTTGGATCGCCTCAGTAATTACTTCCGGATGATTGTTAAGATCTTCTTTTATTTTAATTTCGTTTATAGTAATTTTACTAAGTCCCTTAAGGAGTGAAGTATAAGCTACATATGAATGTCCAAAAGCCGTACCAAAAGCGCGTTCCACAGTAGAGTCCGAAAGATCCCGTTGTAGACGAGAAATAGGCAATTTTCTAGCAAAAAATTCAAAAAGCGCATTGGCTAAGCCGAGATTCCCCTCGCTATTTTCAAAATCGATAGGATTTATTTTATGGGGCATAGTTGAAGAGCCGACTTCCCCTCCCTTCACTTTTTGAGTTATCCAATTGTCGGAAATATATCTCCACATATCTTGATTGAGATCGATAAGCATGTTGTTCATTCTCTTGAAACGATCAAACAGCTCAATATAAGAATCATGAGGTTCGATTTGGGTTGTGACTGAATTTAATTCAAGTTTGAATGTTAAATCTTTATTTAAATCTTTGATGAAATCTTCGGAAAATTTTACCCAATCGATTTTTGGAAAAGCTACTGCATGCGCATTATAATTTCCGGAAGCACCGCTCATTTTTACCATTATTTTTTGCCCGAGCAAATGATCCAAACCTCGTCCGAGCCTGGAAGCAAACACATTTATTTCTTTGCCGAAAGTGGTGGGGCTTGCCGGCTGACCATGAGTACGCGCAAGCATAGGTAAATATTTATGATTCTTAGCCAAAAGCTCGAGTTCCTTATTTATTTCTTTTAACGCAGGCATCAAGACATTTGCGACAGATTCGCTCAATATTAATCCATAAGCAAGATTGTTTGTATCATCGGAAGTAAGGGCAAAATGCACCCATTCTATGCTGTCTTTTAAAGACGTCTTTGAAAGTTCATTTTTTATAAAATATTCAACTGCTTTTACATCATGATTGGTCGCCCTTTCTATTTCTTTTATTTTTTTATATGAAATCTCATCAAATTTTTCGTAAAGATTTTTAACTATTTTTATTTCGTTTGGCAAAAACTTACGAAATATTTTATTCTCTGATAAAGCAATTAAATATTCTGCTTCTATTTTTACTCGGTACTTCATCAATGCTTCCTCAGAAAAATACTGTACCAGTGCGCGAGTCTTTTCAAAATATCTTCCATCAAGTGGGTTTATGGAATTTTCTATTGTTTTATATTTCATTTTTTATTTCGTATTTTTTTAAATTACTTGCAATTCTTTTTGCAATATCCCCTATTTCGACTTTAAAAGGAATACCGGTAATTTGTTCGCAAATTCGGATGTATCGGCTGGATAATTCTTTTACCATTTCGATCGGTGCTTCCGGCAAAATTTTGTCTTTATAAGGGTCGGAATTATTTTTAAACCATAAACGCAAAAATTCTTTATCAAAATTTTCCGGTTCTAAGCCTTGGTCTATCTTGCCTTGGTATGAATTTGCTTGCCAATATCTAGAAGAATCCGGAGTGTGAATTTCATCCACCAATACTATTTCATTATTTTCATCCAAGCCGAATTCGTATTTCGTATCTACTAAAATCAAACCGTGAGCTAATGCAATTTCTTCTCCGCGTTTGAATAATTTTAAAGAAATATCAGCAATTTTTTCCCATTGCTCTTTTGTCATATACCCGCCATCGATTATATCTCTACTTGAAAGCGGTCGGTCGTGCTCTTCGTGTTTGGTGGTAGGCGTCAAGACGACTTTATCCAATCTCTGATTTTTCTTCATACCATCAGGTAAAACAAAATCTCCGAAATCTCTTTGACCTCTTTGATATAAAGTCCAAAGGGAGGTTCCTGTAACTCCGGTAATGAACGCTCTCGGTACGACTTCTACAGGAAAAACTTTACACTTTTTGCCTACCACTACATTCGGGTCTGGAAAATCTATTACATGATTTTTCACGATATCCTTTGTGTTTTCAAACCAAAAACGGCTAACCTGGGTCAGCACCTGTCCTTTGCAAGGTATCAACGCAAGGTTGCGGTCAAAAGCGGAATACCTATCTGTAGAAATTAAAATTACTTTATCATCCTGGGTATACACGTCTCTCACCTTACCGACATATTTTTCTCCCAAGTTTTTGAAATCCGTTTTTTCTAAAATATTCATTTATTTATATTAAAATTACTTTTCCTTCTCCTTTAATAATTTTACCAATTTCATATATTTTAAAATTCGGATATTTTTTAAAAATTTCTGTAATTTTTGTTTTTTCTGATAGTTCCGAAACCAGAACCATTCCAATTCCCATATTGAAGGCGGTATACATTTCTTGTTCACTAACATTACCAATTTTTTGTAAGAAAGGAAAAATGGGAAGAACTGGCCATGAACCTTTTTGGATTTCTGCATCAAGATTTTTAGGAAGGATGCGAGGAATATTTTCCATAAATCCTCCGCCAGTTATATGCGCGATTCCTTTTATCTCAACTCCGGAATCCAGAATTTCCAATATCGGTCTGGTGTAATTAGTGTGTACTTGTAAAAGCGCTTCGCCCACAGTCATACCAAGTTCGGGAATTTTTTCATTGACGTTGTGCTTAGCAATTTCAAAAATTAATTTTCTTGCCAAAGAAAATCCATTTGTGTGCAATCCAGAAGAAGCGAGCCCAAAGACGACATCTCCTTCTTTAATTTTTTCTCCAGTTATTATATTATCTTTTTCTACTATGCCAGTGATGCATCCAGCGATGTCATGTTCTCCTTTTATGTATACTCCGGGCATTTCAGCGGTTTCACCGCCGATGATAGAAACTCCTGCTTCCCTGCAAGACTTTGCCATACCTGAGACCATCTGCTCCATTTCTTCTGGAACAAGTGTTTCATTTGCTACATAGTCTAAAAATGTGACCGGTCGAGCTCCCATTGCGAGGATGTCTCCACAACTATGCCCAACTATATCTTCACCTACGGAATCATATTTGTTTACCATTCTAGCCACTAATAGTTTTGTCCCTACACCATCAATACTTTGGACTAAGATTGGATGTTTGTAAGATTTTAAAATTTCTCCCAGATCATACAGTCCGCCAAAGTGTCCTATGTTTGTAAGTACAGCATTAGTGTGAGTGCTCGCCACGCTTTCTTTTATTCGTTTTACGACTTCATTTCCAGCTTCAATATTTACACCAGCTTGTTTGTACAAGTCACTCATTTTATTTTTTTAGGTATTTTTTATATCCAACTTTTAAAAGTTTCTCACCTTTTATTTTAACTGCAATCTTCATTTTATCTTTATAAGCAATCAATTTCTTTTCTAAATTTTTATCATTTATTGCAAGCATGGCAATCGCCAGCAACCCTGCATTTTTTGCAGAGTTAATGCCGACAGTCGCTACAGGTATTCCCGAAGGCATATTTATCGTAGAAAGAATTGAATCAAGGCCGTATAAATTTTTAGTTTTAATAGGCACGCCGATGACAGGCAGAGTCGTGAGAGAGGCGATCACTCCTGCCAAATGCGCTGCTCCGCCTGCGCCTGCAATGATGATTTTTAATCCGCGAGCTTTTGCGCTCACTGTATATTTATGAACCAAATCAGGGCTTCGGTGCGCAGAAGCCACTGTCATCTCAAAAGGCACATTAAATTCTCCGAGTATTTTCCCTGCTTCTGCCATTACCTCCAAATCTGAATCCGAACCCATAACTATGCCGACAATAGGTTTTTTACTCATGAAATTATCTTATCACATTTTTCAAAATTACGAAATATAACTTTTCGAAGGGGTTTCGAGGCTGACGAGCCGAGAACTTCAGGAATTTTTAAGCTTCAAAAATTCCGTACCGAAGAAAAGTTTATATTTCGTAATTTATTAGAACTAATTTTTAATGTTTAAAATGTCGAAAGCCAGTCGTTACCATCGCCATATTATATTTATTCGCCATATCAATCGATGCTTGATCATTTTTCGAGCCTCCAGGATGAATTACCGCGCTTACACCCTCTTCTCCTGCTAACTCTACGCAATCAGGAAATGGAAAGAATGCTTCAGAGGACATCACTGCGCCTTTGAGAGAAAAATTAAATTTTTTAGCTTTATCGACAGCTTGCTTTAAGGCATCAATGCGAGAAGTTTGCCCGCAACCCATCGCTAAAAGCGTCCCATCTTTTACTAAAGCAATAGAATTAGATTTTAAATGTTTTGTAATTACTGCAGCTACAAGCAAGTCTTTTTTTTCTTGATCCGTCGGTTCACGTTTTGTTGTTACTTTTAAATCTTCTTCAGTTTCAATATGCGTGTCTCGATCTTGAGAAAGAATTCCGGTAAAACAAGTTCGGTTTTGTTTTTGTGCAAGGATTGGTTTCTGCCATTTCAAAATTCTGCAATCTTTTTTCTCCATTAATATATCGAGCGCTTCTTTAGAAAAGTCTGGCGCGATGATTACTTCTACGAAAAGTTTTTGTTCTTTGATAAGCTTAGTAATGTCTTCTTCTATGGTTCTGTTGGATGCCAAAATTCCACCAAAAGCTGAAAGCGGATCTGCGTTATAAGCTGCTTGATATGCTTCAAATAAATGCCCTTCTTCTCTAACTGCTAGACCGCAAGTATTCATATGTTTTACGATAGCAAAAGCAGGATCTTTAAAATCATAAACAGCCATAATGGCAGCCTCTGTATCTATAAGATTGTTATAGGAAAGTTCTTTTCCGTGAAGTTGGATAAAACTTTTTTCTAGATTCCCGATAAATTCAGCTTTCTGGTGCGGATTTTCTCCATAACGCAATTTTTTTCCTTGAAAATATGCACGAATAGCATTGTCGTAAGCGCTCGTCACCTCAAAAGCATCACCTGCAAATTTTTTACGTTCTTCTAAAGTTGTTTCTGTGCCTTTTTTAAGTATCTCTGCTAATTCCTGATACTGATTTTTAGAAGGAATAACTACAACATCATTAAAGTTCTTCGCCGCTGCACGAATTAGAGATATTCCGCCGATATCTATTTTTTCTATTATTTCTTCCTCGCCCGTCGAAGCATTGGCGAAGGAGGGCTCGTTTTCATATCTTTCTAAAGTTTCTTCGAATGGATACAGATCCACGATTACTAAATCAATATTCTCTATGTTGTGTTCTTTCTTTTCTTTCTGATCGTCAACGTTATCTCGGCGATTCAAAATTCCGCCGAAAATTTGTGGTTGTAGTGTTTTTACTCTACCACCAAATAAAGCAGGATAATTGGTGATTTCTTCCACTTCAGTCACTGGCACGCCAAGCTTGCGAATAAATTCTGCAGTCCCGCCGGTCGAAATAATTTTTACATTATGCTTGGCCAGAAGCTTAACAATTTCTTCTAGTCCATCTTTATTAAAAACTGAAATAAGCGCCGTTGTAATTTTTTTATTCATTTTTTTTATTTTCTTTTATTACTGTTTTTATAATTTTATTTACTTTATTTGAAAATAATTTCCCCACCAAATTTTTTTATTGCTTCAGAAACCGAATTAAATCTTTCAGAACTTATCGGACGAACCGGAACTTTCGAATCATAAGTTTCTCCCGTTTGTTCTGTTGTAGTTAAATCAAAACTATCACTAGGAACTTTATAAATACAAACACGAGGTTCAAATTCCTCTATATTTAAAACAGTAGATCCGTGATACAGAACTGGTGGCCTTTCCTGTTTTCCTTCAGGTGTTGTTTTTTTGATTTGTACTTGACTTTTTTCCATATATTTTTATATAATTAGGTTACTTTTGGGGTTACCCACTGATCCCCGCTTCGGCGGGGTGACAATTACGAAGAAAGCTACCGATTTTCTTTTTTGAGGTCAATGGTAATCCGATGAAACTATCACTAGATAATTTTCTTAATATAAGTACAGGTCTTCTGAAGATAATTCCCTTACCACAAGACTCTTTAGCAACATTTAAGCCTACGGACATCCACCAAATTTCACCTTCTTTAAAGAAGAATTTTTGTTCCTTGACATCCAATTCTTTTTTAATTTCATTCCATTTATCAAAATCTTTTTCCATATTTTCTCTATTTTTTCTACTTTAGTTAAGTAAAGTAATTAATAAACTTCTTGTTGGTAACACTTTTCGCAGTAAACTATTTCCGGTCTGCCAGGCGCATAGGAAGTTTCGAATTCATTTGGACAAGAATCATTTCCGTGAAAATGCTTCGCAGAATTTTGGTAAATATTATTTTCTGAAGCCCTACCCTTGCACATACATTTTCGATGCCAGAGTTTCAGCGGATTCCTTAAATTAATGCGTTGATAATGTCGACAATTCGGACACAATCTAGGCAAAGGCAAATTCATTCTTTTATAAAATTTAAATTCTTCTGGAACTATTTTGAACGCCTCTGTGCATTGCTCTTTGCATTTACCGCCATGTTCGCAAGCAATAACTTTTCCCACTATATCATCTTTTACCTCATTAATATCGTCTGGAATATTTTTATTTTCTATGTCAACTTTGTAATTTCTTTCTTCCGTATCCTGCCAAGAATATCCTTTATCTAGAGCTTCTTCCTTTACTAGTGGAAAATACTCTTGCGCGATTGTTTCATTATAAGCAAAGGGAGATAATTCTGAAGGAAAAAATTCTCCGTATTTGTAAATAATTCCCTTTTTATCTTTATAAGGCATTTTCTCCATATGCTCTATAATTTTTGGCAGGAGTTTTTCATATTCTTCCTTTGTGTATTGTTTGTTTAAAATGCAATATTGTTTTTTGCGCAAACCCTCGCATCCGAAAATATTTAAACAATTATGACATTCCTCACTGTAATAAGTATTTTGATTGCTTAAATTTCTAATACTAAAGGCTGTATTTGATCCGGCAAAACCGTGGGCAACTTCATATATAAGTTCTGCTTTAAAACCTTGAAAAGAAGTGTCATAACTATCTTTTGTTCCCCGTCTGCAAAAAAATAAATATTTTGAATCCTCTGCTTGGCCGGAAGTGAAAGACATGTGGACATTTCTAGCTTCCTTTAAATCATCCCCGTCTGAATTAACTGATTTATAAATCCGAGCATATCTATGGGGAAGTTTTGATTCTAACTCCTTTAGCTTTTGAATATTTTCCAAATGTTTTTTATAACTCCCAATATTTTCTTTTATAAATTTCTCATAATTTTCTTTTGAATATGGTTCATTGAATACGTGACATTGTTTATTTATGAGCCCGATACAGCCAAAACAATACATACAGTTTCTGCAGTCTATTAAATAATAACTTTCAATGCATTCTTGCGAGTAACGGCTAAAAAATACTTTATTCAAACGCGTTGATTCAAAAATCTCATAACTAAATTCTATTTTTGATGAAAAAGCGACGTCCAAGGAATCCTGTGATTCCACCACTTGATTGCCAAAATATACTCTTTCATTATCTTTTCCTCCGAATAATAAATAGCATTCTTTGAAATCCAAACCGTAATTGCAATAATCGCTCAAAACAAAATTATCCCTGTAAAGATTTACTCTCGGAACAGATTTTTGAAGTGAATGAAATTGATCAAAAAAAGGAATCGAAAAATCATAATCACGGCCAAAAGTTATCGGATCCCATTTATCAGAAAGCCAGCAATCACGACAATAAATTGTATAAGGTCTATCCTTGTGGTATATAGTCAATAATGATTTTTTACATAAAGCGCATTCACGCTTGTAAAAAACACGATTGTTTCTAAAAAGCAGTCTTCTTTGAAACCTGCAATCAGGGCAAAAAGTTGGCGCCAGCACTTTCATCTTCTCATAAAAATTGAAATCTTCTTTTTCTACAACAAACTTATTATTGCAATTTTGGCAAATTTTTGTTTCTGATTTCATTTAATTTTTCTTAATCTTTTAAGAATAAAATTTATCATAGGCTTATGATTTCCAATAGAACCAAAAATACAAGCTTTTATGTAGTCATTTTTTGATTTTGGGCTCCAATCTATCATTTCATAACCAATACTTGAAACCAATAAATCTAAAAACAATCGAATGGTTCGCCCATTGCCTTCTCGAAAAGGATGTACTGCGTTGTATTCGTTATGAATAAATGCAATTTTATACGCTATGTCATTTTTTTTATCTTGCTTTTTGGGAATATCTTCCTTCAAGATTTTATCTAAATATTTTAAAGATGAATCTAGGTGGTTAACCGAAGCAAACATCATTTTTCCCTTTGATATATCGACTTCTCTTTTGCGCCCTGCCCAATCATACAATGTGCTAAGAAAATATTTATGTATAGAAAACAAAAATTTAACATCAAATGTCGCAATATCGCGATTCTCTTTTGAAAGAAAAAACTCATAAGCATCTACTAGTAATATAGTTTCAGCATCTTCTAGCTCTTTTTGACTGGAAATACCAAGCTTATTTTTCAAAACTCCTCCTTCTAGACCAGCACTCTTGTTTGTAATATTATAACGAGAATGCCCTGCCATACTTTTGCAATTTTTTAATGATAAGGTTGTTTTTTTGGGCGCGAGCAAATCTAATCCCCTCTATTTTTGAAGAGGCTGAAACAGCATTTTTAATTTGTTTTTTACTAACAAACTTAGATAATATATGATTTTTCATATATATATTATAGCATAAAATTTCTCTTATTCAAATTCCGTTGTGGCTGGAGGTTTTGGGGTCATATCAAAAAATACACGGACAATACCTTTATGTTTTGTGAGAGCATTTGTGATTTCATTTACAATTTCTTCCGAGAAGTAATAGCCTTTAGCTGTCATAAAATCCACAGTCTGCACGGCACGGATAGCAAGAGAATGTCCGTAAACTCTTTCATCGCCTTTTACGCCAACGGAATTAACCCCAAGAAGAGCGACAATGAGTTGGGAAATATCTTTTGTAACATCGTATTTTTTTAAAATATCATTTACTGTTTTGTCTGCTTCTCGCACAAGGTCAAGCTTTTCTTTTGAAACTGGCGTACCGACAATTCTTAAAAATAAACCGGGACCAGGGAAAGGATTACGTTCAGAAATACTTTTTGGAAGTTTAAGTGCGCGAGCAAGTTCTCGAACTTCATATTTAAATAAATTTCTAAAAGGATGCAAGTCTTCCACTTTCCAATTAAGGCCTACATTGTGATGAGTCTTTATCATTGCTGACTTCCCTGCTTTCCCACTTTCAATAATATCTGTAGCTAAAGTTCCTTGAATTATATACTTTGCGCCGGTTTTTTTAATTTGTTCTTCAAAAATTCTTTGATATACAGTGCGAAACTCAGCTCTTTTTCTCTCTCCATCAATAGTTTTCCCGATATTTTTTATAAATTCTTTCTCAGTAGAAATTACCTTAAGGTTTTTTATGCCAGCATTTTTAGTATTACTTTTTAATTCTAAAATTTCGTTTTTTCTCAATCCTCCAGTATCTATGGCGACACAGATGAGCCTACTCCCTAAAACTGGAGCGAGGACGGCAGCTAAAGTAGTGGAATCTACTCCTCCCGAAACTCCCAGGATAACTTTTTCATTCCCGCCACGGCGGGCAGGCTTTTTTACAATATTTAAAACTTCTTTTTGAATTTCATGGATTAGATTTGAAGGATTCCAATCTTTCTTACAGTCAGCAATATCTAAGAAATTCTGCAATATTTTTTTACCTTCTTTTGTATCGGCCACTTCCGGATGAAATTGAATTCCGAGCACCCGATTATTTTTATTGCTCATGGCGTTTATTCCGCCTGAAGTGGCAATAGAGATAAAACCTTTTGGAAGTTTAGTAACAGTATCTCCGTGGCTTGCCCAGACTTGCGTCTTTTTAGGAACTCCATTGAAAAGCGGATGAGTTGTGTTTAAGGTAACTAGAGTTGGTCCATATTCACGATGAGCAAGAGGCCTTTCGACTTTTCCGCCATTTTGATGAGCTAAAAGTTGCATACCATAACAGATTCCTAAAATTAAATATTTATCATTTTTTTCGCTAGTGTTTAGATTTTTTGGCAATCCTGGCGCTCCTTCATTGTGAACACTCCAATTACTACCTGAGAGAATGACTGCTTTTGGGGTGTTGTTTTTGAGCCATCTGTCTGCTTTATTTGGAGGTAATATAATGCTTCGCACTCCGAGTTCGCGTAAAGTTCTGCCGATCACTAAAGTGTATTGCGACCCGTAGTCCACAATCAAGATTTGTATATCATTCATAGTATGGTATTATACACGATATATTATGGCTTTGAAAGCGAAAAAAATTATAACCGAAATTAAAACAAAAATTGGAAAAAACATCCAAAGAGAAAATTTTAAAGAAGGCCTCACGTATGACGATGTTTTGCTCGTGCCTCAATACTCGGAAGTCTTGCCTCGGAATGTTGATATTTCTTCTAAGCTTACAAAAAAAATTACGCTTAGCGTTCCGATTGTTTCTGCTGCCATGGATATGGTGACTGAAGCCGCTATGGCCATAGCTATGGCTCAAGAAGGAGGCATAGGAATTATCCATAAAAATATGGATATAGAAAAACAAGCAAAAGAGGTTCGTAAAGTTAAGCGTTCTGAAAGCGGTATGATCCATGACCCTATAACTTTGACAGAAGATTCATTATTGAGTGAAGCTCTAGCTATTATGAAGGAACATAAAATCGGCGGTATCCCAATAATTAATGAAAATAAAGAATTAAAAGGAATTTTAACCAATCGCGATTTGCGATTTCAGGAAAATCTAGAGCTTCGAGTGAGCGCAGTTATGACCAAGGAAAACTTGATTACTGGAAGTATGGGTATGAATTTAAAAGATGCTGAAAAAATACTGACAGAACACAAAGTTGAAAAACTGCCATTGATTGATGGTAAAAACAGACTCATTGGTCTTATCACTTACAAAGATATAATGAAAGTAAAATCTCGACCGAAATCTTCTCGGGACAATTTAGGCCGCTTGCGTGTCGGCGCGGCAGTCGGAGTGTCAGATGACACACCCGAGCGAGTAAAAGCGCTTCTGCAAAATGGAGTAGACGTAATTGTCATTGATACGGCTCACGGCCACTCAAAAGGAGTGATCGAGATGCTGAAGAAAATTAAAAAAGAGTTTCCTAAATTGGAAGTCATTGTTGGAAATATTGCTACCAAGGAAGCAGCTTTGGATTTAGTAAAAGCCGGAGCAGATGCGATAAAAGTCGGCATTGGACCAGGTTCGATTTGCACTACTCGAATAATCGCAGGAGTGGGTTTTCCCCAATTTTCTGCCGTGTATGAAATAGCCGAGGCTATCAAGGGTTCGGGTATACCCATAATCGCCGATGGGGGTATAAAACACACTGGAGACCTCACAAAGGCGATCGCAGCTGGGGCAAGCTCAGTGATGGCTGGTTCACTATTTGCTGGAGTTGAAGAATCCCCCGGCGAAGTAATTATTTTTGAATCCAGAAAATATAAAGCATATCGCGGGATGGGTTCTATTGAAGCTATGCAACTCGGATCAAAAGACAGGTATTTCCAAGATATGGAAAATGACATAAAAAAACTTGTACCGGAAGGAATCGTGGGTAGAGTTTCTTTCAAAGGATCGTTGTCGGAAGTAATTTATCAGCTCGTGGGAGGGCTAAGAGCTGGTATGGGATATTGCGGAGCACCCAATATAAAAACTCTTCAAGATAAAGCTAGATTTGTTAAAATTACTTATGCTGGTATAAAAGAAAGTCATCCTCATGACGTCGTAATTACAAAAGAATCTCCTAACTATAGTATCGGACAGTAAATAATTTTAAATTAATTTAATGTCTAGAAAAAAAGAATCTAAAAATATAAAACCCCACTTGACTTCCCATATCGGAAGCAAGCGAGGTTTTATAGATGTAGTCGTAGGTCTTCAATGGGGCGATGAAGGAAAAGGTAAAAATATTGATCAACTTTTATCTAGTGGTATTTATGGGGCTGTCGCTCGTTTCCAAGGCGGAGCTAATGCAGGGCATACTCTCAAATTAGGCAAAACCACTTTCATTGGCCATATTGTTCCGTCCGGATGTCTTCACAAGAAAGTAGAATTGTATATTGGCAATGGCGTGGTGGTTGATGCTCTGTCTTTAGTCACAGAAATTTCTCAATTGAAAAGTTTAGGTTTCGATGTTGCTCCCCGTCTTTATATTTCCAATCGCGCAAAATTGGTCTCATATCTGCATCCTTTTTTAGACCAGGCGGAAGAGCATCGTCGAGGTAAATTAAAACAAAAACTAGGAACAAGAATAGGCACTACAGCGAGAGGCATAGGGCCAGTTTACAGTGATGCGCGAGCAAGAAGAGCGCTCTCCGTCGGCGACATATTATTGCCGGATTTTGAAAATAAAGAATTAATTTTGTCAGAATTCCATATGAATCTTTTGAATATGTATAAAGAAAAATATGGTTTTGAAATTGACCTTAAAAAAATTAAAGAGGCTAAAAAGAAATGGCTCGAAGCTGTGAAAAAAATCAAAAAACTTAAGATTTGCGATCTGTCATCTTTTATACAAAAAAGACTTAAAGAAGGGAAAAATATTTTAGCTGAAGGCGCGCAGGCGGTGATGCTAGATATTAATTTTGGAGATTATCCGAATGTAACAAGCAGTAATACCCTACCAGCGAGCGTTTGCTTGGGTTTGGGCATTCCTCACACTTATCTGCGGAATGTATATGGTGTGATAAAAGCTTATACGACCAAAGTGGGCGGTGGGAGCTTCCCTGCTAGAATTAAAGATCCTGAATTAGAAAAGCTTTTCCAAAATGCGGGCTGTGAATTCGGATCGACGACTGGACGGCCTAGAATGTGCGGTTGGCTTGATTTATTTGCCTTGCGTTATGCCATAGAACTTTCTGGAGCTAATAAGATTTTTATTAATAAGGCTGATATTTGTCCAAGTGATAAAATAAAAGTTGTCAACGGGTATAAAAGCAGCAATAAAGTTTTGAAAGATTTTCCACTTTACCTAAATAAGGTGACCGATGTAATTACAGAAGAAATATCTGGCTGGGGCAATGCCAACTTTGGTGTTAATGATAAAAAAAGAGTATCCAAAGAGCTCGTTTCTTATTTAAAATATATAAAAAGTAAACTCTCCGACCTAGATCTAAAAATTATCTCCGTCGGCACAGGCCCAGACCGAGATCAATTTTTCAAATGGGATAATTAATTTGTGCGAGGTCTTGCTTTGCACAATACCAGAAAATATTGACAAAACAGTCAATATATGTTATCTTATATGCGGATAATGTCAGGTGGTGCGGATAGTACTACCTATAAAAAATTGGAGGGATTATGAAATACTTTTTTGGTGGTGGTTCAGAAAAACTGTCTGAAAGGAAGATAGGAGAAGATGTGGGAGAATTCATTGATTTTATGTTACTCATTCAACATGCTGGCGAAGATATTTTGTTGACCAGTAATCTGTACCTAATTGAAACAAATCTTCAACTTTTAATTTCATATTTTTGCCACGTTGAACCTATCAATGTTGCTGATATTAATGTTTTGAAAATAATCAACGAAAGGTATCAACACATTATCAAAAGAAATGGTTATAAAAAGGCGCAAAAAGAAGAAGAACTGGCAAATCTTCGAAGGGAAATCAGTGAAATCCTTCAAAAAAATTCTGTTACAATAATTGACATGTGGGATTTTGGATGTAATCCCTTACACTACCATTCTCTCAGAGATTTCCCTCACAACAAAGGAAATGCTTACCTTGCCTATATAGGTAAGTAATCGCTATCAAGCCGTTCTAGAGCTGCGCCGAAAAGCCGCCTGAGGAACGGCTTTTCATTTGGGAAAATAATTTTCTTAGATTATCATATATGATATATTAAGAAATTAAATTTTTTCTGTTTTTAAAGCAGATTGGCCGATGTCTTTGCGGTATTGCATGCCCCTAAATGAAATTTTTTCGATGGCTTTATAAGCTTTTGCAAGGGCTTCTTCAAGAGAATTGCCTATAGCTGAAACTCCAAGCACTCGCCCGCCACTCGTAACAAGTTTGCCATTTTCCATTTTAGAGCCCGCATGAAAGACGACGATGTCGGGTTGCATTTCCGCTTCATCAATACCGGTGATTATTTTCCCCTTTTCATAATTTTCCGGATATCCGCCGGAAGCGAGCGCAATATTACAAGCGGACACATTTTTCCATTTTATTTCTTGTTCATTTAATTTTTTATCAACACAGGCATTCAAAATTGCTAATAAGTCCGTGTCGAGCAGTCTCATGTAAACTTGGCATTCTGGATCACCAAAACGGGTATTGAATTCAATAATTTTAGGACCGTCCTTAGTCAGCATTAGGCTCGGATATAAAATTCCTTCAAAAGGAACTCCATCATCCATCATGCCTTTCAGTGTGGGAGCTATCACTTCCTTTTCTATCCTTTCCATCATCTCCCCGCTCACAAACGGAAGCGGTCCTATTACCCCCATTCCGCCAGTATTGGGTCCTTTGTCCCCTTCAAAAATTCTTTTGTGATCCTGCGAGCTTGGGAAGATCTTATAATTACTGCCGTCTGATAAAGCATGAATTGAAATTTCATGGCCGATTAAAAATTCTTCTATCACTACTTCATTGCCGGAATCCCCGAATATTTTCTTTACCATGATTTCCTCAAGTGCAGTATTTGCCTCTTCAATATTTTGAGCGATGATTACACCCTTACCGAAAGCTAGACCGTCTGCCTTGATAACGATCGGAAATGACTGCCTGCTAATGTAATCTTTTGCTTCTTCAAATTTATTGAATATTTTAAATTTGGCTGTCGGTAGATTATGCTTATACATGAAATCTTTTGAAAAAGTTTTAGACCATTCCAAATGCGCCGCAGCCTTGGTCGGCCCCCAGATCCGCAAATTTGCCTTTCTAAATTCTTCCACTAGGTCAGTAGCCAATACCCCATCCGAAGCAGCGAGGGTTAAGTCAATATTTTCTTTTTTAGCGAACTCTATCAACTTTGGAATATCCACAGTCTTAATGTCTACATTTATTCCCAATTTCAAAGTACCGGCATTTCCAGGGGCAAAGAAAATCTGTCCGCACTGCGGTGATTGGGCGATCTTCCATCCCAAGGCATGTTCTCGTCCGCCACCTGCACCGATAATTAAAATTTTTTGCCTCGCCCCAAGGGCTACGGCCGAGGGTTTTTGCATATTATTTTGAATTATGAAACATAACTTTTCGAAGGGGTTTCGAGCGCGACGGCGCGAGAACTTCAGGATTTTTCAAGTTTCGAAAAATCCGTACCGAAGAAAAGTTTATGTTTTGTAATTAATGATTATTGTGTTAATTCTTGTAATACTTCGACATACAATGCATTTTCTTTGATTTTTAATCGCCCATACAAGGACTCAACATTGTCACCTTCCTTGATTTTTTCAAAAGTTCTCCCTAAAACTGGACCAAAATCAAAATTCAAGGTTAAAAAATGAACCGATGATCCAGCGAAAGTGGCCTTTTTGTCCAAGAAATTAGCAATCGCTTTATCAGTCATCATGCCTTTGTTCCAAAGAGCTTCTGTTCCGTCTGGATTTTTAAAACTTTCATTAACTGTATCTGGAATTAATCCAGGGTGTAGATTTAAGATCTTATTTGGAAACGCAAGGATTACTTCATCTAAAATAATTTGTTTCCAGCCAGCCAAACAAATATACGTTGGATCAATTTTTCTTAGAAGCGCGAGCAAATTTTCTTTAGATTCGCAAATCTCAATTTTTAAATTATTTTTTCGAGCATGCTCTAGGCCTTGAGCCTTTTCAGTATCTGAAACTACTGCACAAATTTCAGCCTTAATTATCCCAGAATTGACTCCATCAATTATCGCCTTGAGGTTTGTGCCAGTACCGGCATTAGAAATTAATACGACTAATTTTATTTTATCTGATGTTTTATTTGGTTGAGACATCATATCTTACATCTTTTTTGCGTTCTTTTAAATCAATAGGGTAAATACCAGTAAAGCATGAAGTGGATAATTTATCTTTTGGTAGTCCAATAGCTTTTATTAATCCATCGAGCGAGAGATAGTGTAGCGACGTAGCTCCCATAAATTTACGAACTTCTTCTACGCTCTTATAAGCTGCTATTAATTCATCTTGGTAGGGAGTATCCATGCCATAAAAATCCGGATAGCGGATGGCGGGAGAAGAAATCAAAAGATGCACTTCTTTGGCTCCCGCTTTAAATAAAGTTTTGACTATTTTTTTACAGGTGTGTCCTCTGACGATAGAATCATCGATGACTATTATTTTTTTTCCTTTCAAGACCTGCGGAAGCGGTATGAGCTTGAGCGCTACGCTGTTTCGCCTGGATTGCTGATCAGGTTCGATGAAAGTTCTATGAACATAGCGATTTTTTACTAAAGCCATCTCCATTGGAATACCAGAAGCTTGGCTGAAGCCCATAGCCACCGGTGTTGCCGTGTCTGGCACAGGTACGACAAGATCAACTTTTTTCTTAAATTCATGGGCTAAAGCTTTTCCGAAGTTTTCTCTAACCTGGTAAACTAATTTACCTGAGAGTACGCTATCGGGTCGGGCAAAATAAACATATTCAAATATATCGTGTTTTGGATTGGATGGCGCCAATTGGATGCTCTTTAGTCCTTTTTCATTAATGACAACCATTTCTCCAGGTTTCACTTCTCTAAAAAATGTCGCCCCGATAGTTTGAAGCGCGCATGATTCTGAAGCAATAACATAACTCCGGCCAAGTTTTCCTATAGAGAGCGGACGCATTCCATAAGCATCGCGCAGAGCAACTAGAGTATCCTTGGTCATCATCACTAAAGAAAAAGCCCCAGTAAATAACGGGAAGGCTTTTTTTACAGACTCTGAAATTGAATTCCCCTCTTTAATATAAAAATCGATGGCATCCGCCATCAGCTCTGAATCATTGCGATCTTTTTTTAATGCTTTTTTTGAAGAAAGAAAATTCTCTAATGCTTTTGTGCTTGGGAGATTTCCATTATGCGCTAGCGCAAAAGATTTTTCTTTGTTTACGACGGGCTGAGCATGATTGAGCGCGCCTCCCTTAGAGGTAGAATATCTATTGTGGCCGATAGCAATATTCCCTGTTAGTAATTTTTTTATTATTTTTTCCGTGTAAATTTGGGACACGAGTCCTGCACCTTTGTGGGTTTTAAATTTTACTCCATTATTGGTGGTAATTCCGGAAGCTTCTTGACCCCTGTGTTGTAAGGCAAATAAAGCAAAAAATGCCAGTCTGGAAATAGGCAAATCCTTACCGTATATCCCTACGATTCCGCACTTTTCTTTTAGTTCACTCATAATTTTGTTTTAGTTATTTTACATCAACTTTTTCCGGTACGGATTTTTTGAAGCTTAAAAAATCCTGAAGTTCTCGCGCCGTCGCGCTCGAAACCCCTCCAAAAGTTATGTAAAATAACTAACTGCATTTTTAAAAATTTGTAATCCTGCCCCTTCCCTCGGCCATAGCCCTACGGGCGAGGCCTTGGAAACCTTTTTATTAAATTGCCACATTGGATTTTGGTGCGCAAACATTGCCCTCTCCGGATGTGGCATCATGCCTAGTACTCTGCCATTATATGCTAAAACTCCCGCAATGTCATGTTCCGATCCATTTGGGTTTTTTTCTAGGTTTTGAAACTCGCAAATTTCTCCATTTGCATATACAAAAGCAATTTCCCCACTTTTTTTCATTTTTAGGTATTCTTTTTGAGAGATTTTATAACGTCCTTCACCATGAGCTATCGGTAATGATATCTTTCTGATATTTTTTAACCAAGGACTACTTGCCCCGCCATGGCGTGGGGTTCCTTTAGCCTCTAGGTCCACCCACCTATCCAAATATTTTCCATTTTTATTATAGGTGAGCGCGCCGGGTAAGATTCCTAAATTTGTCATTATCTGAAACCCATTACAAATGCCTATAGCAAGAGTATTGCCTGATAAAAATTCTATTAACTCCTTCGCTAAATGATTTTTAAATTTATTTGCGTAAGCTTTCCCGCTTCCTGTGTCGTCTCCATAAGAGAATCCCCCAGGGAAAACCAAAATTTGATAACCAGAGAGCATTTTCGGCTTTTTTATCAGATCATTAATATGCACAATATCCACGGCTCCGCCCACTCTCTCAAAAGCGAATTTTGTTTCTTCTTCGCAATTCAATCCGTATCCAGACATTATTATTATTTTTGGTTTTTTGTTTTTCATGATTTTAAATTCTCCTCACCCCTTTCTTTCCCCTCTCCATTATTGATGTAATGGAGAGGGGCTGGGGAGAGGTCAATATACTTCACTTTGATAGCATCGTTCACAATAAACTATCTCTTTCTTTGCTGAAATATGTCCGGTCTTAAATTCTTCTTTGCATGGTTCGTCTCCATGAAAGTGTTTTATGGTATTTTTGTATATATTAGTTTTATCACTTGAACCAGCACACATACAAGATCTTTTTTCTAATTTTAATTTCAACCTATCTTCTATTCTTCTTTCAAATCTACATTCATGACACAAGGTCGGAAGCGGAAGATTTTCTTTTTTATAAAACAAAAACTCATTTTCTAGAATTTTATATGGATTTTTACATTTTTCACATTCTATAACTTCTTTTAGGATTTCATCATCAATTTCAGTTATTGATTCTGTAAGTTCTGATGCTTTTTTTGTTATTTTATATTCTCCCCTAGGTACATCTATCCATAAATACCCTTTATTTTTTGCCTCAGCCTCAGTAAGTGGAAAATGTTGTATAGCGACAGTATTATTGTAGCCAAGTGGAGAAAGTTCTATAGGAAAAAATTCTCCGTATTTATATACAAGACCTTGTGAATCCACATAGGGCATATCTTCCATGTGTTTTTTTATTTGAGGAATAAGTTTTTCATATTCTTCTTTAGAATATTGCTTATTTAAAATACAATATTGTTTCTTTTTTAACCCAACACAACCAAAACAATCAGACGAACTAAAAAGATGATGACAGTATTCATTATTTCTTGATGAAGGCCAACAACTACGTGAAAATTTATTATTATAGGAATTTTCACCACATTCTAAAGTTTCATAATTTAATTCAGTATGCTCTCCCCAGTTGCAAGAATCATAGTTATCCTTATTTCCTGGTACTTGCATATACTGACAATAACGCATATTTTCACTTTCTCTTATTAAATAGCTATCATTTACATTTTTACAATTCGTCACATGAGAACCACTTGAATTTAAATTTTTAAGACCGTGTTGATATTTTGTCGGCTGAGTTAGCCAAAATAAACGTGCTTTTTTTCTTGCCTCTAAAATTCCAGAAGTAGAATTCAAATTCATTTTCTTTATTTCTTTTTCATATTCTTCTTTTGTATATTTTTTATTAAAAATACAATAAGATAATTTACGCAAATTTGCACAACCAAAACAATCATTACATCCTAAGCAATTACGACAAAAATAAAGATTATATGATTCTGCGCACATTATAGAAAAATAGCACTGATAACAATTTTCCAACCAAAAACATTCATAACAACGTTCGCAATTTTTAATATGAGAATTATCAACACAATTCTTGCAGGAATCTACGCCATTTCCATACATACAATCCTCAGAATAATTTGAATTCACAATCAAATAACTGTTTTTTATATAAGACGCATTAAAAACATACGGACTATTATTAATAAAAGTATTATTAAAATTATATACAGGTACAACCTTACTTAATTCTTCTATTTGTTGAAAAAATGGCTTAGTAAAGTCAATATCTAAAGCATGCTCCATTGGATCCCAATTATCTCCAAACCATTCTTCTCGAGTCATTATTTTTCTTCCACTTTCTGCAGGGTAAGTAGAGAACATATTTTCACCCGTTAAAAAATTTTTTACTTTGAATAATTTTCTTTCATTTCTCCAAGCTAACCGTCTTTGTGCGCGACACATAGGACAAAAAGTTGGAGGTGGAACCTTCATTTTTTCATAGAAATTAAAATCCTCCGGTTCTATTGGGAAATTTTCCTTGCAGTTTTGACATATTCTATTTTCTGTAATATACGCCATAGCTGATATGTTTATTTCATTTTATTTGAAAAATTATGATAAGCATCATATAACTTTCTCACACTCGTTTCCACTACCTTATTCCCGACACGGCGGGCAAGTTTTCCATCTGCAATAATAAATTTATTATCTTTAGTCGTTTTACCCAGTTTAGTGCAAGGGATATCCTTCATCATTTTTTCAAAAGCGGAGACATTTCTCGGCGACACAGAAACTAAAATTCTCCCATGGCTCTCTGAAAATAACTTTATATCTGTGGGTAAAAAGGAAGCCTTGCTTCCTTCTTGAGGATTACTTAGAGAAATATCGCATCCAATCATTCCTCCCACGCAGGATTTGGCGAGCGCTATTCCTAGCCCGCCAGAATTTACAGGCATAGCCGAGGCTATTAATTCTTTTTGAATTGCTTTTTCCAAAGCGCAATAAATTTTTATATTTTTCTTTAAATCTACGTTAGGCACGTTTCCTAAATTCCCCTCTTGAGGGGTGCCTTTGGCGGGGTGGATCATTTTTAAATATTCTCCCCCACCAAGTTCATCTTTCGTTTCTCCAAGTAAATAAATTATATCGCCAACATTTTTGAATTCTGGAGAAACAGTTTTATTCAAATCAGGCATAATGCTGATGGCTGAAATAAGAAGAGTCGGCGGAATGGAAACGGCCACAGGATTCCCTTTCTCATCGTAACCTTTGAAATCATTAAACATACTATCTTTGCCGGATATGAACGGCGTACCATAGCCCACAGCATAGTCATAACAAGCCTTAACGGAGGCCACGAGCTGAGCCAAGCGTTTTGGATCGTTGGAAGAACACCAACAGAAATTATCTAGAATTGCCATATGTGAAAGCGTTCCTCCTGCTGAAATAGCATTTCTAATAGCAGTATCTATAGCGCAGGAAGCCATATGGTAAGTACTAATGTCTCCATATGAAGGATATGTACTTGAAGATAAGACGACACCTTTATTTGAATTTAAAACTGGCCGAAAAACTTGCGCCTCAGTATTTATGCGACCTCTTCCAGAAAGCGGTTTTAAAACAGAAGATCCTTGGACTTCGTGGTCATACTGCTCTGAAATAAAAGAAAATCCGCTAATATTTTTATTAACTAGTAAATTTTCTAGGACTTTGGTATATGTTTCCCCCCTCTCCTTATTAAGGAGAGGGGCTGGGGGTGAGGTGAATTTAATCGGTTCTGTATGCAAATGCTGTTTCGGTAAGCCATCATGCAAGAAATCCATAGGGATATCCATAATCTTTCTTGTCCGTCCTTTGGCGGATTGCTTCCAATTAACAATACATTTTCCGGAATTTGTGAATTCACCTATCACTGTCGCTTCTACTCCCCGACTTTCCATCAATTTTTCAAATATTTTCCAATTTTTCTTTGGCACAGATAAAGTCATACGTTCTTGTGATTCTGAGATCCAGATTTCCCATGGGCGAAGACTCGGATATTTCAAAGGAACTTTTTCGAGAGTAACTTTCGCCCCGCCGCACTCTTTTGCCATTTCAGCCACCGAACAAGAAATTCCTCCAGCGCCATTATCCGTGATGCTATTATATAAATTCATATCTCGCGCTTCTTTTATTATTGCATCACTTAATTTTTTCTGAGTTATTGGGTCACCGATCTGCACCGCAGTTGCCGGAGAACTGGAATCCATCACAACCGAAGAAAAAGTCGCTCCGTGAATGCCATCGAGCCCTACTTTTCCGCCGATCATCACAATATAATCTCCTGCCTGTGCCTTTTTAATATGAGAAGGTCGGGTTTTTGTTCCTGACTTAGGTAGGTTCCTTGGGATTAATCCCACTGTCCCAGCAAAAACTAAAGGCTTGCCTCTATATCTGTCGTCATAATGTACGAAACCGTTTAAAGTCGGTATACCGGAACAATTTCCTCCTACATTTATTCCTTTTACTACTCCTTCCATGATGCGTTTAGGTGACAACATTTTATTTTTCAAATCTTTATCACGGAAAAGAGGTCTTTTATCCTCAGGATTGCCAAAACAAAAACCATAAATATTTGCTACGGGCTTTGCGCCTAGACCAAAGCCAATCGTGTCTCGATTTACTCCCACGATACCCGTGATAGCTCCGCCAAATGGATCTAAGGCTGAAGGACTGTTGTGGGTTTCTACTTTATGCGTTATCAAATAATCTTTATCAAAAATTATTCCACCAGAATTATCAGAAAACACAGAAACGCAAAAATCATTTTTACCTTTTTGTTTACGAATTATGCTTGTTGCGCCTTTTATGTAAGTTTTATACAAACCATCCTTAATATCATCGATCGGATTTGCAAAAATAGTGTGTTTGCAATGCTCAGACCATGTTTGTGCGAGAGATTCCAATTCGATATCCGTCGGATCTCGTTTAAGTTTTCTGAAATGTGCTTGAATTACTTTCATTGAGGCCAGATCGAGAGCCAAAGGACCTCGTCTTGCGCCTGTTCCGTCCAATATTCCTTCTTTGCCGATTTTTATAAGTTCTTCGTCGGGCACTTTTAAAGAAACATTAATTACCGGAGTAGTCTTTTTTAAAACAACCTTAGGCACCTCTAAGGGCAAACCTTTCTTTTTTAGGTCAACAAAACTTATTATGTGTGAACGTTCGATCAGTGGATTGTGAAGTGACAAAGCAATTTTTTCTACCTCTTTCAACTTAGAATTTGAAACTAAATAAATTTTAGAAGTATAGACAGCGAGATCATTTTTATTTTTTAGATGCAACAAGTCTAAAATAGTTTCCTCTACAGTATGCCCGACGTTATCTGTGACTCCGGGCTTGAAACCTATTTCAATGGCATAGGTAAACTTATGTGTTGTTGGCTTCACCCGTAGGTCTATAGCCGAGGGAAATTTGTTTATTGAAAATTCTTCGAGGATGGGATTAGTGAGAGCTTGGGCTATCTTGAGAATTTTATCTCTTGAGTCACTTGCTAATTTGTGTGAAATTAAATAAGAGCTTATAAAGCCAATCTTTTCTTTTGGCGTCACATATATTCGGGAAATCATATAAGTATATATTATAATATGTGAGAATTAAAGACAAATATTTGTTTTTTACTATTAGTTATTGTATGGTATAAAAAATTGAAAGGAGGTTATGTTCTTATGAAAAATAATTTTTTGAGATTAGGGCCTATTACTAAAAAGGCAATGAATCTGCCTGGGGCAAAATTAATCAGAAGTACAGAGGGGGTAAGAATTTCCTTCGTTGTACCTGAAACAGGTAAGGTTTCAAGAGGATGCTTTTATTCCTCAGGTGAAGCAGCCGCACGAAGAGCACTTTCTAGGTGGGAGAGATTGCAAAAAAAGAAGAAGAAGTAGGAAAAAGAATTTATGCGTTAGAGAGAGTAAAGCTCTCTCTAACGCATTTTTATTTATAAATTTTTCCAATTATATTCAAAGATCAATTTTTGAGTGTGATAAATCTCTTGATTCTCTATCACTACGCCGACAGGATTCTCTGCATTATCTAGACTAATATGCGCTACTTTATTTCCACCATAAATTATTTCATAAGTGGAACGCAAATCCTCCTGCCCTTTACTACTTTTACTGCTTGATAATTGCATCCATTTTCTTTCATCTAGGCCTACGGTATTACCCCCTTCACCAAGTGCGATTGTTTTAACTTTAATTTTTCTTCGAATTCTTTTATTACTAAAATCCCTCATTGCCTGATACACATTTTTCCTGACTGTGGCAGAAGAATAGACATAATAAGTTTTATCTTTGACCTTATCCATACTTTTCAAAACATCTTCGAGGATGTGCCTAATGCCTATCACTCCCTCATATAATTTTACTACTGGTTTCCCTCCTTGTTTTTCAAAGATAGTTTTAAAAAGTGGCAAGCTTTCCTCGATATTTTCTTTCACTTCCTTGAGCTCTTCTTGTTTTTTGTCTATCACTGCGAGTAAGGTTTCCGGTCGTTCGGCTATAAAATATTGTTTTGATTCTTTGTTGTAATAGGAAATGATTCCCAGATTGATCAAGGATTTTAAAATATCATAAGTAGTACCGCGATTTATTTTTGCTTTTTGGGATATTGTCCGCACAGAGGAAGACCCGAGCTCGATCAAAGCCAAATATACAGCTATTTCTTTTTCTGAAAGACCAAAATTTTTTAAAGCAACTTGAACCTGCATATATGTATATTATATTTTTATGACTAATTTGTCAACTTTTCTCCTGCAGTTTATTGATATTTTGCTAAAACCCTTTGTTTATTAGATTTTTATATAAAAAACTAAAGTAAATTTTCTACACATTTGACACAGTTATTACTTTTTTACTATTCTAGAGATAGATAAAAATCGCAAATCGAAAATAAAATAAAAATAAAAAAGGATAAGGAGGATTTATGAAAAGACCTAGAGTTGCTGTTCCTTTTGATGCTGTAGTAGGAGTATCAGTTAACTCCGAATTTGAATTAGTAGTCAAAGATACACCAGGGCCGAAGAAAGAATTGGATATAAGCCTTTGTTCGTGTCCATCAGGTTCCTCAGGCAATGCAGATGGAGCGATCAGAAATTTAGGAGGACATTCAAGCCTTGTGGGTCTGGTTGAAGTCAACTATGACAAAGAAGAAGAAACTCTTGAGAGTTTACTTCTCAAGAGAGTAGTTAAGCAGAGCGGAGTATCATTTACACCAGTCCCCGTCCTTTCTAAAACCAACATCGCCGCAATTCCGATTATTAAGGGTAGTAATGGCCAGGTGTGGGGAAAGAAGGGTGAGATCATTCACTCTGAAGTGTCTCAAGCACTACAGATTCTTTCAGGACCAGAAGTCGGCATTGGCCCAAAAACCTTTGTTGTAATTACCGGTCTTCGTGCTGTAGAATTGCCGTTCGCTAAGGCACTTCTTTCTCAAGCACAAAAAGGTTATAGCGTATTAAACGCGAAAGAATCTTTTTGTAAAAGCAGAGAATTCAAGAAGATATTACCTTTAGTGGACCTTCTTGTGCTTAACCAGCGCGAATTCTTTAGCACGGGTATGTGTTTTTCAGAGATTTATGATTGTGGTCCAACACACATGGTGATGACTGACTCAGACAAAGGAGGGATGCTTTATTTTGGTCGCGGATACTATGAAAAATTTGCTCCTGTTAAATTTCCTAACAATAATTATGAAACAGGAGCGGGAGATTGGTTTTTAGGAGCATTGGTTTCTGAATTGATAAGGCGTAAAATATCAACAGAAACCATGACTCTCAATAAGTTCAGAAATGTGGTTGCTTTCGCGGCACGTGTCGCAGGAAAGAAAATCACCATGACGGGCGGAGGGAATGGCCCTTCGCGGCACCAACTCCGTTAGTAGTTGGAATATCGAAGTATTATCACAAGCCTGCTTTGCGACACTATGTGTTTGCGAAGTGGGCTTGTTTATTTTATGCTATATTATATTTATGAAATTTATTTTTGATTTTGATGATGTGTTGTTTTACAATAGCGATAAGCTAAAAAAACGTATATATTTTTGTTTAGATAAAGCGGGTATTCCTTATGGTACCGCCGAAGCTTATTATAAAAAAGTTCGAGGGGGAGAATTTTCTTTAAAGGATTTTTTATCTGAACTAGTAGATCTTGAAAATAAAAAGGATATCGAAGCAGAAGAATTACATGAAGAAATAATGAGTGAATGCCCTAATTTTATCAATACTGAATTAGTGAATCTTGTACAAAAATTCGGAAAAGAAAATTGTTATCTAGTAACTTATGGTGGATATGAACATAATAAAAATAAAGTGGAAAGAAGTGGACTCGCTCCTTTATTTTCTGAAATTCATATAGTGTCAAAAAGTAAAAAGGAAGCTGTAGAGAAAATATGCGCCAAACATAAAGATGAAAAAGTAATATTTATAGACGATAAAATAAAACATTTTGAAAATTTAGATTTTAAAAAATATCCCAATTTACAAACGATACTTTTTGATGACAATGGTTTTGAGAAATTTCTTTCTATTTTACCCCCTCTGTAAGCGCAGGTTCTGTGTCTGTTTGAATTATATTAAATCGCAAAACCCCGATGGTCTGGCCTTGCTTCGTCTTTACATTTACTCGCCATTTACCCTCGGCTAAATTGTAGCGCATAGAATACGTGCGGAAACCGCCATCTCGCCCGCCTACTACAGGTAAATTTATCGTACTTCCAGTTACCCATTTCTTCTGTATTTCATCATAATATTGCCATTCGTGAACAATAGTAAGGTTTAGATTTTTAGGAGAAAAAATAGCACTAAAAGCATAGATGGGTTCCCCGGAAACCTGATTGAAATTTTGATATAAATTGAAATAACCTCTCCAACCATAATCCTCAAAAGTCACATCATAATTCCCTTCTGAATTTTTTTGTATCGAATGATACACTCCGGCATCTTTTAAGGATAAAGGAATCGGGGGAATCAGATTCGTAAAATACAAAAAATTGATTAGAATAGAAATTCCTAAAATTAGGAATAATAAATCACGAAACATAAACTTTTCTTCGGTACGGATTTTTTGAAGCTTAAAAAATCCTGAAGTTCTCGGCTCGTCAGCCTCGAAACCCCTTCGAAAAGTTATGTTTCGTGATTTAAGGTTAATAAAATAAAATAAAATTAAAAGGAATACGGTAATAAAAAGTAAACTAAGAAATCCGGAAAGTAAAAATACCCAAGCACCTATTCTATGTAAAATCACCGGCACGATAAAAATGGCAAAGGAATAGATCGAAAGAAAAAATAAGCTTATTTGGAAACTAAGGCGAATATAATGACGTTTAAGTGATTCATTCGCTATAAAAGCAAGAGCAAGAAGGACAATAAAAGGCCAAGTTACAAATATATCTGCGCTTCTGAAATAAAACACCAAGTAGGTAGACAAAATTCCTCCAAAGAAAAATTGCAGTATGTTCACATACCAAAAATGCGCTTTTTGAGGATTTTTCTCAGCCCCTCTTTCGTTTTCTTGGAGGTGAATAAGGGTGATAAAGATGCCCACAATGAGCAAATGTCCTAAAACCCATAAATTCTCCCATAATGTGTCTACCCTATGAAGCGTGAGCGCATCAAAAACGAAACCTCCAACTAGGGATAAAGATGAGATAGGTCGTTCAAATCTTCCATAGAAATTGCGAATTGGATCTAGAAAAAACATTAAATATTAAAGTAAATTATTTCTAGCATTTTTAAGCATACTCGCCCACCATATAAGCTGGGTTATCATAGTTTTAGCTTTTTCTGTGTAATTCAAAAAAAGTTCTTCGGGAGTAGACTTGCCAAAACTTACCGGAAAATATTTTTCTCCATTTATTTGTATTGCTTCGCGAATGGGAACCATTTTTAACTCGATGGATGTCAGGCGCAAATGTTCGACCGAACGTGCACCGCCAGCTGTTCCATAACTCACAAAAGCTATCGGTTTATTGTGCCATTCAGAATAGACCCAATCAAGAGCATTTTTTAAAACCGCTGGAACTCCATGATTGTATTCCGGAGTAGCCACCACGAAAGCATCCGCTTCAGCAATTTTCGCTGTAAATCTGGCAACTGCTTCATTCTTATAAGGTTCTTTCTTAGCAGAAGGAGTTATCGCTTCATTAAAAAAAGGCATTGCATAATCTCGCAGATCGAGCACTTCCACCGCCACACCCTCATGCTTTTTAATTTCTTCATTTATCCAAAAAGCAGCTTTATCACTAAAACGTCCTTCCCTAGTACTGCCCATGATCACTTTTATGTTTAATTTTGTATTTTCTTTCATAGTATTTTTTTATAAAAATGGAGTAAAAACTAATATAACCTTCCGCCCACAACTGCATTTTCTTTATCTGGAACCAATAGAACAACTTTTCCTTCATTATCCGGCACACCGAGGGTCAGCACCTCTGATTCAAAAGAACCGATTTTTCTAATAGGAAAATTCAAAACACCTAGCACGAGTTTTCCAACCAATTCTTCTTTACTATAATAAATAGCTATTTGAGAAAAAGAGTTTTTGATCCCGACCTCAGGGCCAAAATCAATTTTTAATTTATATCCAGGTTTTCGAGCTTCTGGATGATCGTTTACTTCCATGATTTTTCCAACTCTGATATCTAATTTTTCAAAATCTTCAATAGTTGCCATTATTTATTCTAAAATTTTAAGAGCTTCCTTAAAAGCTACATCAATATTTGTAAATACAGGATAATTATATTTTTCAGCTTCCGCTTTAAAGTATGGCTGGTCTCCCAAGAAAAAAGCGGCAGACTGCAATTCAAGTTCGGTGTTTTCCCAAATAGGTTTGTCCTTATTTTTCTCCACTACCTCCTCGAGCGTTGACCCGGCTATCACGATGCAAGGAATATTTAAATCCTTATGTACCAGATGCGGTAAAAAGCTTACTCCTTCGAAAATAACGGGCTTCTCTTCTTCCGCAAAACTATTTATCTTGGCGAGCATCCCCTCCCATAATTTTTCGGATTGAGAAACAATATTTTTCCATTGTTGAGCATAGGATGTTTTTATATAATAAGTTCTCTTGTTTTTATTTTTCCAAAAATTTGTCGCATCGGTAAATTTCGGATCTGGACGAAGCTCATGGCGAATATCGTCAGCGGATACATAAATTCCTCCAACTGTTTCGGCAAGCCTTTTAGCTAAGCTAGTTTTACCAATAGTGGGAATTCCAGTTATAACTAATCTTTTTCCTTTATGTGGTAAAACTTTTTTTGATTCCATAAACAAATTTTAGTACAATAATGCGAATATATCAAATACCACTTTGAGATTTAATTTTTCCCCCAGCCTATATTATCCCAGAATCTTTCATGGAAAAAATAGACGAGCGTGGTGTAAATATTGCTCAAAATCATAAAGCCAATAGCTACTTCTACTTTTTTTGTAAAAATAAAGATAATAGAAAAATCAAGCACAATGATGACCAATCTGTAAGTAATGGCTTTTATAATAGATCTGCGTAGCGTCTCTCCTGGATGATGATGTGTATGAGGGAAAAATTTTTCAATCATAAATCGCTTGTTATTGTTTGAGTCATTGGGAAATTATATCATTAATAAATTATAAAAGCCATGAAACTTATGATTTATTTGCTAGTAGAACTTTGCCAAGCCTTATTCCCCCGTAGACTATCAACAGCAACCCCACTATAAGATTTAATGCCTGAATCAAAATCATAGGAATAGTTCCTTTTATAAAGGAAAAAACAATCACAAAGGTCCCGATAAATACAAAAGTCGCCAGACCTGTTGAAAATCCAAAAACAAGCAATTCTTTTTTTGAATAATTATATTCCATAGCTTTGGCTGTAAACAAACTCGTCCAAAGAAATATAGTTAAAGGACTTGAGAGAGTGAGAAAAAAGGTATAAATAAAACTCGACAAAAGACTTATTGAATTTATGTTCGGGTTGATTGAGACACTTTCCGTAAAAATATTTTTGATTATAAAAATACCAAATATTATCAAAACAAAAGAACTAATAATTCCGAAAATTCTTTTTACTTTTTCTTTTTCTAATAATTTCCCGATCCCGAATATTGCGAGTGTAATGTAAATATAATCAGCGAAAGTGGCTCCCAAGGTGGCGACTAATCCATCGAGAGCGGTTTTCTGCAGAGTCAAATTGATAATGAAAATGAAAACAGGACCTATCGCCAACTGGAGGACTAGCCCTGTAAATAAGCCATTTTTGAAAATTTTCATATTTTAATATTAACACAAAACACTTTTCACTTTTTAGGTATTTTTGTTTTGAGGTTTAAGTAAAGACGTGCTTATAACAACAACAATTGTAGTGATAATAATTGCGTAGAGAAATTTGACCAAAAGACCAGAGTTGTCTAAAGGGAAAAAGAAAGCAATAAGAGCTTTAATCGCGTCACTCCAAGCAAGCCCAGCCACCAAGGAAAGCGCAGCTACGATATACCCCGAAGTCTGATTCCTGATTTGTGTTTTAAGTTCATCCTTTAGCATGGAATAATTATAGCAAACTTATCAACTAAAAACGATCTTTCGTTACAATTAAATGCAGGTGAAATTAATTATTTTTTATTTTTCTTGGTTCTAATAGCAATACCAACTCTTCTGATTTGACTCTCGACTTTTTTGTAAGCTTATTTTTATTTAACTTATTATTACCACCCAAAGTACTAAATTTTCCTGTAATTGCATGTGTATGAATGCGACTGTTTTTTTTATCTAAATTAAAATATTTTTTAGCAGATTCAAGTACTTGGTCCCCTGATAAACCATTACTGCATTTACCTTTAGGAAAAGTAAAAATAACCTTCACTTCTCTTTTTGATAAACCTGAAAGAAGTTCATCTAATGCTTTGAGTGATTGTCCTGCATTACTAAATTTGGACTGTGGACGTTCAGAAATATCTGGATATCTTCCAACACCAGTTACCGGCCCACATTTTCCCCGGGCAATAGTTTCAAGTACATGATAGAAACGACTATACTGTACTCCGGAGTATGGTGGGTCGAGAAGAACTAAGTCACCCTTTTTTAATTTAGATATAAGTTTTTTTGCATCAGATATCACTGCTTTTCCCTTAACTAAAGAATGAAGAGGGGTGATTTCCTCCAAAGCTTTTTCACAAGATTTAAACACATCTATGTGCCAAGCAATTTTAATAAATTTTCCAGCACCAGTTGTCGGTTGAAAAGGTTGAGCAGTATGTCCAGGAGCAGCAGCAGCTCTTGAAGCAGCAATAATTATTGCAGCCAAGCAAACATTTCTGTATTTAGTTTTTTTTGGTAACGTCTTTAGAAGATAATCAAGAATTAATGCTTGTTTGGGGCTGAAATAGTGACCGCCATAAGCATTCCAAATTGGACCTATTTTTGGAAGGGTTTCGCAAAGTTTTCTAGCTTTATTTACTCTAATTTTAATACTTTTCTTGTAATTTTTATCAATCTCTTCTGCCTGATTTAAAAGTTTTGAATCTTTTATTTCTTTTTTAGTCTTTTCTATCCAAATCTCTTTTAAATATTCAGGATTAAGAATATTAGTCCGCTCTATAACTGCTTTTGAAAGAACAACTGCATATTTTTGTAGATCACCTGCAATAATTTCTCCTTTAAAATTTTGATTTGTGGCAACAAAGTTAACTACGCCTCCAGAACCACAAAATGGGTCTATGAATCTTTTTGCACTGGGAAGTTGCTCTCGAAGTAATTCTCCAAGACCATTCGCCAACATATATCTTTTTGATCCCATGTATTTCATATGCCAAGTCCCCAAAGGGATATTCTTTCACACTCACTTAAACTAAACATTTGTTGAGAAATACCCCTTATTAAATCATTATAAGAATAAGTTGTTCCCTGTGCATTCTCCCACGTTTTTATATCTTGAAGTGCTGCATCAATATCGGTCCAAAGGTCAAGAAAGTCAGCAATAGTTGTACCGTCTTTGATTAGTCCATAATCAGTTGCATATGGTTGCCACCAAAATTCTAGATCTGCTTTTGTAAAACCAGCCTCTCGAATCAGGCTTCCATTTATGCCGGTCGAAATTCTCAATAGAAGAGTGGCTCTCGCTAAAACCTGTAAATGGTGATTTGGGTGATCAGTAGAAGTAACCTTAGAAGCTTCTTCGATAATTCTCGATTCATTGGGTTGCGTCTGCCATGTAAGAAAATCTACCCAACCATTTTGTATCGGTAGGGCAAAGCCGAGAGCCGGAATATGTTTCATAACCCAAGCTCGATAATTCGCCAAGTGAGTAGGTAAACGAGGGTCTACACCATGAACAGCTCGGTATGACTGCGCCAAGCCTATTCTTAAAAGGTGTTTGTCAATCTCATCAAATCTGGATGAGGGATTTGGTTCGCACATACGCCATAATTCATTCAAAAAAGAAAGCGAGTCTGGTGCAGGAGCATTGGTTTTAGGAAGAATTCTAGATGGTCTATAACTAGAATGGTTTCGTAGTATTTGGTCATCACCAAATTGTTTTATATCTATTCCCCAAGATTTTAACCAAGAACGACCAATAGGATGGAGATTTACATTGAAGGCACCTAACCAAACAGAAAGAGCTATTGACCCAGGCGTAATAATTTCGGAAAGTGTTTCTGCAGATGGTTTTCTATCAGCCCAATGCTCAAGAGCTTCCCATGTAAATTTATGTGTTCCCTTTTGACTAGATGTCGTGACCGACCTTCTTGTTGTATTTGTTACAATTACATGTGTTCTATTAAATACCCCAACCCCGATGGATCCAAGAATGGACATTGCAGCACGCAACTCAGCATAGTAAGCAAGATGAACAGAGCTACTTGAATCTCCTTTTATATGAAGATTGAGTGCTCTACCCAGTAGACTCCAACCATCACTACAGTGATTAAAAATTGAGGCAGCTATATAATTTTCAATCTGCCTCTGATATAAGGATCTTCCTCGAGCAATTACCTCTGTAGGATTTCCTCTATTTGCTGGATTTCTTTGGTAAGATTTGGAATATCTATTTTGTGGATTAATCCATCGCCTAACAGAGATGTGAGAACGAAGATTTTTTACCCCCTCCTTAATCGCATCAGGAGAAGCATTTCTTAACTGTTTTTTTAGTGAGTTTGCTGGCATGAATTTTTTTATCAAACAACATCTCCATCAAATCCGAGGTTTTTATAAATTGCTTTAGCATCTTTTCCTAATTTATTATCTTTAGATAAATGTTTAAGTAGCAAGCGTCTAAATTCTCTGTAACCACTACCACCTCTAAATGAAAGTTTGAGCGTTCTCTCTATTTCAGAGAGATTTTCAGCAGCCGATGATCTCCAATCAAATGTTGAAAGTGCAATTGTAAGCTGGTCTATAAACACAGTAATCTGTTGTTGTTTCTTTAATAAATTATCAAGAGCTTCTGATACAGTCACTTCTGGATTCAGTTTCCATTTCTTCAAATTTAATTTATCCGTATTTCTGAATAGTATATCGTTGGTAATATTTAAAACGACAGAAATGCCTTGATCATTATTCAGGAGTGTATGTGGTCCATAAAAAGCAGGATCTTTCTTGATCTTCCGCTTATAGTCAGTTTCTCTTAGTTTTTTTGCCCAATCAACTTTAAGTTCTTTAATAGATTTTTCTAGTGAGTTCCAAAGGTAAATTAAGAGAGCCGCTTGCTGGCTGCGATTCCAAGGAATCGTCATTTCATCATGCCCTGCTGGTGCTCCAAATAAACCCCCAATTGTTACTCCCTTACCTTCTGATGTTTTAATATATGTTTTTAATAAAGCTCTTATCCAAGCGGCTTGGGTAACAGAACTATCTCCACTTTCACCAAGCATATTTATACGCTGATACCAAGAACTTGTTGGCTCAGACCAAAGTAATTCAACTATTTCTTGTGCTCTCGCTTCTCGGTATACTTTGTGGCCCTCGAATCGATCTAACCAATCCTCAGTACGCAAAAGAGGATAAAGATCAAAAGCAAGACTTGGATTGATCCTCTTTGGCTTAATGTTTATTGTCCAGAATAAATAAGCCTGCCAGCTTAGATCTAAACCATAAAAAGCAACTACCGGTAACTCGTAATCCTCGTTAATATTTTCATCAAAGGCCAATAATCTATGTTGGCCATCAATTACTTCCAATGGATGAACTTGTTCTGGTTTCCATTTTTTTGTTTCTTTAGAAAAAGGAAGTTTTATTTCAGTGATGACAGCATTCTGGTCTATTGTTATTAAATCCTTAAATGCTACGAACCCCCCATTTCGTTTATCTTCTTTTGTTAAAATATTCACAACAATTGCTGTAGGTAGCCACCCTGGTTTACGAAGATCATCAAACCTACCATCTTGTCGTTGAGATTTTGTTAAATCTGACCATGGGTAACCATACTTAACATACTCCGCAATATTTTTTGAACGAGATTGTTCGTAGGCACGTTGGATCCCCATGTCGCCAGACCTTTTTTTGCCATCTTTTGCATCTCTGCGATTTACACCAGACAAAAAACGCAGCTGGCGAGCAGACAATGAAAATATATAGAAACACTTTTCTGGTTCTCTTCGATGATTCTTTTTAATAAACTCAACTGATCCCCATTCTTTTAACCATTGATTTACCTTTAAGGCATTAATGGTTACATTTTTATTTGACTTAGATTTATTTTTCATATTTAAAATAATGCTTAAATTAGTACTTACTATTGTACCAAATTAGGATCCACAAAGCACGCAATTTAAGGTATGAAATAGTTAGTAATCCACCTTTATATATTTATCTTTTGACGCCGTTAACGCTAAAATAGTTTTTGCCCACGGGCTCACAAAATCAGAATCCAAGGATTCGATAAGTGAGTTCGTTTTGCGTTTAAGAGCAAAATATTTTAGATGATTATTAATTAATTTTGTTTAAAAAAACATATGAATAAAATAAAAAGTTTGGTTTGGCACACAGAGAAGCGTATCGTATCTCAGTAGGTATGCTATGACGAATAGTTCTTGAGTAAGTTTCAACGCATCTCGTGCGGGATAACTGCGCTCAAACTGGCTGGGTGTCTGGTGCGAAGTTGGAACATTTTTAACGTTTGAATAAAGTTTTAATATTCTTTTCAAGATAGTATATCCAAGAAAATAAAGTACAATCCAAGAAAATACCTGTAATTGTTAGGCATGTAATCCCAAAAAATACATATGGTAAATAACCATATTCTGTGGCACTGTTATAAGCCCATTTTCCACTAACAACTATAAAGATTATGAGTGCAAGTACATTTAGAAGAGCGTCAGAGTGAATATTCTTACTTGTACTTTCTACTGCTTCCTCTTCCCATTCATGACTATAAGTACCATTACTCTCACTTTTTGTAATACTAGTTTTAAAGTAATCCTTATTTATAGGAAGAAAGTCGTAATGCCATTTACGTCTGCTTTTATAGCCATGATTATCGTATTTCCATATCACCCTATCCATGAGTATGCTTAAAGGAGCAATTAATATAATTAATCCACATATCATATAAAGCCACCTGTATTCTGGAAGAAACGGTAAATAACTATTTAAACCATCAAGGCCATGGAGCAAAACTACGAGCAGAGAAAGAGTAAGAAATGTGCGATTCACTTTTGATGCATGTTCTTGAGGTTTAAAGTATATGTAACGACCAAGGGCTTTGTATACGACATACATTAAAACATAAACTATTGCCACATGAAATATCGTTAATTCGTGAAGTAAAAGATTTTTTAGTTCATCAAAAGAAGATAGAAATAAAGATTCATTTAACATAATATTTTTAAGTTAAGATTATTTTTTCTTACTACCAAATACTATATATAAAAAGATTTTATAGTAGAAAATAATAATCCCTGCAAAGAGCAAAAAGGAAAATACCAAAACGACAGGAATCATTTCTAGAAAGTACATTATAGTTTTACCAACAGATTTTTCATAAAAGAACCAGTTATCTTGGTACGATTTATCGGGTTGCAAAAAAGTAACCTTTGTATTATTAAAAGATGTGTAAGCATCAACAATTAAACATTTTATATCATTTTGTTTTATGTAATTTGAAAATGCTTCCGATGAGATTTTATTTCTGTAATTATTCTCCATTATAAATAATTCATACAATATATCCGTATTTTTATTATCCTTAATTTTTTCATAATTATTGGCAAGTTCAGTAGAACAATAAACGTTATTTAAAGTACCCATATAATAATCGTCTGGAGGACTATTTAATACATAAGTTCTATTACTGTCTCCTATCTTTTCCCCCATCTTAATAAGTGCACTTATTGGTTTAATCTCAGAAGTTATTCTTTCAGATATAGTTGCAACTTTTTTCCATTCTTGAACTCCAATATCACCCTTAAACAGATTAGAATTACTATAAACTATTAAATTATAAATAAAAAATAGAATAAAGGAAAAAATAAAAATAATTGATAGAAGTCTATGCCACCATTTATTTTTAAGATTCAAATCTTCTCTAGATAACCAATTTAATATTTTTTTCATAAATTATTTTTTTAATACTCTTTTAAAAATCTCAGGGTCTCTTTTTGCTGAACTTAAAATAACATCAAAATTAAAACGACCATACCCAAATGTTTCCTCTTCATAATCTTCATCCTCTTTGTCTTTTTCTTGGTCAAAATAATTAACAAAGTCTAATATGGCATTTATTAAAGTACCCATTATCATAATCGGTTTTTCAAGTTTCTTTGCATTATCAGAACCAGAAGTTTCATCACTTTTAATAAAAACAGCCATCATGTCTGCTTTCTGATAAATCTGTTTCCATAAGTACTCAACAATAGTTTTCCAATGGAAGGTATTACGATTAACCCACCAAATAATAACCCCTACGACAACTATTATTAGTAAATATCCCATATGATTTTAATCATACAACTCTCGCTAAAAAAATCAATGGTTGTTTGACATTCCTTTTTTAAAGGCATATACTAATAGCGAGTACGGAACTGCACCTTGATTTATAAAGCACGCAAAAAATAAAAAAATAACAACACTCTCGCCTAAAAAAATTAAACCCTTTGTGGCTAGCATAAAATATATAAAAAATTAAAACACAGCTAGAAATATAAAATAAAAAAAAATAAAGAGAGCCTAAATAATAAAAAAAATTAATTAGTGCCAAACAAAACAGGAACCAAAATTTGGGTTCTTTTTTCGTTTATTTCAAGCTGTTTTTCTGTACCCGAAAAAAGGGTATGGAATTAAAATATAGCCAAATTCTAATAACTCGTACTATAAACCACTTTAAGAAAAAGTATGGTTTAGACATTTCTGCCGAAACAGCAGATGTCTATTTGGCTTCGTTCGCGGTGGTGTTCCGTTCGTTCGTCCGCCCGTCCTCTGTGGACGGCGGACGAACGGATACACCCGATGATTATTAACACTCGTTCTGCGGGTGGTAGTAACACCCGCAGAACATTGCAGATTGCAATATGATAGACACGATTAAATTTTTAATACCAATTGATAACAGTGAGGTTTTTGAGAGTATTAAAAATCAGCTTACTCGTACTCGTAGAGAAAATATGAAAACGAATGAATTAAAATTTGAATATTTTACAGAAGAAATTGAAGTAGGAAGTTATGAACGAACTGTAAGAATTTATCTGAAACAAGATAGCCCGAAAGGTGTATTCGTAGAATTTTCTTTGCCTAAACAATATTATGATAATAATGTAGAAATGATACACGCTTATGATATTGAATATGTTTTAGATAATTTTAAAAATGATGTTTGCCAATTTTTCCAAGAACGTATTCCTCCAATAGAACAATGGATTATTTATCGTCTTGATGTTTGCTATAACTGGACTTTTGAATCAGAACAAAAATGCCAGTCCATTATGAATTTTATTCAGCGTATAGATTTCCCTAAAAAGAAAAAATATGTCTATGATACTTCTGTAATGTATAAAGGGTCTGCCTATACAATTAAATTCTATTTAAAGGGTGCAGAATTTAAGAGGCATGACTATAAAGACATTTTTAAAAAAGATATGGATAAAGCTGATTTACTTCTTAATTGGGCAGAAAAAGTTTTACGATTTGAGGTTGAATTTAAGAAAGGATATTTAAGTAATTTATTTCCTCATGGAAAAGTTTTAGTTTCTAGTATTGTTTACGATAAAATTATTGAGGACATATTAAAAAAATATCTTACTTTGGTTTTTCGCTACGTTAATAAAGAAAATATGAAATATGAAAATGTTAGGCAGTTAATAGATAAAAGTTTCAAGCCAGCTAAAGCATTACGCTTGTATCAATTTTATAAGGGCTACTTTTACGAGCAAGATGAAAAGTTTCATATTAAAAAAGGACTTAACCCGTCTACGATTTGGCGATATAAAAACGATTTAAAAAATATTGGTGTTTCATTTGAGGAAAATTTAGGTGATTCCAGTTTCGTAGCGGTTGAGGAATTGATTGTACCCTCTGGAAAAGGAAAGTTTGATTTGCTTGATTATAAGCTAACTAGTGATTATAGTTAAATTTATGAAATACGTTATCTATTGCAGAAAATCAACCGATACCGAGGACAGACAAGTCCAATCCCTAGAATCCCAAGAAAACGAGCTTAAAAGGCTCGCAGAGGCTCAAGGACTGCATGTTGTTGCTATCTTACATGAAAGTATGTCCGCCAAGTCAGAGGGTCGCCCTGTATTCAATAAAGTGTTAGAAATGTTTATTAAAGGAAAAGTTGACGGTATTATTTGTTGGAAACTAGACCGCCTAGCTAGAAACTTTATTGACGGTGGACGAATTATTGATTTACTGCAAAAATCTGTTATCAAAGAAATTCGCACTCCTGAAAGTATTTATTTACCCAATGATAATGTGTTAATGATTTCTATGCAGTTTGGAATGGCTAACCAATACAGCCGTGATTTGAGTATGAATGTTAAGCGTGGTCTTCGTACTAAACTTGAAAAGGGCGAATGGTTAAATAAGGCACCACTCGGATACTTGAATGATAAAATTGCACACAAAATTATTATTGACCCAGTACGCAGTAAATATATTATCCGTGCTTTTGAACTTTTTACGACTGGAAAATACGGACACAAAGATATTTCTAATATTCTTTTTTCCGAGGGATTTAGAAGTAGTGGTAATTTACAAGTGCCAAAGTCGGCAATCCAAACGATTCTTTTAAATCCTTTTTATTGTGGTTTAATGAAAACAGGCGGAAAAATTTATAACGGAAACCATACACCCATTATTTCTAAAGCTATTTATGATAAAGCCCAAGAGGTAATGCAAGAACGCCTACACCCAAGAAAGAAAACTTTACTATTTCCTGTTAGAGGTTTGATTAAATGTAGCGAGTGCGGTTGTATGTATACCGCTAGTAGAAAAAAAGGTCATGATTATTACTACTGCACTAATGGCAAAGGCATTTGTACTTCTGATAAAAAATATTTGAGAGAAAATGATTTGTATAAAAAATTACTTCCTATTCTTGAAAAAGTTGCGTGGGATAAAGAAGAAATTGAGTTGTTATACCTTGCATCAAAAGAGGACATTAAATACGAAACTGGATACTTAAATAAAACTCTAGAAAATCTTAAACAAGAGGCAGTCGTTATTTTAGAACGCCAAGGCAAACTTCTTAATTTATATTTAGATGGCTCTATGTCTAAAGAATTATACGAGGAAAAAAATATCGCTATTGAAAATCAAAGAGTGTTATTAGCCAAGCAAATTTCTGAAATTGAGGACAAAACCCAAAAGGCAGTTTCTGCTTTGGAACCGACTAAAAAATTGTTTTTAGATTGTGTTGTATGGGCGAAAGAGTTTTTAACACTTCCACCAGAGAAAAAACAAAATATTGTCCACGAGATACTTTGGAACCTTAACATGAAAGAGAAAAATATCGTTGATTACCAACTTAAAAGTCCGTATTCTGCTATCGCAAATTTACCTCAAAATGCTAATTTCCACGCAAGGCTGGGAGACTAGGAATCGGACCTAGATTAAAGGCTTCAAAGGCCTCTGTCCTACCGTTAGACGATCTCCCAATATTTTTTAAACAACTTAGTTTATAACATAAATAATGAAAAAAATCTATATTATAGATATAAAATTAGGTTAAAATTTGACATATCACCACAACCTAAAAACCACTTACAAAAGTAAGTGGTTTTTAGGTTTAAAAAACAAAATTCTTACATCATCTTATCCTTTTTCATCAAACCCCAAATTACGCCGATGACTCCAAGCACTATCAAAACCCACATCCAAGTTGAAGAGAAGCTCATCATTAAACCGATGATACCTACTACAGCTAAAATAATACCGACTACTAACAATGTTGTTTTGTTCATAATTCTTTTTTAAATAGCTACTTATAATCGACCTTTATCTTCTTTAATTTTATTATGCACGAAAAAAATAATCAAACTAATTTTCCACATTTAATCAAAACACAAAATGATTTCAGCTTTTTCGAATTCTATTTTTGAATTATCTCCACTAATGCAAGCTCAAGGGGTAATTCGGAGACAAAGGCATTATCAATATTTTTATATGCTTCAAGCAACACAGCCAATGTAGAAGAATTAAATGCCTCTTTACCCACACCTCTAATTAAATCTTTAAGAAATTCTAAATCTGTTTCTCCCAAATCCCCTATCATTTCTTTTTCTAATTTTGGCGCATAGCGCAGGATTATAGCCATGCGGAATTTCTGAATTATGAGTTTGAAATATAATTTCATATCTAAATTCGCTTCTCCGGCAATGCGCACAGCAGAGACTCCTTTCTCTAGATCCTTTTCCGCAATGGCAAAAATAAAATCATTAACCAGAGTCGTCTTCGGCGCACCAGTTATCTTTTCCACATCTTCCCTTTTAATTTTTTTACTCTTGCTAAAATTGAGAATCTTTTGCAATTCCCCTAAACCATCCCGAAACGATCCATCGGCTAAAATAGCCAAAAGTTCTGCTGAACCAGCATCTAATTCAAACCCCTCCAACTTCGCGACGTCCAGCAATAATTTTTTACATACCACGTCAGAAGCTTTTTTGAAAGTGAAAACCTGGCAACGAGAAATAATTGTCTCGGGAACCTTATGAAGTTCAGTCGTAGCCAAAATAAAAATAACATGTTTCGGAGGCTCTTCTAAGGTTTTTAATAGCGCACCCCAAGCATCCTTGGAAAGCATATGCACCTCATCTATAATGTAAACTTTGTATTTCGAATCAAAAGGTAAAACTCGCACACCGTTACGAAGCTCTTTTATGTCTTCAATTCCTCTATTGGAAGCAGCATCGATTTCGTAAAGATCATTGGCGGACACTCCTATGCTCGTCGCAAAGATTCTAGCGAGAGAGGTCTTGCCAGTACCGCGTGAACCGACAAAAAGATACGCATGCGAAACTTTATTTGTCTCTACAGAACTTTCTAGTATTTTGACAATATGGTCTTGTCCTAAAACCTCTTTAAAAGTTTTGGGTCGGTATTTGCGATACAAGGCTAAATCATGCATAAGCTTACTATATCAAAATTTTTCCTGCCCTGCCATAGCTTTAGCGAAGGCGGGTTAGAAAATCATTGATTATTTTTTCAACTTGTTTGGCGTTTTCGGTTTCCATTAATTTTACTCGGAGTTCTTTGGCTCCATGAAAATCGTTTACGTATGCCTTAAAATGCTTTTTCATAACAGCGAAACTTTTATGTTTAGGTTTTGAAAGTTCTTTTTCAAAGAGCTGAGTATGTTCTACTAAAACTCCTAGCTTCTCTTTTGAACCTATTTCTCTTCCAGAGAAAAACCACGGATTGCCGAAAACTCCACGTCCGATCATTACTCCATCACAACCATACTTCAAAGCTTTTTCTTCTCCATCTTTTATATCTTTTATGTCTCCATTGCCAATGAGCATCATGTCTTTCCCGCTTTTTTTGATAAGCTTCTTTATTTTTTTAATGTGACTCCAATCAACCGGAACAAGCGAAAGCTCTTTGACGGTGCGCAAATGAATAGTGAGTGCAGAGATATCTTCTTTTAATAATTCGGGAATCCATTTGTCTATTTCTTCTTTAGAAAAACCAATTCTTGTTTTGACAGACACTGGAATAGAGAGACCCGCAGATTTAATGCCTACGTGCGCTGCTTGGATAATTTTTCTTGCGAGTTGTGGATTTTTAATTAATGCAGACCCCGCTCCTTGGCTTATTACGGATTTATCCGGACAACCCATATTTATGTCTATCCCATCAAAACCAAGGCTGGCGACATACTGACAAGCAATCTTCATATTGTCGGGATTGGCGCCGAAAACTTGAACCACGATCGGCCTCTCGCTTTCTTTGAATTTTAAAATGTGGGCTAATTTTTTTCTGGCAAATTTATTGGCAAGACCATCTGCTGAGACAAACTCTGTCCAAAAAACAACTCTATTTTTATTTTCTCTATTTTTACCATATTTTGAGAGTACCGTTCGAAAAGCTATATCCGTAACATCAGACATTGGAGCAAGACAGAAAAATGGTTTTTTAAGATTTTTCCAGAAGTTTTTTTTATTGGAATTTATCATAAACTTTGTTTCCAAATCTCAAGTCAATATATTCCAAGGTTGAATATTTATTTTTGAATTTTGATTTTAAAGGTTCTGTATCTAGGGCTGCTTGCAAATTTTCTGCAACATTCTGAAAATCTGCATCTGCTTTAAGGATTATTTTTGGCTCTGTTCCAGATGAATTCTTGCCTGAAAGAAATACTTGCAGGTCTCCATCGTTTGTCGCATACATAGCTATGGGCTTCAACCCCATGCCGACCAGGACGTCTCTAAATAAAATTAATTGCTTAAAATTTTGCTTGGAAAAATAAGATTCTGACTGGGTACCATAAAATTTAAAATAAACATTTCCAGAAAAATATGGCGCTTGATCAAAAACATATCCGTCCTCATCGACAAAATAGCATTGCTCTGTATTATCTACGGACGTTGGACGTCCGAAATTCGGACGTCCAACGTCCGTAGATCCACACCATGTGTATTTTGCTTCGCGTTCAATTAAAGATATTCCTAGGGTTTTAGTATCTTTAATCTTTAAATTTATATTCTTAATTCTTTTAAATTCATTCTGAAGCTCATTTTTAATGGTATTTTGAGGATAAATGAAAATATTAGTTTTCGGGAAAAGCCATATATATTTTCCAGAAATTTTTTTATCTACCGCACTTTTTAATGTTTCTGTATCAAGAACCTTATTACCGACGATATCCACCTCACTAATATTTATATTTTTCAAACGGGAAAGAAAAACAAGCAATATAAAAAACGCTAGAACCACTATCAATAAGATCAAAATCTTATTTAAAAAAACTTTGTGCCTTCTTTTTTTTAATTCTAAGAGGCCCGGAGAATTTAAAACATTTCTTTTCATCCCAGTACTAAAATTTTAAATTGTTAATATTAGTGGTCATTTATTCTACTCAAAAATTTAGTACGGGACAGGTTTATTTAATGAATTCCCTACCACCCATATATTTGCGCAAAACTTCCGGAATTTTTATCGAACCATCGGCTTGTTGGTAATTTTCTACTATCATTATAAGAGGCCTGCCGGAAAGAGCCGTATTGTTTAATGAATGGACAAATTTCAATTTGCCGTCATTATCGCGATAACGAATATTCAATCTGCGAGTTTGAAAATCATGGAAATAACTAGCGGAACCGGTTTCTCGGTAGGTATTTTCAGACGGCAACCAAGTTTCAATATCATATTTCTTTACTTGACCCAAGCCCAGATCCCCGGCGCAATTTATAACTACATGATAAGGCAAACCTAAAGCTTCCATGATTTCTTCGGTATTCCGCTCGATCTCCTCATGAAACTTTACTGATTCTTCGTGAGATGCTTCACAAAGGACAACTTGCTCAAATTTATAAAACTCATGAACTCGAAGGATTCCTTTTGTATCTTTGCCATGACTTCCTGCCTCGCGACGAAATGCATCAGAAAATCCAAGCATTTTTATCGGCAAATCTTTTTTTTCTAAAATTTCTCCCATATAATGTCCCATCATTGCGACCTCGGCCGTGCCAGAGAGATACTCGCCATCTTGCGTCCTGTATAGATCTTCTTCTCCTTGAGGAAGATAACCAGTGCCTAAAAATACTTCTCGCTTTACTAAAGATGGAACTATCATCGGAACAAAACCGTCTTTTTTAGAAAAGAAATCCTGCACAAACTGCCACAAGGCAAATTCTAATAACGCGCCATCACCCTTGAGAAAATATCCGCGAAAGCCGGCCACTTTTACACCTCGAACAATATCAACCATCCCGAGATTCTCCATGAGCTCAATGTGGTTTTTGGGAGTAAAATCAAATTTAGGAATTTCACCAAAAACTTTTACTTCTTTGTTTTCTGCGTCTGTTTTCCCTTCCGGTACAGACATATCTGGAACATTCGGCACTTGCACCATTATTTTCTGCCATTCTTCCATAGTAGTCTTTAATTTCTCTTCTTTAGCCTTGATGTCTTCTTTCACTGCGCGCATTTCCTCAATTAATTGAATTTTGGATGCTGGGTCCTGATCGCGAGATATGTCATTCGAAACTCTATTTACTTCACTACGAAGTTCTTCCACTTCTTTGAGTTCTTTTAATCGGGTATCATCAAGCGCAATCAAAGCATCAATATCTATCTCAATATTTTTTTTCTTCGCCCCCGCCTGCACGATATCTTTGTTTTCGCGAATAAATTTGATGTCTAGCATATTTTTATTATACACAAAAGTTGTTATAATGAAAAGCGCATAAATGATTTTAAGGAAACGTGTGGGTTCCCTGTCCTTTTGACTCCGAGGGCGCAGTTTCAAAAAATTATTTATGCGCTTTTCATTTCATGCAAATTAAAAAACTGACAAAAAACAAATTTCCAAAAGCATTATTAGAAATTCCCCAACCGCCGGAAAATCTTTGGGTTATGGGGGAAATGCCCTCTCCTAATTTAATACACCTCTGTGTAGTAGGCTCAAGAAAATTCACATCTTATGGGCGCGAATCCTGCGAAAAAATAATAGCAGGATTAAAAGGCTATCCGATAGTAATCGTTTCTGGCTTTGCTATGGGTATAGACACCATAGCTCACAAAAAAGCGATGCAGGTAGGGCTCAAAACCTTAGTCTTCCCTGGTTCAGGATTATCGGATGAAGCAATATATCCAAAAACAAATGTAAGACTCATAAGAGAAGTTATTGAAAACGGCGGATGCTTAATTTCGGAATTCGAACCTGACTTCAAGGCGACGCAATGGAGCTTTCCGATGAGAAATAGGCTAATGGCTGGTATTTCAAAAGCAGTACTCATCATAGAAGCAGAAGAAAAATCAGGAACACTTATCACTGCACGACTCACTACAGAGTACAATAGAGATTTATTGGTGGTGCCTGGTTCGATTTTTTCTCCAAACTCAAAGGGAGTAAATAAATTATTGCATCAAGGCGCGACTCCCGTCACTTGCTCTGAAGATGTCCTTGAAGCGTTAGGCTTTGAGCTTCCTAAAGACAAAGAAAAACAGGCTAAATTGTTTTTAGACTTATCACCTGATGAGAAAAAAGTCATCGATCTTTTACGCGAACCGATGCCTCGTGATGAATTGATCCGCTCTTTAAAAATGCCGACACCACATGCCAACGCACTGCTATCGGTGATGGAAATAAAAGGATTGATAAAAGAAGAAATAGGTGAAATAAGATTGGCCTAATGTTTTCTATTTAATTTTTTTTCCATATTCATATGTGTGATTTTTATCAGCAGAAATATATTTTGAAATTAAATAAAATGTACTTGGATCAGCATCGGTTATTATTCCACTTTGTTCCCTTATTTCAAAGGCATTATTATAAACATGATTTTTATCCTTGAAATAACATTCGGGTAATTTGGTAAATGTTTGAACATCAGCAACTTCTATTTTCTTACCACGATAATAGACACCACTCTTATCTTTATAAAAATCACATTCCAAAGATATAAAAGTTGCGGAATCAGCTCCCTTTAGTACCACTGCCGATTGAGGAATAGTGCCCTTAATATTACGAACAAGCTCCCCTCCAAAATAATAAACATTATGATTATCTTTAGCATAATGTTCACCTATAAACAAAAATGTTTTTGGGTCAGCACCATCAATAATATTTAATGCACCTTCTCCTAAATTATCAACTCCTGCCATATACACATTTTTATTATCTTTTGAGTACAACCATGGGTTTATATCATTGACACCCATATTTTCAATTATTTTGAAAGATGTCGCATCAATCCCATTAAGTTTTTTTCCAAAATAAAAAACGGTTTTTTCATCCTTAGAATAAGGACTACCACTTATTATCTCAAAATGTATTGGATCAACGTCTATCTTTTTAACCAGCGGAATAAACTCAAAACACAGCAATGATCTACATCCTCCTCCTATTAAATAATCCTCATTACTATGGTAATATATCGAAGAAAATCCTTTGTAATAATACTCACTAATGCTAATGCTCGAATCTATTTTTTCTTTCCCAAAGGAAGTTCTATTAATTAGAAACCATACACTAAATGCTAAAAATACAATTACTATTAGTAAAACAGGAGTTCTAAGTATTTTTTTCATAAATTTCTTTATTCATTGTCACATTAATCTAATCCTAGTTTCTTCAATGATTTAGCATCTCAAATACTAAGTTATTTTTTAGAATTTCTTTCCCGAGTTAAATTCTATTTTCTCAACTCGCACAGTTAAATTTTCAATTCTTCTATCGTAAGCAACATGATCGGTATATAAAGTAGAAATATTATCTCTAAAAGATTTACTGTCTTCGTGTATCGCTTTAATTTCTTTTAACATTATCTGCAAAACATCTTCTTGTCTTTTTAGATCCTTCTTTGTAGCCATTTTTTTCTCTAAACTTTCAAAACTATTATTCATCATAATAGCTAATTTATCTATTGTCATTTTTCCACCTTTTTTAATCATTACTCAAGTATACCAATAACAAGATATTCGAGTCAAATTAAATTAATTTTTATATATTTTGAGTAAAAAATGAAACAAAATTTGCAAAAAAAATATGTTTCGTGTAATACTTGGTGAGTTATGAAATTATTAATTGTGGAATCACCATCAAAAGCAAAAACTATTGAGAAATATCTCGAAGGTGCCTTTACTGTGCGCGCGTCTGTCGGACATATTCGCGATTTGCCTAAATCAAACAAACAAGCCATAGACATCGAAGGCGGTTTTATTCCGCATTATGAAATTTCAAAAGGTAAAGAAAAGATTGTGCATGAACTCCAAGGACTGGCAGAAAAAGCAAATGAAATACTTCTCGCGACAGACCCCGACCGTGAAGGAGAAGCCATCGCTTGGCACATAGAAACACTCCTTAATCAAGACCCCGAAGGAAAGAGTACTTCCTACGGGGCAAGTAAAAAAGTAAAAACTCCTATAAAAAGAGTAAGGTTTTACGAGATAACAAAAGATGCGGTACAAGAAGCTATAAAAAACCCAAGTGATATCGATCTGAAACTCGTTAAAGCTCAAGAAGCGCGCCGGGTGCTCGACAGGTTGGTAGGATATGATTTAAGCGGACTCATATGGAAAAAAGTGAGATACGGACTTTCTGCTGGCCGTGTCCAATCCCCTGCGCTTCGCATAATAATGGAACGAGAACGCGAAATTCTAGCTTTTGTTCCTGAAAAATATTGGAAAATATTTGGATTATTTGAAACACCCAAAAAAGAGAAAATAACTCTAACTTGTTCCAAAGAGCCTCGAGAAGAAAAATTATTTGAAAAAATAATGACTGAAGGTAGAAAAGGTACTTGGATGGTAAAAGGAGTAAAAGAATCTGAGCAAAAACGTTCTCCTCGAGCGCCCTTTACCACTTCAACACTCCAGCAGACTGCCTCTTCGCGGCTTGGGTATTCCCCTTCGCGCACAATGCAAATAGCGCAAAAACTTTATGAAGCAGGGCACATCACCTATATGCGAACAGACAGCACCAACCTTTCTGGTACTGCTCAAGCTCAAATAATATCATTTGTAAAAAAGGAATATGGCAATAACTATGCGGAGGCACACACTTATAAGACAAAATCAAAAAATGCCCAGGAGGCGCATGAGGCTATCCGCCCTACACATATAGAGAAACTGTCTGCTGGGACAGATGACCAAAGCAAATTATACCGACTTATTTGGGAGCGCGCGGTTTCTTCACAAATGGCAGATGCCAAATTACTTAAAACTAAAATTACTGCAAATATAAATTCGGACGTTGGACGTCCGGTTTCCGGACGTCCAACGTCCGAATTACCCGATTTCACAGCGGTTGGCTCTCGTTTGCTTTTCCCCGGATGGCTAAGAGTCGACACTGGAGCGCGCGGTGAAGATGTGGAATTGCCTTTATGCAAAGAGGATGAAATTCTAAAACTTCTAGAACTAAAAGGAGAAGAAAAATTTACCGAACCGCCTGGTAGATATTCTGAAGCGGGATTGATTAAAGAACTTGAGGCGAGAGGCATCGGCAGGCCTTCTACTTATGCATCAATAATGAGAACCATCGAAACTAGAGGATATGTAAAAAAAGAAGGCAAAACGCTCTTTCCTACTGATGTCGGCGAAGTAGTATCGGATTTTTTAGAAAAACATTTTGCCAATTATATCTCTGACACATTCACTGCTGAGATGGAGGACGAATTGGACGAAATATCCCGAGGCGAACGCGAATATGAAAAAACATTGAAAGATTTTTATATTCCTTTTTTGAAAGAAGTTAAATCAAAAGAAAAATTAGAAAAAGCAACCAACTTGGGCAATGCTCCGGAAAACATAAAATGCCCGAAATGCGGAGAGCCTATGATTGTCAAGCTTTCACGCGGAGGAAAATTTTATTCTTGCTCGAAATATCCCGATTGCGAGGGAGCATTAATGCTCGACGGTACAGAATTAAAAGGTCCGGAAGAAACCGGTGAAATATGTCCTGAATGCGGAAACAAGAAAGGCAAATCCGGTGGAGGAAAATTGATAGTCAAACAAAGGCGCGATGGCACAGGCACATTTATCTCCTGCTCGCGTTATCCTAAATGCAAATTTATCAAAAAAGATGAAGCTGAAGAAGCCAAAAAACGCACCGGTGTCATCTGTCCTGTTTGCAAAAAGGGAGATATCTCAGAGAGACGCGGACGTTTTGGAATATTTTATTCTTGTTCAAACTATCCTGATTGTAAATTCGCCATAAAGGCAAAACCTACCGGCAACATATGCAAGGAATGCGGAAGCTTGATGATGGAAGGCACAAAAACAATTCCTGAAAGATGTTCAAATAAAGCATGTAAAATACATAATCCTCATAAAATACCCAAGATTGAAGCTTGAAATAATATTTTCTAACTTTCACAAAGGTGCTATACTTTTAAGATGGAAAATACAGTAGGAGATGTAAGAGAAATCATTGATCTCGTACAAGGAAAAATAAATAAAGAAGAGGAGGAACTTTTGCGCAAAGCCTATGATTTTGCGAAAAAAGCTCATGCGGGACAAAAAAGAATGAGCGGAGAACCTTATTTTATTCATCCTTTTGAGACTGCAAAAATTTTAACTGGTCTTGGAATGGATATTCAAATCATCGTTGCTGGATTATTGCATGATGTATTAGAAGATACTTCTATAACAGAAGATGCAATACAAAAAAATTTTGGTGATGATATTTTATTTTTAATCAAAGGTGTAACGAAATTAGGAACCTTAAAATACAGAGGACATGAAAGGCATGTGGAATCTCTGCGTAAATTTTTTGTGGCGATAGCAAGCGATCTACGAGTAGTTATTATTAAATTTGCCGATAGATTGCACAACCTGCGCACTCTCGAATATGTGCGAGAAGATAAAAGAGCTCGAATAGCCATAGAATCTATCGAAGTTTACGCTCCCCTCGCAAACAGGCTCGGAATGGGAAAGCTCAAAGGCGAACTAGAGGATGCCGCTTTCCCATATGCTTTTCCAAAGGAGTACAAAGAGACAGAAGAAATATTTAAAGAAAAAAAAGGTCTTTATGAAAAAAACTTAAAAGAAGTGAATGAAAAATTACAAAAAGAATTAGAAAAAAACAAAATAAAATTTATAGAGATTGATTATCGGATAAAACACTTATACAGCTTATATAAAAAACTTTTAAAATATGATATGGACATAGATAAGATCTATGACATCGTGGCGTTACGTGTGGTAGTTAATACTGTTGCAGATTGTTACCGAGTCTTGGGATTAATCCATTCTGTTTGGAATCCACTACCAGGAAGAATTAAAGATTTTATTTCTATTCCAAAACCAAACGGTTATCGTTCAATTCACACAACTGTTTTTACTGGTTTAGGAGGAGTAGCAGAAATTCAAATAAGGACAAAAGAAATGCATACTGAAGCAGCTTATGGTGTCGCTGCCCACTTTGTTTATAAAGAAAAAGGTGAAAATAAAATTAAAGGAAATAAAGAAAAATTTAAATGGATCGAAGAACTAAAAGAACTTAATTATTCTCCTGATGATCCAATAAAATTTATTGACCATCTTAAGATGGATTTCTTTAATGATCGTATTTTTATCTTCACGCCTAAAGGGGATGTTATTGATTTGCCAGAAGATTCAAGCCCGATAGATTTTGCCTATTCGATACACACTGATATTGGAAATCATATTTTTGGAGCTAAAATAAACGGCAAAATGTCTCAAATTTTTACCAAATTAAGAAATGGAGATATTGTTGAAATAATAACCAAAAAAGATTCTAAACCTTCAGGCAAATGGCTGGAATATACTAAGACTTCCATTGCAAAGAAAAATATAAAATCCTATCTTGAAAAAAATAGTCTTCTTTCTAAGCTCATGTCCTTCGGCCGTAGTTAACGTCCTACAGGCGAGGCCTTCGGACGTTCCTAGACGCTAAAATTAGAAATATTGTATAAATCTGTCTCGTCCTTTTCTGCTTCTTCTTTTGATCTATCGTCTAGTGGTGTCTCAGCGGTTGAACCGTTAGGTTCCAGCGGTTGAACCGCTGTATTTTCAATATGCTTTTCAAGCATATCACCTGGTTTTTTTTCAACTTCTCCTTTACGAATCAAGTCTAAAATTATTCGCAAATCTTCAGTAGAAAAAAAGTCAATTTTAATTTGCCCGCCCAATTCCTTCCTATCTATGTGTACTCGGGTACCTAATTTTTCCTGAAATTCTTCTTCTAATTCCGTAATTTCCGGGTCAGGCATAAATTCTTTTTTTCGCACGCGATCATAAGCTATTTTCCTAGCCAGTCTTTCTGCCTCGCGCACCGTGATTTTTTTGTAAACAATTTCCTTAAATAAAACCAATTGTTCCTCTGGATGATCTGCGAGCATTAAGAGTGGGCGAGTGTGACCATCGGAAATTTTTCCTTCAGATAAACCATGCAAAATTTCTTCTGGTAAAGTTAAAATACGCAAAGAATTGGAGACATATTCTCTGCTTTTACCCATCTTTTTAGCGACTTCATTGTGGGTAAATTTAAACTCAGTGACTAAACGAAAAAAAGCTCGAGCCCTATCAACGACATTTAAATCTTCACGCTGTAAATTTTCAATGATAGCAAGCTCAAGCTTCATCAAGGTCGTATCCCCTGTGCGAATCACTACAGGGACTTGCGATACCATAGCCATTTTGGCAGCTCGAAGCCTGCGCTCTCCAGCAATCAATTCATATTCAGTTACTAGTCCATCCCCGCCTTCTTTTTCCACTTCAACTCGAGAAACTATAAGTGGCTGAAGAACCCCGTACTGTTTTATTGAATCAGCTAAATCAGCTAATCTAGCTTCATCAAAATCTCGCCTTGGTTGAAAAGGATTTGGTTTTATTTTATCGGTGTCAATCCAAAAAATTGAATTGGAATATAAGTTAGACATGAATTGATTTTAGCATGTTTTAGAAAATATAAAAAATTTATATAATCTTACAACTGATTTAGGGCAGATGTAAAATTGATTATTGTTGGAAAGAAATTAAATTGAGGGCCGTGCTCTTGGTTTAGACCTTCTTTTGGCAATACTTGTCATGCTCAATCCAAAATAAGGAAGGAGCATAAAAATGAGAGACACGAATGATGAGAGGATTAGCAAAGCAGTATCGACCTTCGATCACATCCTTTGGGAAAGTATTCTTAGGGCGTGTGGAATGGCAACTTCTAAAGCTTTCCAGCAAACAGGTCGTTCGGCGCGGGTAGTTTATTCAATCCCAGACTTGGATCCCAACAGTGCTATTTACTCCGAAGGCATAGCCCAAGAAGTAAAGAGTTTTCTGATGTACAATCGACGCGTAAAGAAAATTGGTAAAAGATTGTACAAACTCGATGAAGCTCTTAAATTATGTACTCATGAAAGTTATCGAATATTTTTGAAAAGAATATTCGGCGAACAACAAGAAAAAGAACTAGATTTCGTTCAGAAGCGAATCTACGAATTTCGTTTTCATGTTTGATTGATATCATAGACAGGCCATGGGGATTTAATCCTATCGCCTGTCTATTTTTTTTGTAGGATAACGTTATTTTTCTATAAATTGATTTAAAATTAAAAATAAAGTATTATTTTAATGTTGCCGGGGTGGCGAAATTGGTAACCGCAATTGACTCAAAATCAATCGGGGGCGACCCCTTGGGAGTTCGAGTCTCCCCCCCGGCACTTGCCTTATAACAATAAAAACAAAAAATCTTTAGCCTATATAATTGGTGTTTCTTTGGGAGATGGAAATTTATCCAATGCGAACGGACGTGCTGTAAGACTAAGAGTAACTTGTGACAAAAAGTATCCACTGCTAATAAAAAATATAGTAAAAAATTTGGAGAACATTTTTATAAAAAATAAGGTTTCCATAGTGGACAGAGTTAACGCCGTAGATGTTTCTGTATATTCAAATGATTTAGAAGATTTATTAGGCTGGAAGGCAAAAAATGGATCTAAGATAAAACAACGAGTGTGTATTCCAGATTGGATTAAGGAAAATGAAATCTACCAAAAGGAGTGTATTCGAGGGTTATTTCAAACAGACGGATCTTTGTATTTTGACAGAGGATATAAAATGGCTAATTTTACATCTGCATGTATTACATTAATTCAGGATGTTAGCGAGATACTTAATTCTTTGGGTTTTAATGTTAAATCAAGAAAAGTTATTGATAAGGGCAAGATTAAATATGTCATTAGAATTTCTAAAGATGTAGAGGTTTTTGTTGAAACTGTCAATTTTTGGAAATTGTAACTATATTTAAGAAGTTATCCACATTTGCATTATATCATATATGATATATAGTTTATATGTGGGAAAATTATATGTAGTTAGGCATGGAGAAATTGATTACAATATTCAAGGAAGATACGCTGGCTCTGTTGATGTTGAACTGAATAAAAAAGGAATACAACAAGCGCACGACACCGCCAACAAAGCTTCTCAATTAAATATTGATTTAATTATAACTTCTCCCCTAAAAAGATGTACGCGAATGGCGAACATTATTCAAAAAGTTATTAATGTGCCAGTCCATAATTCAAATGAATTTTGTGAAAGAAACGTCGGGGTTTTTGAAGGTTTAACGCGTGAGGAAGCAAAGAAAAATTACCCTGAATTGTGGGCAAAAAATATTACCAGGATTTACGACGATGCTCCACTTGGCGGAGAAACAATCAAGGAGGTAGAAAAAAGAGTTTATATCGGACTTCAGAAAATCAAAAAAAAATATAATGATAAAAATACTCTTATTGTCACGCATGCTTTTGTTGGTAAAATAATACATAAGTTTTTTAACGAAATGAACGAGAAACAATTTTTTGAATACAAACTTGATAATGCCAAAGTGGTGGAATACAATTTATAAATTATTAGAAATATATGCAAAATACCCAACAAAAACAAATAGGAGAATTTATTAAAAATTTAAGAGAACAAAGAGGTTTAACGCAGGGAGAATTTGCCAAAGCTCTTTTTACTTCTCAAAGCGCTGTAGCTCGCATGGAAAAAGGCGAACAGAATTTTTCTACAGAAATTTTAACAAAAATAAGCAATGTACTAGATCATAAAATGGTTTGCATAAATGATTCAATTGACTTCCAAGTAAACGGCGGGAAGAAATTGAGTGGAACCATTAAGACAAATTTTTCTAAAAATGGTTCAGTTGGGCTACTTTGCGCTTCCCTATTAAATAAAGGCACGACTACCCTGCACGGTATTGCTAGAATCGAAGAGGTAAACAGGGTGATAGAAATATTGGAAAGCATAGGAGTCGCAGTAAAATGGTCAGACCAAAATACAGTAATTATTAAGCCCCCAAAAAAGTTTAATTTAAAAGATATAAATATTGAATCGGCTATTAAGACTCGTTCTGTTGTAATGCTGATGGGACCGCTCGTTCATTATCTTTCTTCTTTTTCCTTGCCTCATGCGCACGGTTGCAGTCTAGGCAAACGCACGGTGGCCGCTCATATTTATGCCCTGGAAAACCTTGGAATAAAAATAAAAACCACAGAAAAAACTTATGATATCACCGCAAAAAAATTAAAACCTAGTGAAATAGTGATGTATGAATCGGGAGATACTGCTTGTGAAAATATTCTGACAGCAGCCGCTCTAATTTCCGGAATCACAACCATCTCTTTTGCCAGCGCAAACTACATGGTTCAAGAAATTTGTTTTTTCCTTGAGGCTTTGGGTGTGAAAATTGACGGCATAGGCACCGCCAACCTCACAGTGCACGGAATAAAGGAAATAAATAAAGATATTGAATATTGGAACAGCGAAGACCCGATCGAGTCCATGATGTTTATTTCGGCTTGCGTTGTCACGGATTCGAAACTCACCATCACCAGATGCCCAATTGATTTTCTATCATTAGAACTCGAGAAATTAAAAAGAATGAATTTAAAATATAAAATATTGAAAAGATACTATTCATACAACGGTCGTACCAGACTCGTCGATATTGAAATATTTCCAAGCAAATTAAAAGCATTAGATGATAAAATCCATTCAAACCCTTACCCGGGAATAAATATAGACAATTTGCCTTTTTTTGTACCCATCGCCATACGCGCTAAAGGTCAAACCATGATTCATGATTGGGTTTATGAAGATCGCGCGATTTATTTTACTGAATTAAATAGATTAGGTGCAAGCATTACTCTTGCAGATCCTCATCGCGTTTATATTCAAGGCGGAACGCCTCTCAAATCGGCTCAGGTAGTATGCCCGCCAGCTCTTCGCCCTTCAATGGTTATTCTTATTTCCATGCTGGGGGCTCCTGGGACTTCCATTCTTCGCAATGTTTACATGATAAACCGCGGTTATGAAGAAATAGCTAAACGACTAAACTCCGTCGGTGCAGATATTAAAATTTTGAAGTAATATTTACAACATCAACTTTTTTACGGTACGGATTTTTGGAAGCTTTAAAAATCCTGAAGTTTGCTCGCCGTCGCTCGCAAAACCCCTGCGAAAAGTTATGTTGTAAATTTAAAAAAATGAAAAAAATTATTGTAATATTGGGTCAAACAGCTACCGGTAAAAGTGATTTGGCAGTACAGATTGCTAAAAAAATTAATGGAGAAATTGTTTCTGCTGATTCCAGGCAGGTGTATAAAGGTCTTGAGATTGGAACCGGAAAAATTACTCGAAAAGAAATGAAGGGTGTTCCGCATCATTTACTTGATGTAGCAAACCCCAAACACAGATTTACGGTTGCAGAATATCAGAAATTAGCAATATCAGCCATAGTTGATATTGCTAAACGAGGTAAAATTCCCATAATTTGCGGAGGGACGGGATTTTATATTGACGCAATAACGAAAGGTATTGTTTTCCCGGAAGTTCCGCCAAATATTAGGTTGAGAAAAAGTCTGGATAAAAAATCATTAACAGAATTATTGAAAATATTAAAAAAACTTGATGCAAAACGTGTTAAGAATATAGACGTTAAAAATAAAGTCCGGTTAATTAGAGCGATTGAAATAGCAAAAGCATTGGGCAAGGTTCCGAAAATTACAGCGGTTTCACCGCTGTATGAATTTATTAAGATAGGTTTATATCTTCCTCAAGAAAAATTAAAAAAGAAAGTAGAAAAGAGAGTAAAAAAAATGTTTAAAATGGGTTTACTAAAAGAAATAGAAAAACTTAAAAAATCTATCCGCCTCGGCGGTTACAGCGTTTCAGAAAAAAGGTTGAAGGAATTGGGATTCGAATACTATAACCCCACGCCAGAAAAAGTGATTTCAGAAACTCTCAAATACTCCAAACGCCAAATGACTTGGTTTAAAAAGGATAAAAATATTTATTGGATAAATGGCGCAGAACAAAACGATAATTATTTGAACATACTAGGATTTGTCGGAGGCAAGTAATACATCGGGTCGAGATATGCATTTATGGGCGCTAGAGGCTGAGTCAGTGACTTTCCAGGACAAGCCTTACTCGGAAGGTTTTTCACTTCAGCCGCATTGGGAGCAAAGACAGAGACGTGCAAGTGCGGTCCAGTAGAATAGCCTGTATTCCCGCTATAGGCCACTACCGTGCCCCTGTCTACCTTTTGCCCTACATTCACTTTTATTAAGGATAAATGCCCATAAGCGCTAGAAAGTCCATTATCGTATTTAATGAAAACAAATTTACCAAAAGAAGCCCCTGGACATTGTATATCTGTGTCTCCTATGCCGGCAACTATTCCTGAAGCCATGGATTTAACTGGTGTACCCACTGAGGCGCGGAAATCTACCCCACCATGAGAACCTGACACATAAAGTCTCTTGGAGTCGACAGTCTTGCCAAAAAGCTGAGTTATAAGTATATAATCTAACGGCCAAGAAAATACCCCAGCATTTGGCAATTTTGAAGGATCTAGAATATATTTTAATTGAGATTCATAATCCCGGAGTTCTTTTTCGATTGCATTTTTTTGAGCAAGCTTGCTTTTTAAAAGTTTTTGATAGTTGGCTTCGCTATTTTTCGTTTGAGCTAAAAGCTTATTTTTTTCTTTAGTGTTCTGCACTACGATTTTCTGCTGATCAGAAAGTTGGGATTTTAGTTTTGAAAGCTCATTTTTAGCATCGATGGTCACATTTCTAGTATCTTCCAAGGCTCCTTTTGTTTGTTTAAGCGTTATTATTTCCGCTCTAATTCTTTCACGCACGGTGATAATATTATCCATATCATTCCAAATTGTTGAGAAATCATTATTAGACAAAATGTTTTCCACTAAGCTAGTTTGCTCGGATTCATTTATATTTTTAATCTCGAGACGGATAGAATCTAAATTATTTTTTATAGAATCTTCCTTGGTGTGTATATCAGAACTCAAGCTTTGGATTGTAAAATTTGTTTTATCAATTTTCTTTTGGGTAAGGGCGATATCCGCATCCAATTTTTTTTTAGTTAAATCAAGCGCTTTAAGAGAACTGCTCAGAGAGTTTTTTTGTTGTCCAAGGCTATCTAATTGTGATTGAAAATTAGCAATCTCCTTTTCCAACTGCGCAATGTCGGAATTTTTTTGATTTATCTGATCTTGAAGATTTTGAGCGCTTTGTGCATAGGAAAAAACAACTGGAAAAAGAAGTAAAATTATTAAAACCAGCGTATTAAACTGCTTTTTGTAATCGCGATAATGTTTCATTTTTTCCTAATACGGAGGCTATGGTAAACGGATCAGGTGATTTGTCCATTCCAGACAAAGCAAAACGCACTGGATGCAGCAATTCTCCCTTACTGCTCATTTTATCCGCTAGTGACATCAGCACATTTTTTATGTTTTCCTGAGAAAAATTTTCTTCTTTTAATTCTTCTAATGCTTTTATCGCTAGCTGTAAATTTTCAGACGTTTTTTCCGGAGAAGTATTCTTAAAAATTAATTTCTCCTTAGGATAATTTGGTTGTTTAAAAAATAAATCCAACTCTCCTTTTTCTATCATTTCCTTTATATCTCCCCACTTAGAAATTCTCTCAAAAATTAATGGTACTATTTTTTTTTCTCGCATATTTTCTGGTAGACTTTTTAAGATATTTTTTTCTATTTCTTCTTTAGAAAGTAATTTCATATGCTCCTTATTTATCCAATTTAATTTATCATCGCTCCACTTTGCTCCTGAATGTTGAATTTTAGTCAAATCAAAAACCTTAATTAATTCTTCTCTGGTGTATACTTCTTTTTCTCCGCCGGGATTAAAACCAAGGAATGCTAAATAATTTATCATGGCATCCGGTAAATAGCCCTCCTTTTCGTAATCTAAAACATCTTTGGCGCCATCGCGTTTCCCTAGTTTTTTGTTTCCTTCCGATCCCATTATCGGAGGCGTAGTTACAAAATACGGAGGAGTAACGCCAAGCGCTTCATAAACAGACAAAAACTTCGGGGTTGAGGATATAAATTCTTGCCCTCGCACCACGTGAGTCACCTCCATCTCTATGTCATCTACAATGTGCGCAAAATTATAGGTCGGATATCCGTCGCTTTTTATTAATATAAAATCATCCAGCGCCTCCGGGCCGGCAGAAAGTTCTCCCCAAACAATATCATTCCATTCGGTGCGTTTTTTTTCTGGTATTTTAAATTTTATAGCTTGGCCATCTAAATAAGTATGCCCGGCTTTAGTGAGTTTATCCGCGTATTTTTTATATAATTCTAATCTTTTTGATTGAATATATGGCGCATGTGGTCCTCCGATATCCGGCCCTTGATCCCAATTCAAACCAAGCCATTTTAATGATTTTTGAATATGCTCTATTGATCCTTCGACTTCCCTTTCTTTATCTGTATCTTCTATGCGTAAAATAAATTGACCATTGTTTTTTCTAGCCAAAAGCCAAGCATAAAGCGCTGTTCGGATATTTCCGACATGAATAAAACCCGTCGGCGACGGCGCAAACCTAGTTACAACTTTTTCTGTAGTTTTTTCTTGCATGCAATTATTTTAGCACATTTTTCTATTTCTCGTGGCTTAAGGCTATGTCTACCAACTCCCTAGCTATTTTTTCTGCAGCACCTTCTTTCCCAAAAGCTTTTGCATTCTCGGCCATTTTTTTATATCCTTCCTTGTCATTTATTATTCTTTCAATTTCTAAGCTTAAAATATTAGCTGTCATATTCTCCTCCTCAATAACACTGCAAGCTCCGGCTCGCGCATAACTAAAAGCATTTTTCCTGGAGTGGTCGGCGTTTGAATTTTTAAAAGGGACCAGGATCGATGGCACGCCCCAGGAAGCTATTTCGAACAAGGTTGACCCTGCGCGCGAAACGATAACCGTGGCAGCGCCAGCTACCATTTTCATTTGCAAAGGATTTAAAAAAGGAAGAGGCAAATACCTCGCTTTATTTTTTTCTTTTTCAAGAGCAACCTCGGACTGCCCTTTAACTGTCTTAAAATTTTTAATCCCTGTTTGATGAATAATTTGATAATTTTTTATTAATTTTGGCAATGCATCTAAGACAACATTGTTTATAAGTTGTGCACCCTGAGAACCACCAAGTATGACAATTACAGGTATGGCCTCTTCTAATTTAAAATATTCAAACGCTTCTTTTTGCGGTGCTTTATGTTCTATTTCGGTTCTTATCGGCTGGCCTGTCCAAGCAATGGTTTTTTTAGGAAAAAATGGGGCAGACTCCGCAAAAGACACAGCGACTTTTTCGGCAAAATGCCCGGCCCAAAGATTTACGCGTCCGGGAGCAGAGTCCGATTCATGGATCAAAACAGGAATGCGTAAAATTCTGGCTGCAAAAATCGTCGGGAAAGATGCGTATCCGCCTTTTCCAAAAACCACATCCGGATAAATCGTAAATAATTTGTAAGTGGCATTAAGAATGCCAAAAAAAACCTTAAAAATATCAATAAAATTTTGGAATGAAAAATAGGTACGCATCTTTCCAGAAATTACTTCTTCAAAAAGAAGTTCATTTTCAACAAGCATTTTTTTGTCGTAAGGGCTATCTGAAAAATAGTAAAGTTTTGCTCCAATGATGTGTTCGGAATCTACAATTTTATTAACTTTTTGAGCGACAGCGATTAAAGGATAAAAATGCCCTCCTGTCCCCCCGCCTGTAAAAACTATTTTCATGATTTTATTCTACCATATTTAATCCCTGTAGCAGAGCGAGCCCTGCCTGCCGGCAGGCAGGGCTCGCTACGGGACTAGTATATTTCTTGCTGATAACACCTCTCACAATAAATAATTTCAGGACGTTCCGGAGCATAACTGGTCTCAAACTCTACAGGGCATTTACCTATATGGGTATGGGTAGTCTTTTCACACATGCAGGCTCTATGCCAAAGCTTTAAGGGATTCCTTTGTTTCAGTCTTTGGTAATGTCTGCAATTAGGACAGAGATGAGGTAAAGGTAGATTCATTCTTTGGTAGAATTGGAGTTCTGGAGCAATGATTTTGAAGGCTTCGGTGCATTGTTCATTGCATTTGCCTTGATGTTCGCATTCTATGACTTTCCCTAGGATGGATTCATCTACGTCTTGGATGTTGTCCGGAATGTCTGTTGTTTTAATGTCTAGGGTATAGTTTCTTTCTTCTGCATCTTTCCATTGGTAACCTTGTTTTAAAGCTTCTTCTTTGGTTAAAGGAAAGTATTCTTGAGCGATGGTTTCGTTGTAACAGAAAGGGCTTAATTCTGTTGGAAAGAACTCTCCGTATTGGTAGATTCTGCCTTTGGTGTCTAGGTAGGGCATATCGTTCATGTGCTTGATGATTTTGGGGACTAGTTCTTCGTATTGTTCTTTGGTGTATTGGTGGTTGAGGATGCAGTAGGATTTGTTGCGGAGACCGACGCAGGCGAAGAGGTGGATAGATCCTGAACAATTTATAGAATAAGAAATATCACTACTGTCCTTTATAAAAAAACTAAATTTATAATCGGAATTTTCATTTGATTCAAAACCTAATGCAATAGTCTCATAGACTGATTCTGCTTTTGACATTCCATAATTGTCATAGCTATCTTTTACGCCAAGGACTGAATGTGTGGTGTATTTACTATTTTCAGAATCATTTCCCAATACATCAAAACAATATTTACAATTTCTTGCATTCCTAATATTATTCCCTGTGCATTCTTTTGTATTAATTAAAAGAGAATGTCTGTGTATAGAATTAAGATATAAATCTTTAAATTTATCTTTGTTTTTTTGCAAAGAATCATAACTACCTAAATTTAAATTCTGAATAGTTGCCAAATATTCTTCCCTCTTCATTTGTTTATTAAAAAAACAATATTGTTTATTCTTTAAATTAGTACATCCAAAACAGTTAGTGCAATTTTTACATTCGTATAAAAAATATGAATCAACGCAATTATCAGAATTTTTACTAAAGAATAATCTGTTTGAATTCTCGCATTGAATATCCTCATAACAAAGTTCAAGTTTTTTAGAAATAGAAATGTCTAAGGAATCTTTCATGAAGGATGAGTTGCTGGAATATAAAACATTTTCATCGTTTTTACTTCCAAATAAGAGGTAACAATTTTTATTTTCAGCAGAAAAATTACAATAATCTGAATTTACTGGATTAGTATTAAATAAACTCATTTGTGGAACTTTATTATATAAATCCTTTAGCTGAACGAAAAAATTTTTAGAAAAATCATAATCGCTTCCAAAAGAAAAAGGATCCCAAGAATCTCCCCACCAGCAATCCTGACAGAATACATTTATGGGACTTTCTTCTGCATAAATAGAAATAATAGTTTTTTTACAAAGATTGCATTTCCTTTTATACAAAGACCTTTCATTGCGAAAGTTCATCCTTTTGACCATCCGACATTCCGGACACCATGTAGGTGGAGGCACTTTTATTTTTTTATAGAAATTAAAATCTTCCGGCTCGATTATGAAGTCTTTTTGACAATTTTGGCATACTTTAGTTTCCGAATCCATGGACTTAAAATTAATTATTTTTATGTTTAATTTTTGCGCTGAAATTTTGATATATTAAGCACTATGCCTATAGCCATCATATAAACCATAAGTGAAGTGCCTCCTTGGCTCATAAACACTAATGGAACTCCTGTTAAGGGAAAAACCCCAACCACAGAAGCAATATGCATAAATGATTGCGCTGTAATTAGTATAACAATTCCATAAACTAAAAGTCCACTAAAAGCATCTGGGGAGCGATTGGCAATACGAAAACCCCGTAAAATAAAAAATAAATAAAGAATTATCGTAAAGACTGATCCGACAAAACCTAATTCTTCGCCCAAAACAGCAAAAATAGAATCCCCTTGCGGCTCAGGAAGATAACTGAATTTTTGAATGCTTTGACCGAATCCACGCCCTATAATACCGCCAGACCCTAAGGCGATGAGAGATTGCTGGATTTGATAGGAAGATCCTTGCGCATCCTGCGATGGATTTATAAAAGTTTTTACCCGTTCCTGCAGATAAGGCGTAAAATATACAAGGGTTCCGAGTAGCAGTGTCGCCCCTAAAATCGTGCCTATAATATATTTAACAGGAACGCTTGAAATAAAAAGCATCGACACTCCGGTAACAGTAATCAAGATAAAGCTTTTTGTATCCGGCTGTTTTAATAGAACCACAGCAATGACTGCGAGCATCACTAAGAATGGCAAAATTCCAAATTTAAAATCCTTGACTCTGCTTTTCGCCCACGACAGCCAAGCGGCAAAATAAATCACAAAAGCAAATTTTAAAAATTCAACAGGTTGGAATTTTAGCAGGCCTAGGTCGATCCATCTTTCTGCCCCTCCATGACTCCACCCAAGTGCAGGAATAAAAACCGACGCAGTCAATAATATTGATCCCAGAAAAATTATTAAGGAAAATCTGCGCCAAAATTTATAATTAATCTTAGAACAAAAGTACATGCCCAGAAAACCAATACCAAGACCTAAAACTAGTTGGCTAAAAAGCACTGAATAAAAAGTTTTTTCATTTCTTGCTAAAACTCCGAGCGATGCTGAAATAAACATAGCCACTCCCAGCGCTAATAAAATAAATGTAATTATAAGAAAAAATTTATCGGCCTTTTTTTCTTTCATCCCGTACGAAATAGGACGCGTACGCTTACGTTATATCCTTTGTTTTGTTATTAATAATAGATCTTATCAATTTCATAATTTTATTTGTTTTATGCGTCCGCGATTTCGTTCGGGATTCATTCTTTACCGACTAATAATTGCTAAAATTATGCCTATGATGGCAAACATAATTGAGAGAACCCAAAAACGCATCGTCACCTTATAGGATGGCCAGCCGATCGCCTGAAAATGATGATGAATAGGAGCAAGCCTAAACACTCTTTTGCCGTTTCTAATTTTCTTTGAAATCATTTGGATGATAACCGAGCCAGAGGTGACCACGAGCAACATAGCAACTACAGGCAGAATCAAAACTGAGTCAGTTAAAAATGCCAATGTTGCCAAAGTAATAGTGAGCCCCATAATGCCCGTCTCTCCCATATAAAATCTAGCAGGAGGAATGTTGAACCAAAGGAAAGCCAAAATTGATCCGGTAATTACTCCGGAAAAAACAGCGAGATCTATCTGATTATTGGCGAAGGCAATGGCGGAATATGCAGCAAAAATTGAGGCAAAAACTCCTCCTGAAAGCCCGTCGATGCCATCGATTACTCCTCCGGAAAAAGTCGCCAACGCCACTATTATAAAAAAAGGAATAATCAAAACGCCCAAATAAATTTCGCCACCGAACGGAATATGGATCGACGTCATGCCTAGTTTATAAAAAAACCAACATCCTATAAAAAAAGATATCAAAAGTATAAAAAGAACTTTCCATTTGCGCCAAGATTTGTCATCCCGGGCAAATTTTCCAGATCCGTAAATTTGGATAAGATCATCCCAAAGCCCGACCAATGAACCCAAAAGAAGCGTGAAAAAAGGGATGAGCGCTTGGTTGCGGCTCAGAAAATTCATTTTTTCCGTATCGTTGGATGGAAATAGAACTAGAGCTAAATAAAAAAGAAGCGTGGTCAGAAGAGCGGAAGCCCAAATTATTATTCCGCCGACGCGAGGAGTTTTTGATTCTTCTTTTTCGTTGTGTATTTTATGAAAATCTGACGCGGACGTGTCCATGCTTCTGGAATATTTTTTCCACATTTTATATTTATAAAAAAAATGGGTGGCGATAGGAGTAAGCAAAAGACCTAAAAAAAATGCAAAAGCCGTAGGTATAAAAATCTTGACCAAATTTAGAAGCATTTAATCAGTATAACATTAATTTTCTTTTGATTAAAATATATGGTTGTGTTATTGTTTCCGTGTGAACAAAATTAACTCAAAACTCGTCCTTGCTTTAATTTTATTGATTTTTATATCTCTGCCAGTGTTCACCACTTCTCTTTTGGATTTTGAAGAACAAAAAACAAACGAAGAAAATTACCAGAAACTTTTACAAGAAGAATCAACCCGCAAAGAAATAGCGAAGAAAATTCAAGAAGAGGCGGAAGAAAAAAAATATTTAACGGGAAAATTCGACCCTAGCGTTAGAAAAGATTTTGTTTTGATACCTGCGATGTATACTACCAATCAAAGCAAAATGTATTTGAGAAAAGAAACTTTTGACGCCTTTTTAAAAATGCGAGATGCCGCAGATAAGGGTGGAATTGGCCTTAGAATAGCTTCAGCTACTAGAAACTTTGTTTATCAAAAAAATATTTGGAATAATAAATGGACAGGGGTTATGGAAGTAAATGGAGAAAATCTTGCAAAAACTATTCCGGACAGCTTGGAAAGGTTTATGAAAATATTGGAATATAGCGCCGTTCCAAGCACATCCAGGCATCACTGGGGTACAGACATAGACATAAACGATGCTACCCCAGAATATTTTGAAAGCAAATTGGGTAAAAAAACTTATGAATGGCTAGTAAAAAATGCTCCATTGTTTGGTTTTTGCCAACCTTATAATCTAAAGGATGAAAATAGGCCGACGGGCTACAATGAAGAAAAATGGCATTGGTCATATTTGCCTCTCTCAAAAACTTTTACAGAAGAATACAAAGATTTAATAAAAGACGATGATATAAAAGGATTTTTGGGGGATGAAAATGTCGCCGGACAGGATTTAATAAATAATTATGTGCTTGGTATCAATCCTAATTGTCTTTAATTTATTTTGAATTACAAAAGAAAAGTTTATGTTTGTAATTCATATTTTTTAAAATATTTTTTATAAAGACCGTACTTCGATAATATTTCCCGCAAAGTCAAAGTAGTTGCAATGGAGATAAAAATCGCAACACTAATATTTATAAACATTAAAAAATAAAAAGTGACAGCACCTGCAAAAGCCGCCATAATATAACCGGATTTTTTATGAAAAGCGAATGGCGCATCACCCATCACTGCATCGCGAAGCACTCCGCCTCCAAAACCGGTAAACATCCCCATAAAAATACACACTAACGGAACAATAATTCCATGGCCATTGTCATTAAATAAATAATTATAAGTTACGGAAGTTCCAATAATCGAAAAAGCGGCCAAGCCGATTGAATCCAAAAAACGGAAAAAGGTAAACCATTTCTTAAAAACATGCGGTACCAGATAGGTCGCGATGCTCCCAATAACCGCAACCAAAAGATAATTCGGATCTTTGAGATAAAAAACTGGCGTGCGCCCGATAACTAAATCCCGAAAAGTTCCCCCGCCTACCGCAGTAATAACTCCTAAAAGCACTACTCCAAAAACATTCAACTCGCGCCCCCGAGCCTTAAAAGCCCCGGCTACAGCGAATGCTAATGTTCCAATTAGATCAAGGATATACATAAATATATTCTACCATAATCACCACCCCCTGCTGACATTAAAAACAGAACTTACTACAAAACCAGACGACCGCATCATTTCATAGTATTTAATTAATAAACTTCCTGTTGATAGCACTTCTCACAATAAATTATTTCTGGTCTATCTGGTGCATAACTCGTCTCAAATTCTACTTCGCATTTTCCTGCTCCATGAAAATGATTTTGTTTATCACACATGCAGACTCTGTGCCAAAGTTTCATTGGATTTTTTTGTTTCATTCTTTGATAGTGCCTACAGTTCGGACACAACCTAGGTAAAGGCAAATTCATTCTTTTGTAAAATTGCAAATCTTCAGGAAGAATTCTGAAGGCGGTCATACAATCCTCCTCGCACCCTCCTTCATGCTCACAGCCTATCACTTCTTCTAAAATTGAGTCCTCGACTTGTAGAATACTGTCCGGAAGTTCGTTCGATTTTTTTGTAATTTTATAATCTCTTTTTTCACGATCTTTCCAATTATAACCACTTGCTAGAGCTTTTTCTTTATTCAGAGGAAAATATTCTTGCGCAGTAGTTTCATTATAGCCATATGGTGAAAATTCTACAGGAAAAAATTCACCGTATTTATATACTCTTTCTTTTTTATCCATATAAGGCATATCATTCATATGTTTGATTATTTTAGGAACCAGTTCTTCGTATTCTTCTTTTGTGTATTGCTTGTTTAAGATGCAATATTCCTTCTTTTTTAAACCAACGCAAGCAAAATTATTTTCTCCTCCGACAACCCTGATGCTATAATCTATATTTCTCGAACTACTCCAAACTCCCCAACTATGCTTAATATTATATGTACCATTTCCACACTGAAGACATTCATATACAAGCTCAATATTATCTCCATAATGAGTAAAATCATAAGTAGTTCGTACTGGTCCATTTGAAACAAAAGAGCAAAATTTTGAATCTTCTGTATTTATGACGCAAAAACATTCTTTGGCATTTTTGGAATGTACTATATAGTCACCAGTCACATTTGAATTTTGAACACCAAAATAATATTTTTTAGGAAATTTTTTCCAAAACTTCTTAGCTTTTTCTTTCAATGCACTTATATTTTTATAAGAATCCAATCCGAAAGATTTTAATTTTTCTTCGTATTCTTCTTTGGTGTATGGGGCATTCCAAATGTGATAACTTTTTTTATGGAGATTTACACAACCAAAACAATTATTGCATCCGCGAAGACTATAAGAAAAATATACTTCCACGCAATCTTCACAATTTTGAGAGAAAAAAGTCCGATAACAATTTACACTAGTTACTGTTTCATAACTAAGTTCTACTCTATCTACCATAGTAATGTCCTGCGAATCTTTTGAGTGGAAAACTCCGCTTCCGTAAGATATGTCTTCGTCAAAGGTTCCATCATGAAGCAAGTAACAATTTTTCATATCATTTGCCATATTGCAATACTGAGAATTAATCATAGTCATACTTATTGCGAAAAGATTACCAATGGGAACTTTAAGAAAAAGTTCAAAAATTTGATCAAAAAATGGTCTGGAAAAATCAATATCCATTGCATAATCAGAAGCATTCCAATCATCTCCCCACCAGCATTTATCGCAATATATAGTATCTTTTTTATAATCTTTGCTATAAATAGAAATTATTTTCTTTTTACACAAACCGCATTCTCTATAATGAAGACTCTTTTCATTGCGCCATGCTAAACGTCTTTGTAATCTACACTCTGGACAAAAAGTCGGCACCGGCACTTTTATTTTTTCATAAAATCCAAAATCATTCGGTTCTATTGCAAAGTCTTTTTTGCAATTTTGGCATATTTTGTTTTCTTTTTTATGTTCCATGGTCTAATCTGCTTTAGTTAAGTAAAGTAATTAATACACTTCCTGTTGATAACATTTCTCGCAGTAAATAATCGGAGCGTAAGATTCATCATATACTGTTTCAGCTTCTATATTGCATTTTGAACAAAAACGTTTTATTAATCTAAAAGGCGAACGTTTTGCTAAACGTCGCATATGCCTGATATAAAAACTCGCGTGTGGAAGAGGTAAATCCATTTTTCTATAAAATGAAAGTTCGTTCTCTGTTATTTTATATGCCCCTACAGATTTCGAATTATTTTTTTCTTCGCATTCTATAATTTCCTTTAAAATTGAATCATCGGTTTCGCTAATGGTTTCAGGCAACTCTGAACTTTTAATCGTTGTTTTATAATTTTTTTCTTCTCTGTCCTTCCATTTATACCCTTTTGCTAAAACCTCTTCTTTTGACAAAGGAAAGAAGTCTGCCGCTGCTGTCTCATTAAAAGCAAAATCAGAAAAAGAGTTTGGAAAATGTTCGCCAAATCGATACTCTAAACCTTGATCAAAATAAGGCATTTCTTTCATTTGTTTTATGATTTTTTCTTTCAGCACTTCATATTCCTCTTTATTATACTTTTTATTCAAAATTGAGTACTCTCCTTTTTTTAAACCGACACATCCAAAACAATTCCGTGCCCCTGGACAGGAATTGCAATAATATAAATCCGAGGCTCCCATCCAACACTGAGTGCAAAAGTAAATTCTAGCGATATCTAGACCGCAGTTTTCTGATTCATATACTAGTTCAGCCTTATTCCCCCATTCAAAAAAATCCATGCAGTCTTCCAAGCCGAAAACCGAAAAAAGATACTTTCCATCTTTTACATTTACACAATCAAAAGATTGATGTACGTTTTTGCAGTTCGTAAACCAATTGCCAGAAACATCACTAGATTTTATAGAAGCAACCGCTTTTTGAGGGAATTTTTTTCTAAATTCTTCAAATTTTCTATCCATTTCCTTAATGCCAGAATAAGTGTTCAATTTAAGACCCTTTATCTTTTTAAAATATTCTTCTTTAGAATAAGCTTCGTTAAAAATATAAAATTCCTTATTATTCAAATTAACGCAACCTACACAATCAGAACAATTTCGGCAAGCATACAAAAACGAAGAATCCCTGCAATCATGGCTCTCCATACTAAACCTAAGGTTATAACAATTTCTGCAATTTATACATTCATAACAAAGCTCGCTTTTGTCAGTCCAAGCGCAGTCGGAACAATCTCTTATGTTCTCGGCAATATAGCTATAAAAAGAATTTTCTGCATTGGTGGCTCTGAAAACCATATAGGAATTCCTTGGACTGGTAACACGATGAGTGTAAGGGCTATTGATCGCAAAACCCTGCCTGACAAGACTCATTCTCGGAACCTTGTTTTGTAATTCCAAAAATTGTTCAAAGAATGGACGATTTTCGTCGTAATCCATTCCATATGAAGACGGATCCCATTTATCTGAATACCAAATATCTATATCATAAACTGGAAATATCGTTTTCTCGGGATACATACTAAAAATTTCTTTGTTCGTAAAATCACATTTGCGCTTATAAAGAATAAGCTCATTGGTGCTCATTAGGCGTCTCATTAGCCTACACTGCGGGCAAAAAGTCGGTGGTGGTACTTTTATCTTTTCATAAAACCCAAAATCATCCGGCTCAATTACGAAATCTTTTTTACAATTTTGGCAAGTTTTAATTTCTTCTTTCATTTTTTTTATATTATCACTTTATAACGGCCGTTAAATTTTGATAATGCTTAATACACTTCCTGCTGATAACATTTCTCGCAGTAAATTATTTCTGGCCTCTCTGGTGCATAGCTCGTCTCAAATTCGACATCGCACTTCTCTGTCCCATGAAAATGATTTTGTTTATCACACATGCAGACTCTGTGCCAAAGTCTCATGGGATTTCTGTATTTAAGCCTGCGTGCGTGTCTACAATTCAGACAAAGGTTCGGAAGCGGTAAATTCATGCGTCGATAAAATTGCAACTCGGCTTGAATGATCTTAAATGCGCCAGTGCATTGATCATTGCAGTTGCCGTCATGTTCGCATTTTATGACTTCATGTATAATATCATCCTGCACCTCTGAAATAGTATCGGGTAAATCGCTCACATTTTTTGTGATTTTATAATTTCTCTTTTCGGTTTCTCTCCACGAATATCCCAAAGCCAATGCTTGTTCTTTGGTCAATGGAAAGAATTCTTGAGCGGTGGTTTCATTGTAGGCAAAAGGACAAGTTTCTATCGGGAAAAATTCTCCATATTTATATATCAGGCCTTGCTTGTCTGTGTAAGACATATCATTCATATGGTTTATAATTTGTTCTCTTAATTTAAAATATTCTTCTTTTTCATATTGCTTATTGAAAATACAATATTGCTTTTTTCTTAAACCGACACAGCCGAAAATATCCTTTGAATTGACACAAAACATAGAATACTCCACATTTTGGCAATTTGTGATTATCCAATGAGAGAATTTTATATTCGCGTTCTGGTCACCGCTTTGCAATGTCTCATACAATAGCGAGGATCCTTGGCCAAACGTGCTGTGGTCGTAAGCATCGGTTAATTTTCCTGTTATAAAACTGCAAAATTTACTGTCTTCGATCTCAAAACCAATGAAGCAATTTTTTGCATTTTTTGTGTCGTTTAAATAATCGCCAGACGATCCGATATTTCGCCATCCATGATAAAATTTTTGAGGATAATTTTGCGACAAAGATTCGACTTTCTCTTGTGCTGTTTTTATCTTTTTTAATGAACTTGGGTATAGTTCTGCTAATTTCTTATTATAATCTTCCTTGGAATACTGTTCATTAAAAATGCAATAACTTTTTTTATTTAAATTTATACAGCCGAAACAATCATTGCACCCTGAGCAATTTTTAGAAAACATAACATTATGGCAACTATCGCAATCAATACTGAAAAATGTATTGTAGCATCGATTGCAATTCATAGTTTCATAGCAAAGCTCGCAATGGTTCGCCATTAAATTATCCACGCTGTCCTTGCTATGATTCACGAAACTACCATAAATCAAATTTTCTCCATAATCAGAATAAGTAACCATGTATGAATTTTTTTGCCAAGCAGACATGTTGACGTATTCAGTATTAATCCAAGTCGAATACAATCCATATAAATTCATTATGGGAACTCTGTGATACAGATCATTTATTTGCGAAATTACATTCTGTTTTGGATTAAAATCAACTCCATAATCTATCGCGTCCCAGTCATCTCCCCACCAGCACGAAGTACAATAAACATGAATTCCAGAATCTTCTGCAAAGATAGCAATCGTCTTTTTATCGCATTTTTCACATATTCGATGATGGAAAGTTCTTTCGTTTCTTCGAGCCAGCCGACGTATCAAACGGCACTCAGGGCAAAAAGTCGGCAGTGGCACGTTCATTTTTTCATAAAATCCAAAATCATCTGGCTCAATCGTAAAGTCTTTTTTACAGTTTTGGCAAGTTTTAATTTCTTGATTCATATTTTTTCTCCCGCCTGCATCAGCTATGCTTCAGGCATTGCGGGCAGGTCTAAAGATTTTGCCGCAACACTGATGGAATTACTAACTTCATTATAATCTGGTAATTCTTCTACGGATTTTACTCCCATAAAAGATAATAATTCAAAGCTAGGTTTGTAAATATATTTTCTACTGTCTTTTGCATCCGTCGTTTTATCCACCAATCCGCGAACAGACAAGGCTCTTAAAGTAAAACTAGAATTTACGCCTCTAATATAATCGATCTCTGCCCTACTCACGCCATTTTTATAAAGAATAATAGAGAGAGTTTCCAGGCTAGCTTTGGAAAGTTCTTTATTGAGTTCCTCTTTTTGCAAATCTTCAATAATCCCGCTCAATTCTGGCGCAGTGCCGAGCATTATTTCATTTTCATTTTCGATCAGCGCTATTCCTCTTTCTTTCAAATTTTCTTTCAATTTTCCTACAGCTTCATTTATTTCTAACTGTTCCACTTTTAAAATTTCAGCAAGTTTCTTGCGAGACATTGGTTCTTCTTTCCAAAATAATATCGCTTCAATTTTTTGTTCTATGTTCATAATAAATATTAAGATGCAGTTTCAGAAATTTCTTGCATAATTTTTTCTTGCTTAGTCATTATAATATCTCCTCCTTCAGTTTCTTGGATTGCATCAAGTATTCCGTTTCTGATAAGCTCCAGCATAGCCAAAAAACCAACAATCACAACTATCTTTTCTTCTCTTGATGCCTGCTTTCCTCCTCCGCTAAAATCCTTAAAATTCATCTTAAGAGAACTTTTAATTCTTTCTGTCAATTTATCTATCATTTCCTCGAGGCTTATGACCTTTTGCACTTCTACTTTCGGCAGAAATACTTTTTGAGGCATAGCGCCTACCGCATTCCGGGCGAAAATCATCATGGAGTCCTTAGTAATTCTATCATCCGGTAAAAATACTAAAACATTATTCTTCCTTTCAAGCGGAGCAAAAATTATTTTTTGACCAAAATTATTTTTTATATTTCCTCCTAGCTTGGTGAAAAGTTCGTAAAGGCGCAGCCTTTCTTCTAAATTTTTAATATCTCCTTCTTCTTCGTTTGTCAGATCTAGGTTTGGCAATAAGGATTTAGATTTGATTAAAAGCAAAGAAGCCGCTACTGAGACAAAACTCGAAATTTCAGAATAATGCAAACCTCCCAATTTATTCATGAAATTCAAGAAATCTTCAGTCACCGCGGAAAGGGATACATCATTAATATGAAGCTTTCGCTTTTCGATCAAGCTCAAAAGCAAGCCAAACGGCCCTTCAAAGCTATTAGTTTTTATTTGAAAAGCAGAATTATCTGTCTGTGTTTCCATCACGTTAGAAGCAGATCGCGATCAACTCACGTTTCTGATATTTAAAGTTATTAATTTTTTTATTATTTATTTTCATATTAATATTTATTTTTAAATTGCGATCGCGGCTTCTAACGGGATCCATATCCTTCGATAAATTTGTATAAAAGTCTCACGGGCGTACCGAGAGCCCCAGCAGCCAAACTCTCTCCCGCAGTTGATGTCATTCTCGGAGCTATATCCAAATGCGCCCACTTCGGAGTTTTTTCCTCTTCTTTTGTATTTTTTACAAATTGATACAAAAAAATTGCTCCATAAATCGCTCCGCCGTAACGAGAATCCTTATTGTGAACATTTGTAAGATCCCCTATAGATCCTTTTATCTCATTTTCATATTCCTCCCACATTGGCAAACGCCAAATATAATCTCCAGTTTTTTCTGCTATTTCCTCAAGGTTTTTCACCAATGCATCATTATTAGAAAAAATAGCTGAAGCCCTCTCTCCGAGCGCCACCGCCGCAGCTCCAGTCAAAGTGGCAACATCTATTATTACCTCTCCATTATATTTTCCTGCATAAGAAAGTGCATCTGCTAAAATTACCCTACCTTCTGCATCAGTATTTAATATTTCAATCGTTTGCCCTGACATAGAGCGAACCACGTCTCCAGGTCGATAACTTTTTCCTGATGTCATATTTTCCACAGAAGGAGTAAGCCCGACTACATTCTTTTTTAATTTCATTTTTGCAGCAAGAGCTATCGTATGTATCACTGCCGCACCGCCTGACATATCCATATTCATTCCGAGAAGCGAAGAAGAAGGTTTTAGATTTATTCCCCCAGCATCAAAAGTTACCCCTTTACCGACAAGCACAATGGGTTTCTCTTCTTTTTTGCCACCCTTATATTCCATAATAATAAATTTTGATTCTTCGTCTGATCCTCGTCCGACAGAAAGAATCGCTCTCATGTTTTGTTTCTCCATTTCTTTCTCTCCTAGGACTGTCACTTTTACTGGCAGATTCTTCACCGCTTCTTTTGCCTTTTGAGCCAGAATTTGCGGAGTCATGTCTCCTCCTGGAGTATTTGATAACGTTCTAGTTTTATTTACCTCTTCGGCAATAATATTTCCTTTTAAAATTGCTTTTTGAGTTTCTTTGTTTGTTCCAAAAATAATAATCTCTTTAATAGTATTAAATCCTTCCTTGGGCGGTTTTTTATATTCATTAAATTCATAATTGGCGAAATCAAGCTGAGTACCGATTATTTCTCCCAACTCTAAATCTGAAATCTGTGCGAGGTCTTGCCTCGCACAAGTTTTGAAATCATTAAAATTAAAAGCTATTTTTTCTACTTTTGTACTTTTCGCCAAAGCAACCATCTTGCGCACAAGCAAAAAGAGCTTCCGCAAATTCATTTTTTCCTTTTCTTCGCATTTTAAATAGAGGGTTTTTACACCATTTCCTGCCTTGCCGGCAGGCATGTCCCTAACAATTTCGTCCTTATTTTTTGGGTCAATAGAAACAAAGAGCACCTCACCTTTTATGTCTTTTGCATTGTCCTTAAAAGTTATTTTCATAATTAGATTATATACCTTTTTACAAAAATTTCAAAAAACCATATAAAATCTAACATTTTAATAAAAAAGTTTTCCACACCCATTTAGTTTACTTTACTTGACTAAAGTAATTTACTTTGATAAAGTAGCGGTATGAGTAAAGGAATGAATAAAAATACATCAATAAATACGGTTAAGCTGATTCAAGGAATTGGCCCCAAGATGAATTGGGACGATAAGAAAAACAAACAATTCATTGAGGCAATCTTGAGTTTAAAAAATACCGATGAAGCCGAACGTTTTTTACGTGACTTAATGACTGAAAGTGAAATAAAAGAATTTGCGAATCGCCTCGAGGCTGCTTCCCTTCTATCTAAAGACGTACAATACAATGCGATTATTGAAAGCACGGGTCTTTCTTCTACAACGATCGCCAGAATAGCAAAATGGCTCAAAGGTTCGCTTGGTGGATATCGCTTAATTTTATCCCGCTTATCTAATGTTTCTTTGCACCATCACAACTCTTCCAAACTTAGGAAAGGGTTGTTTTTGAGTTGATAATTATTTCAAAGTATTTTTCGAAACTAACCCCTTCCTAAGTTTAGGAAGGGGTTTTGCATTTAGCAAAACTAATTTTTGTTCTTTGAAAGGAAAAAGTATGAGAAAAAAGGAAAAAGTAAAGAAAGAAAGTAAAAAAGAAAAAGAAAGGAAGGCAGCAGAGAAAAGAAAGTCAGAGGACAAAGAACTCGACAGATTGGTTGATAGTTGGGGCAAGCGTTTCTTTGGTCTTGGAGGGGCATTAATAGATTAGATAAGGAGGTTAAAAAATGATAGGAAAGAAAAAAATGTACAAGAAAGAAGAATTTCACACTTGTTACAGCACAAGTGAAGAAATGGAAAAGGCACTTAAACCTTTTCGCGATGACGGCTGTTCTGACATACGTTTTATGTCCGAGTTAATTGAAATCGAAAAAAAACGGAAGCAACGATTTTGCAAACTATGCCTAAGACAAAAGTATAAAAACAAGTTAGATTAATATCGCGTCTAATCAACGCAAGAAATGGGGCGAATCGTGAAACGATTCGCCCCATAATTATTTTTATTCAATTATTTTTTTTATTTTGCTTAAAAATTATTTTAATTTCAAAGTGTGTCCCATTTTGTCGCGTTTGGTGAGAAGGTAGGATTTGTTATATTTATTTGGTTTTATCTCAATCGGAATATTTTCCACAATTGTCAAGCCATTTTTTATCAGACTTTCTGATTTTTTAGGATTGTTGGTCAATAACCTTATTTTTGAAATGCCTAAATCGCGCAGAATTTCCGCGCCCACCCTGTAATCCCGTTCATCTATTTCAAAACCAAGCTTTATGTTGGCTTCGGCAGTGTCTAAGCCATTTTCTTGAAGTTTGTAAGCTCTTAATTTATTCATCAAACCGATTCCCCGGCCTTCTTGGTTCAAGTAAACAAGCGCGCCCTTGCCTTTCTTTTCAATCATCTTGATTGCTTTTTCGAGCTGATGTCCGCAATCGCATCTAAGAGAGCCGAAAATGTCTCCGGTCATGCAAGAAGAATGAATCCTCACTAAAACAGTTTCATCTTTCTTCCATTTTCCTTTTACTAAGGCTAAATGTTCTCCTCTTCCCCTGGCTAAACTATAAGCGTATAAACTAAAATTCCCATATTTGGTGGGCAATTTTACTTCTATTTCTCTTTTTACAAAATTTTTATTTTTCATTTAAGTAAAGCAAGTTCGAGCGCAGCTAGGGCAGCTTCTCCTCCGACATGGATTCTTTGCCTTGCTTGCTTGATATTATTTACCGTCAGCACCCCAAAACCGACGGGAATATTGTCTTCAATCATAACTTTCAGAACCCCTTCTTGCGCCATTTTGCAGACGTAATCAAAATGCGGAGTATCACCTTTTATAACACAACCTAAAGCAACAAGGAAATCATATTTTTTCGATTTTGCCATTTTATGCAAAGCAAAAGGAATTTCTACAGACCCAGCGACAGACATTTTCTCAATATTTTTATCAGCAATATTGCAATTCTTCAGCATCTGAAGCGCGTTTTGCAAAAGAGGCTCCGTGATCTCGGAATTCCATCTAGCAACCACGATGCCGACTTTTAGGTTTTTTCCGTTTAAATATTTATATTTTTTATTTTTTATATGCATCCCGTACGAAATTATATTAACTTTGTAAATTGACCCATCCACAACACGAAATTTTATTAAAAAGATTTCGTACGGGATGCATATTTAGCCAGTATATCAAATTCCAAATTAACTTCATCTTCTTCTTTTTTAAATTTTAAATTTGTGTGTTTTAGGGTATACGGTAATATTTTTACAACAAATAAATCTTTGAGAACCTCGGCGACAGTCAGGCTTATGCCTTCTATCGCGATCGATCCCTTATAAACCAAAAATTTTTTGAATTTTTTATCAGAAACCTTTATATAAAATTCTTTAGAATTTCCTTCTTTTTTTATGCTGATAATTCTGCCTTTTCCATCAATATGCCCGAGCACTAGGTGCCCGTCGAGCCTGTCGGACAAACGCATTGATTGCTCAAGATTCACAATGTCGCCTTTCTTCAAGAGTCCTAAATTTGTAAGTTTTAGTGTTTCTGGCATATATTCAAATGAAATATTTTTGTTATTTTTTTTAACAGTGGAACAAACGCCATTGATAGAAATACTTTCTCCTAATTTTATTTTTCCTAAATTATTTAAAATATCAACAAAAAGACCGCCTTGCGCAGATTTTACTCTTTTCACTTTTGAAGTTTTTTTTATTATGCCTGTGAACATATATTAAGATCTTTCTCTATTTGTATAATCAATTCTTTTTCTGTTTTAAATTTTTTAAATTTTCTGATAAATTTATTCATTTCAAGAATGACTTTCTTGTCATAAGCATTTCCATTATAGCCGAGCAAATGCGCTTCTATTTTCGGCAAACCTTTTTTATCTAATGGACCGATCACAATTCCCGCTTGATATGTCAAACATCGGGTGTTTGACATTAAACTAACTTTTCCAGCGTACACTCCAAAAACCGGTTTTTTCTCCAGCCTCATAAAATTTTTCCTGTCTAAGTTGATGGTCGGAAAACCGATCTTCCTGCCGTACTGATCCCCTTTTATTACTTTACCAGAGATTGTGTACATTTAATTAAAATCCTTCTTCACTTAACCTTTCATCAATGCGATTCATGTCTCGCGGAAACATAGACGCCTCGCGAATATTTTTTAGTCCTAAAAGTTGCATGGTTATACGTTCTGCACCAAAAGAGAATCCTCCTTCTGGTGGAACTCCGTATTTAAAAGCTTCAAGAAACATTCTAATTTTATTTGGATCCATTTCCCAAAGTTTTACATGCTCCTTTAACTGTTCGTAATTATTTATTCTTCGTCCACCAGAGAGCCATTCAACTCCGCGACAAATTAGGTCCATGCCCTCGTTGTATTCTGGTTCAGCTGGGTTCGGATAAACATAAAAAGGCTTCTTGCGAGTAGGATAGCCATAAATAAAAACAAAATCAGAGCCTGTTTCTTCTTTAATTATTTCAGAAATTTCTCTTTCATCTTGCGGATTGGTGTCTTTTTCACCTCGCACATCCCGACCAAATTTTTCAAAAATTTTCTGTTGGACTTCTCTCAAAGAAAGAGATGGGGTTTTGTCTAGCATAACTGGGAGCGTAACGTTTAATAATTTTAATTGTTCACTATTTCTAACTTCAACTTGTTTTAAAATATATTTAAAAGTTTCTTCCGCCATATCGCGTACATCTGTCCATGATTCTATAAAACCCATTTCAGCATCTAGACAAACAATCTCTGTCAAATGTCTTGTAGTCGATGAAGGTTCAGCTCTAAAAACTTTATTCACAGTAAAACATCTTTCAAAAGCTGACATCACAATTTGTTTATAAAGTTGTGGAGACTGAGATAAATAAGCTTTCTTTCCAAAATAATCAAACTGAAAGACCTCTGCCCCACCCTCAGCAGCGGCAGGAGTTATAGACGGTGCTTGAAATTCAAAAAACATATTTTTTTTCATAAATTCTCTGAAAGAATCAATGATCGTTTCTTGAATTTTAAAAATTGCTTGGACTTTTGGCTGCCTTAATACTAATGCCCTGTTGTCCAGCTCTGTTGTAAGTTCTAAATTATATCCGTCAAGTGACATATCAAAAGGAAGTGCTTCAGCTTTTGCTAATATTTCTATACCTGTGACCTCTAGTTCCACATCGCCATTTAATACTCCCGCTTTTATATTTTTTTCCGGACGCTTGTTTACCATTCCGGTAATTTTCAAAACCCATTCGGGGCGAATTGTTTTTGCCACCTCTATCGCTTCTACATGATTCGGCAAAGTGACGCACTGCACTCGCCCAGTCATATCCCGCATATCAAAAAAAACCATTTTACCTTGATCACGTCGCACATCCACCCATCCGGCGATGACAACCTCTTTGCCAATATGATCTTTTAAATCTTTAATATAAATTCGTTCTTTCATAAAATTATTCTAGCATAACAAATCAAAATAAAATAGAAAGTAACATTTTAAGGGGTTTTGAGCGCGTCGGCGCGAAAACTTCAGGATTTTTTCAGTAGAAAAAATCCGTACCGGCAAAATGTTACTTTCTATTTTATTTTCCATTATGCCAAAGCTGTGTGACGGAATCACCATTATGTAAATTGTCTATGACCTGCGCAATTAATTTAGCGGTAGAGATTATTTCCAATTTTTTAATTTTTGTTCGAGCTTCATCTGAAAGGCATGTATCCGTAAACCAAATACCGGAGAACGGCGCATTATTTAATTTTTCTATTGCCTCTCCCGAAAGCACAGCATGAGTAGCTGTAAAATACACATCCTCGGCGCCATTTTCTTTTAAAGTCTTGAGAGCTTTGATAGCTGTACCGCAAGTGTCCGCCATGTCATCCGGCATGATTATATTGAAACCCCTAGGATCGCCGATGACCTCCATGATTTCATTGTGGTTAGCTTTTTTAGGATCACGGAATTTATTTATAATTACGATGTTGCCTGGAATGCCAAGCTGTTGCGCGAGTAGCCTGCAGGAAGGCGCGGCTCCCAGATCGGGCGCTACAATTTTAAATTTCTTTAAATTGAATTTTTTAGAACGAATATGATTCAAGATAAGCGAGTCTGTATTCACATCTACTACAGGAATAGTGAGAGGATGAGCATTGTAGCTCGATGGATTGTGTAATTTTAAAACTACTATTCTATGCGCCCCTGCCATCTGAAGCCGCATAGGAATTTTTTGAGAAAGTACCGGCTCTCGGTGATTGGAAGATTTATCTTGCCTGGAATATGGCAAGCACGGCATAACCACTGTCACTCGAAAAGGCTCGCCTTGCTTTAGAGCGAGGATCAAAGATTCGCATTCATCTAAATCATAAGAAAGTTTTTCTTTATCGCCAAAGCGAGGCTGAGAAATAATGTAGACATCTCTGTCTCGGACTGATTCTGTGTGATGCACTAAAAATTCTCCATTGCTGAATATTTTATAATAAAAAGGATCTAGTTTAGTTTTTAATAATTTGGCTACTTTAAGAGAGAGATTTTGATGAGAACCGCTGGCATTTCCGTATAACTTTAAGGGATAAGGGTTTAGTTTGGGATATTTTTGGTTTTTCATTTGGTTAATTAATTACAAAACATAATAAAATAACTTTCTTTTAATGCGCATTAACCAAATAATTCCTGGCTGAAAAAAGATATTGCTCTGTGAATATTTCTTTCATTGGGACTATAGAATTTTCTTCGTAAAAAGCCAAGATTGATTTTTTGTAAATATTTTCGTCAATGCTCCTGTATGAGAGTGGAGCGCAACCTTTTGAAAGAAGAACGGCATTGCAAAGCAAGCGCGCAGTGCGTTTATTGCCGTCTTCAAATGGTTGAATATATGAGAGACCCGCCAAAAGAGTAAGAGCGCCGCTGTAAACATCTTTCATTTTATTAACTAATTCACAAAGAGATTCCAGCGCTTCCTTAATCTGATATTTATTATCGAGAGGCTTATATTTTGTGCCGACAATACCGACAAGACCGTTTCTTATACCGCGAGCTATTCCTAATTTTTCAATAATTATTTCATGCACTTTTTCTATAAAAACAACATTCACTCCTTTTTTTTTGAAACCCTCTATATTTTCTAAAATGAAAGAAAAAGCTCTTTTGTGATTTAAGATCATTATCGCCTCATCCTGTGAATGACCCTTGGCTGGTATGCCTTCGCGAATCAAGCGTTCGGTATCCAATAAAGTATAGGTATTGCCTTCAATTTTTGAAGACTTCCAGGATAATTCAATTATGAAACGCTCCAATTCTTTTACATGGATTGTCGGTGTTAATTTTTTTATATTTTTTTTATATTGAGCTGTGGCAGAATCAAGGATATTTTTTTCGTCATCCGAAAATATATCAAGTGGAAATTCTTTGAATAAGCGAAAATTAAAAAAGCCGTTTCCTATTCTTTTGTCCGGTTCTATCGTATCATACACCGAGAGGTCTACTGGAGAAAATAAAATTCCTTTAATTGTTTTTTGGTATACAGTGGAACGTCCCTTGCCCTTTCTTTTAAGATATTCAGCTTTGCTCAGATAATCCAAATCCCGCTTTATTGTTATTAGAGAAACTTTCTGTTTTTTATCCATTAAACCCAAAACGTCAGAAGAAGAAAACTCTTCATTTAGTTTTATATTTTTTAGAATATCCAGTTGTCTATTATTCAAATAATCCATAATTTTTTAAAAAATTTATCGTATCATTTTGACTCCCTAATCATATCATTTTGATACGATTAGGGCAATACCCAACATTATTTGACTTTAAAAATTATTCGTGTAATATACATATTAATGAAATCAAATATGAGTTTTAACAATTATTTCTTCTTTTTTAGCTTTTGGAGCCAAGGTTCCAGAGTTCATTTCTGATATTGTTAAAATCATTCTAAAACAAACATAACAATACAAGAAACGAGCCCTGGAACGGGGCTCGTTTTTCTTTTTTGTTTAAGAGAAAAAAGTAGCACATCGTCAGAAGAATAAAAACGGTTGCCCTTAGGTGACTGAAAAAACTAGAAAGGAAGGAAAAAGTCATGGAAAGAATTACTTATCTTGGCCCCCAAGGAGCAACATTCTCAGAGCTAGCTTACATAGAGCTGGCCAGGTTGTTTGGAGCTCCTAGTCTTAATGTGGGAGAAATAGTTCTGGCTGGAAAAAACCAAGACGTTTTGCCTTTGGTTTTCAACCATGGTGGCTATGGAGCTATAGCGATGGAAACAGATGCTGAGGGTAGAGTTGACGGACCTGTCAACACTTTCATTCAGCTTCTTAGAAATTGCGAAACTTCAGAGGATTGCCCGATAACAGTTATTGGGGCAATCAAAATGCCTATTTCTTTTGCCCTTATGGTTAGACCAGGAGTGCAAAAGAAAGACATTAGGACTGTTGTCGCACACCCAAAAGCATTAGGTGCATGCAGAAACATGGTCAACTGTTTAGTCAGTGACCAAGAAAAGATCATCGAGTCGGACAGTAATGGCTTAGCCGCCGAAGATGTTGCAACTAAACAAAAATTTTCTCAGGCTGCAGCACTTGGCCCAAGAGTCGCCGCAGACAGGTATGGACTTCAGATTTTAGAAGAAGCTTGTGAAGATAGTCCTGCGACTACCACTTTTTTTCTTTTAGGACCTAAATCTCGCCCACAAGTGATGCAGGAGGTAAATAGGTCTTTATTAGTATTTCGGGTTAAACACGAACCTGGGTCACTTGTAAAGACACTTCTACCTTTCTCGGACGCAGGATTAAACTTGCGTCAAATTCATTCACTTTATACTGGCAAAGGTCAATATGACTTCGCAGTCGAGATTGAATGTGGAAAGGACCAAGAAGAGGACTTAGTACGTGCTATGTATGGATCAATGAGACACATGATGTGTTATGTTCTTTTCGGCCCTTTCCCTGTTGTTTAAGTTCAATGTTTAAAAAAAAACAGCTACCTGTGGTGGCTGTAAAAACAACACTAATTAAAGGAAGGAAGTAAAAAGAAATGAAAAAGAACCGTATTTTTCTCCAATGCCTACGTCAGTACCGACAGTACCGTTTGAGCAGGTAAGTCTGCTTATACGACATATGGAAGCCCAAAAGGGCAAAAATGAAGAAGGAATGGAAAAAATAAAGAAAGAAGCTGAAGAAGCTGGCTTCAAAATAGAATAAAGGTATCGTTTTTATCAACTTATGCCGCCCTCACTATCTCAGGGCGGCATTTCTTTTTATATTTTTTGAATTAATAAAATTTATTAAAAATGAAAAACCAGTAACACTTTTTTATTTCGGTGTTACTGGTTGATTTTGAGAAGTTCGGCCTTCTCTTGCCTTGCTTGGAAAAGTGCCAAGCTCACCTAGAAAGTCCAGAGTCATTAATCTCTGGATCATTATCCAAAGATCCACATATCGCTAAAAGGATTCTGCATCCTCGACAATACCCACGCCAAACGCTGGGCATGTCCTCAATAAAGACAACCTTACCCTTGCATCTTGGGCAAGATTTTAATGGAAGTTGAATTCTTTCTTCTGACACAACGACCTCCTTTAAAGAACAAAAATCAGCGCTTTGTTTTGCGCTGTTTAATTGATTGCTTATAGATTAGGTTTATAAAAAGAAATCAACAGAATAGCGCAAAAAGTTTTGTCTTTGTGCTCCACCAAGAATTCATTAAAATATTTATTTCAAAATAATTTTTCATATTGTTTATGTTTATTTATGCATTTATACTTAGATTCCTTATATTATTTACATATATATCTCTGTATCCATGTACTAGTACATAGTAGTAGAATAAAAAAATAAAGCAAGATATGCTCTTGTGGATAACCCCGCACTATAGCAAAGCTCAGTACAGGGCAAACTTTTTCATTCATTTATTAGCCACTACTTGCTTAACTTTTTTAGCATTAAATTAAAACCCCCATTCTTATTGCGAAGCTCGCGAGATCCTCGAGTGACAGTACTTATTCCAAGTCCTAAATCCCCTGCTACAGACCTATGAGTCTCTCCTTTGTTTAATTTTTTAACTATTTGCCACCTTAAGGCCATATCCTCAAGCTCAGAAGGTGTTGTAATATCTACTAAAAATTCTGTAAAAAGATTTTTATCTTTTCCAGCTTTTACTAAGATTTCTACAAGTTCTTTTTTATATTCTTTTAGTTTTTCTCTTTTGTTCATCCCGGTACTAAAATTTTAAATATTAATCCTTATCTTTATTTCCCGTAATCAAAAATTTAGTACGGGACTAGTACACATTCACCCCGATCTTTTCTCGCACCTCGGCCATTTTTTTTGAAGCGACAATTTTTGCTTTTTCACCACCATTTTTAAGAATTTCTAGGGCTTTCGGAATATCTTTGGCAAATTCTTTTCTTTTTTCTCGAAGCGGGGCGATGAATTTTTCGATATCCTCTATCAGCATTTCTTTGAGTTCTTTATATTTGCCGGATTTTTCCGCATAAATCTTTTTCAATTCTTCTTCAGAACGGAAAAGTTTATGGATGGCGTAAACATTCTGAGGAATTCCCCCGCTGGAATCTGTCACAATACTCATCACGCATTTTTTTATTTCTTCATATTCGGCAAAAAGTGGAATGGTGTTGCCATAACTCTTGCTCATTTTTCTCCCATCTGTACCGGGCACTATGGCGACATCTTTCAGAATCATTGACTCTGGCAATTTAAAGATTTGACCTCCTTCTCCGTAAACATTATTAAATTTTTCTGCTATATCTCGAGCTATTTCCACATGCTGTTTTTGATCAGCGCCTACTGGCACAAGGTCGGGACCATACATCAAAATATCCGCCGCCATCAAAACTGGATAATTGAAAGTGCCGACATCTATTTCTTTATTCTTCGCCTCGGCGTCTTTAAAGGCGTGCGCTCGCATCAGATACGGCATCGTGATGATGGTGTCAAAAATCCAAGTAAGCTCAGTATGTTCAGAAATATCGCTTTGTTTGAAAAATGTTATCTTTTGAGGATCGAGACCAATTGCTAAATAATCAAGCAAAATACTTGTGATGTTTTCCTTCATTTCACTGCGATTCCTAAGGGAATGCAACGCATGATAATCAGCTATAAAAACATAGCCATCATGCTCATTTTGGAGGTCGACGAATTGCTTCATCGCCCCAAAATAATTGCCGATATGAGGTTTTCCAGAGGGCTGAACGCCTGATAAGAATATCTTTTTTGACATGTTTATATATTTTACAAGGAAAAAGCAGATTATGCAAAGAATTTTTGAGCCTTCGCCCTCGGAGACAAAAAGACAGGGAACCCACGACTCTTAAAATTCTTTCATAATCTGCTTTTAATTGTCCACCTGCCTGCCTGCCGGCAGGCAGGTTAGTAACATTTTTTACACTACTTTACGCACTTTTAAGCTTTGACAATTTTTCTACTATGCTAGAATGGCGTAATGGCAAAAGTACTAAAAAATAATAATCTCCGCATTCCTCCTCAAAGCATCCCCTCCGAACAAGCAGTCCTCGGTTCTATTATGCTCCGCAAAGATGCCATGCATGAGGTTGAAGACATGATAACTTCGGATTCTTTTTACGTTGAAAAACACAAAAAGATTTTTCAGGCAATGCTCGACTTGTCGTTAAAAAATGAACCGATAGACATGCTTTCGCTTTCCACAAAATTAAAAGAACGAAAGCTCCTTGAAGCAGTCGGTGGCAACCAATATTTAGCTGAAATTGTAAATGTTGTTCCTTCTAGTACGAATATCAAACATTATGCAGACATAGTCCAAAAAAAATACGTTCTTCGAAGCCTGATAGAAGCGGCAGATTATGTATCAGAACTCGCTTTTGAAGAAGGCGACGACCACATGAATGATATTTTAGATATGGCGGAAAAGAAAATATTCGGCGTAGTCTCCTCTCCCAAAAATCAAAAATATGTAAACTTAAAAGATGCCTTGCCAGAAGCCTATGAGCGTTTGGAAAAATTACATGAAAATAAAGGCATGCTTCGCGGACTCGCAACTGGATTCAAAGAATTAGACACAATGCTTTCTGGGTTGCAAAAATCTGATTTGGTTATTCTGGCAGCAAGGCCGAGTATGGGTAAGACTACCCTCGCCCTAGATATAGCGCGTATGTCTGGAGTATTACATGAAAAATCTATTTTAATATTTTCTTTAGAAATGTCTTCCCAGCAATTGGTGGACAGAATGCTCTCCGCTGAGTCCCGAGTGAATGCTTGGAATTTACGCACAGGAAGACTTTCTTCCGACCGAGAATTTTCTCAATTGCGAGACTCTTTGGATAAATTGGCCAAAGCAAAAATTTATATTGATGATCAGCCGGGAAATTCTATTGTCAAAATGAAAGCGCTTTCTCGCCGACTGAAGGCAGAAAAAGGGCTCGATCTTATCGTGGTGGATTATTTACAGCTGATGACTACCTCTAAAAATTACGATTCGATGGTCAATCAGGTTACAGAAATTTCCAGATCTTTAAAAAGTCTAGCCAAAGAATTAGACGTGCCAGTCTTGGCGCTTTCCCAGCTTTCTCGTGCAGTGGAATCTCGCGGCGGCAAGCCTCGTCTTTCTGATCTTCGCGACTCTGGATCCATTGAGCAAGACGCAGACGTCGTAATGTTTATTCACCGTGAAGATAGAGGAAAAGATGAATCAGAAAAAACAAACATTGCTGAGATTTTAGTAGAAAAACATCGCAATGGCCCGACTGGGAAAGTGGAACTCTATTTTGATGAAAAGACTACTACATTCTTGAACCTTGAAAAAAGCAATTTGAGTGAATTTACTCCATCAAAAATCAAGGGAGATCTTGATGAATTCTAAAATATGGATCCCGTTAGAGATCGAATAGTTTGTAAATAGAATAACATGTTAATATAACTCTATGTATAAAATTTTTATTAAAAGTAATATAACTACGGAAATGCATAGCATTTCCTATCTCTAACGGGATGGACATCATAGATAAATTAACTGAAGTTTTTAAGGAATTCCCCGGTATCGGAGAGAGGCAAGCAAAACGCTTTGTTTACTTTTTAATGTCTAAGAACCCTGCTTACAGTGAAAACTTAGCAGAGTTGATAAAAGATTTAAAAAAAGAAACAACTCAATGCAAGGAATGTTTTAGATTTTTTATTTTAAATTCTAAAAAAGAAAATTCGTGCAATAATTGCTCCAGCCTAAGTACGGATTCTTCTACCCTAATGATCGTGGAAAAAGATTCTGATCTAGAATCAATCAAGAAAAGCGGAGTCTATAGTGGAAAATATTTCATCCTAGGAGGATTGGTGCCTATAGTGGAAAAGACTACTAAAAGCAGAGTGCGCATTGAAGAGCTAAAAAATAAAGTCTTATCTAACAAAAATATAAAAGAGATAATTCTGGCTTTTTCGATAAGCCCTCAAGGCAACCACACCGACCAATATGTTCGTGAACAATTAAAAGATATTACAGAAAAATTAAATATAAAAATTTCTTCGCTCGGCAGAGGCCTTTCTACTGGCACTGAATTAGAATATTCTGACAACGATACTCTCAAAAATGCATTGAAAAACAGACAATGACTCATAAAGCAAAATAAACTTTTTGTCGGTACGGATTTTTCGAAGCTTGAAAAATCCTGAAATTCTCGCGCCGTCGCGCTCGAAACCCCTTAAAAAGTTACTTTGCTTTATTTATTTTATAGAAGTGATTTTTACTTTGAAAAACGGCTGGCGGTGGCCGTTGCGCTTTAGATAACGAGATTTTTGTTTATATTTTACAACCATGACTTTTCTAGCGCGGCCGATCTCTGTAATCTCTGCTCTTACTTCTGCGCCCTGGATGTAAGGCGTTCCGATAGTGGTGTCCTTGCCGTCATCTACAAGTAAAACCTTGTCAAAAGACAATTTATCCCCTTTCTTGTACTCAATTCCTTTTTCCTTTATTTTCTCAATAGAAACAAGGGTCCCCTTAGAGACCTTGTATTGTTTTCCGCCTGTTTGTATAACTGCAAATTCCATAAGTCATATATTATATGAAATTTCACAAAAAAGCAAGACTTTGTTATACTTAACCGTATATGCAACCAAAAATAATAGAAAAATATTTTTTCTTTGGGCTATTATTTGCGACTTTTGTTTTTACCTTTTTTATTTTCCAACCATTTTGGATTGTGCTTGTACTGGGAGCTTCTTTCTCAATGATCCTCTTCCCTGTGTATAAATGGCTCAACAAAAAACTTCCCACCACTTGGCTTGCCTCTATTCTAACTTTGCTTTTTTTTATTATTGTACTTTGTGTTCCACTTTTTAGCATTGGTTCCATAGTCTTTAATCAATCTCAAAATCTTTACCATTCTGTTGTAAATAATGGAAACGTTATACCGTTTATAAATTCCCTTGGAACTAAAATTAATCACATATTGCCGAAAGGCGCATCTTTTAACATAAACCAGCAAGTTTCAATTTTTATTTCTTTCCTGACAAACAATATTGCAAATATCTTCAGCACTACTCTTTCCGTTTTATTTTCATTTATATTATTGCTTTTAACTATTTTTTATTTCTTGAAAGATGGAGAAAAATGGAAAGAAGCGATGCTGAAGTTGAGCCCTTTATCCAATACTGCTGACCAGAAAATAATCAACCGATTCACTCAAACAATAAGCGGGGTGTTGAAAGGATATCTTTTGGTGGCCTTCATTCAAGGCACATTGATGGGCATAGGGCTCGCTATTTTCCATGTGCCCAACCCCGCCATCTGGGCTGTCGTAGCAGGCATAGCTTCGATCATTCCGCCTTTGGGTACGGCTGTCGTCTCTGTTCCTGCAATAATTTTCCTATTTATTATAGGTAATATTCCTGGAGCTATAGGACTTTTGATCTGGGCAGTATTGGTGGTAGGGATGGGCGACAATGTGTTAAATCCGTATATAGTCGGACGCAAAATAAACATTCCTCCGTTCTTAATTCTCTTTTCTGTCTTGGGTGGTATTGCCCTTTTGGGACCTGTCGGTATATTAATCGGTCCGCTTACGGTAAGTTTGCTTTATGCATTAACTGAGATATATCAAGACGAATTCAAATCGGATTCGAGTAAAGCTTAAATCAAATAATAAAAGACAATGCCATTAACATTTTACAACACTCTGACCAGAGAAAAAGAAATTTTTACTTCAATCGACGACAAGGAGGTTCGTATGTATACTTGCGGTCCAACAGTTTATAATTACACCCACATAGGAAACTTGCGTGCTTTCGTTTTTGCGGATATTTTACGTCGAACTCTCACGTATACTGGATATAAAGTAAAACAAGTGATGAATATTACTGACATAGGTCATCTTTCAAGCGATGCTGATTCAGGCGACGACAAAATGACCAAGGGACTTTTGCGTGAAGGAAAAGAATTGACCTTAAAAAATATGCGCGCCTTAGCAGAATTTTATACAAATACTTTCAAACAAGATTTGAAAACACTCAACATAAAAATGCCAGATGGTATGTATTTTGCCAGCGATTACGTTAAGGAAGATATTGATTTGATTAAAAAATTGGAAGAAAAAGAATATGCTTATCGCACTAGTGACGGCGTCTATTTCGATATTTCAAAAATGTCCGACTATGGAGCGCTCTGGGGTGGAAAAAGAAATTGGAATAAAGAAGGCGCTCGAGTAAATGAAAATTCAGAAAAAAGAAACCCGGAAGATTTTGCTCTTTGGAAATTAAATGACTCAATTGGTTTTGAATCTCCTTTTGGCAAAGGTTTCCCAGGTTGGCATATCGAATGTTCAGCCATGGGATTAAAATTTTTAGGAGAACAATTTGATATTCATACCGGAGGGATCGATTTAATTCCTACTCATCACACTAATGAAATAGCTCAGTCTGAGTGTGCTACTGGTAAAAAACCATTTGTTAAATTCTGGATGCATAATGAATTCGTAGATACTGGCGGAGAAAAAATGTCTAAATCGTCCGGAAATTTTCTCAGAATGCAAAGTTTGTTAGATAAAAACATAGACCCAATAACCTATAGGTTTTGGCTTTTAATGGCTAGTTACCGCACAAAGGTCAATTTTAGTTGGGAAGCTCTAGAAGCTACAGAAACAGCCCTAAAACGCTTATACGGCCTATATTTGGAGCTTGGAGACGCCTCTGGTCACGTCCATAATGAATATCAAAATAAATTCAAAGAATACCTAGAAGACGACCTAGACACGCCTAGAGCTTTGTCCTTGCTTTGGGATGTTATGAAGGATAAAAATATGTCAGATGGCGACAAAAAAGCGACTATCTTGGATTTCGATAAAGTGTTAGGACTCGGCTTTGAACATTTGAAGGAAGAAAAAATTCCAGAGGGAATTCAAAAACTCGTGAATGAGCGAGAGCAGGCTAGAAAAAATAAAGATTTCAAAAAGTCTGACGAACTACGAGACAAAATAAATTCTCTCGGTTATGAAGTGAAAGACACTTCTCTGGGACAAAAAGTTTCCCTCGGCCATAGACCTACAGGCGAGGCTAAGATTTGAAAATTTTTTTGCGGTAGATGCAAAATACGACTGACAGATTTATCAATACAAAATAAATATTAAACGAGTAAATAGAGAAAATCCAATTTTTTACTATCAATAACCCTAGCACACTATTTAAGGCAGCTATCAAATATACAGTACTTGTTTCTGTCTCTGGAAATTTCCAGGTTTTTATTAGTGTCGGAGTTGCCGCTAAAGCATCGCTTAATATAGCAAACAAAATTGAAATTCCAAGATTGTGAGTGAGTACATAAAAAATTAAGGCCATCAAAGCAAGAAATCCGCAATATAAATCAAAAGCGTTTATTTTCCAATAACCATTTTTAGTTAAAATTGCCGTAATAATAATTACAAAAGATAACAAAGCATCCATGAATACAGGAAGACTTACAAGCCCTGCCCCAGCCTTATATTGAAAAAATACTCCTATCAGTGGAGCCAAAACCCAAATGAACCAAGAAACTAAATTAGGCTTTGCCTGCCCTCTTATTATACTTTTAAGATAAGAAAGGTGACCAAAAAAACTTAAAAGAATAACTATAAAAATTATATTTTCTGGAAGCATGAAATTTTTATTATCACTTTGTGACGGCCGTTAAATTTGACAACACACTAATACACCTCCCCCTGATAACATTTCTCACAATAAATAATTTCAGGACGTTCCGGAGCATAACTGGTCTCAAACTCTACAGGGCATTTACCTATATGGGTATGGGTAGTCTTTTCACACATGCAGGCTCTATGCCAAAGCTTTAAGGGATTCCTTTGTTTCAGTCTTTGGTAATGTCTGCAATTAGGACAGAGATGAGGTAAAGGTAGATTCATTCTTTGGTAGAATTGGAGTTCTGGAGCAATGATTTTGAAGGCTTCGGTGCATTGTTCATTGCATTTGCCTTGATGTTCGCATTCTATGACTTTCCCTAGGATGGATTCATCTACGTCTTGGATGTTGTCCGGAATGTCTGTTGTTTTAATGTCTAGGGTATAGTTTCTTTCTTCTGCATCTTTCCATTGGTAACCTTGTTTTAAAGCTTCTTCTTTGGTTAAAGGAAAGTATTCTTGAGCGATGGTTTCGTTGTAACAGAAAGGGCTTAATTCTGTTGGAAAGAACTCTCCGTATTTATATACTCTACCCTTTGCATCAATGTAGGGCATGTCGTTCATGTGCTGGATGATTTTGGGGACTAGTTCTTCGTATTGTTCTTTGGTGTATTGGTGGTTGAGGATGCAGTAGGATTTGTTGCGGAGGCCGACGCAGCCAAATAAATTCGAGCAATTATAACAAATAACAGAATACTGCACATTTTGCGATTCTCTTATCTCGACTGAAAAATTTATTTTAGAAGAAGAAACTCCTGCGGCAACACTTTCGTAAATAAGTTCACCACCTACTCCACAAGCAATCCCATCATACATATCTCGCACACCACCTCCTAGCCAAAAAGCAAATTTACTATCTTCATTTTTTCCATCTACACAGTCAAAAATATATTTGCAGTTTTTGGCGTCTATAATATAGTCCCCGGTAGTGTTTTGCATGCGTACAAAAGAAGCAAATTTCTTCGGAAGTTTTAATTTTAAGTCTTCAAATTCTTTTTTGTTTTTAATCAAATTACTGTAATTACCTAATTTTAGCCTATCTATTTCTTTAATATAATCGTCTTTCGTATAGGCAATGTTAAAAACATGATACTGTTTATTTCGCAACCCAACACAACCGAAGCAATTTGAACAATTTTTGCAATCATACATTAAAAATGATTCCACGCAATTTGAACAATTTTCTCCAAAAAATAATTTATATGAATTTTGACAATTTATGTTTTCATAACAGAATTCGACTTTATCAGTAAAATAAATATCCACAGAATCTCTAGAACTAAAAGGACGATTACCATAAATAATATTTTCTCCCCATCCGCCACCAAAAGTTAAGTAACAGTTCTTGCTGTCATCCATCCAATTTACATATTCACAATTTACATTGTTTTTATTGGTTAGATTGCTTCTGGGAACTTTTAGAAATAAATCATTGAACTGTTCGAAAAAAGTCTTGGAAAAATCATAATCTCTGCCAAAATCCATCGGTGACCAAGAATCTCCCCACCAATATTTTTGATCATACACTACTCCGCTGCCTGGTGAATAAGCAGAAAATATTTGTTCTTCGTGGCCTAAGGCATCACATTTTCTCTTATATAAAGTTCTCTCATTCCTAAAATTCATCCGTCTTACCATACGGCAAGACCAACACCAGGTCGGGGCTGGAACCTTCATTTTTTTATAAAAACTAAAATCGTCAGAATCAATGGTGAAGTCTTTTTTACAGTTTTGACAGATTTTTGTTTGTGGCGCCATTTTATATCCCCTCTTTTTTAAGTTCTTCTATTGTTGCACGAGCTTGACGAGAGAGTTTGGTTGGAAGTTTTATGTTGAGTTTAATTAATAGATCCCCTCTTTTATTTTTTGCAAAAGGCACACCCTTGCCACGAACGCGCAGGATCTCATTTACAGAAACTCCTTCCGGAATCGTCACTTCGATTTCTCCATCCAAAGTTTGAATAGGATATTTAGTTCCGAGGAGCGCATCGGAGAGTTTTAAATTCAAATTCATCACTAGGTCATTTCCCTCTCGCTTGAATATAGGATGCGGAGCCACATTTATTTTTATATAAAGATCCCCCGTAGTGCCTTTAGAAACTGCCTCTCCGTAGCCTGTCATGCGAATCATCTCGCCATCGCGAATGCCGGCTGGAATGACAATGGAAACTTCTTCCTCGCGACGAAGTACTCCTTTGCCTTTACATTTTTCACAAACTTCTTTCGGCACTTCGCCTGTACCCAGACAGACTTCGCAAGTTTTCGTACTGGCGATATTTCCAAAAATTGTTCTTTTTGATTCGCGAATGCGTCCCTGTCCATTGCAATTTTTACAGGTTTCCATTTTAGTTCCAGGTTTCGCGCCGGAACCTTTACAAGTCTCGCAGGTGGAAGTTTTGGTAATTAAAACTTTTCTGGTTACGCCAAAGATAGAATCAGCGAAAGAAATTTGAATCTCCGTAGAGATATCTCTGCCTCGACGCGCTTCTTGTCTTCCTCCGCCCATTCCGCCTCCGAAGAAATCACTGAAAATATCATTGAGGTCAAACTCGGCAGAACCGTTTTGAAAACCGCCAAAGCCCTGCCCAGAAAAATTACTGAAATCAAAACCACCGAAGCCACCTTGCCTTGGGTCGCCGTAGCCTCCGGCAGAGGCACCTCCCATATTTTCAAAACCTGATCCGAATTGATCATACTTTGAACGCTTGGCGTCGTCGGAAAGCACTTGATAAGCTTCGTTGGCTTGCTTAAATTTTGCTTCATTACCGCCCTTTTTATCAGGGTGATATTTCTGCGCCAACTTATAAAAAGCCTTCTTGATTTCATCTTTAGAGGCAGTTTTATTCACACCTAAAATGTCATAATAGTCTTTATTCATAACATTATTCGACTATTATATCATAGGCTCAGCCTCTTGTGAAGTTTTAGTTTCTATTTTTTGATTATTTTCCTTAATCTCTGATTCTTCAGATATTTCTTCTCCCCTTTCTTTTGCTTTTCTTTTAGCTTTTCCTTCAATAATAGCCTTTTCTTCCGCACTTCGAATGATGGTAGCTTCTTCTTCAGCGATAAGTTTTGCCGCATCGTCTTTTGAAATTGAGTACTTCCTACGCGAGGCATCAACAATTTCTTTTCTATAAGACGGATGTGTGGGCGCTAAAACCCGCAAGGTCTCAGCGGAAAATGGATCATAAGATTCTCCATCGATGGTCATCTTGATATAAATTTCTCCTACTGCGAGATTGATCATATCTTTCACATCAAAGAGTGGCGCAAATTCTGGTTTCATTTTGACGGCATCTTCACCACCAACACGAAAAGTAATGATACTACCGCAATTTCCGAGCACTGCCTGATGAACTTTCGTAATAATTTGGCCCACATACTGGTGGGCGATAGTTAAGTTTAATCCGTACTTTCTAGCCTCGGATAATATATTTTCAAAAGTTTGGGTGACGACATTTTGGAACTCATCTACGTATAAATAAAAATCTGTGCGGTCTTTTTCCGGAATAGCCGCACGTTCCATGCCGGCTTGTTTTATTTTTGTCAAAAACATTGAACCCAAAAAGGAAGAATTTTCTTCTCCAAGTCGGCCCTTGGAAAGGTTGATGAAAATTATTTTTCCTTCATTCATCAGCTTACTGATATCAATCTTATTCTGTTTCTGACCGAAAATATTTCGAAGTAATGGATCGGAAAGAAATTGGCCGAGCTTGTTTACGAGCGGGATGATAGCGTCCGTATCGAATTTCTCCGACCAGTCGGCAAATTCTATAGCGAAGAATCTTTTGACCATATCGTCGGTAATATATTCCACCACTTTTTGCCTGTAATTCCTGTCAGTCAACATTGAGATCATCCCACGCATAGTAGCATGCGGATAATCAAGCAAGGCCAAACAAGTAAAACGAAAAACGTGCTCCAGACGAGGAGTCCAGTTGGCTCCGAATTGCTTTTGAAATACTTCGATCAATCCTTGGGTCAATTGGAATTTAAACATCGGATCGACATTTGCGAGCGGATTGAAAGAAGCTGGAAAATCAATATCTGGCGGATCTATAATGCAGACATCTTCTATACGTTCTTTTGGTATATAGTCCAGCATCGCGTCAATCACATCGCCGTGCGGATCGATCAGGCACAAGCCATGACCATAAGTCACATCTTGCCTGAGCATGAGTTCTAGAAGTTTCGTTTTACCAACACCAGACTTTCCGATGATATAAAGATGTCTTCGTCTATCTATTCTTTTTATTCCAAAAATAAATTTTTTCTCTTCTAAAGAAGCAACGTAATTTGTCCGTCCGATAAAAGAAACTTCAGCCGGATCTACTTTGCCGAACACAGGCAGTTCTGGTGGTGGTGGTCCGTATTTTATTATTTGCACTCGATTCGGCTTGGGCATAACTAGATATATTTTAGCATAATTTAGGCTTAATTACATTCAAAAATAAAATTTTCTATAAAACTAGACGACCGCATTGTTTTATAGTATGAAATTAATATACCTCCTGCTGATAGCATTTTTCACAATACACTATCTCAGGCCGATCTGGAGCATAACTCGTCTCAAATTCTACTTCGCATTTTTTAGTTCCGTGAGAATGATTGGTCTTGTCGCACATACACTGCCTGTGCCAAAGTTTTAATGGATTAACTTTTTTAAATCTCTCCTGATGCCTGCACTCAAAACATTTTCTAGGCAATGGCAACTTAAATTTTTTCAAAAAAAGATATTCGTTTTGAATAATTTTATAAGGTCTTTTGCAGGAAGCGCATTCAATAACTAAATTAATGATATCCTCCTCAGTATTATTGATATGATCTGGTAAATCCTTCGCTTCACAAGTAGCACTGTATTCTGGTTTGGCCTTCTCGATATAGTTGTAACCTTCATTTAAAATATTTTCCTTAGAAAATGGAAAATAATCTTGCGCAACGGTTTCATTATAACCAAAAGGAGAAAGCTCTATTGGAAAATATTCACCATAAGAATATGAATTCCCCTTTTTATCAAAATAAGGCACCTTCGCCATCTGCTCAATAATCTGTAACCGTAATTCTTCAAATTTTTCTTTAGAATACTGTTTGTTAAAAATACAATAACTTTTATTTCGAAGACCTACACAACCAAAAATATTATTACAACCATGACAATTAAAACAATATTCAGCATTTAAACACTCCCAAACTGTTAAGGTGAATAATTGTCTAGACCCATAAACCCCAGAATCCATAGCCTCATAAATCAATTCTGATTTTTCTCCCGTACCATAAGCGTCATAACTATCTTTTTCACCATTAACCGCGTTAATCACATATTTACAATCTTTCATATCATCTTGAATGGCAAAGCAATGATGACAATTTTTGGCATGAAAAATATCATCTCCAGAAACATCGACAGAATTTATAATGTTAGCAAATCTTCTGATGGTCTTTAATTTTAGCTTTTCAAATTCTTCGCTTACTTTTTTAAAATTTTCAAAATTTCCGAGATCTAATTCTTTAAGCTTTTTATCGTACTCTTCTTTGGTCAATTGAACATTCCACATACAATTAGACTTATTGCGGAGACCAGTGCAACCAAAACAATTTATGCAGTTTTTGCAATCGTAAAGAAAATATGAGCTAGTGCAAGAGTCTGCATTATGAGAAAAAAAGGTTTCATAACATTTCAAGGAAGAAACATCTTCATAACAGAATTCGCAATCCTTTACTGTAAACATATCCATGCAATCTTTGCAGGAATTGGCGCGCGAGGAATAAGAAATATTCTCGCCTATCCAAGATGCCGATACAAGAAAGGAATTTCTGAATTCGCCGATATAATTGCCATAGGAAGTATTGACGCATCTTCCGATAAAAAGGTTTGGTTGAGGAGTTTTTTCCAACAACTCTCGAAATTGCTCAAAGAATAGCCTATTAAAATCATATTCTAAACCATAGTCCAAAGGATCCCACTCATCGCTCCACCAGATATCTCTCTCATAAATAGTAAATGGGGAATCCGATGAAAAACAACTGATCAGACTCTTGCCAGTTTTTGCGCATTTATTCCTGTGCAACGCACGTTCGTTTCGCCAAGCAAAACGCCTTTGCATTCGACAATCAGAACAAAAAGTAGGCGGTGGCACTTTTATTTTTTCGTAAAAATTAAAATCTTCTTGTTCTATCAGAAAATTTTGTTTACAATTTTGACAATTTTTTGTTTCTGCATTCATAAAATTTCTCAACTCGCCTCACCCCTTGCTTTCCCCTCTCCATTACTATGGAGAGGGGCTGGGGAGAGGTTTTCTATTCTAAAATTTTTCTTAAAACATCTTCTGGTACTTCCCTCGGCTGTAGCCCTCCTACGGGCGAAGCTGGTGTTTTTGGCTTTTGGGGAGTTTCTTCCCCTCCTTGTGAAGGAGGGGTGCCTGCCTGCCGGTCAGGCAGGGCTTCAGCCGGGGTGGTGATTTTTTTCGTAATCAAATCTTTTAATTTATTCATATTTTCCGGAGTAGCTGCGCGGTCAACACCTATTGGACTGACAGGCTTTTTTACTTCCCTCGGCTGTAGCCCGCCTATGGGCGAAGCTTGCATTTTATTTTTTAGAGAATCAAGTGAAATGGGAGTAGGTGTGGAAACAGGCGTTGGTGTGGATTTAGTTTCTTCTACTACTACTTTATTTAAAACTTCTCTTAATGCTGAATTGTCCCCATTTACTCGTTTCACAGGAGCTCCACTAATGCGAGCTGGATAAACGGGTTTGACTTTAACTGGAACTTTTTTAGTAAAAACTTTTTTTATAGACTTAAATACACTAGGCTTGCTTGCTAAAGCAATATCTTTTTCTCCTCTTTCTTGATATCTATGTTCTTCTTCAACTCCTCCATTCTTTTGTTTAAATTCTATACCTAAATCAGCCAATGGTTTATAAAATTTAGATTCATCATACTTAATTTGATCTTGCCCCCTTTTTTCCACCTTAACTTCTCCAGATTTTATTTTTGCTATACATTCCTTACAATAAACTGCTCGGCCTGGTTCAGGCTTGAAAGGTACCGTCTTTTCTAACTTACAAAGAGAACAAATTACGGGAAACTTTTCCAAATTTCCATTTCCGTTAGTGTCAGGATAATTGCCCAAGGACATTCCGCTCCAGTTATTGATTTCTCTTTCCACTGCCTCGCGAGGCCTACAATAAAGATCCCGGGATGATTTTATTACCTCTTCTTCTATTTTTTTATTACCCGACTTTACTATCGGAGGCAAAGTCCTAGCGGAAAATGGACGGGAGGTCACGCCATCGATCATCAACTTCAGATAAATTTTATAGTTTGGCAAGTTTACAATATCAGAAGGAGTGAATTCTGGATCAAATTCTTTTTCTAAAAAGTCTGCATCGTCCGAGCCGACCCTAAAAACTATCATTGTGCCGACGTTACCAAAAACAGCATCACGCACCGCAGAACTCTTATCAGAAATAAGTTGCGCAGTGTACTGGTGCGCCACCGTCAAATTCAGCCTGTATTTTCTAGCTTCAGACAAAATACCCGCAAAAGCATCCGTCACAAAGTTTTGGAATTCGTCGACATAAAGGTAAAAGTCTTTGCGGTATTCCTCAGGGATGCGCACTCGTTCCATCGCGGCTAGTTGAATCTTGGTAATGATCATTCCTCCTAATAGCCCGGAATTGTCTTCACCGATTCGTCCCTTGGAAACATTCACGAGAAAAATCTTCCCGTCATTCATAATGTCGAAAATGTTGATCGTACTTACAGATTGGCCGACGACATTGCGGATAATCGAGGTCGAAAGAAATTGCCCGACTTTGTTTTGAATCGGCGCGATGGCCTCATTTCTGAATTTATCCTGCCAAGCTTCATACTCATGGACCCAGAAGGCTTTTATAACCGGATCTTTTAGATTAGAAATTATTTTCTGGCGGTAATCTTTGTCTACAAGCATTCGGGGAATTCCAAGCAGGGTCGTTCCCGGAGTATCGAGCAATGCCAAAATACAATTATTTAAAATATATTCCATTCGGGCACTCCAAGCGTTCGCCCAGATTTTCGTAAAAATACCCATGAGTCCGGACGCTACCAGATGCTTATATTGCGGATCAATTAATTCCAAAACATTAAAACCGATATGATAATCCGTGTCTGCCGGATTAAAATAAACTACATCTTTCATTCGCTCCGGCGGAATAGCAGAAAGGACGCCTTCGACGAGTTCTCCGTGCGGATCGACTACGCAGACTCCTTCGCCGTTCTGAATATTCTGAACTATCATATTAAACATCAAGGCAGATTTACCGGTACCGGACTTTCCGAGAATATAAACATGCTGACGCCTGTCCTTGCGTTTGATGCCAAAGAGTTGATTTTTGTCGCGAAAAGATGTGAGCCCAAGATAAGTAATATCTCTATTTTTTGGTATTTCTGGCAGTTCCATATAGTTATTATTTTACAACAAAATCACAAAAACAAAAAGCCCCTTGAAGGGGCTTTTTGTAGTTACGCCTTAGGCTCTTCGCCTTCAGGACCTTTTTCTTTAAACTCAGCGTCTTTGACTTCGGCTGGTTGTTCTTCGGGAGTTCCAGCTGGAGGAGTTTCGGTCCCTGCCTTTGCCATTGCTTCTCCTATCTTAGACATTTCAGCAGAAAGTTCTTCAGTGGCTTTTTTGATCGCCTCTCCATCGGTGCCATCTTTCACCCCTCGCAACGCAGTTATCTTTGCATTCACTTCATCTTTTAATTCTGCAGGAATTTTTGCTTCATTGTCTTTGAGCGCTTTTTCTGCAGTGTAAATTATCATCTCTGCAGTGTTTTTCACTTCTGCATTTTCTTTCTTTTTCTTATCCTCTTCAGCATGAAGCTCTGCATCAGCTTGCATTTTCTTGATGTCTTCTTCCTTGAGCCCGGAACTGGCTTCGATTTTAATTGATTGAGTTTTTCCAGATGCTTTATCTTTTGCAGAAACGTTTAGGATTCCATTTACATCCACATCAAAAGCAACTTCAATCTGGGGCATGCCACGAGGAGCTGGTGGAACTCCATCTAAAATAAATCGGCCTAGAGATTTGTTGTCAGATGCCATCGGGCGTTCTCCTTGCACAATATGTATTTCTACAGAAGTTTGATTGTCAGCAGCAGTAGAAAATGTTTGGGACTTACTCGAAGGAATAGTGGTATTTCTTTCAATTAATTTTGTAGCCACTCCTCCTAAAGTCTCAATCCCTAAGGATAGAGGAATCACATCCAGAAGCAACACATCACGAACATCCCCTTGCAACACGCCTGCTTGGACGGCTGCACCGAGCGCCACGACTTCATCAGGGTTAATAGACATATTTGGAACTTTGCCGAAAAGATTTTGTACTGCAGAAACTATGGCTGGCATTCTCGTCTGACCGCCCACCATGATAATTTCATTAATTTCATTCATCTTAAATGGAGAAGCGGAAAGAGCTCTTTTAGTAATTTCAATGGATCGATCTATGTATTCCTTAGCAAGAGATTCCAACATCGCACGAGACATCTTGAGCAATAAATGCTTTGGACCAGAAGCATCAGAAGTAATAAAAGGAATATTTATTTCAGTTTCCGTAGTGGTAGAAAGTTCATGCTTAGCTTTTTCGGCAGCTTCTTTTAGTCTTTGGTGCGCCAGAGGATCTTTGATCACATCAATACCAGATTCTTTTTTATATTCTTCAGCTATCCACCCTATTATTTTTCTATCAATATCCCCTCCGCCCATATGGCTGTCTCCATCGGTGGATTTAACTTCAATAACGTCATCGCCTATTTCTAATACAGACACATCAAAAGTTCCTCCGCCGAAATCGTAAACAACTATCTTTTCATTTTTCTTTTTATTAAATCCATAAGCAAGCGCTGCAGCCGTTGGTTCGTTGATGATACGCTTTACATCGAGCCCAGCGATAGCTCCTGCATCTTTGGTCGCTTTTCTTTGGGCATCATTAAAATATGCTGGAACTGTTATTATAGCCTCAGTAATTTTTTCTCCTAACTTTGCTTCAACGTCGGCTTTTATTTTTTGTAGAATAATCGCGGAAATTTCTTCTGGTCGATAAAACTTATCTGCCATTTTTATTTTTACTCCGCCTCCATCTCCCGCTTCAATTTTAAATGAAGCTGTTTCGCGATCCTTTTGCACTTCTGGATCATCAAATCGATGTCCCATATAGCGTTTTATTTCAGCAATGGTGTTTTCTGGATTTGTAACCGCTTGTCTTTTTGCTAAAAGGCCGACGATGCGATCTCCATTTTTTGCAGTCGCTACGACAGAGGGTGTCGTACGATTGCCTTCTACATTCTCTATAATCTTCGGTGCACCGCCTTCAATGACAGCTACTGCCGAATTTGTTGTTCCTAAATCTATACCTATTATTTTTGACATATATTTTATAAGGTTAATTTATAATTTTTAATAATTTACTAATATTTCGCGACCACTAAAAACTTGTATAAACAGAGTATATATGATAACATATATCCATGTCAAGTTATTCAAGAAAAATACTTAAAAAACTAGCCGAAAGACCGGCAATTTCCGTGGAAGATTTAAAAGACCTGCCTGCCATGCCTACCGGCAGGCAGGCCGGCGAGGCAGGAAATGATACTAAAACAACCTATGCTATTTCTCGCGCCTTAAAAAATTTAGTGGAAGGCAAATATGCAGAAATTCATGAATCCGGAAGGCAAGATTACGTAAAAATTACTCCTCTTGGAAAAAATAAATTAAACACGTTGCTCTTGGAAAATGAGAGTGTGCTGGTCCCACAAAATTGGGATGGATTTTGGAGAATTATTTTGCTTGATCTTCCTGAAAGTAGAAAAAGTGAGCGCGAATCTTTACGCTACCTTTTAAAAAAAGCTGGCTTTGTCTGTCTAAAAAATTCTGCTTGGATTTCTCCCTTCCCTTTTGAACATTTGTTTGCGAACATAAAAAAAGATCTCGGGCTCACCACCGAGATAATGATCATCGTCACTGAAAATATAGACAACGAAAGTAAAAAAGTTTTATTTGAAAGTTTTGGAAAGTAGTAGCAGCAGACGTTGGACGTCTGGGAATCTTGACGTCCAACGTCTGTAACCTAGTATATCTCCTGCTGGTAGCATTTCTCGCAATAAACTATTTCCGGACGGTCGGGCGCATAACTGGTCTCAAATTCAACTTCGCATTTGCCTTTATGATTTGAATGATTTTCTTTATCGCACATGCACTGTCTTTTAAAAAAAATAGGTGGATTTCGCAACTTTAAACGTTCATAATGTCTGCAATTAATACATAAACGAGGCAATGGAAGGTTCATTCTTTTTAAGAAATCAAATTCTGTTTTAATTATGCGAAAAGCCTTCGTACATTCATGTTGACAATTTCCTTTATGAGCACATTCAATAGATTGATTCAAGATGTTCTCATCAATTTCTTTTATGTTATCTGGAATATCTTCATTTATTAATGTAATTTTATAATTTTGCTTTGAAGTTTCATACCACAAAAACCCTTTACTTTTCGCTTTTTCTTCACTTAAAGGAAAAAATTCATATGCTTGAGTAGCGTTGTACGGAAAAAAGGAAAATTTACTCGGAAAAAATTCTCCGTATTCACTTGTTTCTTTCATGTGTTTAATTATTAGAGGCACTATTTTTTCATATTCTTCTTTGGTGTATTGCTTGTTGAAGATGCAATATTGTTTATTTTTTAACGAAACACACCCAAAAAGATCTGACGAACTACTACAGAAAACACAGTAAGTCAAATTCCTTACATTCGGATAACAGTAAGCACTGAATTTAATATTCGAACTTCCATCACCAACAATAAGACTTTCATAAATAAGCTCTGCATTTTCTCCATAATTAGAATAATCGTAACAATCTTTCACTGGACCACTTAAAATATTTTGAACGAATTTACTATCTTCCACCGTCCTAACACGAAAACAATATTTTGCGTTTTTAGACCCATAGACATAATCACCGGAAACATTCATATTTTGACGGTCATGGATATATTTTTGAGGATAATTAAGCCAATGCTTATAAGCTTTGTCGCGTAAGATTTCAAAAGCTTTGTTGGAGCCCAAGTTAAATTCTGCAACTTTTTTTAAATATTCTTCTCTTGAATATTGTTTATTAAAAATACAATATGATTTATTGCGAAGATTAATTGACCCTAAACAACTATTGCATCCAATACAATCTTTACAGAAAATCATTTCTTGGCAACTTTCACAATCAACTGAAAAAAATGTTTTGTAACAAGTTGTTGTATTAACATTTCCATAACTTAATTCACATTTAGTTGTCATGTGACTGTCAAAGGATTGTTTAGAACCCGTGTCCCAAATAAGATAAGCGGAATCTTCCGTATAAGACGCTCCTCGAACGAGATAGCAATTTTTGCAGCTATGATTATTTGAACAATAATAACAATTCACCATATTGTACATAGAATGTACAGGTAGTGGTACTTTATAAAGCAAATCTTTAAACTGTTCAAAAAATGGTTTTGAAAAATTATACTCTTGACCATATTCCAAAGGATTCCAAGCATCAGAAATCCAATAATCCCGATCATATATTTTATAAGTGTTTTCTTCAGGGAAAAGTGAGAAAATTTCTTCCCCATTTAGAGCTTCCTTTTTCTTGAATAAATGCCAATCATTACGCCAAGCCATACGTCTTTGCAACCTGCATTCTGGACAAAAAGTAGGCGGTGGAACCTTTATCTTTTCATAAAAGTTAAAATCTCCCGACTCTATCGTGAAATCTTTTTGGCAATTTTGGCATATTTTGTTTTCACTGTTACTTTCCATTTTTGAAATTTCTTAGTCTATCATATATGATATGCTAATTAAATATTTAATATATCTCCTGTTGATAACACCGTTCACAGTATACAGTCTCTGGTCGGTCCGGAGCATAGTTCGTTTCAAATTCTATCTCGCATTTGCCTTTGTGATTTGAATGGTTTTCTTTGTCGCACATACATTCACGTTTATAAAGTCTTGGTAAGGGTAATTGTATAAATCTTTTGTAATGACGACAATTAGAACAAAGAACAGGAAGCGGTATATTGTGTTTCTTATAAAATTTTAGCTCATAATCCGTCAAACGAAAAGCTACATTACAATGATGGTCACACCTCCCTGCATGAGCACATCCTAAAACTTCTTTCAAAATTTCATCATTTACTTCGACTATATTGTCTGGAATTTTTTCTGTTGGTATACTAATTTTAAAATTTTTAACAATAGATTCGCGCCAAGTATAACCTTTTTTTGCTGCTTCCTCCTCTGTGATAGGAAAAAATTCCTGAGCTATAGTTTCGTTGTATCCCCAAGGAGAAAGTTCTACTGGAAAAAATTCACCATATCTATAAATCCTTCCCACCTTATCCACAAAAGGCACATTTTCCATTTGTTTTATGATCTCCTCTCGAAGTTTATTAAATTCTTCTTTTGAATAAACCCTGTTTAAAATTGCATTTTCTTTGTTTTTTAGACCGGTACAACCAAATATATCATTGCAATTGGCACAAAAATCAACATAATCCGCATCTCGCACAGAGTTATTGGCAGAATGGGAAAACTTTACATTGTAATCGTCTAAGGAACCTGTCACATACTCATACATCATCTCTGACCATCCGCTATAAGTAAAATCCATACAATCTTTTGCAACCAGAGTTCTATAGCCATATTTTACATTTTCCACATCCTCTGAATTAAAACAATTTTTACAATTTTTCACATTGGAAAGATTATTTCCTGTAGAATTTACTGAACGAATGATGTTAGCAAAACGATAAATAGCTCTTTGCTTTATCTCTTCGAATTCCTTGATTAAGATTTCACGCGAAGCCCTGCTTTGTAAATTTAATTTCTTTATCTCTTTTAAATATTCTTCTTTTGAATATTGTTTGTTGCGAATATAAAATTCTTTATTGCGCAAATTATAAGAAAGTAAGCAGTTACTACAATTTACACAATCAACCAAAAAATAAGAATCCAAACAATTTCTAGACAATAAAACGTGCTGGCAATTATAGTTTTTTTCTCCTTCAATATTCTCATATAAACTTTGTCCTTCCTTCATATTTGCGCAATCAATAATATCGCTGGACTTGTCTACTGTTGTTGAATAAAAAACATTTTCTGACCCTTTAACGACAGAAACAGATAAGTAAACATTTCTTGATTCCCCAACATAGTTCGAATAATCAGAATTAATAGAATTTCTCTGCCAAAGAGCTAACCTTGGTACAGTTTCAAGCAATTCTTTAAATTGTTCAAAAAAAGATCTAGAAAAATCATAACCCCGTCCAAAAGTAGTAGCTTCCCACGCGTCTCCATGCCAACATTCCCTACAGTAGACAGGAAAGGACACAAATTCAGCATACATTGAAATAATATTTTTTTTACACAGACTGCAGTCACGACGATACAATACCCTCTCATTACGCCAAGCAAGACGCCTAATAAATCTGCATTCCGGACAAAAAGTAGGAGGCGGTACTTTTATTTTTTCATAAAAATTAAAATCTTCTGCCTCTATGATGAAGTCTTTCTTACAGTTTTGACAAATTTTAATTTCTTGTTTCATTTTTAAGCAATATTCTGCTTGTAACATTCTTCGCAAGCGATTTTCTGATATCCCCACTCTGGCAAATAATACGCTTCAACTTCTTTTTCGCAATAAAAACACTTATACGGATATGCTTGCAAAACGGTCAAGTATTTCAAACTATTTTTTATACGCACGTCAAAATGACGACGCGGAAGCGGAATATTGTTCTCTCTATAAAAAGAGAGTTCGTTTTGGGCAATATTAAAACGCCAGCCTGTCTCCGGGCATATGAGCGCTTGAGTAATAATGGTATCTGGTACATCTTTTATGTCATCAGGCAATTCGCTTGTAGGCATTCCATCTATATGATTCTCTATGATATCTTCCCAATAACCTCCAAGTTTTAAAATATCTTCTTTTTTTGTATCTGGAAAATATAAAAAGCTTGTTGAAAAATTGAAAGGTCCTGCGCTCATAGCGTAAGGTAAAAACTTTCCATATTCTCCCCTCTTTTTCATATCAGAAACTATTTCATCTTTTAGTTTTTCATACTCTTCCTTGTCATACTGTTTATTTAAAATGCAATATTTTTTCTTCTTGAGTCCAACACAACCAAAACAATATTCACATTCAAAACAAATGTCTAAATATTCAGAATACCTGGAAGGAGACCAACTCGAATATTTGAGAGAATAACTATTTCCTTGACAGGCGCTGCAATTACCAGACAATTCCAAAAACTGACAACCATTAGAATCAATACTTGATTTTAATTCTTGCCCTCTGATACAATTTGATAAATCTTCAGAAGTTTGTATCGTATTACAATTGTGACAATTTTTTACATCTAATAAATAATTTCCATCTGAATTATGTGTTTTTAGATTAAAATTTGGCCTGTGAACTACCTCTTTTATAATTATTTCCTCAAAACGTCTTTTATATTTTTGGATAGAACCATAGGAACCTAAATTAAATGATTTTATTTTTTTTTCATATTCCTCTTTAGAATACTGAACATTTTCTATGCAATGAGATTTGTTGCGTAAATTCCAACACATAAAACAGTTTTGGCAATTTCGACAATCGTATAAAAATCTAGAGTCTATGCAATCACGAGAATGTTTGGAATAAAAAAGTTTATAAGAGTTAAAGCAATCTGAGGAATCATAACTTTTTTCGCAAAAAAAACCAACAATCATATCAAAAGAATTCTTTACTCCTATATTTCTATATGAATAATACAAATCTTCACAATCCACCATCGAACGAGATAAATAACAATTTTTTGAATTCCAAACATCATCGCACCAATCACAACCAGTATTCTTTATACCTCCTTGGTGTGGGTGAGGAATTTTTTCTTGAAGTTCTTGTAATTGCTCAAAAAAAGGCTTACTAGAATTATAATCCATTCCATAATCCATCGCGTCCCATTTGTCGCTGTACCATTCGTTTAAAGTATAGATCGGGTATCTGCTTTTTTCCGGCAAAACAGTGATCAAGCTCTCTCCTGAAAGGTCTGATTTGCCTTTGCGGAATTTTCCAAACATCCAAAAAGATAAATGTAATTTTACTCGACAGAAAAAACAAAGCGTTGGCAGTTCAATATCAACTTTTTTATATAAAGATAATTCCTCTTCTGTAATTGTGAAGTCTTGCTGGCAGTGTTCACAAATTTTATGTTGCTGATTCTTTGTATTCATATACATTGACTCTCGCAGGGCGTATCACGCGTTCACCTAGTTTGTAACCTTTCTGAATCACATTGGCGACTGTGTGGTCTTGTTCTTTTTTGTTTGTCTCCACTGCTTCGATAGACTGATGAATATTCGGATCAAAATTCTCTCCGGTTTCGCCTATTGCTTTCACTCCATACTCTTCAAAGATTGCATTCATTTGCGCGTAAATATATTCGACGCCCTTTCTCCAATTGTCGTCTACTTTCTCCCAAGCTTCTTTGTTTGCAAAAGCCATATCAAAACTATCAGAGACTGTTAGGAAACGAGTCAAAATTCTTTCTCGCATCGCTTCTGAAAAAATCGCTTTCCGATCTTCTTCTTGCCTTCGATAATTGGCAAATTCTGCCCGCTCTTTCTGCCAGCCTGTCAAATATTCCTCTTTTTCGACTTTGCACGCCTTCAAATCAGCCCTGAATTTCTTAAGAGTCTTCTTTAAATCTTCTTCCCCGTCTTCATTGAATTCAAACTCTAAAACTTCAGAATCGTCTTGTTTTATAGGCTCAATATTCTCTTGTTCCTTCTTTTCTTCGTCTGGCATGAACTCATATTATCATAAAAATAAAAAAATAAAAAATAATGTTTTTAAGGGGTTTTGAGCGCGACGGCGCGAAAACTTCAGGATTTTTTAAGCTTCAAAAAATCCGTACCGACAAAAACATTATTTTTTATTTTTAGATAATTATCGTTTAGACCACTGCGGAGCTTTGCGAGCTTTTTTGAGGCCGAATTTTCTGCGTTCTTTTGCTCTAGGGTCGCGTTTTAGGAAACCTAATTTTTTCAAACTTTCGCGCAAAGTAGAGTCTGATTCAATAAGAGCTCGAGCAAGTCCATGACAGACTGCCTCGGCTTGGGAATGAATTCCCCCGCCGCAAACATGCGCTTCTACGCTCCATTTTATGTCTGGCTTGGTTCCGCCGGTTGATGTTCCTTTCATTATTGGATCCAAGATTAAACGACGCTGATCTTCCGTTTTAAAATATTCTCTAGCATCTTTGTCATTAACCACAAAACTGGCTTTGGATGCTTCGGTAATGCGTACTCTGGCAGTGGAAGTCTTTCTCCTCCCTACGGCTTCGATATATTTTTCTTTTTTTACTGTATCTTTATCCATAAATTATTAGTCTTCAATTGTTAAATTTTTCATCATCATTCTTCTTAATTTATTTCCTGGAAGCATTTGAAATGTTGCAAGCTTGATCAGCTCTTTTAATCCTTTTTTCTCTGCGGTTTCTGTGCCTTTTAAAATACGAAGCCCGCCGGGGATACCCGAATATCTGGTGTGATAAATTTCAGCTAATTTTTTTGGGGTGATGCGAAGCTTGCTCGCATTGATTATTTTTACAGGAAGACCGCAGTACTTATTGCGTTCAAAAGTCGCTTTGGTCTTGCCCATCAAAGACATAGCAACTTCGCTCGCCACTCTGCCTAGGGTTCTACCACCAGCATCTATTGTTTTTACCTCTCTCATTTCTTTTGCATCCTTGGCTTTTTTTGTTTTATTTTTTTCTGTTTTCATTTTTCAAAATTATATCAAAATAACTCTAGACAAATTCTATTATTGCCATCTTGGTGCCATCCGACTTTCTAGCCCCTAATTTTAAAATTCTCGTATAACCGCCTTTTTTATCAGCATATCTCGGAGCAATAACACCAAAAAGTTTTTTAACTTCAACACTACGATTCGAAAGCCTTGCAATTATTAATCTGCGCGTAGCCAAACTGCCTCCCTTTGCTCGAGTCACAAGCTTCTCCATAAATGGTCGCAATTCGCGAGCTTTAGGTTCGGTCGTTTTTATTTTTTCGCGCACAATCAAATTGAGCGCTAAAGAATTCAAAAGCGCTTTCTTTTGGTTTTTGTTTCTGCCGAATTTTCTTGTATTGTTGTGGTGTCGCATATTATTCTTTTAAATTCAAACCAAATTTATTTAAAACTTTTTTAATTTCGGTAATGCCTTTTTCTCCTATTCCCTCAATCTCAAGCAGGTCGTCTCTCTTTTTTCGAGCTAGGCCTCCCAAGGTTCGAATATTTGCGGAAGTAAGCGCATTTAATGTTCTAGTAGAGAGATCTAGGCTGTCCGTACGAGTTTTTAGGACATCGACAAAATCAGCCCCTTTTTTGTCTTCATCGTCATCTTTCTTATCTTTCCCGACCTTTGTCGGGATCCCGACTACGGTCGGGACTTCATCTAGAGGTTCCTTGAAATCAATAATGGCTTTCAGTTGATTTATCATAATTTCGATAGAGCGAGAAAGAGCTTCTCGAGCAGAGAGAGTGCCATCCGTCTCAATTGAAATTCTTAGACGATTGTGGTTTGTTTTATCACCGACGCGCATATTTTCAACTTCATAAGAAACTCTGCGAATGGGAGAGAAGATCGCATCAACGGCAATGGTGCCAACGTCCAATTTTTCTTTTTGAAAGGCTTCTTTGGCGATAAAGCCCAAGCCTTTTTCTATTTTCATCTCTACGTTCAAATTTATTTTACCAGTAACTTCGGCTATGTGAAGTTCAGGATTTAAAATTTCTACTTGGCCTCCGGTTTTTATGTCTCCTGCTAAAACATCCTTAGGGCCTTTTATGGAAAGTGTGACTATCTGAGGCTCGTCGGAAATCATTTTGAAACGGACTTTCTTTAAGTTTAAAATCATTACGATAACGTCTTCCTTGATTCCATCCATTGTTTGAAATTCATGGCTTACTCCATCTATCTTGATGGAAGTGATGCTGGCGCCTGGAAGAGAAGAAAGAATTATCCTTCTAAGACTGTTCCCTAGCGTATGGCCATATCCGGGAGACAAACCATCTATTTCAAATATTCCTTTATTGCCTTCCTCTAAAACAACGCGAGGTTTTGAAGGCATAATTATTTTATATTCAGGCATAATACTTTTTATAATTAATTTGTAATAATATTTATTTGCCTCACTCCTTTCAATAGGAAGGGCATACTAATTTAACGACTGTAAAATTCAAGAACGGCATTAATATTAAGAAACGTTTCAATATTTTTCGGTTTGGCTAAAATACGCCCTTCCATATTATTTAAATCAAAACTGACCCAAGTCGGCGCCGTATAATCCTTTAATTTTTCTGCGAGATTGCTGAAAATTTTCTTGCCTTTGCTTCCTTCGCGAATTTTTATCACATCTCCCATCTTTACCTCGAAAGAAGGAACAGTCACCCGGTGATTATTTACAACAAAGTGTCCGTGAGAAACCATTTGTCTGGCTGCACGTCGAGAGGCTGCAAGACCCATTCGATAAACCACATTATCTAGACGAGATTCCAGTCTTTCGTAAAGTTTGTCTGCGGTTCCGGCGCCTTTAACGCTGGAAACTTTTTTAACATAATTGGAAAACTGGCGTTCTGATATGCCATATGAAAATCGTATCTTTTGCTTCTCGATAAGCTGAACACCGTACTCAGTAGGAGCTTTCGGACGTTTTCCTCCAGAAAAGGATTTTGAAGATGCAGCTGAAAATTTAGAAGTCTGACATTTATCATAAACGCCTGGACCAAGTCTTCTACATATTTTAAATTTGGGTTTTGTTATCATAAATTTTTTATACTCTTCTAGGTTTCTTAGCTTTTGGTCCATTATGAGGAACTGGTGTTGCATCTAATATAGAAGTAATTTCTATACCATGAGCCATAAAAGCTCGCACAGCAGGTTCCCTCCCGGACCCTACTCCTAAAATAACAGCGTCAGCATCTTTTACGCCCAAGGCTTCTGCCTTGCCGCCGACAATATCTCCCACCTTGGAAGCCGCAAACGGGGTTCCTTTCTTAGCACCCCTAAAACCTAAACTGCCGGCACTTGACCAAAATAATGTATTGCCTAATTTGTCCGAAAAAAGAACTTTGGTATTATTAAATGTGGCTTCAACATGCAGCACACCAGAACTAATTTTCTTTTTGGCTGTTTTTCCTGCCTGTCCGGTAGGCAGGGATGAAACTTTTTTTGTTTCTTCTGCTGCAGTTTCTTCTTTATTTATTTCTGTTGCTATTTTATCTTTGGCCATTTGTTTTTTAATTATCAATTACGAATTACGAATTTCAAATTATTAATTCGTAATTTTTAATTCCTCATTGATTACGTCTTACTTTCTTTTCTCTTTCCTGAAGCCATTGTTTTTCTGACGTTCCCTCTAATCGTTCTAGAATTTGTTTTAGTGCGTTGTCCGCGAACTGGCAATCTTTTCATGTGACGTACTCCCCGGTAACTCTTTATATCTTTCAATCTTTTTATATTTGAAGCTATCTCTCTTTTTAAATTTCCTTCAATTGATATTTTCTCCACAATAGAACGAATGTTATTCTCTTCATCTAAGGTCAAATCTTTGGCTTTTTTCCCATGGTCAATATTTGCTTGATCTAAAATTTTACGAGCAGAAGAAATACCAATACCATACAGGCAAGTTAAACCTATCTCTAATCTTTTTTCATTTGGCACTGTAATTCCTAATATTCTCATATAAATTATTGTTTTTGTTTATGTTTAGGGTTGGAGCAAATTATCTTCAAATGCCTGGCTCTTTTAACCATTTTACAATTGGCACAAATTTTTTTTACTGCTGATTTTATTTTCATAAAAATTTCGAAAATTCAAATAATAAACAAGAAAAACAAGGAGAATACCCTTATTTTTCAATACTATAACTTTTTAAAACCTACAATTAATATAATACACTATTCTTTAAAAAAACACAACCTGTCTGTCGGCAGGCAGGCTCCTTTTACAATCTTTTAATTATTCTACCTTTTCCGCCATAAGGATCCAGCACCATCTCGACGGAATCTCCAATCAAAACTTTAATTCTGTGCATCCGCATTTTTCCTCCCAAATATGCTAAAATTTCTTTCTCCTCATCATTTACTCTTACTCTAAATAAAGTAGAGGGCAAAGCCTCAGTGACGATTCCTCGCGCTGTTTGTAATTTTTCCTGCCTGCCGGCAGGCAGGTCTTTTCGGAAGTCACTCATGTATATGCCACAATTATAGTAAAATTAAACATTGGAGTCAAGATGGCAATCAATTTTACTTTGTATAATCCATCACCACTTTAATATTTTTAATTTTACTTGGAAGAGAAGATATCCACGGAGGACTCAATTTTACGAGCGCTGAATCAATATTCGGATATTTTAATAAAATTTGGTTAAAATCTTTTTTGGGTTTGTTTAATAAATCGGTGGTAAATTTATCCGCATCAAGTTTCCAAACAATTTTTGCGGGACCAGATAAATTAAAATCTATATTTTTCACGCTATCAAATAAAATATTCTCTTTATTGACAAGAGAAAAAGTCAGATCTTTGATGTTCGGTATGTACACATCGCTATTGTCATAATTTTCAATATTGTCTTTTGAAATTTTTTGGGTTAATTTCTGTTCATTAAAAATAATACCGTAAAGAGTACCTGGAAGAGTTAGAACTACTGAACCATCGGGAGACACCGGACCAGCTATAAGATCATCGGTTTTTATAAAAGTGGCGTCTTTGTATAACAAAAATCCTGGAATTTGGCTCGAAATTTCATTAAAAAGTTTACTTTCTAAAATTGTCTTTAACTCCCCCTCTGTTTCTATTTTTTGTAAATCACTAACTTGACGAGACTTACCGACAATCCCACCAGTTATATCTCCCATAGATCTACCATAGAACTTTTCATACTTAGCTGTTCCCTTAAAACCAAAAATTTTAAAATCAAGCGGAGAACTATTGTAATCCGCCCCCTCTTTCTCTGCGTAAATATCGACACTAACCTGCCCCGGAGTGCCATTTTTACTCATTCCTGGAATTACTACCTTAGATATTATTTTATAAATTTTTCCATTTGATCCGTCTAGACGGGTATCTACGCTGAGTATCTGAGAAGCTGAGCTGTATTTATTATAAAGAATAACTGTACCTTTTGCTTTTTCATAAAAATCTCCTTCTTCTAAAAAAATCGTTTTTGACACATCTCTTGAAATGTGGGTAAGCTCGAAAGGTAAAGTATCGGCATTCTCGTCGAGGCTAGCAGATAAATTTTTATTTAAAACAATATCTTTAGTTTTTAAACTCACCGAAACTTCCGCTTTTGCAAATAAAAACGAAAATGCAAAAAAACAAAATATTATGGACGCCAATGCCACGAGCCAAAGCATGTAGCGATATTTATTTCCCGAAGGCTTCGTACCAACATCTGCCAAATAATCTATGCGCTCCGTCTTTGTCGGTTCTTTTTTAATAAGACGCCTTTTATTATTTTTTACTCGAACCATGTCTTCCAAAAGGTGCTTGGACATAATTATTTTGAAATTAAGAAACGATTAATGTAAACAGAATCAATAATCAGAGAAGCTTCGAGAGGCATATTATTTTTCAATATTGTAATCCCGTTGAGAATTTCTGCATTTAAAAAAATAATTTTGAATTTTGATTCTGTTAAAGTATATTGGCTAAACTGTTCTGTTTTAATTGTTTCAGAAAAAAAATCTGTAAAATCTTTATCGACTACTATAAAAATAGTAGAGGGAATAGAAATATCATTCGACAAATTAGCTAAGGAATTTTGAAATTCCTTTAACCACTCTGTCCTAAGCTTATTTAAAACTGAAGCAAGTTTTTTAGCTACAGATTCTTCTGCGTGGCCGTTTTTAAAAAGAGAGATAAAAGACTCAGCTTCATTCATAGAGCAACCCAGCTCCGAAGCGACACCACGTATTAAAAAATTGCACCCGAGAGGAAAAGACGCAGACTCGCGCAGGGTATTCTTCTTTATCATAGAAATGTCCGTCATCTCACCGCCTATTTTTAATAAAAGGAAATTCTCTTGTTCTAAATACATATCGCGCACTATTGTAAAAAAAGATAATAAGAACGAAGCAAATTTTATTTGTTTGAAATGAAAATATTTGCTTATCGTATCCTCGATTTTCTTTAGCACTTGTTCCCCGCTCATCGAAACAAAAATATTCATCTCTAATTCTTTGGTTTTTTTATTTAGAGATTGAGGCGCTTCGTAGCCGTTTAATAGTATTTTGATATTTTTCAATTCAATCATTCGAACTCTGTTGTCGGAATTGCCGTATTTCAACATATGTTCTTCTTCAAAAAGTTTTATTTCTTTTTGTATTAATTCATCAGCCAATTTTTCAGTAAACACAAAAGGAGTGTTTTTTTTCAAATTAATTATCCTCGTCTGAGAAATACACCAAGGAGAAGACAACACGCAAAATATCTCTGAAGGCGCGCCTAGGCCTGCTTTATAAATTTTTTCAACGACAATTTCTAAAGATTTTATTGTGGATGATAAAAAATTATCGATATCAACTTTTTCTTCTATTTTTATCGGTTCTTTAACGGAGAAAATTATTTTTGGAATTCCAGAGCTTTGCGCCTCAAAAATCGCTCCGTCCACAGAAGAAGAACTGACATTGAAAACTAGCATCAATTTATTTTTTTCTTGAAGTTTAGAAAAAATACCCATGTAAGGTAATTATAACAACAAATAGCAAACATAAACAAGTATATTTTAGTACAATTGACTTTTATTTTGATTAGTAATATACCTTTACTAGATCACCCTTGACAAAAAGTTTTAAATAACTCATAAAAACAAGACAATCAAACAAAAAGGAGCCAACCATGAAAAGAATAGCGTCAGTAGCAGTATTACCTTTCCCGCTTACAGTTATATCATTGTTCAGTTACGGAATTTTGCATTTTTTGGGACATGTAGATGACTGGACTCACGTTCGTTTTGCACAGAACATGGGAAATAAGACTCACAACTTATTTGGATGCCAAGAAAGAATCATCTACCTGTATAGTAAAGATTTACATTCCAAAATGCTTGAACTCTTGGAAGACAGTTGGCATCTCAAAAGGATCCTCCATTTTGCTCAGTGTGGAGGCAACAAACAAACCAAAAGTCTGTACGCAAGACTAGTGTCAGTACTAAGGAAACTAGACACTGAAGGCAGCAGGCGAGCAATTACCCAGACCTCTCTTTTAATCTCGGATCTTAGAAATAAAAGCAGAGATATCTGGAAAGGTACCGAGGTTATGGAGACTTTTGTTCCTTTGCTCGAATCACTTGAGATAGCGCAACCTTTAGTTGCTTCCTATCCTCCCGATAAAAGATTCCTCTATCTCCCAGTATTTAAGGATAGAGGCGGAGCAACAAGAACCGAGGACGACGTAAATGATTATTTTGAAGTTGTGTTGTCCGAGGGTCGCATTTACGAGCTTAAAAACAAACGCGTTTCCATAGTCGTAGGGGGACCCAGCAGAAGTGGCAAAAGCACTTTGGCAGTGTCCCTTGTGGCCGAAATGCAAAATTACATCAGGTCACTAAAGTCTAGACAAGGTTTCTCAGATCTAGAACTAAGTGTTGGTCTTGCAAACCTAGACTTAGCAACACCAACAACCCAAGCTATTGCTGAGAAATGGGCTACTGATCGTGAAAAAGTTGCAAGTTTGAAACGTCCGTGGAATATTGCGCTCGCAGAAGAAGCCCAACGAAATTTGTTCCAATGTCGAGAAGAAAACAATATTTCCATTGGAGACCTGCCGGGAGGCCGTGTTGACGATATCACTGAGCTTCTCGCAAGTAGCGCAGATGCTGCTATTATTATCAGTAACGACTGGAATGTTTTCAAAGAAGAATGGAATCCTCTGTTTTGTCGCGTAGGATTGCCACTCGTTGCAAAGATAAGAAGCAGAAGAGCTGATGAAGGCTTTTCCAGCCTAATTACAACAAGAGATCCGGGGAAAGCACTCATGGGAAGAATAAGTTCTCTCAATCGCTACACGAAATCCTGGGATTTATTTATTCAATGGTTGGCAGCTTTTCTGTTGTTTGAAATTCTACCAACACAGTTTGAGAAAGGTTCGTAGTTCGTAAGCACAATCAATCGCAGAACAGGGGTCAACGGTTTCCGTTGACCCCTGTATTTAGTTAAATCCAGTAAAACTTAAAATAAAGTGGCTTTGATACGTCTAACACCTTGCGCAACTGCTTCTTCTTTTTGAATTTTAAATTTGCCCAATTCACCCGTATTGGAAACGTGCGGACCTCCACAGAATTCTCTGCTGAAATATCCTGTTTTTTCGTCTCCGATGGAGTAAACTTTTACCATTTCTCCATATTTTTCATTAAAAGAATGTGTAGCGATTTTTTCTGCATCTGCTTTAGGCATTTCCACAAAACCAACCGGCAACTTTTCCGCAATTTTATCATTTACAATTTCTTCCACTTTCTTCTTTTCTTCTTCGGTCATTTTTTGCGAATGAGTAAAATCAAAACGCAATCGCTCGCCGGTAATATTGCTTCCTTTTTGCATTACATGATTGCCGAGTACTTGCTTCAAAGCAGCATTCAGTAAATGTGTAGCAGTATGCAATTTTTTAGCTTCTTCCCCGCCGTCTGCCAGCCCGCCTTTAAACATCCCAGCAGAAGCAGAACGGGATTTTTCCTGATGATCCTTCAAGGCTTTATTTATTTCATCTTCGTCTACTTTGAATCCTAAGTCTTTGGCGGTGTTGACCAACAGCTCGATGGGATTTCCGTGTCTTTCAAAAAGAGTAAAGATAAATAATCCGGAAGCCGTATTTTTGTCTTTTAATATCGGAATATCTCCTGCTTTTTTTATGTTGCCTAATTTTGCAGCTTCCAGGTCAATACGGTATCTTTCAATTCCGTCAAAAGGCTTTTTAAATAATTTTTCTTCCTCCCTGATAACTGAAATAATATGATCAAATTTATTTTTTATTTCAGGATAAACTTTGTCATAAATTTCAGATATTAGAGAATTAAGTTCAATCCAGAAATTATCTGAAAGTTTGATAATTGAGGCTTTAGAAAAAACTCTCCGAAGAAGACGGCGCAAAATATACCCGCGGCCAGTGTTAAAAGGCGTGACCTCGTCTATGATCATAAATACTGCTGTACGAAAATGATCAGCAATAATTCGAGCAGAACGCAAATCATAATTTGCGCTTTTTTCTTTTATTAAATCCATCAACGGCTTGAACAAATCCGTCTCAAAAATATCATCTTTCCCTTGCACTGCCATTACTACTCGCTCGAGGCCCGCTCCGGTATCTACATTGCTTTGTTTGAGTTTCCCAATTACTTTCCCATCAAACTTTTCGTATTCCATGAAAACATCGTTCCAGATTTCAATAACTTTCTGCTCCCCGTCAGCTTTCATGTATTCTTCTTTACTTAAATCTCCCAATCCTTCTTGCGTGATATCATAAAACATTTCAGTGTCAGGTCCACAGGGGCCATTGTCCCCCACGCTCCACCAATTCGATTTTGCGCTCATATAATAAATGCGATTTTCAGGGATATATTTTTTCCAAATATTAAAAGCTTCCGTGTCTTTGGGTGCGTTTTCATCACCTTCAAATACAGTTACATAAAGACGTTTTGGGTCCAACCCTAAACCTTCCTCTTTGGAAGTTAAAAATTCATAGCTCCATTTTATAGCTTCTTCTTTAAAATAATCTCCAAGAGACCAATTGCCCATCATTTCAAAAAAAGTGTCATGAGTTTTATCCCCCACTTCGTCTATGTCTTGAGTGCGCACACACTTCTGAATGTTTACTAATCTGCTACCCATCGGATGCTCCTCTCCTAGAAGATATGGCACAAGAGGTTGCATACCTGCAGTATTAAATAAAACAGAAGGATCATTTTCGGGTACTAGAGAAGCAGAAGGAATTATTTTATGTCCTCGACTTTCAAAAAATTTTAGAAACCTTAATCTAATTTCGTCTGATTGCATCCCGTTAGAAGCAGGTTGCGGTCACCATACCGCAATTATACTTAATTATGCTATTAAATTTTGTATTTCTTTTAAACATTAAATATATTTAACTGCGACCGCGGCTTCTAACGGGATTGCATACAACTTTATTTCACCGGTTGATCTATTTCTTCAACAATTTTTCTAATAGGTTTTTCAAGAATATTTATTAAAACTAGTATTAAAAGTACTAAGACAGTAACAAGTATGGCTAGACTATAAAGTCCGAAACCAGCCGCCATACCGATACCTGCAGTAACCCAAAGCCCACCAGCGGTAGTAAGGCCTCTAAGCTGTGAACCATAAAGCATTATAGAACCAGCACCCAAAAAACCGATACCAACGACAATTTGTGATGGAATCATTACTGGGTTCAAGCCTGGAAGGTTTATATATTTTTGCACCAACGCTTCTGAAACCAATACAAAAACCGCTGAACCCAAAGAGACAAGAGCATGTGTTTTCATGCCAGCATCCTTGTGAACAAAGAATCTTTCTGCACCCACTAAAAGCCCTAAACCTACCGCTACTACTAATTTCAAAATAACATCTCCGTTTTGTATAAAAAATTGTTCCATCGGATAATTATACAACTACTCCACCACCCAAGCAAACATTACCATCATAAATGACACAAGATTGACCAGACGCAACTAAAACAGGCTTCTCAAAAATCACTTGTGCAGAAGCCTTACTTCCGCAAATTATTTTGCAAGATAAAAATTCCCCATGATAACGAATTTGCGCAGTATAGGTTTTATTTTGTTCTGGAATCTTAGAAATCCAATTGATACTACTCAAAACAAGAGAAAAACTATTTGAAAAAGAGGCTACGGAGCGCGACGGCGCGAGTCTTGAGGAATTTTTCAGCAGAAAAATATCCGGACTCTTTTTTAGATAGTTTTTGTCTTGTGATACATATAAAATATTTTTCTTTATATCTTTGTCCACCACATAATAGGCTCCATCTGTCGGTGTCTTTTTTGTGATAGTAAAACCATGCCTCTCTCCTAAGGTATAAAAAACTTCACCGTCGTGAAAGCCGATCTCTTTTCCATTTTCATTCCCCGCTTCCTGCGGGGCAAGCAACACTTTCCCCTTTTTTTCTTTTATATAATGTTTTAAGAATTCTTTTAAATCCACTGCTCCCAGAAAACAAATGCCTTGACTATCTTTTTTTTCTGCAATAGAAAGCTTGAATTTTTTAGCAAGTTTTCTAACTTCAGTTTTTTTGAGATCTCCAATGGGAAATAAAATCTTCTTTAACTGCTCTTGCCTGAGTGTCCACAAAAAATAACTTTGATCTTTTGCAGGATCATTACCTTTCGCAAGCTGAAAAGATGTTCTTTCTTCGGCATTCGCAACCAAAGCTCGGTCAGCCATGTTCAAGATAGAGTGCGAGCCGTGAGAAAGAAGCATCTTTTCAGCTTTTGCGTAATGACCAGTAGCCACAAAATCTGCCCCCATTGAAAGAGCCTTTTTAAGGAAAGCTCCAAATTTTACTTCTTTATTACACATCACATCCGGATTCGGTGTCCGTCCGAGCTTATATTCTCGAATCATATAATCAGCCACTTCTTTTTTATAAACATCTTCAAAATCAAAAGTAAGAAAAGGAATATCCAAAGCTGCTGCCACACGCATTGCATCCATACGTTCTTGCTCTTCATTGCAAGCCAAAAAATCCGGATGCCATGTTTTAATAAATACTCCCACAACTTCAAAGCCTTGCTTTTTTAGCAAAGCTGCCGAAACAGCGCTATCTACGCCACCCGAAAGTCCCACAAAAACTATTTTTTTCTTTTTCATGTTTTATTCGTAAACTCAAATATAATATTTTTGCCGGTACGGATTTTTTGAAGCTTAAAAAATCCTGAAATTCTCGCGCCGTCGCGCTCGAAACCCCTTAAAAACATTATATTTGAGTTTACGATTCCATCAGCTTTTTGTAAAGCTCAAAGGTCGCACGGGCATCAGAGAGAGCAGAGTGTGGACGCTCGTTTTTAATACCAAAATGCAAGCACAATTCACGCAAAGAAAAATGCTCAAAATTTTTATTATTATGCAACTTCGCCCAAGCGATAGAGATCGTATCTAATTTATGATAATGCATGGTATTTATGGTCTCGATTTTATTAAAGACATATTCTAAAAATCCTGCATCAAAGGCAACATTGTGTCCAACCATAATGCAGTCTTTAACTTTTTTAGAAAAAATTTTTATCGCTTCTTTTAGATCAAGCGCATCCTTCCAATCCTCTTGATTAAAATGATTCACTTTAATAGCAGCTGGGTCAGCGTTTTTAATGTATTCCGGTTTAATTTTTAATTCAAATTCCTCAATCACATCAAGAGTTGATGACGTAAACACACAACCAATCTCAATAATCTCATGCTTCAGTAAACTTAAGCCAGTGGTTTCTATATCAATAAAAGCAAAATTGTGTTTTCTCATGATTTTTTTATTTCAAGTATTTTTTTATATTTTGATTATGTTCTGTAAAAGTCTTTGCATAATGTATATTACCATCTTTATCATGAAGATAATAAAGATATTGTGAATTTTGCGGATGGATAGAGGCAATTATGGCCGCGAGCCCTGGATTGCTGATCGGATTCTCCGGCAATCCCTTTGTTTTATAAGTCTCTGGCGCGGAATCTACTTGAAGCGGCATGCCGATTTTGATTCTTTTCCATAAAATTCCAGAAATTACTCCCCTGTCTACGTCTCCTTTTGACTCCCCCTCAATGATTGAAGCCATTGTGATGATATCTTTTTCAGACTTTCCTGTTGAAGAAATTTCAGGCAAAAGAGAAGTGATTTTTTTATTGAAATTTTCACTCATGGATTTTATCACATCCGCCTCATTTGCATTATTAAGAAAGAAATAAGTATCCGGAAAAAGATACCCCTCTTGATCCCTTGCTTCTAGAAAAAATTTATCTTTATTGAAATTTTTTAATTTTAAAGCAGATACATTCGCTATTTGATTCAAGTTGAAACCTTCCGGAATAGTAATTGAAATCGGCACAATATTTCCATAATGCTGATTTCTTTCAATTCGCAAAATTTCCCTTCGACCAAGAACCAAAAAAGCAATAAGGCAAAGTAAGCCTAAAACTATTTTCCCGACACGTACGAGTTCTTTCAGTAAAAAAGAATTTTCCATAATTTATATTGGCAAATTCGTAGGCGGAGAAGCTTCTTTGGATTCGATACGTTCAAGTGTAGGAACTTTCAAGATCTGACCTGGGAAGTGCCAGATTGTCGCAAGCTCTTCAACATTCAAAACATAAGTTTCGTGATGAGCATAGGCATTTATTACAGAATCAAAAGGCCATTTCCAATGATGCTTTGAGAAAAGATGATGCCGAAGCGGAAGATGAAAAAAGGCACGCTCGCGATATTCATGAAGCATTCTATTTGCCAGCATCATCACCGTTTCATTAGAGGCAAGAAAAGTACCGCTATAAAAATCCGCCTGAGCTGAATTTATACGATAAAATTCATTACAATCAGGTCTGGCATATTGACGAAAGAGGAGACGCATGTTTCTTCTATTGCTCAAATTAAATACTTCTTTTTTTCCTATATACATTATGCGAACACCAGTTTCAAAACCTATCTTGGAAGTTTTGGCAGACATTGCCGCTACGGCATTTTTCAAAAAATCAGCAACACGAACCTCTATTCTTTTTGGTCCCTCACCCTTAAAATCATCTTTAACAGCAGTATATGGTTTCAAAAATCTGAGCATTTCTTTTTTTGCCTCTTCTACCCAGCTATGTGGAACGTTATCAGAACCTGGTTTTGGTGTAATGACGATCTGGATCCATCCTTGCTCCCCTTTCTTGAGCGAACCGAAAAATTCTATCACTGGAGAAATAGGGTCAACTTTAAATTCTTCTTTTGGGTCTTTGTCTAATCCGAAATCAACATATGTTTTAATAGGATAAGCAAAATGTTTTGTCAATTTAAACTCGCATCCCCAGCCATTCCAAGCGCTCTCGGGACTAATCTCATCCACAGCCAAAGTGTAATCCTCAACTACTTTTACCTGCGCTTGCGGATATTGCGCATACATCTGAGTCTCGATAAGATCTTTGATGCGTGAAGGCGTTCGTATATAAAAATGTACTTGTCCGTCGATAGACGCTATCTCCAATGAAAACCAAAACCAGACAGCGCCTTGCCAAAATTCTTCCTTGCCTCCTTTTATACTCCAATGATAAAGGGCATTAGTAAAAAAAAGTTCCATTGCTTTCGGGCTTCGCAATACCTCGCGCGGTGGGACTATTTCAAGCAACACAAACTCTATGCCAGAAATAAAATCCTGCTGAACATAATGTACCCAAAGCTTCCAAGCGAGCCAGCCTAAAAATATCGTTCCGGCCAAGGCCAAAACCCCTATTTCGAGGTTGTATCTCCAAATCAAAAAACCCAGGATCACAACCACAATCCCAATCCAATAATTTTTTATAAAATCAAAAATCTTTTGCTCAATAGTTGGCCCCGTTTTTGCTTCCGCCATTCATCTATTTTAATGTATGTACCCAAAAATAACAAACCCAGACAGCGCCTTAGGCGCTGTCTGGTAAATCTTCTTCTTCAAGTAGAGAAGTTTTTCCTCTCTCCTTTCTAACTATTGAAACAATTTCGTCACAATGTTTTTTAAAATTTCTACTCCCATTAAAAATTTCTAATATCCTTTTTCCTTCCTCTTTTGAAACAATTTTAAAATTATTATTCTCGTATTCGTAATCACTAGCAATCGAAAGAGTTACTTTATTTTTTGGAATATTGTGAATTTGATAATTTTTATTTACATAGCCAATGATTTTGTTAAAATAATTTTCATTACTAATGATTTGCGATTTAAAGGTTCCTTGAAAAAGTGACCCTGTGCGAGAATTTTTAATATTAAAGTAGGAAGTATATCCCGCTTGCAATTTTTGCATAAATTTAGCTATACCTCCATCCACTAACTGTTTTAAAACAAAATGAAAATGATTCGGATTTAAACAATAAGTAGCAAAAGAAACCAATGGCTCTTTGGATACCTTAGACAACGCCTTAGGCACGGTCTTATCTTCATTTTTTCTTGCATTTCTTATGCTACCGATAATTTCTGTTTGATTAAATTCAGAAATACTTTCAATAAAGCGATCTAAGTCTTTCCTATTAAGAAAAATATCCCTTTTATCTACTCCACGATTGTAAATATGGTGGTACTCGCCCGTAACGATTGGTTGTTTTCTCATTCTGTAAGTATAACACAGACAGCGCCTAAGGCGCTGTCTGATTAACTCATTATTTTTATTGTTTTAAAGTTTTTAGAATCTAAACCTTTTATTGATATGTTTTCTTTTGTTATTTTACTAGATGCAATTTGAGAAGGAGAAAGCACGTATTCTTGGTAGCTATCCCCTATCTTTTTTAAAACTCCAATCCCTGGCCAAAATTTAGCCACGGAGGTTTTTGTTGTTCCGACTGGTATACAATTTGCCATTTTCATACAAAAAACTATTATTTTTTCTTTTGCGCGATTGTACGCACGTCTTTTAGGGACTGTATAATACGACTGATGTAATAATTCTATTTTTTCTCTCCATAGAGGATCTTTGTCTTGACCTGGCTTTAAACGTACATTCAACTCAACCATATGTTTATGACGATCATCTAATTTAGGAAGTCCGCCCAATTCTTTTTCCATTAATATGATTTTCTCTTTTAAGTCTTTTTCAAATTCTTCAGGTTGATAATATGACCTTACTGGTGTAAGAGTAAATTTTATATTTACTGGCAGATAGTCCTTAAGAAAATCAACAATTGCAATAAAACTCTTGGCGTAACTATCCGTATAAGCTTTTGGAATATTATTCATTCGTTCCACAATAATTTCATCCGAACTGAAATCAAATTCTACCCCAGGTTTATATACTTCTGCTATTGGCTTTAGCCAATTCGTATAATACATCAAGGTAAATAATTCCGACCAATCCGCCTCCGGAGTTTCTTCCAGACGCCAAAGTTTATAACCACCAAATGGAAAAATTAATTTTATCGGTAAATTATTTTTTATGCTATTTGCTATAGCTTCGTAAATTTTAGGAATATATTCAGGAGTTACGGCAAATTTCCTGAATTTTTTAGACATCAGGGTTTTGAATATAAAATCAGCTGATTCCTTATCGGATGAATTTTAACATAATAAAATTTTTATACAAAAAAACCAAACAGCGTCTTAGGCGCTGTCTGGGAATAAAAAAAAGAAATTTTTACGCTACAGTGTAAAGTCCGTTTTTGTTTTTCTTGAAATATTTTGAATTGGCAAGATTCACTAAAATAGTATTTTTTTTGAAATATCTTTCTTTCATCACTCTTTTGACCACTTCGTCCTTTGATAATGGCTCTCCTGATTTTTTCAGAATATCTTGAATGACTTCCCGGGCAATACCTGCCTTATAGCCCCATTCAGAAAGAGCATATATTCCCCTGCCAACCAAAATAAAGCGAGAGTCTTTAATAAGCTCATTGTGACAGGTTGCGTAATGTATTTTTTTGCCGAAAGTTTTAGAAATAGAATCCGCCACCTCCTTGAAGTGCATAGGCGAACCATGGCGTCTCATCACCAGAAAAGCATAATCTTTCACTCCACGGGTGCGGATATTGGGCGAAGAAGCCTTGCCCCATTCCCCCAATTTATTTTTCGCAATAGTTTTAGAAATAGAAAGCCATCTTTTTGCCATCTCTTCATCTCTACATTCTACAGAACAATCTTTCATTTGATCAAAAAACCTCTTTATCATTTCTGTTTCTGGAATAAGATCTTCATCATTCAAACTGGCGTAAAGTTTTCGAAGAGCTTCATGCACTTTGTCAGCCATGGCATCATCTATGCTATAACGGGTGTGAAAATGTTCATCTTCACGATGTTTTTTAAAAACATCAGCTAGCGCTAGGAAAAAGTTTATATGATTTTGAGTATTCTTATCTTTAGATATATAAGGCAAGAATTCATGTTCCGCAACGATTGACCCCAGGTTATGAACTATTTGTTTTAACTCGTCAAAAATAGCTTGCTCGTTTTTATAAGCATCGGATTTTTTGATAAGATTTATAGCCGCCTCTTCAACCTGGCGAACGCGCTCCCTTGTAATTTTATATTTTTTTCCAATCTCTTCGAGAGTTTTTTTCTTGCCATCAGCGGTCAAACCAAAACGGTTCAATATCACATCCAAAGTGCGATCATTAAGGTGTGCAGTTATTTTTTTGGTTATTTTTTGAGGTTTAAAAGTTATTGTTGCCATCCCGGTACTAAAATTTTAATTAATAAACTTTATCTTATTATCCCGTAATCAAAAATTTAGTACGGGACAAGTATTTTTTTATCTTTTTGCCCTAGCTCGATCAATTTCCGTCAAAAATCTCTTGCGAAGTCTGACGGATTTGGGCGTAATTTCCAAGTATTCATCTCTATTCATCACCTCCAGACCTCGTTCGATACTTAAAATAAAAGTAGGATTTAAGGTTATCGCTTCATCAGTACCAGAAGCTCGCATATTGGTAAGCTGTTTTCCTTTTGTAGGATTGACAGACATGTCGTCTCCTTTAAGAACGTTACCAATCACCATCCCTTCATAAACATCCGTACCATGACCTATATACAGTATACCACGTTCTTGTAAGTTTGCAAGAGAAAAGGCTACCGCTTTGCCAGAAACCATCGAAATCATAGAACCGTATTCCCTCTTTTTTATCTCTCCTGCATATTCTCTAAATCCTGTAACTCTTGAACTCATTATCCCTTCCCCTTTAGTGTCTATGATAAACTCGCTGCGATATCCCAAAAGTCCGCGTGTCGGTATGTCAAAAATAATTCTAGCAATACCTTCTTTTTCTACCATGTCTTTCATGATGCCTCGTCTTTTGCCAATTTTCTCTATAACGCTTCCGGAAAATTCCATCGGAACATCGATCACTAGCTCTTCATAAGGTTCTGTCTTCACGCCATTCTTTTCTTTTATAATAACTTCTGGTTGAGAAACTTGCATTTCAAAACCTTCTCTTCTCATATTTTCAAGCAGTATTGCGATGTGCAATTCTCCTCTGCCATATACTTTAAAAAATGAGGGGCCTGACTTATTTTCGTTTTGGTTCTGGAGAACCTGCCTGCCGGCAGGCAGGAAATCAACCTTGAGCCCGACGTTGATCTCTAATTCTTTTTCTAATCTTTCTTTGATTTGTCTTGAAGTGACAAACTTGCCTTCAAGACCTGCAAAAGGAGAATCATTTACTAAAAAATTAAGAGAAAGAGTCGGCTCATCGATAGCGATGTGCGGCAATATCTCTACGCTCTCGTCCTCGCATATGGTTTCTCCGATATAAATATCCGGAATTCCAGCCAGAAGAACGATATCACCCGAAGTTGCAGAATCTATTTCTTTTCTATTTATCCCCTCGAAAACAAAAAGTTTTGTAATTTTCCCCCGGCGGATTTTCTCCTCGCCGTCAATATTGCCTTTTATAAAAACCTGGCTGCCTGATATCATCTTCCCGGAATAAATCCTAGCCACTGCCATTCTTCCTAAAAAATTATCATAACCCAAATTAAAAACTTGCGCAGACATTTTGCCATCTTTGTTTACAGAAGCTGGAGGAACTTTTTCTAGTATTAGATCTAATAAAGGAGAAAGATCTGCTGATTCATCGCCTAAATGCCTGAAAGCTTTCCCTTGCCTGCCAATTGCATATATCGTTTCAAAATTGGCTTGCTCTTCATTTGCACCCAATTCAAAAAACAACTCCAAAATTTCTTCATGCACTTTATGCGGATCAGCTGCCGGCTTGTCTATTTTATTTATAACCACTATGGGCTTGAGGCCTAATTCCAAAGATTTTTTTAAAACGAATCTAGTTTGCGGCATCGGTCCTTCTGCTGCGTCTACCAACAGCAACACGGAATCTATGGCACGCAAAACCCGCTCCACTTCTGATCCGAAATCCGCGTGGCCAGGAGTATCTACGATGTTTATCTTTGTGTCTTTATAATAGATGGAAGTATTTTTTGAATAAATAGTAATACCACGCTCTTTTTCTAGATCGTTTGAATCCATTGATACTCCTTCATCTTGAAGACCACCATTTTGCTTCATCAATGCATCAGTCAAGGTCGTCTTGCCATGATCCACGTGAGCTATTATTGCTATATTTCTAATTTCCATAAAAAAGAGCCCAAAAAAATATTGAGCTTCCTTTTATATTAACATATTTTTCTAAAAACTACAAATTCTTCTTATTGGTGACGATTTTTACTATTTTAGCAGTCAGAATATTTGTTGTCTTATCTAAATTCCCGACAATGATCACTTTTTGTCCTGCCAAAATATCGGTGGCAGAAGCCGAGATCCCATCTTTTTTATATACAGTTGATGCGTTTGTCGCCACATCTACTGAGGATGTTGTTTTAATTTTTAAGTTTTTTACATTTACTGTAAAACCTGAAGCAGTTAAATTGGAAACAACCCCTACTGCTACATTGTTTTGTTTCCTTAATCCTGTTTTATGCTTATTCTTATTTTGTTTTTGATAAGCCGAATGTACATTTTTTATACCCAAATCCCGCGGAGTAGAAGCAAAAACGCTTGAACCCGAAACTAATAATGATATGGCTAATGCCCCTGTCGCTATATGTTTTTTATATTTCATATATACCATCATACAAGGAAGATGATGAAGTTAAAATGAAGAAATAGGAAAACTCGCTTCGCTGATAGGTAGGGAAATCGTGACGCTTGTGCCTTTGTTTTCCTGACTTTTTATGGAAATCGTTCCTTTGTGATTCTCAACAATTTTTTTTGATAAAGTAAGTCCCAATCCTGCGCCGTCCGCATTCCTTGCCTTGTCTCCCCTAAAGAATGGATCGAAGATTCTTTCAATAATACTTTTGGGAATGCCTACCCCGCTATCGCTTATAGTTACAACATATTTATTTGAAATAATTTTGTCCGATACGGAAATATTTCCTTTGGGAGGAGTATATTTGATGGCGTTATCTAAAATATTATAAAATAACCGGCTGAGTTCGACTTTATTTCCTAGTATAGTTACCGGAGGTTCCATTATTTTTTTCTCAAAAGCAATCTCTTTACTAGAAGCTAGATTCTCACTTTTTTCTAAAATAAATTTTAATAATTTGCTTATATCAAGGGGTTCGCATTCCACGCATTTAGGCACATCATATTTTGATATATCGAGCAAAGTATTGCTGAGTTTTGAAAATTCCCTCATCTCGTCCAAAGTATCTTCGAGAGTTTTTTTTGCCAAAGTGAAATCTAATTTTTTATTATTCAAAGCGACTTCAAGCCCCGAGATGACCACTGCCGTGGGGGTACGAAGTTCATGAGAAGCATCCGCGATAAATCTCTTTTGTTTTTGCATATTGGATTTGATCGGTTCCAATGTTTTATAAGTAAGCAAAAATCCTAAGACGATAACCAAAATTATTATAATGCCATCTATCGTCAAAAAACGATTTAACAATATATTTTGAGTTCTATTGATAATCAAATTAGCGGTATTCACATCTAAAAAGATATTGTCTAAAATCGATTGAGAAAAATTCGAAAGGATCGTGTTATAAAGCGTAATACTGGCACTGCCTAAAATTACGATTGCCGTAATCGAATAATAAAAAGTAAGCCTGAGCCGCGCTATGAAAAATTCATCGTCTTTCAAGCTAGCCTTCCATTTTGTAACCGACTCCTCGAATTGTTTGTATAATTTTTCCATTGTCCTTAATTTTTTTTCTTAGATTTTTTATATGCACATCCACTGTGTTGCTAAACGATGAATCTGCAAAATCCCATGCATGCGAATAAAGCTCATCACGGGTGACTACTTTATTTTTATTGCGCATCAGATATTCAAGCACCATAAATTCCTTGAGCGTAAGAGAAATAATTTTGTTTTTATAAGTTACCGTTCTGCTGGCTGTGTTGATGCGGATCTCTCCCAAGGTAAGTATATCAGAGAAAGATTGTTTGGGACGCCGCAAAAGCGCGTGAACTCGAGCGAGAAGTTCTTTGAAAGCAAACGGCTTTGCCAAATAATCATCCGCTCCTGCATTGAGGCCGACGACCTTATCATCAATAGTATCTAGTGCTGTAAGCATCAGCACAGGAACCACGACACCATTCTCCCGCCAATTATTAGAAATAATAACTCCATCCTTGCCAGGGAGCATCCTGTCTAGAATTACAAGATCATACTCATCGCGATTGAATAATATTCGACGTTCCGCGATCAAACCATCTCCTATGACGTCAACAGCGTACCCTTCTTGGATTAAACCCTGTTTCAAATTTTCAGCTAATTTTTTATTATCCTCAACAACTAATATTTTCATATTATATATATTAACATTTCGAAGATTAAATCTTCATGAAGACCAAAGAATGCAAAAAATATAATTTTATGTTATTTTATATGCAACGCGTCGGTGGTAGAGCGGTCAAATACAAGGGACTGTAAATCCCTCGCCTTCGGGCTACGAAGGTTCGAATCCTTCCCGGCGCACAAAGAATTATACTGAGGATCTGGTTCGTACTCGGATCGGGCTTTTGATTTTTGTTTTTTTAGTTTCGACGACGATCTCGTTATTTTTCTCAGAAACAAACACTGTATCCCCTTTGGAAACTTTGTTTGAAATAATATAAGACGCGACTGCGTTCAAAATTTTATTTTGAATCAAACGGTTCAGCGGTCTAGCCCCATAATGCGGGTTATAGCCTTCTTTCGACAAGTAAGAAAGCGCTCCGTCGGAAATTTCAAAATTTATTCCTTTAGCTTTTAGTCGATCCACTACGACTTTGATTCGCAAATTAACTATTTGTTTTAGAGCGGTTTCCGACAAAACATCAAAAACAATAATTTCATCCAAGCGATTCAAAAATTCTGGACGGAAATTATCCTTTAAAGCCTCTGTAACTTTTTCTTTCATGTTGCCATAATCTTGTTTTTGAGAGTTATTAGAGAATCCAATTGATTCCATTTTTTCAACAAATTGCGAACCAATATTAGAAGTCAAAATTATAATAGTATTTTTAAAGTTTACTACCCTTCCTTTGCCGTCAGTCAATCTTCCTTCATCAATCACTTGTAAAAGCATATTGAAAACTTCTGGATGAGCTTTTTCAATTTCATCGAAAAGGATCACCGCATACGGGCGATGCCGAACAGCTTCGGTCAACTGACCAGCCTCATCATAACCCACGTAGCCTGGCGGAGATCCGATAAGCTTGGACATAGAATGTCTCTCGGTGTATTCAGACATATCTACACGAATAACGGCACTTTCGTCATTGAACATAAATTGCCCGAGCGCTTTTGTGAGCTCTGTCTTACCCACACCTGATGGACCTAAAAAAATAAAAGAACCTATCGGACGATTCGGGTCTCCGATACCGGCGCGAGAACGGCGAATAACATCAGCTACGCGCGAGATAGCATTATCCTGTCCCACGACTCTTTTCTTTAATTCAGCCTCCATTTTTTCAAGTTTTTCACGTTCTTCTTCAAGCATCTTTGTAAGTGGTATCCCTGTCCAACGAGCTACCACCTCGGCTATATCTTCAGCCGTAATTTCTTCTTTCAAAATTCTGCGGGATTTTTGCAATTTCTTTAATCGGGCAAGTTTTACATCCAGCTCTTTTTGAAGCATAGGTATTTTCCCATAGCGCAATTCAGCCGCTAAAGTAAGATCCGCTTTCATTTCTGCGCCTTCAGCTTCTAAGCGGATGCTCTCAAGCTCTTTCTTTATATCTCTGATTTCAGACACGATTGTTTTTTCATTCTGCCATTTTAATTCGAGCTCTTTTGTCTTCTCGGACAGATTGCCTATTTCTTTATCAATTTCTTTAATTCTATTTTTTATTTCATTATTTTTTTCTTGTCCTTTTCCTTTTTGCTTTTCTTCTCCATTAAAAGAGCTGATCTCTTTCTTCAAAGCTTCTTTTTCAATTTCCAAACGCATTGTCTTTTTATTGGCATCTTCTAAAATCGGCGGTTTGTTTTCTAGCATTATCTTTAATGAGGAAGAAGCCTCGTCAATCAAATCCACAGCTTTGTCAGGTAAAAATCTATTTGTAATGTAACGAGAAGAAAGATTGACGGCAGCCACGATGGCATCATCAGTAATTCGTATTCCATGAAAAAGTTCGTATCTTTCTTTTAACCCACGAAGAATTGCAGTCGCATCTTCTACGCTGGGTTCATCGATATAGACAGGCTGGAAACGGCGAGCTAAAGCGGGATCTTTTTCTATGTGTTTTTGATATTCACGCAAAGTTGTTGCGCCGATAGCCCGCAATTCTCCGCGCGCTAGCGCCGGCTTCAACATATTCGAAGCATCCATGGTGCCTTCTGCTCCGCCTGCACCGACGATAGTGTGAATCTCATCAATAAAAAGAATTATTTTTCCAGCCGATCTCTCGATCTCTTTCATTAAACCTTTCAATCTCTCCTCAAACTCTCCGCGATACTTTGTACCGGCCACGAGCATTCCCAAGTCAAGAGAAACGACTTCTTTGTCCTTCAAGGATTCAGGCGTATTATTTTTTGCGATTAATTGCGCCAACCCTTCCGCTATAGCGGTTTTTCCTGTCCCCGCTTCTCCAATCAAGATAGGGTTATTTTTTGTTCGGCGCGAAAGAATCTGCATTATGCGAGTGATTTCATTGTCTCGGCCAATAACCGGGTCCAGCTTGTCTTCCCTTGCCAGCTTGGTCAAATTGCGGGTATATTTCATCAATAATTTGAATTTTTTTGGCTCAGTTACATCCGTAATGTTTTGACTGCGAAGCTCCTCTAAGACCTTCATTACTTGATCTTTGTGAATTCTAAATCGCGCCAAAGTCTCGCGAGCTTCACTCATGACTTCGAGAATTGCGATAAAAAGATGTTCGGTTGAAACGAAATCATCTTTCATAAATTCTGCCAGTTTCGCTGATTGTTCTATGACTTGCGCTAAATCAGGATTGAGATAAATCTGATACGAAGGTGAAATGGTGTTTCGCGATTCCGGCGACTCAATCAATTCTAAAACCGAGTCGGTCAAAAGTATCGTATCAATTTCCAATTTATCTAAAATAGAATTCACCATGGACTCTTCTTGGAGCAAGAGCGCGCCAAGCAAATGCAAGGAAGACACATGGTTTACCCCGCGTTCAATAGCTAGCTCGTGGGCTTTTTTAATGGCATCTTTGGCTTTAGTTGTAAATTTATTTAATGGTGGCATATATTTTTATATAATTTAATTTTTTTTACTTAACTCTATACTTGCATTATACACTACGTGTCAAGTGTATGAAGTCTTACTGAAGGTTAGATGAAGAAGAACCTGTTTTTACAGACGCGGTTACCGATGCCAAAGCATCAGTAATAGTTTTTATTGAGGCAAAATTTGTCATATCATTAAAGAGAGCGATGCCGAGAGCTTCTCCGTCTAAATTTAACACTAAGCCTCCGGCATTTGATTTAGTAACATTGATGTCAACATTCTTATTCCCTTCAAAAATAGAAGAAGATATGCTATTGCCAAAAAGTAAAACTCTCTGTCCCGCTTTCATTTTATCCAAATCCCCAAAAACTGGTACTGAAAAAGATAATTTATTTTTCACGTCAACTGTAGAGCCTATCTTCAGAAAAGAAAATCCGGACTTGTCAGCTAAAATGAAATCTGCCTTGAATTTTCCGCTATCATTTTTTACATAATAAACTTCTTTGTCGGGAACGAGAGTCGCATCGGCTGCAATAATTCCATCAGCAGAAACTACAAACCCTCTTCCTGCTCCCACTTCGACAGTTTTCAGATCTGCGTCTTGGGTTTCCTTAGTTATGGAAAACACAGCGGATTTATTTTTGGCAATAGCATCTACTACCAGGTCTTCTTCTTTGATGACCACTGTTTGAACTGTTTTTTTCCCCTCCACTTGTTGAATTTTCTCAATTGTCTGCTGGACCACGTGATTAATCGGAGTAGTGATCGACGGCGGAGCCTGTTGCATTAAGGTCACAGTCGTTATACCTGTCGCAATGGAAGTAACAAAACTAAGCAAGATAGCGAGCAAAATAAGTTGAGTTTTATTTAATTCCTTGATATCCATCCCGTTAGAAGCAGGTCGCGGTCAATAATAATTTCATTTACTTTCCCGTCAAAAACTGCGACCGCGGCTTCTAACGGGATCCATACCCTAATGATACCATTTTTTTAGTTTAGTCAAAATTTTTACTAAAACTTTTATAGTATAATCAATATCCTCTTTTGTTGTATCTCTGCCTAAAGAAAAACGCACTCCACCAGTATCATCATACCAAGGGTTCCCCTTGGCAAGTTTTACCAAGGGGAACCCTTGGTATTGTGCTTGACGAATTGCTTTGATTACATAAGATCCTCCGCTTTCCCCGCTCTTGCACGCGCTCTTGGCCGACGTCATTATCCCCTTTGCAGAAAGTTCAATCACTAATAGATCGCTCGGAATTTTTGGAAATGTTACATTTACATTATTCGGCAATCTATTTTTCAAATCTCCATTAATTATATAACCTTGCGGACGTTGGACGTCCGATTTTCGGACGTCCAACGTCCGCAACCTCTCCATAAAATAATTACGAAGTTTTTCCAAGCGTTTGCTTTCTTGTTCTTTAATATTTTGCGCTGATTTTAATGCACAGGAAAATTTTAAAATCTCCGGCAAATTTTCCGTGCCTGGACGAATTCCTCCTTCTTGATCTCCCCCGCCGAACACCTTCGCAAGCTTAATCGTTTTCTTTTTATAAAGAACTCCGACTCTGCCAGATTCCTGTATCTTTGAGCCGGAAAGTGAAAGCAAATCTATACCCAATCTCTCCACGTTTAGATCTAGATAATTTACCGCTTGTACTGCATCCGTATGGAAGAGCGGGAAAATACACCTCTCCCCAACCCTCTCCTTATTAAGGAGAGGGTGCTGAAAGCGGGTGAGGTTCTTCCAATGCTTAATTGCCTTTGCAATTTCTTTTATTGGCTGTATTGTCCCTATTTCATTATTCGCATACATTACCGAAACAAGTACAGTATTTTTTTTTATTTCTTTTTTTATTTTTTTTGGATCTACTATTCCATTTGCTTCGACTGGTACGATCGTTATTTCTGCCAGCTTTCTTTCTGCTAACAACTTGCAAGTCTCAAGAACCGATGGATGCTCTATGTTAGTTGTTACAATATGCGGCATACGGAGGCAATTCCTCCGTACGGAGAAATTGCCTCCGTATGCTTTTTCAAACCAAGCCCACACTACTCCCTGTATTGCAAGATTGTTGCTTTCTGTACCACCACTTGTAAAAATTATTTCTTCTGGTCTAGCGCCCAAAATATCAGAAACTTCTTTCCGTGAATTTTGAAGTTTAATTTTTGCTTCTACCCCAGCCCTATGTACAGAACTAGAGTTTGCCGACGCGCTGGCGGCATAATCTAGATATATTTCATTTGATTTAGGCATAAAAATAGTATATATTGAAATTACATGAATCCCGTACGAAATTACGGGATTTGATTATCACATTAACACTTCTACCGTGAAAAATAAATGGTAGGATTTCGTACGGGATGAACACAAAGCTTCAAATTGTTTTTTTTATTTTGATTGGCATTATTATTCTACTCGGAATCGTTTGGGTTATCGTTACAGAAAAGCGCTTAAAAAGATTTTTCCTTGGCAAGAAAGCAAAAGATTTGGAAGACAACATCATTTCATTAGAAAATAATATAGCCGAATTAAATAAAACGAAGGACGCGATGCATAAAGATATCGCCGGAATAAACACTAAACTTAAAAAAAGCATTCGCGGACTGGAGACAATACGTTTCAATCCTTTTCCTGATCAAGGCAGTAATCAAAGTTTTGCTATTGGAATGCTTAATGAAGAAAATGACGGTTTGGTGATTTCAAGTTTATATTCTCGCGAACGAATGAGCGTATTTGCCAAGCCCATCAAAAATGGAAAATCCGAGTACGAACTCACAGCTGAGGAAAAAGAAGTTTTGAAAAAAGCCCAAATATAATAATGGAAAAAGATAAACAAAAAGAAAATATAGTTAATCGTCCGCCTGTCGTGGTAGTCATGGGTCATATCGATCATGGCAAATCTACTCTGCTTGATTATATAAGGAAAACAACTGTTACTGAAAAAGAAGCTGGGGGAATAACTCAGAGAATTTCCGCCTATGAAGTCACGCACCAAAACAGCAAGATAACTTTCATAGACACTCCAGGACATGAAGCTTTTTCAAAAATGCGCGAACGTGGCGCAAAGATTGCCGACATTGCCATTTTGGTCGTTTCGGCGGAGGACGGCGTAAAACCGCAGACTATCGAAGCATGGAAAACTATTGTCGAGTCCGACACTCCATGCATTGTCGCTATAAACAAGATAGACAAAGTGGGCGCTGATATAGAAAAAACAAAAAAAGAATTAGCCGAACATGAAATCTATTTGGAGAGTTATGGAGGAAAAATTCCTTCCGTAGATATTTCTGCCAAAGTCGGTACTGGAGTGGACGAACTACTTTCACTTATTTTAATTTTAGCAGAAATGGAAAACTTTACTGGAGACAGCTCTCTGGATGCATCTGGATATGTAATTGAAGTGAACTTAGATTCCAAACGCGGAATAATGGCAACCTTGATAATAAAAAATGGAACTATCAAAAATGGAATGACTGTGGTAATCAGAGACGCTATGTGTTCCACGCGCATAATAGAGAATTTTCTTGGAAAGGCAATAAGCAAAGCTACTTTTTCCTCCCCTATTCGTATTGTAGGTTTTGATAAAATGCCGAGAGTGGGCGCGCAATTTAAAACTTTCCAAAAAAAGGGAGACGCCGTGGCGTATATAGAAAAGAGACCCCCTCGCCCTTCGGGCACTCCCCCTTCTCAAGGGGGAGAAAACGTGGTTAATAAAAAAATAATTCCAATAATATTAAAAGCTGACGGCTCTGGATCTATTGAGGCGATTGAAAAAGAAATTTCTAAAATAAACTCTGATACCAGCACCACAATAAATAAAAATGCAGAATTCAGGATTGTCGGAAAAGGGATCGGGCCCATTTCTGAATCCGATATAAAAAATGCGTCATCTGGCGACACGATCGTCATAGGATTCAATGTAAAAGCAGACAAAAGCGCAATTGATACAGCCCAAAAAAGAGACATAACGATTTCCTTCTTTAATATTATCTACCAAATGACAAAGTGGTTGGAGATCCAAATGGAAGAAAGAAGACCAAAAATTGAAACCATAGAAACAACTGGCCGAGCAAAGATTATTCGAGCCTTCAGTCGCACTAAGGAACGCCAAATTTTAGGAGGAAAAGTTACGGAAGGGCAAATAGGACTAAACAGTGCTATTAGAATAATGCGACGAGGGTTTGAGATTGGCCGGGCAAAGATTGTTAATCTTGAAAAAAATAAAGTAAAAACGAGTGAAATTTCCGAAGGTTCTGAGTTTGGAATGATGATTGAGTCAAAAATAGAAGTTGTCGCCGGAGATATATTAGAATCTTTTTCAATAACTCAAAAATAATACACCTCACCCTAGCCCTCTCCTTATCAAGGAGAGGAAAAAATAAAAATTATGAACCAAAGGAATGAAAAAGTAGCGAATCAGATTAAAGAATTATCAGCGCAATTTTTAGGACGCGAGGATAATAAAACTTCGCTCATCACCGTCACTTCCGCCACCACCTCTCCTGATTTAAAACGAGCGACTATCTTTATCACCGTGCTTCCCGATTCCAAAGAAAAATCTGCGTTGGATTTTGTAAAGCGAAAGCTTAAAGATTTGCGGGAATATTTGAAGAAAAATATGCCGATTAAAATTATTCCCTTTCTGGATGTGTCGATAGATCTTGGAGAAAAAAATAGGCAAAAAATTGACGAACTGCTTCGAAATGGTTAAACTTCTTGAATAGTCTTTAAAAAAAGGCCTGGTAGCCAAGTGGTAAGGCATTCCTCTGCAAAAGGAATATACGGCGGTTCAATTCCGCCCCAGGCCTCATTAAAATATGTTAAAATATTTTAAGATAAATAATTGCCCAAGTGGCGTAATTGGTAGCCGCGCAAGACTTAAAATTTTGTGACCGCAAGGTCGTGTGGGTTCGATTCCCACCTTGGGCACCAGAATAGAACTAGACGGTTTTTCAGAAACCAAAATGCGGGACGCGCGAAGCGCGTCCCAAGGATTCCCGCCGAATTCCCCCAACGAATTCAGAATTTTTGGCGCGCTTGCGCGCACTAATTTTTCGCCAAGAAGCAGGTTCGAGCCAAAGATTTCTTTGGCTTTGACCTTTTTTGCAAAAAGGTCATCATCAGAAGCAATTTTGTCCAAGGATTGAGCGTCTTTTATCCATTCTTTCATCGGTTCGAGCCAATCATTCTGCTTGTGTGAAAGAGAGGTTATTTCTTCTTGGAGAGACTTCTTTTCAGATAACAACTTTGCTTTTTGATTTCGATAATCTTGTTCATCAATTACTTGGTCTAAATATCCTGTAAGAAGTCGCTCTAACTTTTGTGAAATGACCGATAGTCTTGTTTCGTTCTCTTTCACACAAGCAGTCAAAGACGGGGCGGAATTGTTAAAATCTTTTTCTGCCATTTTTAACAATTCTTCCGCCCAGTCTTTGGGCAAAGAAACTTTTTGTATTTCGGATGATAACTGGCGATCCAATTCTTTTTCTCGAACGGCAGACTCGGAGCATTTTATAGTTTTAGATTTTTTTGTACAACGATAATATGTGTATTCATGGACATTACCATTTTTCTGCCGTTTGAATTTGTGTTCGCCAGTTATCATCATCCCACAAGAAGCACAGGAAATGAGTCCGCAAAATGGTTGAGGTTCGTTTTGTGGTTTTCGTTCGGGTTGTCCACGGAGTTTCAACATTTCCTGTGCTTCATCAAAAAGTTTCATTGAAATAATTGGCTCATGAATACCTTCATGAATTTCTCCGCCATATTTAAACAAACCGATATAGAACGGATTAGAGAGGATAAAAGACGCTTTGGTTTTGGAGATTCTCTTTCCGGTTCGAGTGGTAACGCCGGACTTTGCCAAAAATGATGACACATCTTCCAGTCGCATATTTCCTTTTGTGTATTTCTCAAAAGCCAAGCGCACGATGCGAGATTTTTTCTTTTCCACCACGATTGTTTTTGTTCGTGAATCGTTGAGATAACCCACTGGCGCTTGGCTTGGGAATATACCCATTCTGACTTTTTGGCGAAGTCCGCGTTTCGTATTTTCGGAAAGAGAATCGACATAGTATTTGCTTTGTACAAAGGCCATAGAGAGCGTAAATTTGCCCTGTGGCGTACTTTCAAACCAAAACTGTGGGAACTTAAGGCTCACAAGCAATCCGATGTCTAAAAAGTAGACAATCTTTCCACCGTCCACCGAATTGCGGGCCAAACGATCTGGATGCCAAGAGAGAATACAATCTGCATCGCCCTTTTCAATACGCTTCATCATTTCATTAAAAATTGGACGACCTGGAATTTTAGCAGATTGTTTTTCGATAAACTCTTGGGCGATGTTCAGATTTTCTCTCTTGGCGAACTCCCGCAATTCGGTGAGTTGTGCGTCAATTGATAAAACCTGCTTGTCTTCGACATCGGTTGACTTGCGAGCATACAAAAAGAATTTTTGCATAATATTTTTCTAAAAGCAGAAATGGTTGTACTAGGCGCACAATCCCAACAATAAAGTTAAAATTGTTCTAGCACAACCATTTCTGCTAACTTTACTTAATAATAATTGTGCGCAAAGTCATTATACTACTTTTAGAAAAAAGACAAAAATTCTTTTTGTATTTAAAGCAAATACTATGTCAAAATTGCTTCTGATTTCGAACCTGCTTCTTGGCGAAAAATTAGTGCGCGCAAGCGCGCCAAAAATTCTGAATTCGTTGGGGGAATTCGGCGGGAATCCTTGGGACGCGCTTCGCGCGTCCCGCATTTTGGCTTCTGAAAAACCGTCTAGTTCTATTCTGGTGCCTCTATTATACCAAGTTAGGACCTATTTTCAAAACAAAGTGAGGTAATCGCACGCGCGGAGCGCGTGGTGATGTGAAAGTTTTTCGTACGCTCGACGCAAAGCCCCGCCACTGCCTCGCTTCACTCGGCAACCCCAAAAAGAAAAAATGTTCCTTGCTCTTTTGATTTTCGCGGGGGGATTTTTTTCTAAAATGGAAAGGACATTTTTCTTTTTGGTGTTCTGCCTTCCAAGTATTCAGGCAGTGTGGCGGGGCTTCAATTCGGACTTCGGCAAAGCGGAAAATCTATTTTTCTGGGGGAAAGGATTTTTCCGCTTTGCCTCAGACTGTTTTTATTTTTGGCCCGCGCGCAGAAAGGGGTCTGGGGAATGAATGCGCGCGGGCTTTTGAGGCGGGGCTATTTTTTCCAATCTTTAATAATCAAATGTCTTGCTTTGAGTTCAACAACCAATTTTTGTTTTTCTTTCCACTTTAGCTTGCGAACATATTCAATCGGCAAGGTTATAGAAAAGCTGTTGCCTCCGGCAACTTTGGAAAGTTTTCTGATGTTATGATTTTGTGATTTTTGTGTTGGCATAGTGGTTCATGAATACTTTCATGAGAATCATTTATTTCCCATTAACTCATTTATTTTAGCTAAAGTGGTTTTGCCGACATAGCCAGTTCCTTTGATAAAACCCCATGGCACAAGAACATCCTTTACATATTTTTCTTGGAATTTGATTACTGCTTTTTTAGTGAGCAGACCGAAAAAATTGGTTTCTTTGCCAGGAGAACCAGCGCCTGAATCGGCCACTTTTGTATCTGGATCGGAATTGAGGAAAATTTGCAAGCGTTTAATATCGGCGTTTGTTTGTCTGTATTGCAAGTATTTAGTAAATGGATTGGTAAGCGACAAATTATTTGTCTGTTGCAAATTTTCCGTCGGGGTACTACTGGATTTTAGAATAATTGTACTTGAGGCAATACCTGACGATTGGCCATAGTATGTGAAGAATTTAACATAAATTTTGTATGTTCCGGCGGGACAAGTTGGATTTTTTATCACATCAAATTTTGAGCAAAGATCAATTTGTTTGGTTGCTGAATAATTTTCTTGGCTGGCGTCATTGAAATCACCGGTCAAGGAAATTGCCATTTTTTTAACATCTGAACCAGCGTTGAAGTTGAGATTAACAATTCTGCTTGTAGTTGTACCTGCTCCAGAATTTACTAAAACTTTGAATCCGCCTGTCGGCGTTATTGGTAAATTACTCCAACCTGCTGGCATACCACCGCCTCCACACCCGCTCGTTGATTTTGTAATTGAAATTGAACTAGTTTCTGTTCCGTCACCGTTTCTATATATTACGGAGTAATCGTATGAATGACCGCAAGATAATCCGGTATCTGTCCAGGAGTTAGTTTGTATCCAGCCAGAATTGGCACCGGAACGAGAAAAATAATATCCTGATGTTCCGCTTGTATCATTTGGAAAACTATCAACGCTCAAAGTTACACTGTTTGAATTTGATGAGGCGGAAAGATTAGTTGGAATCGGAGCTAAAGTATATCTAGACAATGAATCAGAAAAAGCGGATTCGTTTAAATTGTTATCCCGTGCTTTGACTTGATAAGTATATTGAGTATTAGCGGAAAGTCCGGAGTCAATTAAAGAAGTTGATGATTGCCAGTCAGAAGAAGATGATCCGCCAGAGTGTCCTGTTGTTTCGTTGAACCAATATGGAGCTGAGTGTAATCCCGGGTCTGCATCAGTAGCCGTCTGAGATGTAATAGTTAATTGAGTTGTTGAATCAATAGATATAGACGAAATGCCTACATTAGTTGGCGCGCCTGTATTTTGTTCCAAAGCAAAAATGTGTGTGGAATATCCCCCAGTATAGGTAAATGTTAAATTACCCGAAGAATCTGAAAGGCATAACCCGTTGGTGCAGGTATCACCGGTAATTGCAGTTGTGGAGGCTACCCCGTCTAATTTAAATTGGTAATACTTACTCGATGCTAAATTACCAATTGTATAAATGGTATTTGTTGCGATAGACGAGGTGGCTGTCCATTGCTTGTTCTTTGTTCCTGATGTTAGCCAAGAATCAAGAGTAACATTTATATACTCACTGTAATCAGATGAAGGCCAGCCGCCAACAGGAGAAACTGAAAAATTAGCAGATTGTGTGCTTGATGTGGCTGTAGTGTATCTATATTTTCCGTCAGAATAAATTCTGATTGAACCAGTCGGGTCAACTAAATCTGTGCCAATAGTATATGGTGGTTGATATTCGTATGCACCAATATCGGGAGTGCCGTAAATATGGTTGCCAGAAATATCAGTGGTCAAGGAAAGGTTGGTACCGGTATCTATGCCAGGCGACAAATTTTGAAGAGAATAAATATTGCTCGAAGAATCTAGAAACAAAGGATTTGCATTAATGCTATTAGCATCTTTTCCTGTAATAGCATTATCACTAATTAACGCCGTTTTCCACAAGCTAAAATCAGTATAATTTGTACCATTCAACGCAGATAAATGCGCACCATTAGGAGCATAATACAAGTTATTATCAATACCGACAGAAGTATAAGGTCCTGAAATTGAAACATTTTGTAAATTATTTCCGAGAGAAGCCTCCGTATAGACAAGATTATTTTTAAAGATTACTTTTTTTCCACTTGTTTGTGTATCCATGCCATGTCCATATCCTCCAGGGGCAGATGGATTATGAATAACCGTATTGTTATAAAATGTGGATGTATTTATCGTAGATTGACCGGTAAAGTTAAGACCGTTAACATGGGCGTTTCTAACTAGGTTATAGTAATAATTATTACCTCCATTACCAGAAGTTACCCCATCGCTTATCTGACCTTCCAATAAATTGTTTCTGTAGATATTATTGGTAGCACTTGATCCAGCAATAAATATTCCGGAACCACTCATGGTGGGGTATTCTAATAAATTCCAAGTATATGATATATTGTTACCAAAAATAGAATTGGAGTTCGCATTATTTAAAAAAACACCATATTGAAAACTATTTGTGGTACTTGTACCGATAATATTTGTTGAGACATTGGAATTACTACTACCATTCAAATATATCCCAATAAGAGCGGCACTTGTTTTATCAGAATTTGTGTTTGTAATAGTATTTCCCGTTATAGTGTGCGAGTTGGTGGTCACGGAGATTCCCTGACTTACTGTTCCGTTTGTCACTATTGAATTGCTGGTTATATTAAGCGTTGTCGCTGTATCGACAGTGATACCATAATTGAAACCATTGCTCGCAGTGCTACCAATTATGTTTTGATCTATTGTACTATTGCTGGAAACTCCAGTAATAAAAATGCCCACTAATCCAGCATTTGTTTTTGTGACATTAGAGTTGGTCATTGTATTACCACGAACAACTGTTGATGCTCCAGTGTTCACATAAACTCCTTTTGCCCCAACCGCACTCGTAACAATTGTATTGTTTAATATCTGAGTGCCAGTCACACCACCAGTGGTGATATAAATGCCCGTGCCTAAATCGTTAGTAATATCGCATCTTTGTACGATTCCGCCACTCATTGAACCCATGAAAACTAAAGCACCATTGGTATCACCTCCTCTTAAATCTAAATCCTGGAACGTTACATTACTTTTACCGTTTGATAAAACAGCGTGGATATTCGTATCAGTTATAGCATTCAAAATTGGTTTATTTCCTGTACCATATGCTCCTGTAACTATTGGAGTTGTTACGCCACCCTCATCGGCTGTTATATAAACATTTGAGAATGAATCTCCTCGATTGAATAATATTTCATCACCACTTACCAATACAGTAGAGGCAGACAATCCAGTCGCAGAACCGTCCCAAGGATGATGAGCCCAGGTCGTCGATATTGAAGTTCCATTGTTTGAATCTGACCCAGTAGCACTTATATAATACGTTGTCGCACTTGCCGACTTAACAAATAAAAAGCAAGTTCCGAATATAACGAAAACAAAAAAGATTTTATAATATTTATTCAACATAATTTATTATTTCTTTTGCAATACCGTCGAAACTTCAAAAATTGAGGTTTTCTTCAGTACAATTTTGTAAACACTTTCCAAAAAATCGCCACCAGCGTAACCGACAACAAACGCTAATGCCGGAGTAAATTCACCAAGACCAAAAAAGTTTAATCCAAGTTCTTTTGTTGCAACTGCGGTCAAAAGACCAATAATGCCGGAGATAAAAACCATAACGAAAAAATACAAAGTTTCAAATTTAGGCGTTTTGTAAGAAAACTGTTTGAAAAATCCAAACAAAGCTCTTACCATTCCTCCGCCGAATCCGGCGATCAATATTGAGAAGTAAAATGATTCCCACATAGTTTTGATAAGTTAATTGTTAATAATTAAATACAAAAAACACCGCAAAAACGGTGTTATAATTTAAGTGGAAAAGTTAAACAAACAAAAACACGGAGAGCGCGTGTTACTCTCTCTCTCTCTCTCTCTCGATTCGTGCCGAAATTTTGTTCATAATTTTTTTGATAATAACGTCTCCAACCATATTTGTATTATAGCAAATTTTGGTGTAAAGTGTAAATACAAAGTCAAGCTGTGAATTTCGTTTTCCCCCACCCAAAAACTAGCGGAGTAAGCGGAGGATTATCCAATATCATGAATGTATTCATGAGGATTGGAAAAAATAGCCCCGCCTCAAAAGCCCGCGCGCATTCATTCCCCAGACCCCTTTCTGCGCGCGGGCCAAAAATAAAAACAGTCTGAGGCAAAGCGGAAAAATCCTTTCCCCCAGAAAAATAGATTTTCCGCTTTGCCGAAGTCCGAATTGAAGCCCCGCCACACTGCCTGAATACTTGGAAGGCAGAACACCAAAAAGAAAAATGTCCTTTCCATTTTAGAAAAAAATCCCCCCGCGAAAATCAAAAGAGCAAGGAACATTTTTTCTTTTTGGGGTTGCCGAGTGAAGCGAGGCAGTGGCGGGGCTTTGCGTCGAGCGTACGAAAAACTTTCACATCACCACGCGCTCCGCGCGTGCGATTACCTCACTTTGTTTTGAAAATAGGTCCTAACTTGGTATAATAGAGGCACATTACGTTAGGTAAGACCCAACGTAAAAGTTTTGCGCCCTTAGCTCAGCTGGTAGAGCAGATCCCTCTTAAGGATAAGGTCGTTGGTTCGATCCCAACAGGGCGCACATGCCGGGATGGCGGAATTGGTATACGCGCTAGTCTTAGGAACTAGTGGGGCAACCCTTGGGAGTTCGAGTCTCCCTCCCGGCACAAATATATGGGATATATTTTTGCCAGACTCGAAAGCCGGAAGCCGACGGGCTGAGGCGGGGTCGCAGGATTTTTCAGTAGAAAAATACCTGTGACCGAGTCTCCCTCCCGGCACACTTGACATTTGTATTCATAAGTGCTATACTAAACCCGTATGAATAAAATAGACACAAAATCAATAGTTATTGGGTTAGAAATACTATCAGTGTTGATGTTTAGTTTGTTGATCACACCCGCAAAAGCATTTGCAACGCCCGGGTATGTTGACAACCCTACGCCTTTTATTTCATCCATTAGCCCAAATTCTAGCAATCCTAATCAGGGGTCAATTGTTATTGCGATTACAGGAAATGGATTCATTCCAAGTTCAATTGCTAGAGTCAACGGTTCTGACCGCATGACTACTTTTATAGATTACTCTCATATTTTGATTAGATTAAATTCAAATGATACTCGCAACACTGATGGAATATACATTAATGTCTTTAATGGATTTCCAGGTGGAGGATATTCGAATGCGGAATTATTCACCATAAATAATAACAATAATAATTCGACAACAATAACCAGAACTACCACAAACACAGTAAATAATAATACAGACAATACTTATTCAAATACGAATCAAAACACAAGTCAAACAAAAAATACAACTACTACCGACTCAAATTCCAGCAACCTAGCAGCTACCGCTATTTTCGGATCAAACGGCTTCCTTCCTTCTGGTTTAATTCAGTGGATATTGTTTGCTATAGTTATCTTGCTCATCATTATCTTGGTCAGAAAAATCTTCGGAGCTAGGGCAAAATACAACGAATCACCGTTAAAAAGCCCGTAAGAATCCTGCCACCATACTAAAAAAAGGAAGCCTTGCTTCCTTTTTTTATATTTTAGTATGTATTATTTTCTCGATTGCCTTTATTCGCTTCAGGCTTGCTAAAATTTCTTCAGCTTTTACTCCGCCTTTCTTAAACTTAGTGAAATCAATTAAAGTTTTCCAAGTTCCCTCATCCCCCCACTCATCAACAGGCATAATGTTGAAAATGGGTTTTGAACGACGAACAACAGTAAAAGACTTGCCCTCTGCAATGGCATTTATATATTTTTCTGCATTTAAGCGCAGATCTTTTAAACCAATAATGCTTGTTTTCGTAGACATACGTATAAGTTTATCTTAAGATAACCCTGTGTCTGTCTTAGGCACAGACATTTGGCGGTTTAATTAATTGATAATCTTCCAGAAATTCATTTGGCGTTTTTCCATTTAAACCGCAATGTTCTAGATTGTTGTAATATATATTCCATCTTTTTAATTTCTTTTGCAAATCTTTGAAACTTTTAAATTTGTTTTGCTCGTAGAATTTCTCTTGGTCTTCCCGATGGCTGCGTTCCACAGTGCCATTTTGAGCTGGCTTACCGGGATCAATCAAGTAATGGATGATATTGTTCTCACGGCAAAAAATATCCAAAGGGTGTAGGGTTTTCACCCTAACATCACTTCTTTTGTTGGTTCCTAGGTAGTAATTGGTAAAAACAACCCCATTGTCTGTTTTAATCGCTTGGATTTTGTATTTAAATATTTGCATCACTTCTTTTAAAAACAGAATCGAATGAAAATTAGTTTGTTCATCGTAAACAGCTAGATGTCTCCATCTTGAAGCTGTATCGATGGCTGTATATTGAAAATATCTTTTGTTTGCAATACGTCCAGGAACATATTTCACGTCAATTTCTAGTAGTTCTCCTGGTTGTCTTTCGGCTTTAATATATTTGTATTTGATTTTCTTTACCCGATATTTTCGCACCAAGTTTTCCTTTTTTAGAATCTTACCGACTGTTCGTTCGTGAATTTCAATACCTTCCTTCTTTAACTGCCAGTGTATTTTGAGTGCGCACTTTTTTGTTTTCTTTCTAACCTCAACCACTCTTTCTTTCATCCAAATTGGAGTTTCGTTTTCCTGTGTTTTCGGTTCAGTTGATTTAGGTTCCAGTCCTGCTTCTCCTTTCGCTTTATAGGTTGCTACCCAGCGTTCTAGGCTTCGTTTACTGTATGGACAAACCCCAACTGTATCAACTATTTTAACTTTCTTCTTTACAATTGGCAGCACCCACCTCAACCTCTCTTCTTTGATTGTTTTAGCCATAGATATGCTCATTCCTCCATTTTAGGAGAAACCGCCATATGTGTGTGCACATTACCTGTCAATATTGACTTTTTGGCTTTAGTATGATACAATATGAGCTGACAAAAGTTCGTCGAAAACAAAATAAAAAATAAAAAACAGAGGGTTTCTCTCTGTTGAAAAATAAAAAAGGAAATGGAAAAGAGGGCTTTTTCTCCCCTCTTCTAAAGAAAAACAAAAACTGCGCCCTAATGGCGCTCACAACAAAGAAAAGGAGACGCCATGAAAGACAATCAAGAAAATGAAGAAGAAGTTGTAGTAGAAGAAGAGACAAAAGAAGGAAGAAGAAAAGAGAAAAGAAAAATAAAAGAGCAGAAAAACAGTACTCTCGACATAATACTGGCAGTTCTGTTTGTATCCATCACTATTGCCGGATGCATTTGGGGCATTAGAATTGAGTTCCCAGGTGCTTGGGTGGCAACAACTATTCTCCTCCTTCTAGAGGGAATAGTCTTGTCGTTAAGTCTCAAAAAAATCAAAGTTGGTCACAGAGCACAATACCTGTATTTGGGCCGAAGGATAGAATACTTTGTGAAAGAAGGTTTGCATGTTGTACCGTGGCCTTTTTTTACAAAAAAAGAAATCGATTGCAGGGCGAAAACTACAACCCTAGATGAACAACACATCTTCACTAAAGATAATGTCGAAGTAAAATTGGGAAAACCATCCATAGTATCACAGGTTATAGATTTAGATCTATATCAAAATTTAGATACAGAAAACCTACCTGGGTTAATGGACGACGTAGTGGACGAAAATGTTCGCTATAAAATAAGAAACACCCCATATGAAAAAGTTCTGGAAATGAAATTCAGTGTTGAAGAACATGACATCGAACATACTCTAGGAAATTGGGGGATAAACATCGTAAGAATAATTGTACCAAACGTCATTCCCGTAAATGAAGATTTCATTAAAGCTCAAGAGCTCAAAGTAAAAGAGGACCTTGAGCGCAAAGGACAGAGAGTGCAGGCACGACATCATGCTGATCTTATCAAATTCTTTTCTGGAACTGAAAAGTTGGGAGAAAAAGGTCCTGAAGGTCCTGGGCTTCCTGTTGAGCTAGCCTATGAGGCTGCTTTGATCCATATGGACAAGGCAGAAAAGAAAAAACTGGCGTCCAGCACTTTTGGTCTAGACGCTAACACAGTAGACACCATTACTAAAGCGGTAATGACAAGGAGGTAAGGAATGATTAAAAGAACGATTTTTTTAATCGCCCTCGCTACTGCCATAATCTTTGCGGTGGTGTGGGGTTCAAATTGGATCGCGACAAAATGGTCCAAAAAAGAAGCAAAAAAAGCGGCTGAGGAAAAGGCGAAGGAAATCGCCAAGACTCAGCCACCGACACAAACAGCTTCACGACAGAAGGTCGAGGCACTCGTTCTGGACAATGAGTGCCTCACACCCTGTAGTGGGAATATTCCTGCAGGGAGATTCAAAATCCGGACGGACGGACATCCGCTCCGGATAAAGTTCAAGGGGGTGCACGACTGGGTCGAGCACCCAGCAGAGGGAGAAGCCAAGTCTCCCTCGGGAGTAGAGCCTGGCGAGGCACAATTCGTCTCGTCAGATAAAGAAAACCCGCACGTAAAAGTGTGGGTATACAAAAAAATTACCGTTCCAGGAGGGCGGTAAATGGCCAAAATCGCGCTGGCCACGCAAATAAAATCGAAAGGGCATTAACGACCTAAGTCGGAATGCCCTTTCTTACTTTCTAGTGGAATATCCACCCCGTCTCGCGAGCGAGCCACCCCTGCCGAGGGGAATTTTTTTACTTTTTATTTACCCTCAGTAATTCTACAACAAGAGCGACCATCTTGTCTTTGTGCCTTGGATCGCTTTCAGCTATTAAAAGAGTAATTGCAGTTAACCCTGTAGGATTGATATTGCGCGCTCCTCTTACCCTATTTTTTCTTAAAAACCAGATAAACGCAAAAGCTCCAGATCTTTTGTTGCCATCTATAAACGGATGATTCTTCACCATAAAGTAAAGCAAATGCGCGGCTTTTTCCTCAAGTGTCTCGTAAACATCCTTCCCGCCAAAAGCCTGCATGACGTTGCCGACAATGCCTTCGATACTTCCCCTTTCTCTTTCCGTGGCAAAAATATCCATGGCTTCAGACTTTTTTATTAATTCATTTTTAAGTTCAGAAATAGCTTTCAAAAGTTCTACGCCAGCAAGTTTTATCCTCTTTTTCGTCACACCAGCTTTTGTAAGTAAATCTTTATCATATGCATCAAGCTTCGCCCAAGTAATAGAATATTCTTTTACAAGATCTAAAATAGTTTTTGGGTCAAGAATTACATGTGTTGGCAATAATGCTTGAATATCAGAAACATTTTTCAAAAACTGATCGTAATTTTTAAGAACTACTTTTTTGTTTATGGTGTAGCCTTTTACAAGATGGTCATGTAAAGTCTTAGTCGCCCACTGACGAAATAATGTAGCTGTTTTGCTGTTAACTCTGTAGCCAACGGAAATAATCGCATCTAAATTGTAAAGTTGAGTACTATAAATTTTTCCATCGCTAGCAGTTATTCGGAATTTCCGAATAACTGATTTTTTATTCAATTCCTGATTTTTAAAAATATTTGCTAAGTGTTCGTTTATAGTTGGAACCGTAACTCCAAAAACCTCGGCTATCTGCGCTTGGGTAGCCCAGATAGTCTCTCGAGAAAAATCTCCACGCAATTCTATCGCTCCATTTTTGGCTTGATAAATTATAAGTTTATTTTTTATTTGTTGTTTATCTTTCATTCTCTTATTTTACACTATTAACTTCTACCCAGCCAACGCACAAAGGGCGAATTTCGTTTACGAAATTCGCCCTTTATTAATTTCTATTGTATTTTCCCCTCTCCTTAATTAAGGAGAGGGCTAGGATGAGGTGAATTACTCACTCAAATGCACCGTTCCTGCTTCTGGATCTATCTCACCTTTAGATATCCCCAATGTATTCAGCACAATTCCGAGGATAGTCCAAACTCCCATCATGATTGTTATCCCGACAACTCCCCAGATCATATGGTTTTTGCCAGTGGTTTTTTTTTCTTCGTTGGCTTGATTTGAAAGAAATTCAAACACGCCATAAAGAAAATACACAATAGCTAAAGCAAACAAAAGTCCTATGAGTGGATTTATGATCATGGTATCAACGTTCCAAATAAAACCATCAAAGGAAGATGAAGCCGCAAAAGCTATTTTTGTAGACAAAAAATCCATCCCGTTAGAGATAGGAAATGCAAAGCATTTCCGTAGTTATATTACTTTTAATAAAAACTTTTAACATAAAATTATTTTCTCTATTATTTCAGATAATAAACTATATGATCTCTAACGGGATCCATACTTTATTTAATTTATTGATTTAGTGTGGGTAAAATAACATTAACATCATTGCTGCCAGTAAGACCAAAAGTATTGGTTAAAATATTTACAAGACCCCACAAAGCTACGATAACCGCAAAACCGATAATGCCGTAAATCACTCTATCTCTACCTTTTTTCTTTGCTTCTTCGTCACTTCCGATCATATAAGAAACAACTCCCCATACAAACCAAACTACAGCTAAGGCGATCAAAACTGGAACAACAGCGTTAAGAAGTTGTCCTATTTTACACAACACTGAACCTATGTCTGTAATTGTTCCTGCATTACAATTACCACCAAAAGTCGCCGCAAATGCAGCAACAGGCGCTAAACTTGAAACAAAACCTGTCAATACGATTAATTTCTTTTTCATCCCGTTAGAAGCAGGTCGCGATCTTAATTAATTTTAAAATCTATAAAATCAGACCCACTAAATTTATACTTATAATAATTTCCCGACTATAAACCGTGACCGCGGCTTCTAACGGGATTCATAACCCCAATAATTATACCTTCTCTAAAAAATCAAAGCAAATTCTAATGTGGAGGAGTGACCTGTGGAAGAACTGAAGTGCCAACACCAAAGGTAGTGCCAAGTATCCCCACCAACCCCCAAACAGACAACATCACTGCTAAAGCAATAATACCCCAGATCATGAATTGCTTGCCTTGCGCTCTTTTTGCTTCTTCGTCAGCATTAAGTATAAAAAACTGCACTACCCCCCAGACAAACATAACGGTAGCCACGGCAAAAATCAAAGGAATTACGGCGCTATTGATAATGCCAGTAATATAGGTTAATACATCTTGAAATTTTGGATTACTAGTAAGAGTGGAAGTAGAGCCAGTACCACCACCTACTGAAGACAAAGATGGCGGAGTAGTACCACCAAGACCAAAAGTCGTAGTAATAATATTCACCAACCCCCACAAACCAATGATGACCGCAAAACCAATGACTCCATAAATTATTCTATCTTTTCCTTTTTTCTTCGCTTCTTCCCCATCAGCGATTACATACTGCACTACTCCCCAGACAAAATAGACCACCCCAAGAGCCACTAAAACCGGAACAATAGAATTGAGAATTTCCTTAAATTGACATATTATTTTCCCTATACCATTCAAAGAATCACACGTACTAGAAATTGGAATACCACTACAAGTTCCATCTGGAAGCATTCCCGAACCATCACTGCATGTACCTACAAATCTGCTATCAAGAGCAAAAGTCATCATTGGAAACAAAACTAATAAAGAAAATATAAGACTAAACTTTTTTATTTTTTGCATAATTCGTAATTCGTAATTGATAATTCGTAATTGCTTATAAAGCAAGTACTGTCGCTGATATCATTTTAGCGATAGCCCAAGCTCCTAATAATATCGCTGCACCAATCAAAGTGTAAAGAAGCGCATCTTTGGCTTTGGTCAATTCAGTTGGCTTGCCTTGAGCTTTTACAAAAAGAAAGCCACAGTAAATGATAGCAAGCGCGACGATAGGCATACCGATTTTAATCACACCCTGCAATATGGCTTGAATTAAATCTGATATTAAGGGAAATTTACCACCTAAGGGATCAACAATTTTACCGCCACCCCCAGAAGCGGTACCATCAGTATCTCCAGCAAAAGAAATAATTGGAATAATTAACACATAAACTGCTAAAATTATCTTATACCAACCTCTCTTAATAAAATTCTTTTTCATCTTGTTTTCATTATAACTCATATTAGAGAGGATTGAAACCAATCCAACTGCCACTGTAGCCTAGAATATATAGTACTGTTTTAATAATCAAAAAAGCTGCCACCGCGATAATCAGCCCGAGAACTGTATTAGTAAAAACAGAATTTGCTCTAGTCCTCGCTCCCGATGACCCACCCGAAGTGACAAAGAGAAACCCCGCATAAACAAACATAATAGCCGAAATAGGTATAACCATATCAAAAAGAATAAAATGAATTACTCTATTTATAAGATCCATAAATTCTTTAAAACCACAATTCGTATCGCATTGTACCAAAGGCGTACTTCCTGCTAAAGAGACAACGGGAATAATCAGAATCAAAAAAACAAGAAGGTCTATGGTAAATTTTGTTTTGCTTTGCATACCTGTCCGCCTGTGGCGGAAATTTATTTTAATAATAATAATTGCAATTTAGTATTCGCGTCCTTGACCGCATCTGCTACTGATAAATTGTTAGAAATCACCGCATTGGTCATCACGCCGAAAATATTGTCAGTGTCTTTCGGCGAAGGATCGAGCCAGCTTTTCCCATACAATGCTGAGCTATAGAAAATAGGAGAAAAGGCATCTTGAGGTTTGACGGCGAGCAAGTCCCGGCGCGCTGGAGGCACGCCCGTTGCCACGGCAAACTTTGAAGCAAAATCCGAAGTCGCCATCTGGCTCGCTGCCAGGAAGGCTGTGCTGATATTTTTTGAAAAAGAAGAAATAGCAATTCCGGTCACCCTTGCTCTAGTGGTTTTAAAAGTGGCATCTCTGATCTGAGGCATCCCCGCGACAAAGAAATTTTGATTAGGATTTCTTTTTACTAGGGACTGCAGCTCGGAGGCATAGCCGAAATAAAAAGCTAAATCCTCCCGAGAAAAAGCGTCGTCAGAATTAGGAAATGATTTATTCCAAGAATATGCAGGATTGTTCGGATCTGCAAAATCCGTATAGAATTTTAACATTGAAGGCAAATTGAAATTTCCAATTGAAGAATCTAAGGTCGAACCCAAAACTCCGTCCGTCTCTTTCACGATGGGGTTGCCAGCTTGCATAAAAAGAGTAGCCAGGATGTCTTTGAAATGAATGATGTTTGAAGAATATCCAAAGGCTATAGCGCTTTTTATTATTTTATTTGAATCATCTTTTTTTGTAAGGAGAGGCGCGACTTTCGCCACATCATCCCAGTAAGCCGGAGGATAGACGACTCCATTCGCATCAAGCATGCTCCTGTTGTAATACATCATAAGCGGATCAATAGAGATTGGAAAAGCTAAAATTCCGTTCTTTGTTAAAAAGACTTCTCCTGCGCCGGCAAAATTATTTTTAAATAAAGACAGAGAATAGCTCTGATACGGAATGGTGAAAATTTTATCTGTGTAATGAAAAACCAAATTGTCAGGCAAAAAAAACATATCCGGTCCTGTTCCAGAAGCGGCTGCCTCGAGTAAATCTTGATCAAAAGTATCAGCAGATTTTTGCACATAAGTGACAGAAAAAGTAGTATTAGCATTATTAAAATCCTTCATTACGGATGACATCGTCGCCTCAGGCACTGTTCCCCATAAAACTACATCGCCCAGACTGCCCGCGCCGCCTTTGCCTATTGGAATAGCGCCAGAAAAAACCAAAATACCCAAAATACCTGCAGCAATAAATATGATTAAAATGATTAGTTTAAAATTTCCTTTCATCCCGTTAGAGACAGGTCGCGATCTTCGCTACCTGTGAATTATTGTTAATATAGTTGATCGTCATAAAATTATTGATTTATTTATTATATTACTTCGTGACCGCGGTCTCTAACGGGATTCATTGTTTAGTTAATATCATACCATAATGGTGGTCTCCTGCATCAATTTCTCTATCCAAAGTAAAGCCTTTTTTCTCAAACTTTTCTTCCGCCTTAGCTTTGGGAACAATAGAGGTTCCGCTCATGATCGAAGACTCTGACCAGTCGATCAACAAAACTCTCCCCTTTGGCTTTAATATTCTTTTTATTTCTTCAATAAACTTTTCTTTATCTTCTATTTGAAAAAGTATATTTGAAACGATAACAGCATCCGCTATTTCATCGCCGATCTTTGTTCCACCGGGCTTTTCCGCATCTCCTAAAATAATCTCGACATTGTCTAAATGAGCTTCGAGTATTTTTCTTTTAATAGTATCCAAAAAATCTTTTTGCAATTCGACAGCGTACACTTTTCCTTTCGGCACGATGGCTCCCAGTGCGATAGAATAAAATCCAGTTCCCGCACCTAAATCCGCTACAATATTATCTTCCCTTAATCCAAAAGCTTTTAAATTTTTTACCGGATCGGTGAACATAGGTTAATTATATACAAGCAAGTGATGCAATACCATCACCGGCACGAAGGCGCATTATTGTCACTCCTTGAGTTTGACGGCCCAGAGAAGAAATATCTTTTAAAGCTGTCCTGATGACTTGTCCTTTCTTAGACATGGCAATTAATTCCAGTTCTTCTCCTGATAAAACCTTTGCCACGATGAGTTTGCCGGTTTTGGAAGTTACTTTGGCTGTTTTCACGCCTGAACCCCCGCGCTTTTGAACTTTGTATTCTTTTAGAGAAGTCTTTTTACCAAAACCATTTGCGCTCATCGTGAGGAATGCTCCCTGCCTGCCGGCAGGCAGGCCTTTTTCCATTTCCTTCTTCACGACATCCACACCGATAACCTCATCGCTCTTCCTTAGTCTGATACCACTCACTCCTCCGGCCGTCCTGCCCATCTCGCGCACGTCGGACTCTTTAAATCTGATCGATTGGCCATTCGCTGTGGCGATCATCACTTCATCCCCTTTTTCTACAGAAAGAGCAGAGACAAGCTGATCATCCTTATCAAGGCGAATAGCAATAATCCCGCTTCTGCGCACGTCTTTGAAGCTCTCCGAGGACATTTTTTTGGCTGTGCCATCTTTTGTTACCAACATAAGCGAGGAAGAAGCCTTGGCTAAATCTTTCGGCATTGCCAAGATGGAAGTCACTTTTTCATCAGAAGAAAGAGAAAGAAAATTCATAATGGATTTTCCTTTTGTCGCTCTCCTGCCCTCGGGAATATCATACATTTTCATTTGATAAACTTTGCCGAGGTTCGTAAAGAAAAGCAGATTGCTGTGGGTAGAGCCGGAAACAAGCTTCGTAACAAAATCTTCTTCTTTGGTTTCAAGATCAATTACGCCCACACCTCCCCTTTTTTGGGCATGATATTCAGACGGATCTGTGCATTTTACATAACCGCCGGCTGTGAGTACGAGCATCGTTTCTTTTTCTGGCACTAGATCTTCGTCAGAAATTTCTTTCACTCCGCCTTTCACTATTCTCGTCCTTCTTTCGTCCGCGTATTTTTCGCGGATTTCTTTCAATTCACTGGCAATCACTTTTAATATTTTCTTTGAACTAGCAAGCAAATCTTTCATCGCCTCGATAAACTTTTGTTTTTCTGCAAGCTCATCTTCTACGGCTTTTCTCTCCAGTCCGGCCAATTTAGCCAATTTCATTTCCAAAATAGCAGTCGCTTGCAAATCTGAAAACTTAAATTCTTTCATTAAATTCAATTTTGCAAGTTGAGAATTCTTGGATCCGCGGATAATAGTAATCACGCGATCTATCTTGTCTAATGCTTTTTTCAATCCAAGTAAAATGTGTTCGCGCTCTTGAGCTTTTTTCAAATCATATGCGGTTCTCCTTTTAACAATCTCTTTTCTATGCTCTATAAATAAGGCTAAAATGGATTTGAGAGATAAAGTTTGCGGCACGCCATCCACCAACGCAACCATATTAAAATTAAAATTTGATTCAAGCTGGGTATTTTTATAAATATAATTTAAAACTTTTTCCGGATGAGCGCTCGATTTTAAATCGATCACCACTCGGATATCTTTGGTAGATTCATCTCGAAGTCCTTTTATACCTTCAAGTTTTTTCTCTTGAACTAATTCGGCAATGCTGATTATTAAATTAGCTTTATTTACTCTGAAAGGTAGAGAGGTGATAATAATAGAAAAATTCCCATCTTTTTGTTCTACAATCTCTGCTTCACCTCTACACACTACTCCGCCTCGCCCTGATCCATATGCATGAAGCATGTCTTTGTATCCATAAGCGATACCGCCAGTAGGAAAATCCGGTCCTTTGACAAATTGCATCAGATCTTCGGTAGTTGCCTCACTATTTTCAATTAAATAATTTGTAGCATCAAGAATTTCCGCCAAGTTGTGCGAAGGAATATTTGTCGCCATGCCGACAGCGATACCGAGCGTGCCGTTTAGAAGCAAGGCTGGAACAGCAGAAGGCAAGACTATCGGTTCTTTACGGGTCTGGTCATAGTTTGGACGAAAATCAACTGTTTCTTTTTCCAAATCTCTCAATAACTCATTGGAGATCTTCATCATTTTTGCTTCCGTATAACGCATAGCTGCAGCATTATCTCCGTCGATTGAACCAAAGTTCCCTTGTCCCCAAATCAAAGGATAGCGATAGGAAAACTCTTGAGCCATTCCAACCATGGTGTCATAAACAGCCGTATCACCATGTGGATGATATTTTCCGAGCACATCTCCGACTATCGCCGCGGACTTTCGAAAACGCGCCGAAGAAGTAAGACCCATTTCATTCATGCCAAATAATATTCTGCGATGCACTGGTTTCAATCCGTCTCGAACATCCGGCAAAGCGCGCGAAGTGATGACTGTCATCGCGTAGGCGATATACGACTCTTTCATCTCTGCCACGATATCAACCGGCAAAATGCTATCTGCTCTTATTTCTTCGTTTAATTCTGGTGTAGACTTTTTTGCCATTTGATTATTGGATTGGTTGGGTAATATCGTCTTTTAAAATTGAAAACGGTTTTAAATCTTGAAGCATTTTTGTTTGAGTGTCTGTGTCCGTCAAATTTGTTCCTAAAGAATAAATCCAAAATAAAAATAAAACAATTGCACAGATAATTATCGTAATGTGCAAAATATGTCTCTTAATGTGTTCAGGCTGTTTCCTTATGTGATGAATTACTCTTTTCATAACTTTATATTGGTTGCAAGATTATCACTTCCCCTTCTTTGTTATCTAAATCTTTTCTCTTTAAGGTCAACTTGTCCACCACTTGCGCTTTTTCTTCGCCTATCTCTTTTAAAAATACTTTCAAGGTATTCTCGTCATAGTCCATCGGAATTATTAATCTCGGCTCAAGGGACGATGCAAGTTTGGCTGCCATCTTTGCATCCAATAAGCCTCCCTCTTTCCCTTTTCCCCCCACGGGGATGAAAAGAATATCTGGACTGCTCAATGACTCGCGGGACTCTTTGGAAAGTTCTCCTTCTGACAAAGCTCCTAAAAAGGTAATATTAATATTGTCTACAGAAAGAGAATAAATAGTATTAATATATTTCTTTCCGGCAATCAATGAATGCGACAAGAGACCTTTGATAAAAATCTCTTTTATTTCATAATCTCCCGGTCCGTTGATAACAAAAGGCGTTCGCTCGCCATGGCTTAATTGTTCTATACCGTTATAGTCAGGATGATTGGTAGTTACCAAAGCGACATCTGCGCCAAAATGCGCCGGTGCGTTGATTTTTGAATTCTTACTTATGGGATTAAAAGCGAGCACCATCTCCCCTTGCTGTATTTTAAAAAATTGGCGTCCGTTGTATGTGATTATCATTATTTGCATTCTAACATAATTTTTGCTATATTGGAAATATTATCAGCCAGTTGGCTGATCCGCCTACTGGCGGAAAAGCATGGATTTAGGGTAACCTTTTGACAAGTTGTCAAAAAACCTAGACCTTATATCCGCTTAAAGGCGGATTTTTTAATTATATGGAAAACGAAGAAATAAAAGAAAATTTAGTGTTGAATTCGGTCGTAGATCGCAGTGCCAACAAACCGGAAATTGATTCTCTTGTAGAGGGTCCGGTAATTTTAATAGCAAAATCTTCAGTATATGTGGATTTGGCGCCCTTTGGTATAGGTATTATTTATGGCCGAGAATTTATTAATGCAAAGGATGTCATAAACAAGATCAACCTTGGCGACATTATCAAGGCAAAAATTGTCGAAACAGAAAATGAAAACGGCTATACCGAACTTTCCTTAAAAGAAGCAAGACAAGCTCTGGCTTGGAGTGAAGCTGAGAAAGCTATCAAATCAAAAACAATTTTAAATTTAGAAGTAAAAGATGCGAACAAAGGAGGCCTCATTTTGGAATGGCAAGGCATCCAAGGGTTCCTGCCTGCTTCCCAGCTTAAAGCAGATCATTATCCTAGAGTGTTAGATTCAGATAAAGACAAAATATTAAAAGAATTGAAGAAACTTGTCGGAGAACATATTTCTGTAATGATTATTTCCACGCTTCCAAAAGAAGGAAAATTAATCTTTTCTGAAAAAGACAATAATCCTGAAGAGAAAAAAGAGATTTTGAGCAAATACAATGTCGGAGACAATTTAGACTGCACCGTTGCGGGTATTGTCGATTTCGGCGTCTTCCTGAAATTAGAAGACGGGTTAGAGGGGCTTGTTCATATTTCCGAACTTGATTGGGGATTAGTTGAGGATCCAAGAAATATTTTCAAAGTTGGAGATAAAGTGAAAGCTAAAGTAATTGAAATCAAGGACGGCAAAATCTCTCTTTCAATTAAGGCTCTAAAAGAAAATCCATGGAAAGAGTTTGAAGGAAAATTGAAAAAAGGAGACATTATCAAAGGAGTAGTTATCAAATACAACAAACACGGCGCACTCGTATCTATAAAAGAAGGCGTCGCAGGGCTTGTACACAACTCAACCTTTGCTTCCGAGGCCAAACTTCGCGAGAAATTAGAGCTTGGAAAAACTTACAATTTCCAAATTACCCTCTTTGAACCAAAAGATCAAAAAATGACGTTGATATATTTGGAATAAAAAAGGATAAAAAACTGCCCCGACTTAAGTCGGGGCAGTTTTTTATGTAGTTGAATTTTGGGTGACCATCGCTAGATCTTCATCTCCGATATCTTTCATTATAGATATAACCTGATCAGCGTATTTAGGAATTATAGAAGGTGGATTATAAGCATGAAGGATTCCTTTAGTAGTTTTATCGTCATAGTGTTTGGCAGTCTTTGGGTTATTTCCACCTAAATTTTTAGCAACGGTTTCAATAGCTCCATCAACTGATTTGAAACCAATCTTGCATGACCCCCAGCCAAAAGGATTATTTTCTACTTTTTTACACTTGAATTTTCCTCCAGTAGATTCTCGCACCGCGATAGACGGCAACAAACGCCAGTCGAGGTCGTTCTTTTCCGCCTCTTCTACCATTTTCATACCAGTTCCTTCAAGTGGCATATCGTGCTCGGCAAAATATGCATCAATAGCATCAGCCTTTTGCTGTCGTGCTAAGATCTTATCATCCACTTTTGGGTCTTCCTTAAGATCAATAACCTGATTAAAAGCTAGAGTTCCTTTGGATTCAATATTAACTTTTTTGACCAACACGTTTTGAGAAGTCTCAATATTATGAATGCCAGATATAGAGATTGGCATAATCACAACAGGCAAAAGCACTAAAGACTGTGCAAAACGTATTAGATTGTTTTTTTTCATATTATAGCGGTATTTGCTCCGCCAACACCTCTACTGTCTACTTCAGCCAAACTTTGACTTACGCGTTTATAATATCATTAGTCTTAGTAAAAGTCAATAGTTATGCAACATTTTTGTCATATGTCAAATCAAAAATACCTTGTAAAATAAGGATATAATGGAATATACCTATTGACAAAAAGGACTAAAAATAGGATAATTAAGGACTTGTGGACAACTTTTTTGCCCCGACCTTAAAGTCGGGGTCCCGATACAAGGTCGGGAAATACTTTCTCAGCAACTTTATACGCTTCTCCTGCTCCCATTGTCACAAATACGTCATTTTCACCTAATTTCATCCTACTTACCCTCTCTTCTGCTTCAGTAAAACTGCTAAAAGCGGTTACTTCTCCGCGGTGCGTACGCATTGCTATGGCTAATTTCTCACTAGAAACCTCTTGATCAGGATTTTCACGGGCAAAATAGATTGGTAAAAGCAAAACGTTGTCAGCATCATCAAAACAAGTCACAAATTCATCAAAAAGGGCTTTGGTTCGGCTATAAAGATGCGGTTGAAAGAGAACTGTGATTCTTTTCCCTGCCTGTCCGGTAGGCAGGTGCCCTTTTGGATACAGCTCTCGCAAAGCTTCTAGACTTGCCTTTACTTCCGTAGGATGATGGGCGTAATCGTCATAAATGATTGTTCCTTCTTTTGTTACACCCTTTTTCTCTAACCGTCGCCACGTGCCTGTAAATTCTGAAAGAGACTTTTGTGCTATTTCTTCTTTGATGCCCAAAAGGTCGGCTACCGCCAGGGCTGCTGCCGCATCCATTCTGTTGTGCTGTCCTGGAACTAAAAGCTTCGGAACTTTGTCTAAATATTTACTATAATCTGAAATCACTTTCTCACTCTGTTTTTCAAGTTGTTTAAAGGCGCTTTTAATGTCTTCTAGATCTTTATAATAATCCAAATGATCTGCTTCAATATTCGTAATCACTAAAATTTTTGGTTTAATGTTTAAAAAAGCTCTTTTATATTCACAAGCTTCCACCACAAAATACTTACTTCTTCCAATGATTAAATTTGATTTACTTTCTTTTAGTAAAGACCCGACAATTACCGAAGGGTCCAATTTTGCGTCCAGTAATATTTTGCCAATCATTGCTGTAGTGGTGGTCTTGCCATGAGTACCAGAAACTGCAATGGTGTACTTATTAGAAGTCACGATACCTAATGCCTCTGGATAACTTAATTTTTTAACTCCAGAATTATTTAATTCAGTAAAAAACTTCGGGTCATATTGAGCAACTGAAAGCGAAAATATAACCAATTCAACATCTTTTGGAATCAATTCCATCGCTTGACCCAAAGTTATTTTAGCTCCGAGCCTTTGGAGCTCGTCAGTTATTCCACTCATTGAGATGTCTGACCCAAAGACATCTTTCCCTTCCAAAAGCATCATTCGTGCAATAGCCGATATGCCGATCCCCCCGATTCCCACAAAAAATACTTTTTTAATTTTTGATAAATCAAATTTTTCCATATTTTTTCACTAAATTTTTAAACAAATCCCCTTTTTCTTCAAAATTTTTCCAAAGAGAATAAGAGGGTGACGCGGTAGATAAAAGACAAACCTTTCCTTTGGGTGTATTTTTAAAAGCAAACTTAACTGCTTCCTCCATACTTCGTGTTTCTAAAATTTTGAAACCTTTTTTTGACCTCAAAATTCTTTTACCAGTATCAGGAAATAATACTATGTTTTTTATATAACTCTTTCTCAAAACTTTTTCCAATTCATTAAAATGATAGCCGCGGTCCTCTCCTCCGAGAAAAATCGTAGTAGTATTTGGAAGAGCTTGAATAGCTGCAATGGTGGACTCCGGAGTAGTAGAGATAGCATCATCGTAAAATTTTATCCCCTTAAATTCTCCTACGTATTCAAGACGATGCGATAAACCCTTAAAATTAGCAACTGTTTTTTTTATTACACTATCAGAAATATTAAACAACTTAGCGACTTTTACCGATACTTTTATATTTTCTAAATTATGTTTTCCGAGAAGAGATATTTCAGACTTTTTGAATATAATTTTAGAAGTAAAAGGCGGACAGAGAGCAATGTCTCCAGGCTTTTGGAATTTAAAAATATTATTTTTAGCTTGATAGTAATTTTCCACTCCTCTGTGGTAATTCATATGTTCTGGAAATAAATTTAAGAGCACGGCTACATTCGGTGAATATTCTATGTCTTCCAGCATATAACTTGAAAGCTCTATCACAAAAATTTCATCAGGCTTTGGAGAGTCAAGTAATGCTCCAAGCATTGGGTTGCCTATATTGCCCAATAGGCGAACTTTTTTACCAGATTTTTTAAAAATTTCATATATCAAACTCGTTGTTGTGCTTTTCCCTTTGCTCCCAGTAATTCCAATAGTAAAATTTTTATTTTTAGAAAAGAAAATATTTGTAGCAGTAGTATAAGTAATTTTTACTTTATCTTTTGGAATACCTGGAGTTTTAATTGCAAAATCATATTCACTTTGTTTTTCAAGATAATTCTTATCAATGCTCTGATCTAGAATTCCGATTTTTAATTCAGGGTAATTTTTCTTTAGATATTTTTCTGTTACTTTACCTTCTTTGCCATAACCGAGAATACACACATTCTTTAAGCCAAGCAATTTAAATTGCGTAGGTAATGTAGGAGCGCTATAAGTTTTGAATACTTTTGGAATAATTTTCTCAACATCTTTTACCAAAGGAAGTAAATTTTTCACAACAATATCTTCCCCAAAACCTTTTTTCGAAGCTAAATGTAGAGCAACTTGAGATTCATCAAATGTTCCAACACAATCAAAAGGTTTCATTTTTCCAAAACCAAGAATATCTCTATATAAAGATAAAAGTTTCTCATCAGCGAGTAAATTCTTACCAAAAATTTTAATCAATTTTTTTTTTTCAACAAAAGGCGTAAACATTAAAAAAACAAATAAACATTTAGGGCACTCCCCACACCAAAGAGAGATTGGGCGAGATTTAAAAATTCTAAAGTTTCTATTACAACTAGAAAATAGAGGGAAATATTTTTTATGTTGAGCAAACATTTTTGCAATTCTAATTTCATGAAACTGACGAAGCAGAGAAAAATAAACAATATCTGGAGTAATGAATGTCCTAACATATTCCTGAAATAATGATTCAAATTCAGCGGACTTACTCCATTGATGATTAATCACTTCACCTTTGTATTTTATATTGCCAAAATTACTGCTGAATTCATTACCTACGACAACATATTCATATTCATACAAGAAAGCCGATAAAATTCCTAAAAATGCAAAAACTGCTGAAACTGGAATATGTCCATTATAAGATCCTTCATATTCCTTAAAAATTTTTGGGTCGAGAATTCTTTTTATGATAAACGAAGACTTATTGGATTCTTCAATAATTCTATTAGAAATCAAATCGGGACGCCCTGCTTCAACTAAGAATAAAGAAGTCTTAAAATTCTTTAAAAGTTCCATGGCAACAATAGAATCTTTGCCACCACCTATTCCAAGTAAAATAGAATTATTTGTTTCTATACGTACAGTTTTAGTCTTTTTATTTTTATATGGAAACTTTGCTAGTTTTTGAGAATCTAGTTTATTTCTATATAAAAATTCTCCAAGGCCTTTCTGATAAACAGTATTCCAAAACTCAGCTTCTTCTTTCGAAAGTTCAAAAAGGGTTGAAATTTTTGGTGGACAATATAATTTATAATAACTGATCCCTAAAATTAAACTCAAAGGCTCAAGAAACTTATGAATCTCTTTTTTTTTTAGATTCTTTGAAATCTTAGGTAAAATTATGATTTCAGAGAAATTTATAGGTTCACAATTATAAAATTCTATGCTGTATTTAAAGATTATTTCTGCCCTTTCTGAATAAATCTGATAACCAATAAACTTAAAAGTTTTAGCTTTTGGAGCCATAAAACCATATTAGCATAAGATTTATTGAAATGCTTTCTTAAGCTCTTCCATATCATCAAAATGATGTTTTATTCCTTTTATTTCTTGATAGTCCTCGTGTCCTTTGCCGGCGGAAAGTATAATGTCACCCACTTTCGCAATTCTAACTGCTTCCTTTATTGCTTCATGTCGATTAGTTATAGTTTTTACTTTTTCTAAAAGTTCGGGAGATAAGCATTCTTTCATTTGTTCAATGATTTTGTCTGGATCTTCGCTTCTAGGATTGTCAGAAGTAAAAATTGCAATATCAGAAAGCGTTGCCCCGATATGACCCATGATTCTTCTTTTTGTCGAATCTCTGTCGCCTCCACATCCAAATATAGAAATTACCTTGCCCTCTTTTGGTTTTATCTCTTTTATAGCCATCAAAATTTTCTCTAAAGCATCGGGCGTATGCGCATAATCCACAATTACTGAAACTCCATTCGGAGACACAAAATGCTCAAAACGTCCACGGGGAGGCTCAATATTTTCTAAAATCTTTTTTACTTTATCCATATCAAAACCCAAGAGTTCACTCGCACTCCACACTGAGAGTAAGTTGTAAGCATTAAACTTACCAAGAAGTTTTGAACTAACTTCTATTCCATTAAAATTCAAAACCGAACCGGAAAAATCTATTTTAGAAATTTCTCCGTGAAAATCTTCTCCGCCTTTGAATCCATAAGATACTTTCCCAGTTTTTATTTCTTCAAGCATCCTCTCTCCGTATTCATCGTCAGTATTAGAAAGGGCAAAAGCGTGAAGTGGAAGCATCTTAAAGAATTTCTTTTTTGCTCCAAAATAATTCTCAAAATTTTTATGATAATCTAAATGATCGTGAGTCAGATTGGTAAAAATTCCTCCGGCAAAATTTATTCCTGCTACTCTTTTTTGATCAAGCGCATGCGAACTCACTTCCATAAATACATATTCGCACCCTTTCTCTGACATTTTATTTAATAATTTATATAAATTTATCGGGTCAGGGGTCGTTCCCGGTACTGGTCTGCCTTCTTCGGAAAGAACCACGTCTCCATTTATTATATTTTCTACAGTACTAATAAGACCTGCTTTATAGCCAAGACCTATCGCTATTTTATAAAGAAGGGTAGCTGTGGTCGTTTTGCCATTTGTCCCCGTTACCCCAGCAATCTTCATTTTTTTAGAAGGATTGCCATAAAAATGCATCCCTGCCAATAATGCAATTCCCCGCCTCTTTAATTTTAGATTTTTAACTATGTTTTGCATTAGTGGATACGTTCTCTTTTTTCTTCTCCAGTGGGACAATTTTGTAGTATTTATTTATATATAAAAGATCGCTCATGACTTTGCGGATAGAATCAAGCTGTAACGCTCGCATTTCAGGAGTAACATTTTCGTTTTTTATAGTCTCTTCAAAAAAACGCAGAATGCTTGTGAGCGTTGTCGTATAATCTCCAGCCTTTAAATGAAAAACCAAGCTCTTGTGATCAGAAGCTTGCTCTAATTCAAGTGAATATGTATTATTTGACCCATCTTTTGTAATTAAATATTTAGAAACCTGAATATTATATGATTGATTCGCCATATTTCTATTGTAACATAATACTTTTTGATAAGAATTGTGGATAAATAAATTTTTTATTTTGGTTTTATTAAAATTTCTTGTTCAATTTTTTTAAATCTTTCAATCTCCTTCCCGTCCAATACAATATTTTCTAAAAACATATGCTTTGGCCGAGCCCAAATACCTCCATCTTCTAAATGCATATAAATAACTAAATGTTCTTGATTCTCACTGTGCACTGCCTCAAAGAGAACCCTAACTTTTGTTCCCTTATAATGTTCATAAATTCCTCCGATTTCTAAATTTTTCATAGATATATAATACCCCAAAATCAACTTATTACAAAAATAGACGACCGCATTATTTTATAGTATTACCATTATTTTAGACCAAAGTGTTTTCGTAGATTTTCGTCATAATCGAGCTTTTCTACCACCATATATCTTATATTTTTACCAAAAGACAAATCGGTTTTTAAGAGCTCAATAAATTCTGCACAGTTATATGGATAAATCCAAACGCTACGTTGAAGTTGAATAAAACCAAAATCTTTTATTTCTAAGCGTAAAAGATTTCTTTTAGATCTGGCATTTTCCCAAACATCAAAAATGACTACTCTCCACTTGCCATCCCATTTAGTATTTTTCTTTTTCTCTTTAATTTGATAATAAAGGAGTTTTCGTTTTCCTTTTTCAGTCAAACGTAAAAACTGTTTCCCGTTTTCTGTTTCTATTTTAAGCAATCCATCTTTCACAAGTTTTTGTGCTTTTTGATTTAAATAATATTTAAGATTATATTTTTTCTTTTGTTTTAAAAATGGTTTTAAAATTTGTAAAGCATTGGGCGCCAACACCACAATTGATAAAACCCCTACGGTAGCAACCGTCATTAAAATAATTTTTTTAAAATCAATCTTTTTATCCATAATTTCATTATACTACAAAAGTAGACGACCGCATATTTTTATAACAAAGTTTTTAATACAATTTTTCTATGAGCTTCTTCGGCTTTTTCTAAATTAACACCAAATTTTTGCAAATGACTTACTACTTTTTGAACCCTTTTATAATTTCCACAAAAATTAGAAACGCCCTTGGGTAAACCAACAAATAAATAAATCTCACGCCAAACTAATTTCCTATCCATAAATTTTTTTACAGAATTTCTTGTAATTTTCCAAATTTCTCCATTTATTCCAAAACGCCAATATAACCAAAGCTGTAAAAAATGTAACACGTCTTCAAATTCTTCGTGAATTCCTTTTTTATTAAATTTTATAATTTCCGTAATTAACTCTCGAACTTCCAAAAGAAGTTCTAAAAAAGTAATCTTTTCTCCATTAGAATATTCTTTAATATATTCACCAATATTCATTTAGATTTTTTTAATTAACTAACGATTTTCTGTGCTGAGGTGCATTGATCATTCCGCACTTTTTCCATTTATATACTTCACCTGTAGCCGGGTTGATAGCTCCGCAAGGACACGGATCGTTCCGACCAATGTTGTTCACTGGATCAGTTTGGGCGCTTTTGGCATCTTCGCTCGGCTCTTCATGACTCGTGATTAAAGTTTGTTTCGGGGTACTTTCTTCAGCTTTTATATTTATAATATTATCGGTTTTTATATTATTTATAAGCGAGGAAACTTGATCCTTAAAAGCTATTTCCATTTCCTTAAACATAGCAAGACCGTCTTTTTTATATTCCACGATAGGCTCTCGCTGCCCGTAAGCCCGCAAATTTACCGACGAACGCAAATAATCCATCGCTTCCAAATGCTCCATCCAAAGCGTGTCATTTACATAAAAAGCAATCCTTCTGACAGTTTCAAAAAACGCCTCCTCACCAAGTTTTTTTCTTTTCTCCTCTAAAACTTTAGCAAAGCTTTCCCTGGTCATCGCAATATCATAAAGCAAAGCTTCAATTTCTGTCCTATCCGCTCGCAACATTTTTTGCCTTCTTTCGTAAATTATTTTGCGTTGATGATTCATCACATCATCATATTCAAGGGTGTTTTTTCTGGCATCAAAATGAAAACCTTCAATTTTTGCCTGAGCTCCTTCCAAGGTTTTACTGATAAAACGATTTTCTATAGGCTGATCTTCGGAGATGCCAAAACGTCCCATCATTGTTTTTATTTTTTCCGAACCAAACACTCGCATCAAGTCGTCATCCAATGAAACGTAAAACTGCGTTTCTCCCGGATCGCCCTGCCTTCCAGCTCGTCCTCGTAGCTGGTTATCGATTCTCCTTGCTTCATGCCTCTCTGTGCCTAAAACGAAAAGTCCTCCAACACTTTTAACAAATTCATATTCTCCGGGAACCAAAGGATTGCCTCCGAGTTTTATGTCTATTCCGCGTCCAGCCATATTTGTAGCGATGGTTACTGCCCCCCGACGTCCCGCTTGCGCAATTATTTCACCTTCTTTTTCATGATTTTTGGCATTTAATATCGTATGTTGCACGCCTTCTTGTTTGAGATACACGGAAAGAAGTTCATTTTTTTCAATAGAGATGGTGCCGATCAAAACCGGAGTTCCTTTTGAATTCAATTCTTTTACTTTCCTGGCGATAGCTTGAAATTTTCCTTTTTCTGTTTGAAAAATTAAATCACTATGATCGATACGAATGACGGGCATATTGGTCGGGATTACAATAACATCAAGCCCATAAACTTTTAAAAATTCTTCTGCGGAAGTGGCTGCTGTTCCGGTCATACCGGAAAGTTTTTTATAAAATCTAAAATAATTTTGAAAAGTAATAGAACCGGATGATCGAGTCTCTTTTTCAATTTTTACTCCCTCTTTCGCTTCTATCGCTTGATGAATACCTTCACTCCAACGCCTGCCCGGCTGAAGACGCCCGGTAAAAGGATCCACGATGATAACTTCCCCTTCCTTCACGACGTAATCTTTGTCGCGTTCAAAAATAGCTTGCGCTTTTACGGCAGTTTCCAAATGATGCACATATTTTATACCCTTTTCTGTGTAAATATTTTCAATACCTAAAAGTTGTTCAGCTTTTGTTATACCAGCATCAGAGAGAGATATCGCTTTTAGCTTCTCATCTACCTCATAATCCAGATCGCGCTTGAGTTGTTTTGCAATGTTAAAAAATTTTATATAAAAATCTTCAGAATCTCCAGAAGCAGAAGAAATAATAAGAGGGGTGCGAGCTTCATCAATTAAAATAGAATCCACCTCGTCCACAATGGCAAAATTGTGTCCTCTTTGCACGAGATCATTTACACTCGTAGCTAAATTATCTCGTAAATAGTCAAAACCATATTCATGATTTGTGCCATAAGTTACATCTGCCTCATAGGCCTCTCTGCGGGAACAAGGTTTCAAAAAATCATAAACAATTTTAAATTCTCCGACTGAGTCTCTCTCTAAATCCTCTTCTTTGTGCGTGGCGTCATAAAGAAAAGAAACATTTTGTGAATTAATAACTCCGACGCTTAATCCTAAAAAATTATAAACTTGACCCATCAATACCGCGCCTATCCTAGAAAGATAATCATTGACTGTGACAATGTGCACCCCCTCGGATGTAAGCGCATTTAAATATGCAGGAAGAACCGCAACAAAAGTTTTTCCTTCTCCCGTTTTCATTTCAGCAATTTTACCTTCATGTAATGCCAAACCTCCGACAAGCTGAACATCAAAAAGACGTTTATTATCTACTCTTCTCAACGCTTCCCTCACGAGAGCAAAAGCTTCTGGTAATATTTCGTTTAAAGTTTCTGCTTTATTACTAGAATTGTTTAATTTATCCTTGAATTCCAGAGTTTTTTTAGGAAAAGCGTCATCTGTTAAGACCGAAATATCCGCCTCTAAAACATTGATTTTGGACACTATTTTTTCCGTATCTTTTATGAATTTAGAGCTTTCGTCTCCAAATATTTTACTATATAAACTCATATATATATACTAGCATAAAATGAAAAATCCTCCGAACGGAGGATTTTTCTAAGAAATCCCGACCTATGTCGGGATCCCGACTTTGGTCGGGACTATGCTCGCTTCTTTGTAGTCTTTTTTGCTGCCTTCTTTGCTTTCTTTTTTGCTGCCATATTATTTGTCGCTTACGCGAAATTATTTTTTTAATTTTAGTTTGCAATAAACCGACCGAAAATATTTATTGCTTCGAACTACATTAATTATCTCGCATAATAAAAAATTAAACAATACTTTTTTCACAAAACTGTGGATAACTTTTTTAAAAAGAAAAATGAAAAAGTTTTTAGAATGCATTGCGCAGGCGGACGCGCCGAGCATAGCAAATTTTTAGCAAAAAATTATGTGCGCATTATAAAAATTGTTTTCATTTTTCTTTTTTACAAAAAAAAATTATTTTCATTTGAAGCGGGTGATGGCTAACCTCCAACATATGTGCCTATGTGAGTGCGATCACCCGCTACAGATAAAAATAATTTAAATATATTGTATCACAAAGTTCGGGCCGCTGGGAATCGAACCCAGTCTACATCCTCCCGAAGGATGCGTACGACCGGTATACTACGGCCCGATTTATGCCTTTCTTTCTAAGGCTCTTTCTAAAATATGCTCTATGACAGTGTGCGGTTCGGCGCCGACATATCCACAAACTTGAGAGAAATGCGAATCTGGTTTTAAATCAGGTATTCCGGTAATTTGCAAAAGATAAATCTTGCTCTTGGAATTCAAAACAAAATCCATTTTTAGATAGTGGCCTCCGCCAATATTTTTATGCAAATCTTTCACTAAAGCATTCAATCTTTCTTTTTCAGCATCGGAAAAGGAACCAAAAGAGTTTCCAAGTGGAAAAATATAAATTTCCTGTCCGCGGAATCCTGGAACAGAATGCAGAGACGCAATTTTCCCGAGAATAAATTCTTCCACTATTACGTCATCACTGTCGTTTATAATTTTTGAAAGTTCATCAAAAGTTTTTACTATTCTAATTTCGTTAGAACTTTTTACAATCCACGGCGCTCCAAATTTTCCAAAAACTTCTCGCGCAGACTTAGGAGAAATTACAGATCGAGGCATTTGCACACCGAATTGCTTTAGTTTTTCTAACAAATAATCTTTATTGCCCGCATTGGGAATGGCTAAGCTGTCGAGAATGTTTGAAAAGCTTGGGTGTGTTGTGTTCCACACTACATCAATTTTATTTATTAAATCACTAGTATTGATCGGCAAGCCGCCTAAATGCCAAACATAATCCTTGTCAACTAAAATATCCATCACTTTATACTTCTTTCCCAATCTTTCATAAATATGCGAAATAATTTCCCCGCCTTTCTGCAAGGAAGACTTATAGTGTTTTCCCGAACCGCCTCGCAACACTCCAACTCTTTTTTTACTTTTAGTCTCTACCATAAATAAATTATATCACAAACAAAAAAATACCAAGGGTTCCCCTTGGTATTTTTTTGTTGCTGTTGTTTGTTTTGTTTCGTTCTTATAACTTAAGAGTCTTTCCTCTCTGTCAATATATCTTTTTAAGTCCACAACATATTTAGACTATTGTGTCGTCAATTGAGCGACACAATACCGACTCAATATATCCAACCTCTCCGAGGTCAGTTTTCGTTTTGAGACGAGAAACTCAATTCTATAAAATTTCTTTCATAAAACTGGGACGTTTTTCAAATTGAATTATTCCACGACCAGCTTCCGCTAGCCGTGCCTTGTTACGACTTAGTCCCTGTCACCGAGCTTACCTTAGGACCCACTTATGCGGATACTTCGGGTACTCCCGGCTCCCTTGACTTGACGGGCGAATACTTTCGTTAAACTACGAATTTGTGTTCCCACCGAACGGACGGATTTCCCGTATTCGGCGAGCTCTAATGCATGTGTTGTTTTAAGGAATACAACTTCTTTAATCCAGATTCTTTTAAATGTATACCATTATCAATCATCGAAAACATTTTGCAAAATATATCGAAATCTTTCTTTTTTGAAGGAAATTTCAATATGTGTTTCTTGAAAAATGGAATTATGACTGATTTTAGGTCGTTTCTATTGTAAACTTCATATCTATAACAATTTTGATGATTGGGACGCGTATCTTTTTGAAAATACACACTGCCACAACCAAAGAAATTTTTTAATTGATATAAAATCTTTTTATCTTTCTCAACAAGTTTCAAATAAAATTTTGGTTCTATTTTAACTCTCCGAGAATGAGAAACTTTAGAAGGATTTCGAACGTAAACAGTAAAACTGCCTTCGCCATCCACTAAACCTATAATGTAATCTGGGTTAATGTTTTGCATAGAGTGAATACCTTCCCTTGACATAAGGTCGAGGTACTATGATTCAGCTGACTTCTGACGCTGCGTAAGTTTAATTATATCATATCTTTCGAAATGACAACAACATCAGATCTCCACAGGTCACTTAAAATTCTTTTCCAAACATCCCAAACGAGCTTTTCTACGAGTTTTCCCTACCCTCACCACCCACTAGTAGGTCAACTGACTCTTTTTTATGTCGGGCTGCTCTTTGTTTCCAGATCCTCCACCATTTACCTCGCGGTAAAAGGCTATCTTTCTACTACGCTTCGATTACGAATCGAAGGAATGGATTTAAACCATTTAGAAAATTAAGCTGCTGCGCGCTTTTATTGTGAGTACAAGACTTGAGAACGTATTCACCGCAGTTTAGCTGACCTGCGATTACTAGCAATTCCAGCTTCATGGAGTCGAGTTGCAGACTCCAATCCGAACTAGGGCCACTTTTAAACGATTAGCTCAGAGTCGCCTCGTCGCTGCGCGTTGTAGTAGCCATTGTATTATGTGTGTAGCCCAGGGTATCAAAGGGACATGCTGACCTGGCGTCATCCTCTCCTTCCTCCCCCGCCTAAA